>NZ_BAAAGE010000001.1:1194712-2177414 GCF_039523995.1 Aquimarina litoralis
TACAATACAAGGATTGATCATAGCTAAAACTAGCATCATCAAGTTCAGTTATATTTACGTTTGCTTGACTGGAGTTAGGACAAGTTCCAGTTGTGGTATAGGTTACTACATAATCACCCGGATCACTGTTAGTGATATCAATAACTCCTGAATCAGGATCAATATTCAATCCAGTTGTACTAGCGAATACTCCGCCTGTTAATCCTGTAATAGCAGGTGTTGTTTCGGATTGATCTTTACAGTACAAGGATTGATCATAGCTAAAGCTAGCATCGTCGAGTTCAGTTATATTTACATTTACTTGACTGGAGTTAGGACAAGTTCCAGTTGTGGTATAGGTTACTGCATAATCTCCCGGATCACTATTTGTAATATCAATAACTCCTGAATCAGGATCAATATTCAATCCAGTTGTACTAGCGAATACTCCGCCTGTTAATCCTGTAATAGCAGGTGTTGCCTCAGATTGATCTTTACAATACAAGGATTGATCATAGCTAAAACTAGCATCATCCAGGGGATTCACGTTTATTGTAATGGTTAAGCAATTAGCTGTTGTTTCATCGATACAGCTAATGTTGCCATCTTCAGCTCTTATATAATAGGTGGTACTGGGTGCTGTTGGAATTACTTCAAATGCTGAAGTATTTGTTTTGGTAGTGCCCAATAAATTTCCTCCACAGGAATCAGTGTAAATAGACCAGGTAGAGGCAATGTTTAAGTCACCAGTTATAGTGATAGTAGTTGTTTCTCCTTCACATACTTCAGTAGCTGCAGAAATATTTGGTGTACTTGGAGCTATACATACAGGAATTTGTTTAAACCATGCAAATCTTGCTACATTGAAACTACCTAAAATAGCATCTTTTAAACCATCTCCATCCACATCTCCAAAGTCTATAGTAGGAAAACTTCCTATTTCACCACGAGTTAATTCTCCGTTGAAAGTATTTTGAATGGAGGCAAAGTTTGGAGCTGTAGGTGTTCCAGTATTTTCTAACCATCTAACAAAACCTGTATCAATCATAAAAAACATATCAAGATCCCCATCTTTATCAAAATCTTCGAATACAGGTATTGGAACATCCATATTATTAAACGCACTTTCGTCATCCCATGGACTATCCGCTTCGGATTGGCGTTCGAAGATAGGATTGTTTATGGTTCCGATATTTTTAAAATAAGTTAGTTTGTCGCTACCAAGTGCCACAAGATCTAAATCTAAATCATTATCAAGATCAACAAAACCTAAACCGGGAAATTCAGCTATCTCTTGATCATGGAGCCCTGGCAATCCATCGGGTATATATTCAAATACTGGAGTTTCTGGAGTTCCTATATTTCTGTAAAAAAGAACATCATTATTTCTATCTCGTTCATAATCATAATCAGTACCAATAAACAAGTCTAGATCTCCGTCGTCATCAATATCTGCAAGTTGCGGTCTGTTTTGATTTCTTACTGTAAGTGTTCTTTCTATCCAAATAGTATCTAAAGTAGGAATGGATGCTGATACCCAATTAGGGGTTGTAATTGTACCATTGTTTTCAAAATAATGTACGGTTCCTCCTTGACTACCAGAAATGAAATCTAAATCACCGTCATTATCCAAGTCACCCAATATAGCAGATCGTAGACGACCTCTGGTAATGGAAGTATTAGGTATTGTTGCTACATCTAGTCCGGCTGGCACGGGTCCTGGTCCAGTCGATGTTCCATCAGGGTTATTGAGAAGACTTCCTCCTCTAAATTCCCAACTTATATAATCTGCTTGGGAGAATAGTAATTGATTCCCCAATAAAAGAAGTAGATAGATAGAAATTAATTTTTTTATCATTTTATTCCAGATATAGCTGATTAGTTCTGTAAACAGAATTTAACCATAAAAGCTTTTTATACAATTTTTAAACAGTACTATTTTTACAAGTAATAATTATGTGCTATAAAGTTCATAATTGAGAATTGTTCTTATCTCATTATCTTGATTTAAAATAGTATTATAATTATCTAGAGGAGGGGATGTTAGATAATTTTTTCCTTTCTTACTTTTTGGCAAAACTAGTAATTAAGTTTTTCTCTGGCAACATAAAGTAATATTAATGACTTATATTAGAGTAATGTAGAATAGTGATTGAATTTTAATTAAATATTCTGATAAAAGCCTAATGATGAAGAAGATCATCAAACTAATACCAGTTCTTTATATCACAATATTGAGCTTACAATGTTGCAAAAAACAATTAGATCCCAAAGAGATTGTGTTAAAATCAATTGAAGCACATGGAGGTATTAATAAGTGGAAGTCTGCAAAAGAACTTTCTTATGTAAAAACAACTATTTTATATGATAGCCTGGGAAGAGTAGAGCAAAAAACTATTCAAACTCATAAGAATATATTTGGTGCTAAACTTACTGCCGAAATGAAATGGATAGAAGATAGTATTAGCAAAATCGTATTGCTTAAAAACGATAACATTTCGATCTATTTTAATGGCGTTGAACAAAAAGAACTAAAACTTAAAGAAAAATACCATAGTGCCATAACTGGAGCGAATTACGTGATTTGGCAGCCTTTTAAATTATTAGACGAAGGATTGTATCTATTTTATGAAGGAGAAGATGTTGTGGATAATAAAAATGTATATACTGTGAAGGTAATTTATTTTAAAGAAGATGGTTCTCCTGACAACATATGGTGGTATTATTTTGATCAGAGAACCTATAAACTTTTAAGTACTATGGTGCACCATGGTGATACTTATAGTTATATAGAAAATACCAAATATGAAACTGTAACAGGGTTATCCTTGAATAAGGAACGAAAAAGTTATAGAGTAGATAGCTTAAGAAATAAAAAGTTCTTAAGAGCCGATTATTTTTATAAAATTTTAGAATTCAATTGATTTCCTTTTTAAACTCTCTAGTTTATTAGGACAAACAATATCTTCCAGGTTCTGGCATGGCTGCTGTTGGTGGTACGTGAATAAAATTTTCACATTGTCCTGCACTATAATCTGTACCTCCATTTACTTTCGATAACTCTTGCCGAGTTAATTTTCTAAATTTTTTCAAAGTCTTCATTTTACTATGTTTTGGTTCTTTAATAAAGTTAATAAATTTTAGAATAGAGAGAAAAAAGAGTCTGTAAAAGATGAAAACCTATTTAAAAACAAAAAAATCGATTAGTATTTTCCAAGTTGTAGTTTTGTTTGTTATTTTCTAATTAAAATTTATTGATGAGTTCTAAATATTAAAAAGAAGATGTTGAAAGTAATTTCTAATCAATAGCCTTTCTTTCTTCCAGATATCGGTGTATTTGACTAATAGCCATAGAACCTTCTCCAACAGCTGAAGCAACTCTTTTTACGGAACCCTTTCGAACATCACCGACCGCAAAAAAACCTGGTACACTTGTTTCCAAGGATTGTGGTTTTCTTTGTTCAAAAATCGCACACTTAGTCAAAGCGTTTTCAGTAACATCTGATCCCGTATAAATAAAACCTTTTGAATCGGTTGCAATTACTTCTCCAAGCCATTCTGTGCAAGGTTTTGCTCCTATAAAAGTAAAAAGATTAGAAATGGATATAGTTTCCTTTTTACCATTAGTTTGCAGCGTAACGGATTCTAAATGATGTGTTCCATATAAGTCAACTACATTGGTTTCCTTATGCAGTATGATATTAGGCTCTGTAATTATTCTTTGTACTAAATAGTCGCTCATTTTCGCTCCAATATTAGTACCGCGAATTATGATATGAACTTCCTTTGCATGTTCAGCTAGAAAAAGAGCGGCTTGTCCGGCAGAATTACCTCCACCAACAACACCTACTATTTCATTTTTACAAGAAGAGGCGTTCATCACTGTTGCGGAATAGAAAACTCCGCTGCCTTCAAACTTTTCAATAGTATCTATAGGTAATTGTCGGTATTGTGCTCCTGTGGCTGCTATTACTGCTTTAGCTTTTATCGTCTTTCCATTGGTAGCACAAATAGTAAAGTAATTTTGATTGTATTCTAATGTCTTAGCTCGATGTGGAATAGAAATATTACATCCAAATTTTTGAGCCTGAATATAAGCCTTATTGGCTAGATCATTTCCTGAGATGCCTGTTGGAAATCCTAGATAATTTTCAATTTTTGAACTTTTTCCAGCTTGTCCTCCCGGAGCATTACTATCTATAGTTACTACGCTTAACCCTTCAGAAGCAGCATATACACTTGCCGCTAGTCCAGATGGGCCTGCTCCAACGATTAAAACATCATAAAGCTCATCGCCAAAGTCCATTAAAACACCTGCTTGCTTAGCAAGTTCTGGAATACTTGGTTTTCTGCAAATCTCTCCGGCAGGGTTTAACAGTATTGGTAATTCATTTTCCTTAACACCAAAGCTTTCTAATAACTGCTGTGCTTCTTCAGAAGTATCTATATTTAAAAAAGTACACCAAATATGGTTTTTTTCCATAAAATCACGAAGTGCATATGTTTCTTTAGAGGATAACGAACCAATTAATTTTATCCCTCCTTCGAATTCATGTAACATGGTTTCCTGTCGTTGAACAAAAGCACTTAAAAGAATGTCGCTAATATCGCTATGAGTTGAGATTACGTTACGAAGTTTATTGGCTTTTACACGTAATAAGGTAGAACCTTTTGAAGCATATCCATTGAATTGAGCTTTTCTATCAGACAGCATGCTATTATCTCCAGTAAATTCATTAATACCGTGAGTAACTATGATCTTTTCTGCTCCGCTTTCATCCTTTATATATACTTCTCCCTTAATAACAATGAAAAAATCATAATCCTTATCTCCAACGTTAAATATTGGTGTTTCGGTTTCAAAGTCTAGAAAGGTTCCATATTCTTTGAAAATATGAATTTGTTTTTGAGTTAATACAGGAAATCGTGAGTCGGTCATAAGCTGAGGTAAGTTTTTTTTAAGTTGTTTTTTATTGTATAATCATCAAGTAATTATATGCTGAAGACAAATGTCTAATAAATAATTTACTACTTGAAGGTTAATGCTCCCGATGGGCAAGCATTAATCTGATCTTTTAGTGCTTCTATTGATGCGTTTTCTGGTTTAATCCAAGGTCTATCCTTGGGATTATAAACCTTAGGTAAAGTTTTAACACAAATGCCTGAATGGATACACTTTTTAGGTTTCCATACGACTGTAAAATCTCCTTTCTTATATTCTTTTATTTTTTCCATAGTTAGGGTTTTAATACATCCTTGATATCATCGAGTTTTTTAAACATAGCATTAGCAAAGGGGCATAACGGAAGGATCTTTATATTCTTTTCTCTTGCCATTTCTACAATTTTATAAAGCAATTGCTTGCCAACACCTTTACCATTGTATTCTGGTTCTACCTCTGTATGATCGATAATTATGAAATCACTTCCTGGATCGGAATAGGTCATTAGCCCCGCTTTTTTATCGTTGTCTCGAGCAATAGCAAATCCCTTATTTTCACGTTCTTTGATTTGTATTTCCATTCGTTAGATTTTAAGATTCATATGGCATGTCTTGTATACCTAAAAGTAACTCTTTTAATTAAAAGTTTTTTTGAGAAGATTCTTAAAATACTCACAAGAATCATCAGATTTTGAATGTTCTTCAAATTGTACTTTAGATATTCTTATGTTCCGACTATTCGGATATGCTATGAGATTCTTTCGGCGTAAGAAGCGGGTTCAATTCCAGCGCCATATCGTGATGATAAAACTTTAGTAAACTCTGCACCAAAAAAAAGTATTAAACTAGAATAGGAAACCCATAATAAAATTAAAATTACAGATCCAGCTGCGCCGAAAGCAGATTGTGGGTTTACAGTTCCAAAATATATTCCTAATGCATACTTACCAATACTAAATAGCAATGTAGTTATAAATGCACCTAACCAAACATCTTTCCATTGTATCTTAACATCAGGTAAAACCTTAAATATCAATGCAAATAATACGGTAGTTAGTATAAAAGATAAAATGAAATTAATAAACTGGATAACGTAAATAATAAAGTTGGGAAAATGTTCTCCTATCCAGTCAGTAGTTGCGGTAATCAGAGCGGTTAGTACTAAAGATGTTAGAAGAAGAAAACCAATTACGAGAATTAAACCTAAAGAAAAGATACGATCTTTAATCATTTTTAGAAGCTCATTTTTTGGTTTAGGTTTTACTTTCCATATCGTATTTAGTGACTTTTGTAAGGCAATAAACATACCCGTTGCTCCGTATAATAAGGTAATAATTCCAATAATTATTACTAACGAGGTTTGTTCTATATCAATTGCATTTTGTAACATACTTTCTATGGTGCTTGCAGCGTCTCTGCCGAGAACTTCTGATATCTCTTTAATAATTTTGTTTTTAATTTGTTGCTTTTCATAAAAAATACCTGTCGTTTGAATGATGATGATAAGCAATGCTGGAAAAGAAAATAATGCATAATAGCTTACTGCAGCACTCATTTGAAAAGGTTCATTTGCATTCCAATTCTTAAAAGTTGTAATCAACGTTTTAAGAAATGACTGGATATGTTTAAATATTTTACTCACAATTTTAAAATTTATGAATCAAGAAGGTATAGCCCTTATGTAAATGAAGAAGGCTGTCCTGATTTTTTTTGCTTTGATAGTAAATATATTATTTGCCGAAGAATAATAATGCCCTGATCTCTATAAATATTAGCGCTTTAAGCGAAAGAGTTACCCTTTCTATCATATGCATCAAACTCTGGATCAAATCTGATATATCTTGCCATTATTCAAATTCGAATGTTATAAAAAGAATTAAAAAATATATCCTGCACCTAGTAGTGACATTAATACCAATAATGATTTTTTCACAAGAGATAATACATAAAAATAACAAGATAGTACCGGGCAATCTAAAGAATGAAATTCTTAAGGCGCTTTCGTATTATCCAGAGTTAAAAGAAGTAGCTATAGAGTTTAAAATACAGTCATCTCTTAATAAATCATTTATGAAGGCTCAACCAAAGTTGAGTTCATTTTTTCGATCTAAAAAAAACAGAAAATATGTAATACTAATTAGTAATTCATTTAGCCTAGATGAATTGGTATTAAAAATCGAAGATATTCCTTCTGAGGTTTTGATTGGTTGGTTTGGTCACGAACTAGGACATATAATTGATTATCAACAGAGAAGTTCAATAAACTTGGTGTGGTACGGCATTAGATATTTGTTGTCTCAAAATTACATACGAGAGGCTGAAAAAGCAGCTGATGTATATGCTTTAACCCATAATATGCAGCATTACATCCTACAGACCAAAAGATTTATTCTAGATAATGCAAGTTTACCCCAGAAATATAAGGATAGAATAAGAAGATTGTATTTATCACCAGATGAAATTCTGTTGTTGACTAAGGAGTTTGAGCAAAACTAATAGCGTTTACGCATCATCAAGGAATTTACTAACATGGAATCAATACTTAAAAAATCAGAAACATACATTTTTGAGCTCTTTAAAAAGGAGCTTTCACCTAGTTATTTGTATCATAATTATTTGCATACAAAAAGAGTAGTTACAGCTGCTTCAGAAATATTAGAGCATACTGATATTAAAGAAGAGCTGCACGAAATTGTATTGATTTCTGCTTGGTTTCATGACGCTGGCTATATAAAAGGTTCCAAAAATCACGAAGAAAGAAGTGCTGATTTAGCTAGAGACTTTTTGGAAAAGGAACAAATAAATTCAGAAAAGATCACTTTGATTACTGACTGCATTCTGGCAACAAGAATTGATCAACAACCTATCAACGAGTGTGAAGAGATTTTAAAAGATGCAGACACTTCTCATTTAGCCAAGAAATATTTTGATAAGGTTAGTAATTTATTGCTTCAGGAATTAAAATTAGAAGGCACTTATGAATATAGTACCGAAGAATGGAGAGAAGAAAATATAAAGTTGTTTACACAAGAGCATCGATATTATACAAAATATGCAGTAGAGCATTGGGAACCAGAGAAACACAAGAACTTATTATCAATTCTGAAGAAGAAAAAAAAGAGAATTAGAAAAAGAAATAAAGAAAAGCTAAAAGCAAAATTAAAAGTAAAGTATAAAAATGAAAGCCCTGAAAGAGGCATTCAAACACTATATAGAGTTACCCTTAGAAATCATATAAAGTTGAGTGATATAGCAGATACAAAAGCAAATATTCTTCTTTCTGTAAATGCGATTATTATTTCTCTTGCGTTGGCAAACTTGATTCCTAAGCTAGATGCACCTTCTAACCGACATTTAATGATTCCTAGTCTTATACTAATCTTGTTTAGTGTGGCATCCATTATTCTTTCTATAAGATCAACACAACCTAAAGTAACGGGCGGTGAGTTCACAAAAGAACAAGTGAAAAATAGAAAAGTGAACCTTTTGTTTTTTGGGAATTTTTTCAAAATGCCATATGACCGCTACCAAGAGGCTATAGATGAGGTGATTAATGATAAAAAATATGTCTATAAAATGCTCACAAAAGATCTCTACCTATTAGGGATTGTTTTAAAAAAGAAATACAGACTACTGAAGGTAACTTATATAGTATTTACAATCGGAATCATTCTTTCTGTTATCGCATTTATTGTGGCTTTTGCTGATATGAGTTTTGCGGAGCAGGTTGCTAAACCAATAATAACAAAATAGAAGTTTATGGAAATTGTAGGATCATTAATTAAAGGAGCCATTGATTTAAAAGGAGCATTATCAAATGAACCTAATCACATAGAATCCCAGAAAAAAGTACTCATCGATTTATTACGTAAGGCAGAAAAAACAGAATTTGGAGAAAAGTATGATTTTAATTCTCTAGCTAAATCAGAAGAGGTTCAGAAAGATTTTGCGAAAAGAGTTCCTTATAGTGATTATCATCAAATACATAATGATTTTTGGAAAAGAGTGGTAGAAGGAGAAGAGAATGTGACATGGCCGGGAAATCCAGATTATTTCGCATTAAGCTCTGGAACTACTGGTAAAAAAAGTAAGCGAATTCCTGTAACCGAAGATATGATTACTGCAATTCGTAAAGCAGGAATTAAGCAGGTAGAAGCACTTGCAAATTTTGATTTACCACCCGCTTTTTTTGAGAAAGAAATCTTGATGTTAGGAAGTTCCACAGATTTAAAACAGAAAGATGGTCATTTAGAAGGAGAAATTAGTGGAATTAGTGCTAGTAATATTCCTTTTTGGTTCGAAGGGTATTATAAACCAGGAAAAGAAATTGCTAGAATCGATGACTGGGACCAAAGGGTAAAACATATTGTCAAGCATGCAAAAGAATGGGATATAGGAGCGCTAAGTGGAATCCCTTCATGGATGGAGTTATTATTGCAGGAAATTATACGGTATTACAGGCTCAATAACATACACCAAATATGGCCAAATTTACAGGTGTATACCTCTGGAGGAGTAGCTTTTGGACCCTATGAAAAAAGCTTCAATAAATTACTTGCACAACCGATCACTGTTATTGACACTTATTTGGCTTCTGAAGGATTTATAGCCTACCAAGAGAGACCGGAAACCGATGCTATGAAGTTAATTACTGATAATGGTATTTATTTCGAATTTGTCCCGTTTAAACCCGAATATATCAATCCAGATGGATCCCTTAAACAGAATGCGCCTTCCATCACAATTAATGAGGTGGAAACAGATCAAGATTATGTGTTAATCATTAGTACGGTTTCTGGAGCATGGAGGTATATCATCGGCGATACTATTGAGTTTACAGATATTGACAGAGCTGAAATAAGAATCACAGGAAGAACTAAGTTTTTCTTAAATGTCGTGGGATCTCAGTTATCAGTCAACAAAATGAATACAGCACTTCGGGAGTTAGAAGAAAAATTTAATACAGAAATACCTGAATTTACTCTATCCGCAAAAAGAATTGATGGCGAATTTTATCACTGTTGGTATTTAGGTATAGAGACAGAGATTAATGATCAAGAGTTAGCTGAAGCTTTAGACCAATCTTTAAAAAATAGTAACAAAAACTATAAAGTTGCTAGAAGTAAATCTCTCAAAGGAGTCAAAGTTACAACAGTTCCTGTATCCATTTTCTCAGAATGGAGCGGAACTCAAAAGAAAAAAGGGGGACAGGTAAAAATGGAAAGAGTCATGTCTGAAGAGAAATTTTTGGAATGGGAATCCTTTGTCTCAGAAAAAATATCAAAATAGAAATCGTTTTATGAATTTTAAAAATACATGTTATAGTCTTATTCTTTTCATTGTTTGCAGTTGTGCAACATATGAGCCTAAATATCGAGAGCCTTTCGATGAATCTGGGGTTTTAGTTGCTGAAAAGACAGTAGACAAAACTTTTTATTTAATAGGTGATGCAGGATATGCTAAGCCCAATCAAAGTACCTTAGGATTAACAGCCTTAAAAAAGTACATAGCGGAGCATCCGCAAGAGGGAGATTACACAATTTTTTTAGGAGACAATATTTATCCAGAAGGAATGCCTGATAAAGAAAGCAAGAAAAGAAAGTTAGCAGAGCATAGACTGGACGCACAGATTGAAGCGGTAAAGGATTTCGGTGGTAAAGTATATTTTATCCCAGGGAATCATGATTGGTACAACAAAGGGCTTAAAGGATTAAAACGAGAAGAAGATTATATAGAGGATCAATTAGATGATAATAAACTTTTTAAACCAAAGACAGGATGCGCTTTAGAAAGTATTGAGATTAGTGAAAATGTACAATTGATATTATTTGATTCGCAATGGTTTTTAGAAGATTGGGACAAACATCCTACTATAAATGATAACTGCCCGGAAATTAAGACCAGAGAAGCATTGTTCTTGGAAATAGAAAGTGAATTCAAAAAAAATCAGAACAAAACTATTCTGTTTGCCCTACATCATCCTCTTTTCACAAACGGAGTCCATGGAGGTAATTTCGCTTTAGAAAAACATCTATTTCCTTCACAAAAGAAAATACCCTTACCAGGGTTAGCATCTTTATCATTGTTGATTAGAACCAGTGGAGGTGTTTCTAGTCAGGATAATTTAAATAAGCAATATAAACAACTGGTTAATCGATTAGAGACTTTAGCAAATGCAACGACTGCGGGAAATATCATATTTGCATCAGGTCATGAACATTCCTTGCAATATATAGAAGAAGGTAGTATAAAACAGATCGTATCAGGATCTGGATCTAAAAATTCATATGCAACGCTTAGAAACAATGGATTGTTTGCCTATGGAGCGCAAGGTTTTGCGAAGCTAAATATATACACGGATGGTTCATCAGAAGTGTCATTTTTTGTGAATAAAGATGGGAAACCAGAATTAGTATATACCAAAGAAATATTTCCTGCCAATAAAAAGTTCGATACTTCTTCTCTTAAACCAATTATAAATAATAAAATAAAAGCGTCAGTTTATAATCTGGAAGGGACTAGGCGCACCGAATTTTATAAAGGAATATGGGGAGATCATTATAGAAAATTATATGGGACTAAAATCGAAACACCCGTTGTTCAATTAGACACTCTTTATGGCGGTCTTACAGTAGTTAGAAGAGGTGGAGGTCATCAAACACGATCTTTACGATTGGTGGATAAGCAAGGTAGAGAATATAATATGCGAGCACTTAGAAAAAGTAGCGTGTTGTTTCTACAGTCTACTTTATTTAAAGATAACTACGTAGGTAATTCTCTAAAAAACACGGTTTCAGAAGACATTTTGCAAGATTTCTACACGGCTGCACATCCATTTGCCTTTCTGGCAATTCCAAAATTAGCAGATGCGGTAGGTGTTTTTCACACGAATCCAAAGCTTTATTATATACCCAAACAGGAAGCTTTAAAAGACTATAATAAGAGTTATGGAGACGAATTATATATGATAGAAGAACGTCCTGAAGAAGGTCATAAAGATTTGAAATCTTTTGGAGAACCTGATGATATAGAAAGTACAAATGACCTTTTCGAAAGATTACGTAGAGATGAAAAATACAAACTCGATGAATCTGCTTACATAAGAGCGCGATTATTTGATATGTTGATAGGAGATTGGGATAGACATGAGGATCAATGGAGATGGTCAGAATACAAACTAGAAAATGGGAATAGACTTTTTAAACCGATCCCGAGAGATCGAGACCAGGTGTTTTCTAATTTCGACGGAGCTTTTTTAGGAACACTTCGTGGCTTACTTGGCTTTGCAAACCAATTTCAGGTGTATGGCGATGATATCAAAGATGAAAAGTGGATGAATATATCCGCTCTTAGAATGGATAGGTCGCTATTGAACAATAGTAGTAAAGACAATTGGGTTCAACAAGCAACATACATAAAGAACAATTTAAGTGATCAAGATATAGAGGAAGCTTTTACTCACCTTCCTATTGAAGTGCAAAATGAAACAACGACTGACATCGTCACTAAATTAAAAGGACGTAGAGATAACTTGGTAAATATAGCAGAGCGCTACTATGAGTACTTGGCAAAATTAGCAATAGTTACAGGAACGGATAAAGATGATTATATAGAAATAGAAAGGCTCCCTAAGGGTAAAACTAAAATTACCATTTCCAGAATCAAGGATGGTGAAAAAGCAGATATTGTTAATGAGAAAATATACAGTAAAGAGTATACGAAGGAAATATGGATTTATGGTTTAGATGATGATGATGTTTTTGAGGTATCAGGAAAACCAGAAAACCCTATTAAAATTAGAATAATAGGAGGTCAAAATAATGATATATATAATATCAAGAAAGGAAGAAAAATTACGGTATATGATCATAAAACAAAACCAAATACAGTTAAGAAAAAAGGCGGTGCATCTTTTAGGTTTACCGATAATTATGAAGTAAATCATTTCAATAAGGATCAACGGATTTTCAATAGTAATTCAGTTGTTCCAACTGTTGGATTTAATCCAGATGATGGAGTCAGATTAGGATTATCAAATACATACACTTATAACGGTTTTTTTAGAAATCCGTTCACACGTCAGCATCAAATAAGACTTGGATATTATTTTGCGACGCAAAGTTTCGATATTGAATATACTGGAGAATTTGCTGGGCTTTTAGGAGATTATAATGTAGAAATCTCGGGATTGTATTCCAACCCGAATTTTGCTGTCAACTTTTTTGGATTTGGTAATGATAGTCAAAATAATCAGGACGAATTAGATTTCGATTATAATCGTGTTCGATTAAGTCGATATGGAGGCCATATTGGTGTAGTAAAACGAGGAAGATTCGGAAGTTATTTTAATCATCGTATTTCTATAGAAGGTGTTGAGGCCGAACAGACTCCTGACCGATTTATTTCTGAGTCCATTTTTACAGAAGGGAATAGCCGAGTTTTTGATCGTTTATGGTTTGCAGGAGCAGAGACTACATATCGATATGAAAGTTATGATGTAGATGTGAATCCTACTCAGGGAATGAAGTTTGAAGTGAAGGCAGGTGGTAAATTAAATTTAGAAGATTCTGAGAGAGCTTACGGTTATATCAAACCTTATTTAGGGTTCTACAATTCGATTATTAGAAACAGGAAACTAGTACTTAAAACTGCAGTTTTAGGACATTTTAATGTTGGACGAAACTATGAGTTCTATCAATCTGCTCAGATTGGTGGAGAAAATCTACTAAGAGGATATCGAAATCAACGTTTTTCTGGTCAGAGTGCTCTAGCAGGAAATGTAGACCTCAGGTATAGTTTCGATCAATTTAAGACGCGTCTTCTTCCGTTACAAATTGGAGTATTCCTAGGAACTGGAACGGGTAGAGTATGGTTAGAAGGTGCAGATATCACAAACACCTGGCATAGTGATTTTGGAGGTGGATTTTGGTTGAATAGTACGGATGCTATTCAGGGTACTCTAAATTTATTTACAGGTGAAGATGGGTTGAGGTTTTCATTTGGATTTTCATTTAATTTTTAAACAAAAAAATAAATCATATGATAGTTAGAACATTTACATTAATTCTATTAACTGTTTTTTGTACAGTAAATAGTTATTCGCAAAAGGATTCACCCTATGAAACCGACTTATGGGTTGATGGAGCTTGGACAACCTTAGGTGTGGCAGGATCCGTATACGGGTTTACGCTATTGGTTAATAAGGAAGGGATTAATGAGCAAGAGCTTAATGATCTTAGTAGAGATGATATACCTTCTTTTGATAGATGGGCAGCTGGCAATTATTCTGAAAGTATAAATAAAGTAAGTGATATTCCTTTCTATACATCTTTTGCTACTCCATTTTTATTCTTGTTAAATGGAGATACTAGAGGACATGCCGGTCAATTATCAATTATGCTTGTAGAAAGTATGGCTACTACGGGAGCACTTTTTACAATAACTGCAGGTTTAGTAAATAGGCCTAGACCTTTAGTGTATTCTGAAGAAGCTCCTTTGTCCGAACGATTATCAAAAGACTCTCAGAGATCCTTTTATAGTGGTCATGCTGCTGCATCAGCAACAGCAACGTTCTTTGCGGCGAAGGTTTTTAGTGATTTTTTCCCTGATTCTAAAGCAAAACCTTTTGTATGGGCTGGAGCTGCAATTATTCCTGCCGCAGTAGGATACTTTAGAATTCAATCTGGGAAACATTTTCTTTCAGATGTAATTCTAGGGTACACAATTGGTGCATTAACAGGAGTGTTAGTTCCAGAATTACATAAAAAAAAGAATAGAAACCTAAAGATAATGCCAAGCATAGGCTTTGGAGAACAAAATCTACGTATCTCGTATCGCTTCTAGAACTATTGTTTAATACTAAACTTTTAAAAATTTATGCATAGACTTTATATCCTTTTCTTTTTATGTTCATTTACGATGTATGGCCAACTTTCTGATTTGGCTAGGATAGAATACACCTATTTTCCGCAAAGAGATAGTGATAATTCTTTTAGAAGATTCAGGACATTTATAAAGTATCCGATCAAATTAAATGATAAGGGTAGCTACCTGATTCCTGGAATTGAATACAGAAATTTTAACTTTAGGTATCGTGATGAAGTGAATTTTGATAAAACAGATTTGGAACGATTCAGCTCGTTTGAAGCAAGTTTAGGATATACTTTTAAATTAAAAAATGATTGGAGATTTGCTGCCCAATTTGGAGGAATTGTAGCGTCAAATTTTGAAAATGGAGAAATTGACAAGGATGATATCTTATTTACCGGATCAGTTTTTTTCATAAAAGACCATACAAAAAAAGAGATCCCGAAACCTTGGAGGCTTATTTTAGGAATCCGTTATTCTACCACAGCAGGAAGACCATTTCCACTGCCTTTTATTAACTATTACAAAGAATTTAAACCTAATTGGTCTTTTGTTTTGGGAGTTCCTAAGTCTAATATCAAATATCGATTTAAGAAAAAGAATGCTGTTCAGGCTTTCGCTACCTTGGATGGATTTTTTGCCAATATTCAAAATAATAGAAACTTTAATGATAGTATTACTGCAGAAGAAAAAGTTGCTAATAATATATCAATGACAATTGTATTAGCAGGCTTAGGTTATGAACGATTTATTACCAAAAATCTTGTTTTTTATACGTATGGAGGATTTACAATTTTAAATGATATTAGACTTAGGGATGAAGATCAAGAAAATGTATTAACCTTAAACGATCAAAACAGTTTCTATATCCGTGGAGGTTTAAAATTGAAACTCTAAAAATTGTATTACAATAGTGGATTAAAAAATCTAGCAATACCTTCTAATAATTTCATTTTTAGAGGCCTGTTCTTAAAGGATTCATAGTCCAATTGAGTGCTCGTATCACAATCTTCAAGAAAATGCTTAGTTAGTTCCTTAGAAACGTTTTCATCATAAATTAGCACATTGGTTTCAAAATTATGTTCAAAACTTCTGTGGTCAAAGTTTCCGGATCCTACCGAGGCAATTTTATCATCTATAATAATTAATTTGCTGTGTAAGAAGTCTTCTTTTTGTTGATATACTTCAATCCCAAGGAAAAGCAATTCTTCTAAGAAAGAAAGTACACTGTATTTAGCTAACCAGGAATCTGATTTTCTAGGAATTAATAATTTAATCTTTACACCACTTAATGCTGCTATTCTCAGAGATTCCAGCATAGCACTATTAGGTATAAAGTATGGATTAGAAATATGGATGTACTCTTCGGCTAGGTTAATCATTGTGATATACTGCTGCATTATGGACGGATGATCAGAGTCTGGACCACTAGAGACTATCTGGACAGGAACATCATCCACCTTTTTTATTTTTGGAAGATAGTAATCTGTTAGAAGTAATTCCTTATCACTGGCGAAGTAATAGTCTTTTATAAAAACTCGATGCAAATGATCAACTGCGGGTCCGTTTAGATACAAATGTGTATCATCCCAAATACCCAAATCAGATTTAGGATTAATGTATTTATCAGAAATATTTACGCCTCCCGTAAAACCAATTTCACCATCAATGATTAGTATTTTTCGATGATTTCTATAGTTCAAAGTAAACAAAAAACTACCGTAATGCAATGGCATTATAGGGAATATCTTTACACCTATGTTTTTAAACTTCGAAATAGTATTTTTTTTCAGAGAATAGCTGCCAATGGCATCGTAGAGGATGCGGACTTCTACATTTTCTTGTATTTTTTCTTTTATTACTTTATATAATTTATCTACTAATTCACCTTCTTCTAGGATATAATATTGTAGATGAATAAATTTTTTCGCTTTTTCTAGTGCTGTAAAAATGGTATCAAATGTTGTTTGTCCATCTTGTAGTATGTTAATTTCATTTCCAGAAAGTGTAGTGAAGCCTGAACTTTTGTGCATCAATTGCGATAGTTTGGAGCATATTTTATCATCGAATTGGCTTTGGTATTCTTTTATAAGTTCTTGATTAAAACTTTCGTTATAAAGACGTCTTCGTACTGTTTGCTTTAATTTGAAAAACTTAAATTTTCTTCTGTTGATTCCAAAAATGATATAAAGAATAATCCCGATAAAGGGAAAAAGTATAATAATAAGTAACCAACTTAAGGATTTTGTCGGTCTTGATCCGTACAATATGATATGTAATGTCGCTAAAAAATTTAGAAGTCCATAAAGACATAAAATATATATCATATTAACAATTCGATCTTTTAGAATAGGTTATTTATGAATATTCTAACCTAAAATATTTTCAACGATAAGATAGTGCTATGTTAGCACTTTTATAAAGTAAAAACACATAAATAAAAATAGCACTATAAAAAAGTTTATAGTGTACTTTACAATTTTTTTTAGTGGAATATTGTTCATGAGTACGTTTTTAGAATTGGTTATTTTAAAAAACAGGCAATTACCATACCCCTAGAATCACCTGTTTTTTTCTTTACAATTAATATTTAAATATTAATTGTCATCAGTAGCATCTTCCACAGCATCTCCAACTTCATCAGCTGCGTCATCTACTGCATCCGTGGTTTCTTCTACTGCATCTTCAATTTTTTCTCCAGTGGTTTTCTTTTCTCTACAACTAGTGAATCCTATAAGTAGCAGGCACACTGTTGTTATGGTTATAAATATTTTTTTCATTGTATAATTATTTAAGGTTTGGATTGGTTAGGCTTTAAATCTTTTTCCAAATATTAAGGATACTAAAAAGAGTATAATAAATAGGAAAAATAATATCTTGGCGATACTAGCTGCTCCTGCAGCGATTCCTCCAAATCCAAATATTCCTGCAACTATTGCTAAAATGACAAAAATGACGGTCCAACGTAACATAATGTGTGTTTTTAATGATTTAACTTGCTCTGTGAAGAGTGGTTTGATTTTCAAACCTTAACTGGTGTAAAGGTCTTCAAATCAAGAGGAATTGTTTAACTGTATCACTTTAGATCTTAACTCCTTTACTTTTCGGTCATAGAATCTAAAAGACTTCGTTAAATTAGATTATCTTTATATTATACAACAAATCATCTAAGTGAAAAAAAAGATTTCAGTAAAGGATCAAAAGACTCAAAATATTGTCATTGGTATGGCCAATGATTTGGGAGTGGACTATGAACAAAATAACCGAGAATATTGTATACGTATACCAGAAGAATTGGGATCTGGGTACGTTCGATCTTTTGAATTTGACTTTGGAGTTGGAGTTGTAGAAACAGACTATTTATTAAAAAAAGAATTTCAATTTCATTTACAAAAGGGAGTAGTACACCCTTTAAAATTAATTTTTAATAGAGAATCTAGTATCTTTCATAAGTTTGAAGAAGAAGAGAAATTTCAAGAAATACGAAGGTTAGAAAACATTATTGTAGCGAGTACCCCTTCGAATAATCATATTTTTAAGGTGCCGTCGGGTAATCCAATTTGTATTTTTAGTTTAGAAATTAATAGAAAACTGTTTGAGGAAAAGATAGAATCTTTCCTTCCCGATATGCATGACGATCTCAGAATGCTATTTCGCGATGTGAATGGAATCAACACATTTTACAATAAAAATAATTATAGTCTAGACATCTCGAAACTTATTTCAGAATTTACAGAATGCGAGCTTTCTGGTTTTATGCGACAGGTATATTTAGAGGGGAAAGCATATGAAATATTAACATTACTCTTAAAACAGTATTTGGATGATTTAAAAGATCCAGATAAACGCCAAATAATAAGACAAGCTACTATCGAAGCTGTTGAAAATGCAGTCACAATTATAGAAGAAGAAATAGAAGGTATTGGCAATATTGTTAATCTTGCAAAAAGAGTTGGTCTTAATCAAAATACACTTCAGAGTGGTTTTAAAAAATTATATAACACATCGGTTAATGAGTTTATCAAAAACTTTAGGATCGAAAAAGCTAAAGATCTATTAGAAGAATCAGACCTTAATATAACCGAAATCACCTATAAGGTTGGTATTAATTCTAGAAGTTATTTTTCTAAATTATTTAAGAAGAAGTACGGTGTGACTCCAAAAAATTACTTAGATAAAGTGAGAGGCAATAAAGATGATTCTAAATCCGCATAAACTACTAATGTAGAACAACTTTATTCAGTACATATAGCTTCCAATCCCTTGTTATAATTATTTTTCCTTATGCAAAACTGACCAATAGTGTTAGTATAAGTTTCAAAATTGTTAATCTGTTTAGGCTAAATCTAATTTCTTTGTACAAAAGCTAAATTACAAGTTAGATTGAGTCAAAAAATGCAGAGAATCGAAATACGAAGTATTGATGGTGCGGAAATTTTACAACAACTTAATGAATTCTTAGAAGGTAATATCGTAGAACAGTGGGGAGAGTATGTTCTAGAGTTTGATAATAAATTTGGTAAAGGATCTATAAGAAGTATCGCCTTTGATTGGGGAATTACTTTAGTAGATTATAATGTCAACTTTACCGAAGACACTAAGATTATCTTTAGTGTTGGCAATGCAAGCCCTATAGAGTTTATTTTTATATCCGAGGGTAGTTTAGAGTACCAGAATAGCTCTAGAGAAGGATCATATTCTTTCGAACGTTATCAAAACATTATCATTTCTAGTGAAAAGTTATCTAAAGAGACTTATATTTTTCCAAATAATACTAGTGTAAAAGTAAACTTCATTTATGTGTTGCCAGGCAAGTTTATAAAGAGAAGAAATAACAACCTAACTTATTTGAGCAAAGGTTTACTTTCTTTATTTAATCAAGAAGAAGATGTCTTACCGTATAAGCATTTTGGCAATTACAATTTAAAAATTGCAGATCAGATCAGGCAATTACAGGAAAGTTACGATCATGGAATTGTTAGAACCCTTTCTATAGAAGGTCAGTTAAATTTGATCATGGCTATGCAAATGTTAGAGCATTATAATTATGAGAATAATTTGGGGCTTCCAGAATCATTATCCAGATATGATATAAAAAGGATTCATAATTTATCGGGATATATTATGGATAACATTTCAGAACCGTTATCCGTTAGTGCACTGGCTACACGAGCGGGAATGAGCCCTAAGAAACTACAATTGGGTTTTAAGGTGTTGTACTCAAAATCTGTTAACGAGTATATAAGACAATTAAAGCTAGAAATTTCTAGAGATTATATCAAAAATACCAACGATTCTATATCGGAAATCGTTTATAAAATAGGCTTAAAAAGTAGAAGTTATTTTTCTAAAATCTTCTTTGAGCGCTATGGAATTCTACCAACGGAGTACAGGAAAAAAGTAAGGAAAGAGTAATAGAAAGAGCTGTTTTTGGAATACTAATACAAATTCTAAATGCGAAACCCTATCTACTAAAATGTAGTAATTATTACATTTTAAAGGATAGATATTGTCCAAATCTTAATAAATATGACCTTAACACAAAAGGAAAGAACACTAGTAAATCTAAAATTTAAAACTACGTTGCCAATCGAAGAGCTGGAAAAGATCTCTACCGAACGGAAACGTATTTTAAAAAAAACAAAGGGGTTGATATCGTTTTTCTGCTATACAAATGATGAAACCAAAACCATTGGAGGTATTTTTATTTTTGAAAGTTTGATCCTTGCAAACCAATACGTCGGAAAATTCTTAACCGATGGCTTAGGTCCAAAATATGGAGTGATTCCCATGACGCTGAAAATAGATATAGGTTCTATTAAAGAAGAAATAATTGGAGAAAATTTTGATATCCAAAATATTAGGGAATAGGAATGTCGTTGTAATAAACTGGGGCTAGCATAGATTCAAAAGAAATATCATTTTTAAAAAACTCTTTGGCAATTGGATGTGCTGTTAATTCAGATGATGTTACATTGTCTAAAAGTTCGTTAGTTTCATTAAGTGTTAATTTTGAATTTAACCATGCTTTGTAGTCTTTGTTGGTTATAATAATAGGCATTGAATTGCGAAGATTTTGGATAGTTTTTACTATTCCAGTAGCTTTTGAGGTTAACATGCTACAAGTTATAAATCCATCATCAAGTGTGTTGTAAATTCCGGCTACTAAAAATGGTTTTCGATTTTTTTGATACACATAATACGGGTAAAGATTTCCATTTCGCAAATGATATATGTAAAAGCCTGTAATGATTATTACACAATGTCTTATACCAAATGAATTCTTTATTACTACGTTTGTATGTAGTTCATCTCTGTCTAGATAAAGAGTGTTGTAAACTTTCTGAAAATCAGACCATTCGTCTTGATAATTACTTGGCAACAGGCCCCAAATACCAAAGGATATATTTTTTTGATTTTCTGAAGTAATAATGGATACCGTTGATTCATTACCGCCGTCAATAACGGAGTATGGCGTGTAGAGTTTTGGAAACTTGTATTTGATTTTAAATTCAGTTTCTATTGTATCCTTATCTGCTATGTTTGCAATTTTTTTAAACATCTCTTTTTCTTACTGTTGCAAGTAAAACAAATATGCAAAACAAAGTTATCTCGTATCATTTAATTAATAACGCATTTAAACGCTTTTTAGAAATTATTAGTAGTCGTTTATTTTTTTATGCGATAGAGTCAATCAAAAATTCAATAAAGATAAAGATTTGTTTATTTGCGGATTAAATTTGCAAATAGCACAAAATGCTAAACTTCTAAAATTCAACAAGATAAATGTTGTACATGAATACATGAAAAGTGTAAAAATGAATACTTCAAATATTCCATCAGAGTTAAAAACTCTAAATGAACTTTTTCATGGAAGTGTTCAAACAAAGTATAATATTCATACACTTGTCATTGATTCATCTATAGGGGTTGGTCATATTAGATACACAAACTTACAGAAAGGTCTGTATACGTACGATTTTGATATCAAATTGTTCAAAGATTTGATGTTACCAATAAATTCTATTACAACTAATTCTATACAATTTTTATATTGTCTGAAAGGATATTATTATCACCGATCGGATGAGTTTATTGAACAATTAAAAATAGAACAATATCATACTGCAGTTGCACACAGTAATAACTTTTCAACTAATAAGATATATATAGAAAAGAATTGTTCATTTATGTTTAATATAATTTGTATTGATAAAAATGAATATTTCGATTACTCAAACCTTCAAAACAACCTTTTTGATAAGAAAATTCAAGATTTATTATTCAATGTAAAGAATACATCAAAGTGTTTTCATCTAGGAAACTATAATTTAAAAATAGCCGAACAACTAAAATTGTTATTTAGTATAGAACATAGTATTGAGTTTTCGGAATTACTTTCTCAAAAGGGGAGATATTATCTTATCCTGGCTAAACATATAGAGCAGTTTTATACAGAAATCGAAAATGAATCAAACACTACTGGTTTACTAAAAAACGAATTAACTTCTATTTCAGCATTAGGGGAATTCATTAGAAATCATCCAGAAATTCAACATAGTATTAAATCATTATGTCTTAAATCTGGTATTTCTCCTGCAAAATTACAAGAAGGGTTTAAGTTTATTTATGAAAGAACCGTATCTGATTTTGTACGCAATGTGCGGTTAGAAAAAGCCGCAAAACTTATAAGAAATACAGATTTATCGATTTCAGAAATTGTATACTCCGTTGGGCTCACAAGTAGGAGTTATTTTTGTAAGATATTTAAAAAAAAATATCTCTGTAGTCCAAAAGAATATAAACTAAAAAAAACATCATAATCATTACTCCTCCTAATAATAAAATTCCCTTTTTTAAAATTTTAATACCTTAATTAATATGTCAATAAATAAAGTCCCCCTTACAAACCTTCATGGGATAAAAGACTTATAAGAGGAACTTTTACAACTAATTAACAGGGAATCGTAGAATTAATTTAGGTCTTCCAATCTCTTTATATTAGATAAGCCGAGTTCTATTTTTTGTTTCTGTTTTGCTAAGATAGTTTGTGTACTTGGCGGTAGTGTAGTTTCTGCAAGAACATCTTCATATTCTTCTACAGAAGCTTTTTCTCCTCTTATGGCTTCTTCTAACATAGATTCTTCATTATTACCAGATACTAAAGATTTAACATCCATCCATGTTCTGTGTAAGTTTCCTGTTATACTTCCTCCTTTATCTACTTCTTGCCCAAAGGATTTGATTTCACTTTTTAGCTCATGACCGAATTCATAACGCTCTTGAGCTTTTTGATTGAAATAGTTCTTAAGAGACGAATGTTTTACGTTTTCTGCGGCCTTCTTAAAGCCTTTTTCTGCATCATACGTCTTCTCTAATAGATCATTTAATTTACTTCCTACCTTTTCAGAATATGTTTCCATATTTATACTAAATTTTAAGTTATACGGTATGTTGTTTTAAGATGATTACCGATAAATCATCTTATATTTCTAATTTTTCTCTTAGAAAAAATATATCTGATATTAATTTTGAGAAATCCTTTGAGGACAACCAAAATTATTCCTGTTGCAAATCCACATACAAAAATTAAAAGCGCTTCTAATATCATATCATCAGGTTCTTGCCACTAAATTATTTCTGATTTAGGAAAAAGAATGGTTCAAATAGAACAAAAGTTAACTCATATGATTTTTAACTTTTTTTTAAAGTGTGAATAGTTTCAAAGAATTGTTTTGGGTTAATAAAAATCCCGTTTGAATCAAATTATAATTTTTTAAAAAAGGAAATTGTCACCAAAAAAATGATACAAAAAGGAACAATAGTTAAATGGAAATGGGGCAATGGAACGGCTGAAGGTAAAGTAGTAGAAACCTATACTGATAAAATTACCAAAACCATCAAAGGAACTGAAGTTTCACGAAACGGTGAACAAGGAAATAAAGCTTTATATATTAAACAGGAAGATGGAGATCATGTACTAAAAAGTGAAGAAGAAGTTGAGAGAGTAGAATAGTAATTCTATATAAAATTTGAAACCATGATAGAAAAAGGAATGACGGTTAAATGGAATCAAGGAAGTAAAATTTTATCTGGTACTGTTGAAGGAATACATATGTATTCCATGGGGCGAGAAGTGAAAAAGAGTATCCTTAATACGTCAAAGAAAGCAAATCTAGCTTTATACATTCGAGTTGCTGATGGCACTCATGTTTTGAAAAATGACACACAAGTTTATCTAATTGAAAAATAAAACATTATGAAGTATAATGAAGAGTTACAAGTGGTTTTGAAATCAATGTTCATTGCGGAGAGAAAATATTTTGAGGCAACCCAAAAAGTACAGGTTTTGGATTTTTTGAGATTTTTAAATCATCAAAATATTATTAGAAATAGTTATATAAACAGACTAGTTGAGGTTTTTGAAAGAAAAAACATAGGGCTAAATATATTTGAAATAGAAAAGCGAAAGTATGCTTTGGATTCTAATGATAGAAATGTTGGATGGGATATAGAAAAATATGATCAAAAAGGCTCAGTAAAAGAATGCCTAGAGCAAGATCAAGAACTTATAAAACAATGCACTAATTGTATTAACAATATAGATATATCATTAGAGATTTTGGAAATATTAACGGAAATGTGCACTGCATTAATCTTTTATAATATAGATGGTCAAAACCTAATCAAAGAACATACTAAAAAATATTATGATCAACAGTCTCTTGTAAAAAGAGCCAAAAGTATGGTGTAAAAAGTTAAGAAACAGTTTAAGTTGTTTTTACAAATGATCTTGACCGGTATGATCTGATTGGCCATATTCGGATTTATAGATTTGAACAACAATTAGAAAAAGACTAATCAATAAAGGTCCGAAAATTAACCCTATAAATCCAAAAAGCGGAACACCTACTATCACTCCTATTAAAGTGATAATTGGGTGTACATTATCCAGTCTTTTTAATACAAATAAACGAACCAAATTATCAGAAGACCCAACTACTACTAATCCGTATACTAGAATTCCCCATGCCTGAAAAGTTTCTCCGTTAGATAGCATTATCATGAAGATCGGAATAATAGCAATTAGCGTTCCTATAAACGGAATCATAGAACCTACCGTTACAATCACAAACCAAAAAAGAGGATCTGGAATTCCAAAAATAAAAAAGCCAATTAGTGCCACCAATCCTTGGATAATGGCAACCAATGGAATCCCTATGGCATTAGATCGTACCATCTTTTGACTTTCGTCTCCTATAATTTTTAGATTTCCGTCATTGATAGGAATGTATTCAAAAAGGGATTCTCTTAATTTCTTGCGGTTTGTAAGCATATAATACAATAAGAAATACATGATTCCGATAGCTATAAACACATTAAAAGTTCCACCTGCCAAGTTTTGAAGATTTTCGGCAATCCATGAAGAAACGTTATCTGGGTCGATTTGAGAACTAATATCGTATCCAATCTGATATTCCCAGGTATCTAATTGCTTTTTAACGGCGCGTATAAACTTTTCTGAGTTTTCGGTTACATTTCCGATTTTATTGCTCAACATTAAAATAAGTCCAATAATCGGAACTAATATTCCAACAAATGATATTACTAATAATACACCAGCTGCAAGATCTGGATGCCATCCTTTTCTAACCAGAAGAACCATCCATTTGCGTAGTATTACGTATATGGTAATTGCTCCAAGTATACCCGATAAATAAGGTAATATTTCTCTAAATATTAGCCCTCCTAATAATAGGATTAGCAAGAGGATAAAAATCTGCCTGATAATATTTGGGCTTATGTTTTTCATATGTTCAATATAGTGATGTTTCTATTATTGGTTTTTAGATACATCCTTTTCGTTACCAATGGTAAACTCTTTCGGGAAATCTAATGTACGGATTGGGAATGGAATATTAATATCATTTTCGTCATAAGCATCTTTTAATAACATCATAGTTTCGCTTTTTGCTTTAGCTACTTCTAACGCAGAGGTAGAATTAATCCAAAATCGCAACTCGTAATTAATAGAGCTATCACCAAATTCTCTCCATAAAAACAAAACATCTTCTTTGTTTTCTACAGCGTCAAAATTATTAACAATAGTATCTATAGTAAGTTTTTTAACAAACCTAAGGTCTGATTCATAGCCTACTCCACATTCTAAAATAACTCTGGATTGCGATGTTGTAGAGTAGTTTTTAATCGGATTTTCTACCACTAATTTGTTTGGAATGTAAACCAGGTTGTTATCTACTTGTTTTATCGTTATTGCACGCAAATCAATATCTACAACCTCTCCTTCATAATCATTTGTTTCTATCCAATCACCAAACTTTAAATTCTTTATGTAAGAGAGTACAATCCCAGAATATGTATTTGCGAGTGCTCCTTGCAATGCTAAACCTACTGCCAAACCAGCTACTCCAGCACCAGCTAAAATAGTGTTAAGTGCTTTGCTAAGATTAAGTATCCCTAAAATTAAAAAAAGACCAATTGCGATTACCAAAATAGAAATGATTTTGGATATCAAATTCTTCATAGAAGGTCTTAAGTTACTTTTATTAAGAACTCGTAATATTAATTTACTTATATACTTAGAGGCGATCAATGATAATATGAAGACGAATATAGCTATTAAGACATTAGGAAGATTAACTACAATTGTATCCATCCAAGATCCTAATTTTTCAATCATTTTATCCCAGGCGTCTATGAATTTTTTTTCCATTATTGTTATTTTTTTTGTTTTGAAATCGTTTTTATGAAGTTGGGGGTATAATTCCTAATTAAGGAGAGCATATAGTATTCAGAGGTAGAGAAATGGTCTCTAGCAATAGTACATTCATGAATCTTATCGAAATATTGATGGATAGATCCATTTTCATAAGCTGATACTAAAATTGGATGTACATAGTGTTTTTTGCATACATTCCTGGAGTTGCCCAAACCCGTTGCAGCCGCATCATAAGCTTTCAGAATATTTTTTTTGACTTGTTTTTCTTTATTAGCAATACCTAAATCTAGGAGCTCTCCAAAAAACAATTTGTTGGCAGACCAAGTCCTAAAATCCTTTGCTGTAAACATGCTTCCAGAAATATCGTGCAAGTAATTATTCACCATGCTGCTGTCTACTGTATGTTTTATTCCTTTTTGGTCATAGAATTTGAATAATTCCCATCCAGGAATTTCTTCACATCGATTTACCAATCGGATTAATTTTTTGTTTCGCAAGGTGATAGAGTGTTTTTTGCCTTTTTTACCTGTAAATTCAAATTTTAACTTATCCTTTTCTATCTGTAGGTGGCGAGATCTCATAGTAGATAATCCATATGTTTTGTTACGTTTAGCATATTGAGTATTACCTATACGGATATGAGTCTCCTCCATGAGTCTTATAATGAGTGCTAAAACCTTTTGTCGAGGCCATTCTTTTAGTTCCAGATCTTTATCTACTTGTTTACGAATTTTAGGAAGTTGTTCTCCAAAATCCGACATTTTGTAGAACTTTGTTTGACTTCGGATTTCTTTCCAAAGTGGATGATAACGGTACTGTTTTCTGTGCTTTTGATCTCTACCAGTAGCTTGTAAATGACCATTTTTTATAGAAGTTATTCGTACATTCTTCCAATTAGGCGGGATTTTAAGGTTTTCAATTCTAAGGAGTTCATTTTTTTCAGATATAAGCTCGCCAGATCTTTTGTATAGAAACCTATTCCCGTCCTTATGACGGAAAATATCTAAATCACGGTCGTTTACATACAAGAGATTAAATTTATCAATCACTTGTTCCGGATGCTTTATTAGCTGTTGTATAGAAGAGGTATTTGTAATTACTTCCTGCATAAATGAATACTATAAATCTTGGAACTATGGGTAAAAAGGGTAGGAGCATATTTTTTAAACAAAAAATGACCTCTAATTATTTATTTAATAAAAGAGATCATTTTTTGATTAACCCTAATTATAATCTATCTCGTGTAAATCACTTTTGTATTGTCTAAAGTAGATTTAAATTCAGCGATATCTTTTACATATTTATATTGATCATTAAACACTTCATCAGGCTTTTCTCCAGCAATAATATGTTTTACATTTAGATCAGGAGCGTTTAAAATTACTCTATCAGAAACGCGCATTGTTTTGTCTCCTATTTTTTGATCAGTTTCATTTAGCTCAGAAATAACATATAAATTATTATTTGTAGCTACGATTTCCTGAATTTCGATAGTATGTTCTTTATCACTTACTTCAGCTTCAACAGTTAATGTTAGTTCTTCTTTTTCTCCAGAGTTTGGCATGTCTACATCTACATAAGGTACTTCTACCTCTACTTCTTCCATCGCAATAACTACCTTAGGAACTTTTACTGTTTTGGTTTTGGTACCTACGTTTACGTCAGCCCAATCCACATCAAAAGTTGGTAATTGTCCTGATTCGGTTTCCACATCTACATCCACTTCAGGCAACTTGGCCTCTTTTTTTTGTTGTACATCACAACTACTCATTAAAAGGATAATCATAAATATCCCTATAAAATTTTTCATAATAAAAATGTTTAAAGATTAGAAATTTAAAAAAGCTATCTAGTAAGTTACATATCACATTTGCTCTAAAAATGTTTTTTTGAATTTTATATTATGGATAGCTCAATTTTATAGTTACAAAATTATAATGTGTATACGCTAAAGGTGTGCGCATTTACGATTATGATTAACTGTTTTGAAAAAGTGCACTTTTAAAATTTTTCAGAATATGTTTTGGGTTAAAAATTGTGGCGATCGCATCTAAATGGGTGAAAATGATTAGAGAAATTATGAGGCTATAATTTAAAAAAGAATATATAATGAGCGAAAAGAAAACGATGGACTATTCATCGCTAAAAGCAATCTATATCAATTGCACCTTAAAAGATTCTTCGAAGCAAAGCCATACCGAAGGTCTTATGAAAGTATCTATGGATATTATGAAATCAGAAAATGTATCGGTAGAGTATTTGCGATTGGTGGATTATGAAATAGCTTATGGATTGATGCCAGATATGAAGGAAGAAGGAAAAGAAAAGGACGATTGGCCAGAAATTTATCAAAAAATAATGGAAGCAGATATCGTCGTTATAGGAACCCCCATCTGGTTAGGAGAAAAATCATCTGTTGCAACTAAATTAATTGAAAGATTATATGGAATGAGTGGAGAAATGAATGATAAAGGGCAATATATATATTATGGTAAAGTAGGAGGATGTGTTATCACTGGAAACGAAGATGGAATTAAGCATTGTGCAATGGGAATTTTATATGCTCTGCAACATTTAGGGTTTTCAATTCCACCACAGGCGGATTGTGGATGGATAGGAGAAGCAGGCCCTGGACCAAGTTATCTAGATGAGGAGTCGAATGCAAAGAATAATGAATTTACAAATAGGAATACCACATTTATGACCTATAATCTATTAAATCTAGCCTATATTTTGAACAAAGAAAATGGATTTCCGGCTTATGGCAATTCTAGAAAAGACTGGGATAATGGTAATAGATGGAGTTTTGATAATCCCGAATACCGTTAAGAACAATTGAGATGGTATTATGAAATCTACATTAAAGTTTTTTAAAAGAATAAAGAGTACTATATTTCATAGTATTGCATTTTATCCTGTGTTGATTAGTACTGGGTTTTTGTTTCTTGCAATTGCGCTATTATTTGCAGAAAATTTAGAAGTCATCAATTCTTTTAAAAAAAAAGTTCCCTATCTTTTAGTGCAAGATAATGAGACGGCTAGAACAATTCTTTCTACCTTATTTGGTGGCATATTGTCACTAACAGTATTTAGTTTTACCATGGTAATGGTAGTTCTTAACCAAGCTTCTTCTAATTTTTCACCAAGACTGCTGCCTGGATTAATCTCCAACAAAAAACATCAAATTATTTTAGGTTTCTATATTGGAACAATTTTGTATACAATAATTGTGTTAATGTCCATGGGAGCATATGGCTCATCATCAAACTTGGTTGGTTTTTCGGTGATGGTTGCAGCGGTATTGGGAACATTTTGTATCGGGTTGTTTGTATATTTTATTCATAGCATATCACAAGCTATACAAATACATAACATTATTGATAAAATTTATATATCTAGTTCCAAATTACTAAGAAAAGAAAAAACAGAACAAGAGGATAACCTTGTTAAAAGCCACAATATATCAGATAAATATTGGAAAGTTGTATACAGTAATAAAACTGGTTATTACCGATCTTTCGATATTGAACTACTAAAAGATTCCCTAAAAAGTAAAGAAAATATAATTGAAATTATTCCATATCCAGATCAACATATCTGGAAAGGAGATCCAGTGCTTATTATCAAAGAACCTATTTCTAAAGAAGAATTAGAATCTTTACACATTTGTTTATATATTCTATCTAATCGTCACGAAGATGATAGTGGTGTGGGTGGGATGATAAAATTAACAGAAGTAGCGGTAAAAGCCTTGTCTCCAGGAATTAATGACCCTGGAACTGCTATTAATGCTATTTCTAAGTTAGGACAATTGGTAGAAAAAGCATTAAAAATTAAACCAAAAACCTTTTTTTGTGTACCTAACTGTGACATTACTGTTGTACATAATAAAATAAGCGCTTCAGAATTAATGCGTGTGGTGATCCAACCGATTCGTATGTATGCAAAAGCAGATAGTTCAGTTTCTTATGAGCTTTTAAATGCTTTGGTTTTTATAAGAGATAGTAAAGAGATTTATACAGGCTATGTAGCAGCCATACAAAATGAAATTATCTCATTAGTTAACGATTTAAACAATAATATCAGCAATGATAAGGATCTAAAACGTATCTTAGAGTTGTTATAAAATAGAACAATTCCATGCAGGCAGAACCAACATTAATTTGTATTCCGGATATCAGCGGATTTACACAATTTATGAGTACAACTGATATAGAATTAGGTTCAAAAGTAATACCTGCGCTACTAAATAGAGTGATTTATGCTAATAAATTAGATCTTAGAGTTTCAGAAATTGAAGGAGATGCAATTTTGTTTTATAAAACAGGACCATTGCCTACATTTACTGAGCTTGTCTATCAATGTCGATTGTTTTACACAGAATTCTACGAACAACTAAAAATACTTCACAAAAAGTACAAAAATGATAAGCAAGGTAAAAGCATTCCTGATATGCTTGGTCTTAAAATTGTTTTACATTATGGCCGTGAGGTAAGTTCGGTTCCTATAGGTAAAAATATAAAACTAATGGGGGAAGATGTGATTATTGCACATAGATTATTAAAAAATAAAGTGCCAATAGATGAATATATATTACTTTCAGAAAACTTACGCTCTCAATACAAAGAGAGCACCATCGAACGTAATTTTGGTTGGGGAGAACTTCACGATCGCGAAACTGAATATAAACATATAGGTGAAATTAATTATAGTTATATCGATCTGCGACCTTTATAATTAAAATACTAAGATTTTAAGATGGTCTATCTATTTTATAATTGAATTGGTATTATTTACATTTTTAAATTAAATCTTCTCAACTACTACATCACGATAATATTTCTTGTCTTACAATAGAGTTAAGATAAATGGTATATGAGCAAAAGAACCGTGCTTATACCCAATATCTTTGTACTGAGAGTAATAAGAAAGACTTATACTCACTTAAATATTACTAATTAATAATAAAATAAGACTATGAATTATTTGAATATAGAAGAAAAAAAATTGTTGCCAGTAGTACTAGAATTAAATGTTCTATTAGCAGACTATAATTTATATTATCAAAAATTAAGAGGGTTTCATTGGAATATCCTAGGAAAAAACTTTTTTGATTTGCACGTAAAATTCGAAGAGTTGTATAATGACGCGAAAACGAAAATCGACGAAATAGCAGAACGTATCTTAACATTACAACACCATCCTGCGAGTAGATTACAAGAATATTTGAAATTATCAGATATCGAAGAAGTATCCTCTTCCTCAATGAAGGATACAGAAATGATAGAAGAACTTCTAAAAGATCATGTGAAGATTCTTACACAAATGAAAGTAATATTGAAACATTCAGAAGAAGCTGGTGATGAGGGAACGATTGATATGATTGGAGCTTATATAAGAGAACTGGAGAAATTTAGTTGGATGTTAAATGCTTGGTCAAAAAGTACTTCAGATAATTTAGATACTAGTCTTATTAAGTAAGAACTAACACAACAAAATAGAATAATAATAACTAAAAATCTCAAAACATGAATATTTTAAAAACATTGATGATAGTTGTCATAAGTTTTTCTATGACAAATATGATCGCACAGAGTAACTCACAAACTGTAGAAACAAAAACAACCAAAACGTTTGAGTTTAAAAAAGACGGAAAAACGATTCCATACAGAGTAACAGTGTATAGAACAAGTAATACGCCTCTTAAACTAAAGAAGACAGATAAGAGTAAGTTGAATCAGGAAAGAAAGAGCATGAATGAGCAAGTAACTAAGCTAATTTATGTTGATAATGATCAATGGGATGATTATGACAAGTATATTGTTTTACGTTACGAAAAAGATCCTAATGATAGCTTCGAATTAAAGCCAACTGATAAAGGTTTTAAAGTGGTAGTGGATCAAAAAAATGTGGAGTACATTTTTGGAGAAGGTCTATATTTTGTAAACAATGAAGACAAAGACTTCTTTTTTGTAGACGAATTTGATACCATCTAGGAGATCATGACATATAAAAACTAATTTAAAGACTCTCGTCAATCGAGAGTCTTTAGTCGTTTTGCTAAAAAAAAGATTTTTTTATTTAACAAATATTTACAACCTTACTCTAAAATGTAAGTAAGATCGTTTGTTATTTTTGTTAAAAATGTAAACAAACCATAAAGTTCTTTCTAAATAACCCCTATTATGTATAGTTATTCTAACCAGGCATTAGAAATTAATGTCACAGCTAAAGATACTGCAGGTACTGTTAAACAAATTCAAGAAGTTATTGGAGGTACCATCGAAGAGCGATGGGGAGAGTTTACACTTACCGTAAATAACCTTAATGCCCACGGTTCTATACGATTCATTACATTTGATTGGGGAGTTAGTTTGTTAGAATATGATATTATCTTCCATAAAGAGGTTGTTCTTATTATGGATGCCTCTGAATATAATCCAATTCATTTTGCATATTGCCTCACTGGATTTTGTGGTCATCGTTTTGGTTATCAGAAGGAGATACATACGCTCGAGAAATTTCAGTCAGTTATCATAACCAGTAGAGATGGTGGTTACAACTATGGATACTTTCCTAAAGAAGAAAAGCTGGAAATTAATGTCATACAAATAGCTAGAAAAAAATACCTGAAGAAGAAGCTTAATAATGTTTCTCAATTAAACGAGAAACTATATCAGGTTTTTATGGATGAGGATCATGAAAAAGCTTTTGCCTATTTCGGCACCTATAATCTTAGATTAGCAGATAAAATATCAGCTTTGAGAAAGATAAAGCAAAAAGGGATGATTCGAATTTTGCAAATCGAAGGAATGGTATATCAAATTCTTTCAATGCATATACAGCAGCATGATAGAGCTATGAAAAAAGAGGTGTTACCTACTACCTTATTAAGAAGAGAGTTGACTATTATTCGCAGGCTCGCTAAGAAAATTATTAATAATGTATCGAAGGATTATTCTTTAGAACAATTATCCGAAGAAAGTGGATTGTCCCAGGCAAAATTACAAGAAGGTTTTAAAGTGTTATATACGAGAACAGTGACAGAATATATTCGTCACGTTCGGTTAGAAGTAGCTAGAGATCTTATTAGATCTACGGATATGAATATCTCGGAAGTTGTGTATTCTATTGGTTTTAGTAGTAGAAGTTATTTCTCTAAAATTTTTAAAGAGAAGTATAATATCAGTCCTAATGATTTTAAAAATAGTGTAGAAAGGCCAGTTGAACAAATTATGGCAAGCTAAACGCTGTTATTTAAAAATCTTACGGATTAAATATAATATTCCGTACTTTTTAACAGCACTAAGTATTGTAGAAACCCATTGATTTGGCAGTAAATCTTGTTTTAATTGATCTTTTGTTACTTTCATTTCCTCAATACAAATTTGTCGTTGTAGATTGAGAACTTTCAAGTCTTTTTGGATTTCGCTAAATGAAGTATATTCTTTTCTCATAATTTTTAGTCAAAAAATTCTTTACCTATTTTCTTGATTACTTTTTTATCGATTGATTTTCGTAGTAAGTAGCTTATTCCAGTCATGATAAAAAGGAATGTTGCTACAAGAAGACATGAAAGACTATAGCTTTCTAAAATTTCTCCTAACCATAGTACAGAAGCAACCAGTAAAAAAATAAATCCTAGAAATAGCAAGCTGCCTATGATGGCAAGCTTGCTTAAATAGGAAAATGTTCGTGTTAGTTGCTGAAATATCTTCAGTTTGAAGTATTTTTCAGAAACTTCTACATACGTTTTACTAGTATCTAAAACAGTGCTGGCACTGTTATTAATGGAATCAAAAACGCTCATTATGATGTTTTTTGTAATTTTTGAGTTTTTGATTTCAATCTTTCTAATTTCTTTTCTAAAGAGGTAATTAAATCTTCGGCCTTATGACTTGCATCAGAAACAATTAATTCTAATTGATCATCTAATGTTTCTTTCTTTGAGGATAAGGTCGTATTTATTTTATCTTGGAGCGAAATAGCCTCATTTGCGATTCTATCTTTAGCAGCGGTTGTTTCTTTTGCAATTTTTTGTCTTGTATTTGATCCTTTATCAGGAGCAAATAAAATTCCTAAGGTAGTTCCTATTACTGTACCAGCTAGAACGCCTAATATGGTATTACTTGAATTACTCATTTTAATCTTTTTTAAAGGTTAATATTTCTTTATTACAAAGATCTTCAATCAAATAAGATTGTATTAACTCAAATCATGGAGATGTTAACGGATATCAACTTTAGTAAAAGGATCAAGATTTGATGTAAATGCGTTCATACTTTACATCTTCTCCATTTAATTTTGATTCGATCTTAGAAAGTAATAGCTCATTATACCAAGAAGTAAATGAGTTTAGATTTCATTTTCACGATGTAATGAACTCTTAAAAGAATATAAAATGAAAAACAAAATTCAAACAAATTTCCCTTTTACAGGAGAAGTTTTAAATACATATGATCTTTTTACAGATGATCAAATAGAAAATGCCTTAGAAAAGTCAGCTGAGACTTTTACCTCTTGGAGAAAAGTTACTCTAAAAGAAAAAGTAGAGATGCTTGCGCGATTATCTGATATTTTAGAAGAGAATAAAAAGGTATGTGCCAATCTAATTACTTTAGAAATGGGAAAACCTTTTAAGCAAAGCATTGCAGAAATAGATAAGTGTATTTGGCTGATTGATTTTTATGCAAAAAATGCAGAACAATTTTTATCAGATGAACTTATCGAAACTGATGCAGAAGAAAGTTTTATCAGCAAGGATCCTTTGGGAATCATATTTGGAATCATGCCTTGGAATTATCCTTTTTGGCAAGCTTTACGATTTGCTATACCTACGATAACAGCAGGAAATACCATTGTACTAAAACATGCTAATAATGTTTTAGGATCTGCTTTGATGATTGAAGATATTTTTAGAAAAGCAGGATATCCTGAATATTGTTTTCAAACCATAATTGCCACTCACGACCAAGTTGAAGATATCATAGCTGATGATCGTATAAAAGGAGTAAGCTTTACTGGTAGCGAAAAGGCAGGGAAGAAAATTGCGGAGCTTGCAGGAAAATATCTTAAAAAAATAGTTCTTGAACTTGGAGGAAGTAATGCCTGTATCATATCAGAAGATGCGGATTTAGATAAGTATATAGATACCATTGTTAAAGCTAGACTTCAGAATACCGGACAAAGTTGTATCGCAGCTAAACGATATATCGTAGAAGAAAAAATTTATGATAAGTTTTTAGAATATTACAATAATGGAATTCAAAAATTAAAGTTTGGAGACCCACTACATCATGAAACAGATATTGCTACTATGGCAAGAGAAGATCTTGCAGAAGAAGTGGAACAACAGATTACTGAATCCGTAAATAAAGGAGCAAAAATTTTGATTGGTGGTAAACGAGATAAAGCTTACATAGAACCTACTATTCTAACAGATGTTACTCCTGATATGCCAGTTTTTAATGAAGAGGTATTTGGTCCGGTAGCATCGATAATCAAAGCAGAAAACCTAAAGCATGCGATACAATTAGCATCGAATTCTAAATACGGCTTAGGTACAATGGTTTTTACCGAAGACCAGCAAAAAGTAAGAGAATTAATTAGTGAGATTCCCGATGGAGCGCTATTCGTTAATGAAATGGTTAAATCGGACCCTCGATTACCTTTTGGTGGTACTAAAGCCTCTGGTTATGGTAGAGAACTTTCCAAAGAAGGAATATTAGAGTTTGTAAATAAAAAGACAGTTTATATAAAATAATTTAAAAAAGAAAAATACCTATATGAAATTTATAAAAGACGAAAATGAAGAAAGAAGAGATTACATTTTTCAAAAAAATAAGAAAACAAAACTGGGAGCTAAGTTCATACTTCTTGTATTAGCATTCTTAATTGTAGGAGTAGTTGCCTCTGGAATTTTTTTAGAATACTTGTAGTAGATTAAAATTTTCAAATGCGTCAATGTTGCTATGAAATAAGATAACATACCCTGTTTAGTCGTAGTATTTTTGATGTGAAGTTAAATGATATTGAATTTTAAAAATAAAAAATGATCAAGAAAATAATATATATGTTTTTACTAAGTCCGATGATGATGTTAGCACAGAAGACTACGGTAGAACTCGCAGCGTTTGATGAGTTAAAAGTGTATGATGCTATCAATGTTACATTAATTAAAGCGGCAGAGAATAAAGCTGTCATTACTGGTGATGATGTTGACCAAGTAGCAATAGTTTCCAAAAATGGTAGAGTAAAAGTAAAAATGGAGATTGATAATATTCTCGATGGGAAAGATACCAACATTACCATTTACCATACAGAAGATCTTGCCCTTATTGATGCAAATGAAAATTCGGTGATTACTTCAAATAGTACTATAGAATCAAAATATATAACTATTAGAGCCCAGGAAGGTGCCGAAATAGATTTAAAAGTTAATGCGAAAAACTTGGATTCGAAAGCAGTATCTGGAGGAAAGATTAGTATTTCGGGTGATGTACCAAACCAGGATGTCTTAGTACGAACAGGAGGAAAATATTTTGCAAAGAAATTATCCGCAGAACAAACAGATGTTACAGTTCTTGCTGGAGGAAAAGCTTATATAAATAGTGATGAGTACGTGGATGCGAGTGTAACCGCTGGAGGCATCATTGAAATCTATGGAAATCCCGAAAAAGTAAAACAAGATAAGACCTTAGGTGGATCGATTGTGATCCGTAAGTAATTGTGTATGTTGATTCATAATTAAGTTTGATTGATGATGATTAAAGGGAGATTGAATTTGGGGTATTCATCTCCCTTTTTTCTTGAAAAGAAGAATAATAAGGTTTATAAAGAATAAAAAAATGGCAAAAATAATAGAAGTTAAAATAGACAGAATACCAGATTTTATTGAAGTTGATGATGATAAAACAAATGAGGTGCTTATTCATACAGAACTTGAATTTCATCCACTAGATATAGAAACAAATATGGAGTATATATTACATCTTTTTGTATACGATGTACATGGTAAGAAAGATGTTCCAGTATTGATTTCTAATTGGGATGATACAAAGGTCTTAAGAGTGGCTAGAGATGATAGAAGAGATGATTTCTTATGTAAAGAGAGTGTGCTTATCAGATCAAGCGAAATCAATAAAAAAAGTGTAACCATAAAGACGCCAATGATTTTGAAATTAGGGAAACTGCAAGAAAATACTTCGGTATATACCAGAAAATTTGAAGTATTTGCGACCATGATACCTGCTGTTGACCGTGTGTCTAATTGGTCTAAACCATTTGAGTCTCAATTAGTATTTAAAAGCAAATAATAAGAATATGAACGTTTCGGAACAACTTTTATCGATATTACAAAATGAAGGAGTAAGACATATTTTTGGTGTGGCCGGAGATGCCCTAAATCCATTAGTTGATGCTATAGCAAAACAAGATGTGGTACAATGGGTAGGTGTTAATCATGAAGGAAATGGCTCATATGCAGCTTTTGCACAAGGAGAACTTGGTAATAATTTTGGAGTGTGTGCAAGTACTGTAGGACCTGGAGCATTACACCTTATTAATGGGTTGTATAATGCAAAAAAGGAGAGAACACCAGTAATTGCTATAACAGGTCAGGTTCCTGTAGAGTTCTTAGGAACAAATTATCATCAGGAAGCAGATTTACAGAAAATATTTGATGATGTATGCGAGTATCAAGCAATCGTACGATCACCAGAAGAGGCTCCAAGAGTGATTCTGAGAGCAATTAAAATTGCTATTAATCATAATTGTGTTTGCAGAATCGAACTTCCTGGTGATATAGCTCAAATGAAAGCTAAAAATCACGATTATATCCATAAAATTTTTAGATCCAAAAGTAATATCATACCACAAAATGATGAATTGATCGAAGCCGTAAATTTAATTAATGAAGCATCTACAGTAGGGATATTAGCTGGAGCGGGATGTAGAGATGCGAAGCAAGAAGTGTTAGCATTATCCAAAAAGCTAAAAGCACCAATTACCCATTCATTAAGAGCGTCTGATATTTTTGATCATTCTACACAAAATGTAGTAGGATTAACAGGCTTGATTGGAAATCCTTCGGGATATAAAGCAGTGATAGATTGTGACTTACTTTTAATGCTAGGTACCGATTTTCCATATAGCGATTTCTTACCCGAAAACACCAAAATCATTCAGGTGGATATAAGACCAGAAAATTTAGGAAATAGATGTCCTATTAATCTTGGTCTTCATGGCGATATTAAATCTACGGTAGCAAGTCTTTTACTAAATACAACTGATAAAGAAGATGATACCTTCTTAAAAAAATTGAAACAACAATTTGAAGAGTGGAAAGAAGGAAATAGAGATAAAGCAGATCCATCACGAGATATGGAACCATTACATCCACAAATATTTGCGAAAGCAATAAATGATACAGCATCTGATGATGCAATTTTTACTATAGATACAGGAACGGCGGCAATTTGGGCTTCAAACTTTATGAATTTTGATGCAGAAAGACGAGTGATAGGATCATTTAATCATGGTTCTATGGCCGTAGGATTGCCCTCAGCAATAGGAGCACAGCTTTTACATACCGATCGAGAAGTATGGAGTCTTGTTGGAGATGGAGCTTTTAATATGTCATTACAAGATTTTTCTACAGCAGTACATAATAATCTTCCTGTTAAAATTATAGTTTTTAATAATTCGCAATTGGGGTTTGTAAAAATAGAAATGGAAGAAGCAGGATTAGCTCCTAACATGGACGCATTAAAAGTCAATAACTTTAATTTTGCTGAGTATGCTAAACTATGTGGAGGAGACGGTATTAGAGTAGAAAAAGCGAAAGATATTCTTGCTGCAGTCGCATTAGCGAAAAAATCAAGTAAGCCATTTGTGATAGATGCTGTAGTTACAAATGCAGAGCTGTCATTACCACCTAAAATAGGTTTTGATGAAGTAAAAGGCTTTGGCATGTCAAAGATAAAAGAAGTGCTAAGAGCGTTTAATGGAGAAAAAGAACAATGGGAAAATATCAAAGAGGAGGTTGAAGCATATTTTGATTAAATCGATAAAAAATAAAAAATTACAGACATATGGATATAGAGAATTTGGGGTTAACAAAAGAAAATTGGGAATATTTCTTAAAATGGGTTTGGGATTTCGTGCCGAGTCTTCTATCTGCTATTGTAATTTTCTTTATAGGTATATGGGTTATTAACCTTTTTAGTAAAGGATTAAGGAAGTTTTTTCAGAAAAGAGATTATGATGAAACCTTAGAACGATTTTTATATGATCTAATTAATTTAGGCTTAAAAGTATTATTAATCATACTAGTAATAACTCAGTTAGGAGTCCAGACATCGTCTCTGGTTGCAATTTTGGGAGCTGCTGGTTTGGCTGTTGGATTAGCGCTGCAAGGTTCTCTGGCAAACTTTGCCGGTGGCGTGTTAATTTTGTTTTTTAAACCTTTTAAAATAGGTGATTTTATAGAAGCGCAAGGAACATCAGGAACAGTGAAAGAGATTACTATTTTCACTACTAAACTAAATACCTTTGGGAATCAATTAGTCATAATTCCAAACGGAAAATTATCCAATGACAACATCACAAACTATTCAGCAGAAAATAAAAGACGAAATAAAATAGACATCGGAATTTCTTATAGTAGTAATATTAAACAGGCAAAGGATATACTGTTAGAGCTGGTGAATGAGCAAGAAGCGGTAATCAAAGATCCCTTACCCGAAGTAGTAGTTTCTTCTTTAGGGGACAGTTCGGTGTCTTTATCCATACGTTATTGGGCATCAAATGAGGATTTTTGGGCGATACATTTTTACACTATGGAGCAAGCTAAAAAGAGACTTGAAGAAAATGGAATTTCTATACCTTTCCCACAACGTGAAGTTAGAATCCTGAGTACTACAGCTAATGAAATAAAATAAAAACTTTAAAATATAGTATGATGAGTGATAGACCAAGAATTAAAAACGAGGCACAGTATGAGGCGCTGCGCGAAAAAGGATATAGTAAAGAAAAATCAGCTAGAATTGCAAACACTCCAGATAGTGGTACAAAAGGAGGAAAAGCAACAAATTATGAAGACCGAACAAAAGATGAGTTATATGAACAAGCAAAGGATATCGGTATTGAAGGAAGATCAAAAATGAACAAGGAAGAACTTATTGATGCATTACGAAATAATTAAACTTGGTTTTCTATTGGAAAGAAAAACATAAGTAGAATATTTAAATTTATAGATCAGAGTTTATCTGTTATACTCTGTCCAATAGGAAATTACTTTTGGTAATTTCTCCTTCAGATCTAAATAATTTTTAGGTTTTGTAATATAGCTATTGCCTCCTAATAAATATGTTTCCTTAATCTCTTCGGGTCTTTCAGAAGAGCTTAGAATTATAACAGGTACATTTTTTATCTGTTTTTTGTTTCTTAGGTAATTCAAAACTTCTAAACCATTCATTTTAGGTAGTTTTATGTCCATAAGAATACATTTTGGAGGATGGGTAATAAATTCTGAGGACTCAAAAAACTGAATTGCAGATTCACCATCTTCTAGGTATTTTATCTCACAATCCTTCATTTCTTTTTCGACAACACGTCTCATTAATTCTATATCAGTTCGGCTATCTTCTACGGAGACTATATAAGGTCTATTCATTTTCATAACATTTTTACAAGACAGGAAGTAACATTTATTTCCTTTCTTATCATATTCTCCAAGAATTATATATTTAGTTTCCTGGATTTGATGTAATTCAATTTGGTTAAAAATACCAAAAAATATGATTTTAAAGTTTTTGATATTTCCTTACAAATAGTAACAACAAAAATAAGTAAGACTTTCTCTAATGTTATTGTAAAAAATATAGATGTTAGCTTGATTGCTAATTGTTTGTAATTGGGAAATATAATTTGAATTCTGAACCGACTCCTTTTTCGCTCATTGCGGATATAGAACCATGATGTGTTTGCATGATTTTATGGCAAATCGCTAGACCTATACCTGTTCCTTTATATTGTGTTTTTTCATGAAGACGGTGAAATAGCTTAAAAATAGACTCTTTGTGTTTTGGGTCAAAACCTATACCATTGTCTTTAAAAGTGATTTCTAAGAAATGAGATGATGAATTCTCTAGATTTTCGGATAAATTATGATGTATCCAAAGTTCAGGAATAGCATTAGTTTTTCTATATTTTATAGCATTAGAAATCAGATTTACAAATACTTGTTTGATTAGAAACGGTATTCCATATATTTCTGGAAAATTAATAGTATGAATTTGCACCTGATGTTTATTAATTTCTTCTTCTAGTTCTATGAATGCATCTTGAAGAATGGTATTCAAATCAATTTTTTCAAAAGGAAGCTGCTTTTTTCCGATGCTAGAATAGTCTAGAAGATGAAGAATAAGTTGCTGCATTCTCTCCGAAGAATCGTTTATTTTATCTAGATAGTTAAGAATTTTATCAGGAATCGTTTCTTGATCTACGTTAAGTATGCGTGAAATGAACATTCTTATTTTTCGTAACGGTTCTTGTAGGTCATGACTAGCAATATGGTTAAAAGAATCTAGTTCTTCATTTATGGTGAGAAGCTCTTGATTTTTTTCCTTTAGTAGTTTTTTGGATTTGATTTCTTCGGTAACATTTCGAATAACCCCAAGCATCATTTGGCCGTCTCTTGAAGGAATAAAATGAGCATTTAAAGAAAAATATAAAAGCGTATTATCGTTTTGTATAGAAAATTCAAACGGAGGTAATACATCCTCATACTGCAAAGTCTCAATTTGTAAACGAAGTTTAGCACTTTTTTGTTCATCCAAAAAGCAAAATACACCTTCATTTTGAAGGCATTTCGCATCAATTGTGTCTTTAAAAAGTTCTCTTATGTTTTCTGAGAAGACCCAAATGTTTTTGTTGATATTCCACCTAAAACTAGCAGTTTTTGATATCTGTTCTGAGTCATTAAGGATCGTATTTTGAAACTCTAAATGACGTAAAGAATCTCTTAATTGAGCTTCCACTTTTTTTAGTTTGCTGATATCTTTAGAGGTAACAATAATACCATTGTTTTGTTTGATCACCTTACCTTCTAACCAAACAGTCTTTTCTTCAAATTCAAATTCTCGTTCATAAGTTATCTCAAAATTTTCCTTATTGTAACAGGCAGTATATATTTCGAAAAGACCGTTTTCAAAAATTACAGGAAAAATTTCTGAAGCACTCTTGTTAATTAATAAATCAATACTTGATTTTATATATTTTTCAAAATTATTGGTGATATACACTAATTTAAAATCAACAAGTTGTTCTTGTTCAAAAATTGGGGTAAAATAACTTATAATACTTTCTGAGCGATCAATAAGTGATTGTAAAAATTCTGTAGATTCTACGTCTATAGTAAGTGCAATATGATCATTTTTATGAGTCAAAAACGTATGATTTTATGAAGCTAAAATTAATTTTAAAAAGAAGAGAACAAATTACAACATTATCGCCTAATAGTGATAAAGTTTATGTCTAAATTTTGAAGATCAGCTTTTTAAAAACATCATATTTATGCTTGATTTAGGTAAAGAAAATAAATTGACTCAATAATGATATGAATTACCTCAATACAGTTAAATATTAATCTGCAAAATATGGAATGATTAGTTATATTTGTTTAATCATTTATATTTATAGTTAAACGTTTGGCAACAAAATTAATGTTCTAATTCATGAAATTTTATCTAAAATACGATATGGATGTAATTTTCAGAAAAACTTTAGAACAACAGCTAAACAATTTGCAGGTGGCTTATAAGATCAATGGTTTAGGTGAGATAGAGTTTTTGCAATCATTGAGTGCAGAAAAGGTAAAAGAGCTTACGGTTTTACTTTCGGTTTATGGAATAGAAATCATCAATGATCATAAGAGTGAAATTGTCCAAAGAATTAAAGATGCGATTTCGGAAATGGTACTAGATACTTCTTCCGAAAAAAATCATAAGTTATCAGAGTATTTGCCGAACAAATTAGGATATTCTTATACTTATTTGTCTAGCTTATTTTCAGAAAGTACCTATACTTCTTTAGAAAATTTTTTAATTATAAAACGTATCGATAGAGTAAAGCAAATGTTGGTTCATGAAAAGTTAACACTTTCACAGATAGCATTTGAGTTAGGTTATAGCAGTAATGCTCATGTATCAGCTCAATTTAAAAAAATAACAGGATTGACTCCCACGGTTTTTCAAAAAATTATTAAAAAACGATCTGAGAACAAAACATCTTTTAAGCAATCTTAATTTTTAGTAAAATGTATCTAGATAGACTCCATATAGCATTAGTAGAAGATGACGAGGACGATAGAATGTTTTTTAAGGATGCTATAGACGAGATCCAAATGAAGACAAATCTTTTGCTTTTTGGGAATGGACAAGAGTTCTTGGATCATATTTTACTTCCTGGTCAATCTCTACCTCATTTGGTGTTTTTGGATCTCAATATGCCTATAAAAAACGGGATAGAATGTTTAGAAGAATTAAGAGCTCAAGAGCGATTCAAAAATTTATCTATAGCGATCTATTCTACTTCCTCTTCTGATCAAGATATAGAGGACACTTTTATCAAAGGTGCCAATATATATATCAATAAACCAAATGACTTTAATAAACTGAAATCTGTCATTTCAGAGGTTTTAAAGATTAATTGGCAATATCATACTTCTAATTTAAGTCGAGAAAACTTTCTTTTAAGAGTTTAATCTTTTGACTGTAAGTTGTTTATTCTTTTTGTAGTGGTAATTATATAACATTTTCCAAAAATTATATAATATTATTTTTTGTGTTGTTTAAGAAATTTACATAAAAAATAAACAAGATTCCTATGAAGACTAAACATTATGCAAGGGTAAGCAGAATCTTTAAAGATTTAAAAAATTATCCAAACAGCTCTGTTATAAATAGTGATAACAGTTCATATGATAGAACATCAGTTAAATCCGTAAAAGTCGATTTTTTATCTCATCCTGGGATTTGAATCATCTTTTTTAGAAACTCTTAAACACAATCAATCTTAAAAATTTCGAAACGTTATGAAAGCTTCAGAAAATAAATCAATCATTTCTAGTAAATATCTGGATGCGTTGGCTTCTACTTTAAACATAGATTTTCCGGGTGATCAAAATGATGTTGTATTGCCCATACATTCAGAAAAAGCATTCGGGCATGTTAATTTTTTCTCCTCTGGAAATTATAAATGGTATACTGAAATAAATATTAATTGTCATGTAGATATTAAGGTTCCGCTACTGGAGGATAGTTTAGGGTTGATTCATTTTATATATTGTTCCAAAGGAAGTGTTACACATGAATTAGATGGAAATAAGCAGATGTTGAACGAATTTCAAACAGCCATCATATACGATAAGAAATTGTCTTATCTTTCGTTCACCGAAGGTGAGGAGGCAAAGGTTGTTATCATATCAGTAGCAAAGCCTAGTAGTGTTTTGTTTTCGAATATTGCCAGGGATATTCATAACTTATTCGAAGGCAAATTGGTAAATGAAAAGTTTAGTTATTATGGATCCTCTAATCTTAAAATTTCCGAAGAGGTCGCAAAGATAAATACTACCAATAAAAAAGGGCTTGTAAAAAAATTATATGTTGAAAGTATCATCCAGATGATTTTGGCAATGGAAATTCAGCATCATCAAAAAGATTTAGATTCTCAAAATGAATTATACGGAGTGTTAACCCTTAGAGAACAAAAGATCGTTAAAGAAGTTGCAAAAGAAATACGTGAAAATTGTGATTATCCTTTCTCTATCAAATACCTAATGGATCAAACAGGACTTTCTGCTGCTAAACTACAAGATGGATTTAAGATGTTATATAATCGAACTGTTACTGATTATGTGAAAAATACGAGAATAGAAAAAGCTGAAAACTTAATAAAGACAACAGATCTCAATATATCGGAAATTGTTTATAGCATAGGATTTACGAGCAGAAGCTATTTTTCTAAAATTTTTAAAGAAAAATACAATTGTAGTCCGCGACATTATCAAGAGAGATCTAGAGATTACTCCTTTTCGAGAATTGCATAAACCATAAAGCTTATTCCAACAAAATGACCGCATGAAGATGCGGTCATTTTGTTGTATTGGACGTTAGCTAGTTAACTAGTAAGCTTTCATTCCTTCTTTTCTTCTTTCCAGTTGATCTTTTAAATCTCGTATTGTTTCATTGATAGCATCGATAAAATTATTTTCATCGGAGGAGGCATAAATTCTTGGTCCGGGAGCACTTAGTCGTATACCACAATGATGAGCTTTTTCATTATTGGAAGCATTCGTTTTCTTGAAAAAGATATCTGCTCTAATCACAAAAGGAAATTTTTCTTCGATCATATCGAGCTTATCTTTTACCTGTGTTTCTAGGCGGTCACTAGCACTAATATTAGTATATTCAAAAATGGTTTTCATTATATTATTTTTTGTAGATTATCTATTTATCTCATGATTTACTAAAGATTAGGAATTAATCATTTAGATTTTTAAGAGGCTGATCATTGTTTTGTTCTAAACCATTTTCAGATGAATATAGCCCATTAGTTATGGTGCCGTAGTTCCCATTAAACGTAAACTCTCGTTGTAACATTCGAGTTCGTTTAGAAGGATCTTCCTGATCTCTTAAATCTTCAGGAAGATCATCTGGATTTCCTCCATAATATCCCAGAGCAATGGCGGTAGCTATGTGATACTCATCAGGAAAATTAAATTCCTTTTTCGCTTTTTCATAATTTACACCTGCCATTTGGTGTAATCCTATTCCCAAATGTTGAGCCTGAGCTGTAATGTTTCCAACAAAAAGACCTAGATCATGTAGCGCATGAAAGTTCTCTTCGCCTTCATCTGTTGTTTTTTTGAAGGCAGTTAATAAAAGTACTGGCGCATTTGTTGCCCATGATTTATTAAAATCACTAAGACAGGCTTCTATTCTTTTGTAAGTTGAACTGCCTTTAATGGCCCAAATGATTCTCCATGGTTGTCTGTTATACGAACTAGGAGCCCATCTTCCTGCTTCAAAAAGAGTTCTTAATTCCAATTCGGATACCGGAGTTTCTGAGAAAACTCTTGGTGAATAGCGCTCTTTTAATATTGGTAGTATGTCAAATTTTGTTTCTTTTTCTTCTGCAATTATGTTTCCCATATGTAATGTTTTAAAATTATGTGTAACCTAGAATGGTTACGACGAGTAGTGAAGTAATAAGCCGTGTAAGAAAGGTCAAATAGCTTGATCTTTCTTACACTTATATGCTTATAAAATATGATTACAACTTTCTCGCGAGTGTTCTGTTGTTATGCATTAACAACTTGTTCTTCATGTTTACCTTCGCATAGTTCTTCGATAACTTTATCGATAAAAGCTGGTAAATCATTAGGATTTCGGCTAGTGGTAAGACCACTGTCTACAACTACAGCTTCATCTTTCCATGTAGCACCTGCATTGATAACATCATCTTTAATAGAATGGTAGGAAGTAACTTCTCTGTTTTCAATTACTCCTGCACTAATTAATAGCCAAGGAGCATGACATATAGCTGCCACTGGTTTCCCGCTTTTAAAGAAAGACCTAATAAATTCTAATGCATCATTATTTGTTCTTAAGATATCTGGATTTATAACACCACCCGGTAAAACTAGCGTATGATAATGTGATGAATTTACATCAGCTAATGTTTTATCCACTTTAATGGATTTTCCCCAATTACCGTCTTCCCAACTTTTTATCTCTCCATTCGTATCAGATATGATATGTACTTCAGCTCCTTCTTTTTTTAAAGCGTTATAAGGCTCAAATAACTCCGAAGCTTCAAATCCATTTGTAGCAAGAATAGCTACGTTTTTGTTTTCTAATTTCATAGGTTTTAATTTTTTACAGTTTATGCTATTTTCTGTAAAGGTACTTGTAACCTATTGTTATCGGGTGCTTAAAAAAGAGAGAAGTTAACTCATATGCTGGTAAGGTAATTTTTAGGTCAGATATATTTGATTTTTGAATTCAGTAAAGTGTAGGTAAGATTTTTTAAAAAATCATTACCAATAAAAATGATACTCCATATAGTATTATGGAACCTATTAGTAATAGGAATAAAGATTTAGTTAGTTTCTTTTTGAAATTGATTTTGTTCGGCATGTAAATTTTATAATTGTGGTTAACCAGTTATTACAAATAATAACCTAACGCATAATAACTTCTTTTACTGCTAGAGTCAAGAGTTTTAACAGGGTTTAACCATTTTTTGTTATAATTATGAGAATGGCTTAGTACTACTTGATTTAGAATAAAAAATGTATGACTCTTCCTTTTTTAGATGAATTAGAATTTTAGTGTCAACATAATTAATCTTTATACATCAAAATTTGATCTTAATCAATAATTACTAGGATTGATGTAGTACAGGAAACTTATCTAAAACAAAAAAGTCCAACATTTCTGTTGGACTTTTGCTCCCCCTCTTGGGCTCGAACCAAGGACCCTTTGATTAACAGTCAAATGCTCTAACCAACTGAGCTAAGGAGGAATATGCTTTTGCAAATGTAGAGTGTTTTTCTCTTTTGCGAGTGCAAATATATACTAATTTTTGATACTCAAAAAGTTTTTTTTAATTTTTTATCATTTTCCGAAAATTGCACGATAAATATCGTTACCATTTGCGAAAAGAAGTAAAGCGATTAAGATTACAAAACCTACTAGTTGCGCATACTCCATAAATTTGTCATTTGGCTTTCTTCCTGCTATGATTTCATATAATAAAAACATTACATGTCCACCATCCAAAGCAGGAATTGGCAGAATATTCATAAATGCTAAAATAATCGAAATAAAAGCGGTTGTACTCCAAAAAGCTGCCCAATCCCAAACAGGAGGGAATAAATTACCGATAGCAGCGAAACCACCTATTTGCGTAGCTCCTTTTTTTGTAAATACATATTTAAATTGTGCGATATAGTCATGTAATTTCCAATAACTATAATCGAATCCTTTTCCAATACTTTCTACAAAAGAATATTGTTCTCTATTAATTTTATAAAAAACGGGTAGAACACCAATTGTTCCTTCTTCATCAGTTTTAACAGAAATTGTTTGCTCAGATCCATCTCTAAGAAAAGCAATTTTAATTTCTTGTTCTTTTTTTGGCTTTACTTCATTCTGAAATTCATGCCACCAAGTAATTTTCTTATCATTTACAGACAATATTTGATCTCCATTTCTCAGACCTGCTTCATAGGCTGGTCTATCTGCCACTACCGTATCAAGTATAGGTTTAAGTCTAATTCCAAAAGGTTCCATAACTCCCTCCTGGAACATGGTTTTACCAATATCTTCAGGAAGATCGATAGTTTTGGTGCTTCCATCTGCTGATAAAACAGTTATGTTTTGTACATCTCTTAAGAAGAGATACATATTAATATCCGTAGCGTCTTTAAAATCTTCACCATTTACTTTTAAAATTCTATCTCCATCTTGAAAACCATATCCTTTAAAAATTTCAGCTACTTCATAACCATCAGGAATATCTTCTGTAGAAACATAAGAAGTTCCCCAAGTAAATATGATAGCCATATAGATTAAGAATCCTAGAATAATATTTACCGTTACTCCACCAAGCATTATGATCAAACGTTGCCAAGCTGGTTTAGATCTAAATTCCCAAGGTTGCGGAGGACCAGCCATTTGCTCTTTATCCATGCTCTCATCGATCATTCCGGAAATTTTAACATATCCACCTAAAGGCAGCCATCCAATACCATAAACGGTTTCACCAATTTTTTTCTTGAATAATGAATACTTTACATCAAAAAACAAGTAGAATTTTTCTACTCGAGTTTTGAATAATTTAGCAGGAATAAAGTGTCCTAATTCGTGTAAAACGATTAAAATAGACAAACTTAATAATAGCTGTAATGCTTTTACAATTATTGGACTCATAGGGTCTAATTCAAAATTAAATCACGCAAAAGTAACCTTTTAGACCTGTTTATAAAAGAAATCAGGTCTACAGATGTAGGTTTTAGTATTTTTTTAGCGAAAACAATAATTTCTTATACGATAAACCTCGTAATTTTGTTGTTCTTAAAAAAACAGGTATGCTTCGCTTTTTTTCCAAGTACAAATTCTTTGCCATTGTACTATTTGTATTATCTGCAATTATAATTTCCATTATTTATTCTATTCTAAAACCTAAACGCGTTCTTAGAGTGTATGAACCAGATATGGTAGCTACTGAATTAGTAGATAGCACCGTACAGCACGTTCGTAAATATCATAAAATTGCAGATTTTAGTTTATGGAATCAAAATGGTAAGAATGTTACACAAGATGATTATCATAATAAAATTTATGTAGCAGATTTCTTTTTTACAACCTGTCAGACAATTTGTCCAATTATGACAGATCACATGAAGTTAATTCAGAATAGATTAAAAAAAGACTCTGAAGTAAAACTATTATCGCATACCGTAATTCCAGAAACAGATGATGTGCCGCAATTGAAGGAGTATGCAAAACGAAAAGGTGTTGATGATACCAGATGGAACCTAGTTACCGGAGATAAAAAGCAAATTTATGATCTGGCGCGCAAATCTTACTTAGTTGCCAAATCATATGGAGATGGTGGACCTTATGATATGATTCATACCGAAAACTTTGTATTGGTTGACAAAAAGAAGCGAATAAGAGGGTTTTATGATGGTACAGATTTAGAGGAAATAGAACGTTTGTTAGAAGATATAGAGGTTTTAAAAGAAGAAAACGTAAAATAACACAGCCGCCATATGTTATTGGTAAGCCTGACAGCTGTGTTTCTAGGGATTATTTTAAGTTTTAGGAAATGCATACGCTTGCATACTTAAGACAGTGATGGTAGCAGATTTCTGTCATTACCATTCTGGTTCTAAACCAATAGTGAATGAAGTAGGAGTGCATCTAGTATATGAAACAAGAACCCCATCTTCATTTACATAACAGATTAGTTTTTCATCCCAACCATCAGGGCAATCTGGTCTCCAAGGTGGTAAATTTCCTGCAGTGGGGATGACTAGTTTGTCGAAGACATCAACCCTTCCATCTACCGAAGAAATTGTAAAACTTGTAATAAAAGCATTACGCAATCTATAAGATAGTTTACTTCCTGTTTTTTCGTTTTTAGCTACGAGGTATTCACCATCTTTCTTTGGTATTCTAACAGTATATTCATCATACTTCTCAATTTTGTTGGTTTTATCATCATTTAATAAATTGATATTTTCTGAATCCGCACTATTCTTTTCACAGGAAGAGATAACTACAACGAAGCAAATTGAGAATGCTTGAAGTAATAGATTTTTAAGATTTTTCATTGTTATAGGTTTTAATTACGAATAGAATTTTTTCTTACTCTATTGAAGGCTTTTCAGTTTCCGCCTGTTTCTAAATTTAGATAGGTTGAAAGTAATTTCGATTTTTCGAATCAGTGTCCGAGAATTTTGAATTTCAAGGATTTCGGACTGTTTTTGGGGTAATACACCTTTTTCTAATAGGATATAGACCCTTTAATGAAAGTATTCCAAAAAATATCATAAAACCTTATATTAATTATCAGCATAGTTTTTTCAATAGAGTTTTTTCCATTACTTTTGCCTTGTTTAAAATTATTCTAAATAAAGCTTGAAAGTCACCATAGCACATCTCAAAAAAGGTCAACGAGGATTGATTAAAGAAATTACTTCGGATATGATTCCTCTTAAGTTGCTGGAAATGGGTTGTTTGCCTGGTAACGAAGTGCAGTTGGTTCAAACAGCTCCCTTTCAATGCCCAATGTATCTTACAATTAATGGTAGTCACCTAGCCATTCGAAAAGAGATCGCTTCACAAATAGAAATTGAAATTATTTAACCAGATTACTTTTTATGGCTAAGCAGATTAAAGTTTCACTTATAGGAAACCCTAATACGGGTAAAACTTCTGTTTTTAATTTGCTTACAGGGTTAAACCAACAAGTTGGTAATTATCCGGGTATCACAGTTGAAAAAAAAGAAGGGATTTGTAAACTACCAAGAGGAGTAAAAGCTCATATCTTAGATTTACCTGGTACTTATAGTCTTAATGCATCTTCTTTAGATGAGAATGTGGTGATAGAAATATTACTCAATAGAAAGGACAAAGATTTTCCTGATGTAGCCGTCGTAGTAACTGATGTAGAAAACCTGAAAAGAAATTTATTGCTATTTACTCAAATTAAGGATTTAGAAATCCCAACGATTCTGGTCATTAATATGGCAGATCGTATGAGTAAAACAGGTATTTCCTTGGATATTCCATTGTTAGAAAAAGAGTTGAATACAAAGATTGCATTAATAAGTGCTAGAAAAAATCAAGGTATAGATGAGCTTAAGGAATTAATTTTATCTTATAAAACACTCCCTGTAAAACCTTGTCTAAATGCCTTAAGTTTTGATCCGGATTATTTTGGAAGACTTCAGAAGGCATTTCCAGATCAGTCTTTGTATAAACTATGGTTGGTAATTACTCAGGATGTAAATTTCAGGAAAGTAGAAAAAAAGAAACTATCTATATCTCCAGATTTTGAAATTAAATCAGAGAGTGAATTAAAACGGTTTCAGCAAAAAGAAACTATAAAGAGATATCAGTTTATTAATCAGGTGCTTAAAAAGGGTCTTTTTGTAGATGAAAAATCAGCTACTGGATTACGTGCTCGACTGGATAGAGTGCTAACGCACAGATTTTGGGGTTATTTTATATTTTTTGCAATACTATTACTAATATTTCAAGCTATCTATGATTGGTCTTCTTATCCAATGGATCTAATAGATGAGGGATTTGCTTGGTTAAGTGAGAGTACTAAATCTTTATTACCAGCAGGACCTTTTGTAGATCTTATTACAGATGGGATTATTCCGGGATTAGGGGGAATTGTCATTTTCATTCCGCAAATAGCATTTTTATTTCTCTTTATTTCCATTTTGGAGGAAAGTGGTTACATGAGTCGTGTTGTTTTTCTTATGGATAGAGTAATGCGAAAATTTGGACTCAGTGGAAAAAGTGTTGTCCCCTTAGTATCGGGAACGGCTTGTGCAATTCCGGCCGTTATGGCAACAAGAAATATTGAAAACTGGAAAGAAAGATTAATAACCATTTTGGTTGTCCCATTTACAACCTGTTCAGCGAGATTACCAGTTTATCTAATTATTATTTCGTTGGTAATTCCTGATAAAAAAGTAGGATGGGTGTTTAGTTATCAAAGCTTAACGCTTATGTTATTGTATTTTATTGGATTTGGAGGAGCTGTAGGAGCAGCCTGGATATTGAATAAGGTGCTTAAAACAAAAAGTAAAAACTACTTTGTAATAGAAATGCCTAGTTACAAAGTACCTTTATTAAAGAATGTACTTATTAACGTTGTAGAAAAGACGAAAGCATTTGTTTTTGGTGCTGGAAAGATCATTATGGCACTTTCTATTATTCTATGGGTATTTGCGAGTTTTGGGCCTAATGATCAATTTAGTAATGCAGAAGAAATTGTTACAGCTGAATATCCAAACTTATCCCAAGAAGAATTAGATCAGAAAATTGCAGCTCACAAACTAGAATATTCATTTATAGGTTATGCTGGAAAGGCTATTGAACCTATTGTAGCGCCTTTAGGGTATGATTGGAAAATAGGTATTGGAATTATTAGTTCTTTTGCGGCTCGTGAAGTTTTTGTGGGAACACTAGCTACTATTTATAGTGTAGGAAGTGATGAAGATGAAACTATAAAAAATAGAATGGCTGCCGAGGTACATCCCGTTACTGGTACTCCATTATTTAATTTAGCAAGTGGAATTTCATTATTATTATTCTATGCCTTTGCGATGCAATGTATGAGTACTTTAGCAATTGTAAAAAGGGAAACTAACGGTTGGAAATGGCCAATGACACAGTTGGTCTTCATGAGTGTCTTAGCATATAGCATTGCACTTATTGCATATCAAGTATTAAAATAGTGTATTTTCTGCTAGATTAACCGAATTTCAGATATGAAGACGATAAGTTTTTGTATTTTTAAACGACTAAAAAACTATGAATTTACTCATTCAAAATATACTAGTGATTATTATTGTTGCTTTGGCAATAGGTTTTTTGGTGAAAAAGTTCTTTTGGAAGCCTCAAACCTCTTCAGTAAGTAAAAAATCTAGTGCTTGTGGTAATAATGGTTGTGGTTGTCATTAGAAAGATTACCACGTATCTGATATGCCAAGAACAATTTTCAAAAATATCGTAATACAACATTTTGAAAAAGTGACCACGTTGGCATTTTGCCAATATACTCCTATTCGATTTTTTGAAATATTATGTATCAAGGAAGGTTCAGGTACACTTGTTATTAATAAACATAGAGTTACATATCAGAAGAATCAAATTTTTATTTTGATACCAAACGATCGTTATAATTTTGAAATAGAAAAACCAACGACAGTTTCTGCAATAAAATTCCTTAACAGTTTTTTTGGTGATATGTTATCCGATGAATATGAGATTCAACGGAAACAATGGTTCAAGAAGGTAGAAACCATATTACATGGTGCTGATAGAACTTCCAATTTAAATTTTAAATCGGAAACAGATGAGAGTAGTGTATATCTATTATTTACTGTTTTAAGAAATGAATATAGTGATGATAATTTGGTTAGTGAAGCTGTCTTAAAATCTACTTTGCATTCCATACTCGATATTATTTCAAGAAATATAAACTTTGTTCATACTCCAGTTAACGACTCTAAGATTCAGAATATTATTAATTATATCCATTACCATATTCATGATTCCGAAAAACTGTCAAAAAAAGCATTATCTGATAATTTTTTTATTTCCGAAAATTACATCAGTCAATATTTTAAAAGTCAAATGGGTATTGGGCTGAAAAAATATATTCTTAACTACAAATTAAAGTTGGCAGAAACACGTCTCAAATACACTAATTTGACCGTTTCTGAAATTGCTCAAGAGTTAGGTTTTACCGATAGTAGTCATTTGGATAAAACATTTATGTCATATAAAGGAATGGCTGCGAGAACATTTCAAACAAACCTAAAAGGCTCTAAATAATTTTTCCTCGTTTTTTACTAAAACCTCTTTTTTTCTTACCGAATAATAGATCGCTTTCCAAAATAACTTTGCAGTGTAAAGTTTAACAAACATCTATTATGAAAAACCCTCAACATGTGTTTGAAAGCCATATAAAGGCTGTAGATACGTTAGATCCGATTGAAGTACTGGAAGATTATGCAGATGATGCATTGTTTATTACTCCAGATCTCACCTATAAAGGATATTAAGAAATATTGGGCTTTTATAAAGAATTTCTTCCAAAGTTCGAAAACTTTGAATTTAAAACTATCAATCAACAGACCAATGATAATATCGTTTATTTCGTTTGGAACGGAAGAAACGAAAACATTCATGTGCAGTTAGCAACAGACACTTATGTCATAGTTGATGGAAAAATAAAACAACACACTTTCGCAGGAATCATTAATTAAAAATTTAAATACATCATGGATTACAAGAATTTTCAAACGTTCACAGCAGAACAAAAAGGAGGAATTTTATACGTAACAATTAATTTCGGACCGGTAAATGTGCAAGGGCAAGAAATGTTGGCAGATCTAAGTAGTCTTTGTTTGCGTTTGGAGCGTGACCGAAGTGTAAAAGTAGTAGTGTTTCAATCTTCTAATGAAGGATATTGGGTATGCCACTATGATACAAATCTATTAAGAGATATGTCTCAAGAAGCTGTAGCGAGAAACGAGGTTAAACTCCTAGATTTACAAGCTGTTCTAGAAAGATTAAGTAACGTACCGCAAGCTACGATTGCAAAAATTGAAGGTTTTGCAAGAGGAGGAGGACATGAAATGGCGCTAGCTTTAGACATGCGTTTTGCAGCTAGGGGAAAGGCAAAATTTATGCAAATGGAAGTTGGAATGGGAATTTTACCCTGTGGAGGAGGAGCTTCTCGTATGGCTAGACAAGCAGGATTGGGTAAAGCTCTAGAAATCATTTTAGGGGCACGAGATTGGGATGCCGATGAAGCAGAAAAATTTGGAACTATAAATAAAGCATTAGATGCGGACGAGATAGGAGCTTATGTAGATGCTCTTGCTGAGCGTATTGCAAAGTTTCCGGCAGAGTCGATAGAAGCATGCAAAAGAGCAGTATATGCTTCTATTGATTTACCGATTAAAGAAGCACTAACAGAAGAAGCATATCAGTTATATCAGGCTACTAGTAAAACACCAGCAATAAAGCGTTTTACCGTGGCAGACGAAAATGGAGCTCAATTTGATCACAAAAACCAAAAAAATTGGGAGAATATGTTAATGGATATTCAAGACATTAAATAAAATTTGATATACTTGAAAAAGATGCTCTTCTTATGTTGAGCATCTTTTCGGTTGTTAGAAATATTATCGTTTGATAACTGATGTATTCAAATTCTTTATGTCTGAATTACTTTTTTCTACGCAAAGAAGGGTTACTACTAATTAAATATACTCCTACAAAAATAAATGCACAACATAGTAATTTTGGGAGTGTGATATCTCCCTTGTATTGACTATCGGCAATGAAGTATGCTATACTACCCACTAATAACATAGCTACAGCAGGCTGTACATAGATATAACTGCTGGATACTGTAGGTTTCACATATTGTAGCGCAAACATATTAAGCAGGTATGCTAAAAATGTTGGCCCGATAATTACATAAAATAAGGATGTCCAATTGCTAGCGGTATATGTAGTAAAGTCTGTTTCTAGTAATTGGCCAATACAAAATGGAAACATGAAAATGAAACCAAAAAAGAAAGTCCATACGATTACCGTTAGTGGTTGGTATTTAACCATCATTGGTTTTATCAGAACAAGGTAAAAGGCAAATGATAAGGCGTTTAAGCCAATAAATATGTTTCCTTTTAACGAACCTGTTCCTATTCCCGAATTGCCCAAGTAAATTAATAAAATAGCCCCACTACCTCCTATAAAGATTCCGAGAATTCTGGACAATGTCAAAGGTTCTTTTAATAAAAAATAACTAATAACTACTGTAAATATTGGCATTGCAGTAACAATAATAGCTGCATCAACAGGAGAGGTTAGACTAAGACCATTCATGGAAAAGTATTGGTTCGTTGCCACTCCTAAAATACCACAGAGTAATAATCTGGGTATATCTTTTTTTTCCACTTTTTCTTTTACGAAGGACTTTAGAAGTAGGAATAATAGCCCAGCTCCACTAATTCTCAAAAATACAAGCGCAGATGCTCCAATTTTATTGGGCATTAATCCCTTTGCTATTAGGTAGTTCGCTCCATAGATCATATTGAGACTGAGCAAAGCAATATGAGCTTTAGCTTTGTTTGAAACCATTGAATAAAGAAACTAAATATAAATTGATTATTTTACAAGTAATTCTAAATAATAACTAGAAGGATCAATTTTCTGCCCGTTTGCTGGATAAGGACTTAAGTTGTAACCAAAAATCGTTTTTTTATCCGATTGTAATAGTTCTTGTGGTTTTATGGGATTAATTCCACTGGCGCTTATGATATATTCTTTTTCTTCTACCAAGATGTCATTTTCATAAATTCCTATAATCACCTTTGCTTGCCCAGCCCAGACACAACTTACACCTGTTGGACATCGCGAGTCTTCCACTACATTTATAAAGTGAATACTCTTATTTCCAAACAAAGCTTTTTTACCAGCTTTTAGTTTTGTTATGATCTGTGGAGATTCTTTCTTCTCCTGAGAACTTTGAGCATCAATTTTTGAAAAAGAAAAGAATAGGAATAAAAAAATCAAAAGGTATTTCATCATAAAAGCTTTAAGGTTAAAGGTATGTGAAAACTTATTATTAATTACCGAATTTATGAACAGTTTATAAATTTTCATAATATCTTTATGCTCTTATATGTCCAAAAAAAAAGTCATCATTATTGGATCTGGAATAGCTGGATTGGCTGCGGCTATACGCTTGAGCAATCAGGGGTATGAAGTAGTAGTTTTTGAAACCAATTCATATCCTGGCGGAAAGCTCACAGAAATTTATGAAAATGGCTATCGATTTGATTGTGGTCCATCTCTTTTTACAATGCCGCAGTTTGTAGAGACGCTTTTTGAAATCTCTAATAAAAATATTTCCGGATATTTTGATTATACAAAGAAAGATGTTGTTTGTAACTATTTCTATGAAGATGGAACAAAATTCACCGCATTATCAGATATACATAAATTTGCTCAAGAAGCAGCACAAATTTTTGATGTGAAGAGCGATCAGATTCTCAAATATTTTAAACGAAGTAAACTGAAATATGATCTCACATCTTCCTTATTTCTGGAAAAATCATTACATAAGTTATCTACATACTTGTCGAAAGATACATTGATAGCTATTGCAAGAATTAATAGTTTAGGAATTAATAAAAAACTGCATGACCAAAATACTGAGGTGTTTAAAGATCCAAGATTAGTTCAGTTTTTTGATAGGTTTGCTACCTACAATGGATCATCACCTTATCTTACACCAGGGATAATGTCTATGATTCCTCACCTAGAACAGCATTATGGAACCTTTTTTCCAAAAGGAGGGATGCATAGTATTACAAAAGCATTGTATCAGTTATCAGTAGATTTAGGAGTTCTATTTCATTTTGATACGAAAGTAGAAGAAATCTTAATCGAAAATAATATGGCAGTAGGTGTAATAGCAAACAACAATAGAGTGTCTGGCGATATTGTTATATCTAATATGGATGTTGTGCCAACATACAAGAAGTTATTACCACATCAAAAAGCACCTGGTAAAACCCTAAAACAACCAAGATCTAGTAGTGCCTTAATTTTTTATTGGGGGATCAAAAAAGAATTCCCAGAGTTAGATTTACATAACATCTTTTTTTCTGAAAATTATAAAGAGGAGTTTGAACATATTTTTGAAAAAAAAGATGTCTATAAAGACCCTACTATTTATGTAAATATAACTGCAAAAAATGAACCTAATGATGCTCCAAAAGGATGTGAAAATTGGTTTGTGATGATCAATGTTCCAGGTAATGAAGGACAGAACTGGGATGCAATTATAAAGCGTTCTAGAAAACAAATTATAGAAAAGCTTACAAGATTATTGAATGTACCAATTAAGGATTATATAGAAACTGAAATAATTTTAGATCCTAGAAGCATAGAAACAAAAACACAATCATATCAGGGATCTTTATATGGATCTAGTAGTAATAATAAGTTTGCAGCGTTTTTGAGACATCCTAATTTTTCTAAAAAAATTAAAAATCTGTTTTTCTGTGGAGGAAGTGTACATCCTGGAGGAGGTATTCCATTATGTTTATTGTCTGGAAAGATAGTTGCCGAATTAATTCAAAAAGAGCACAAACATTGATAAACTATGATAGTGGAAAGAAAGCAAATTATATCATTTGTTGTAATCTGGTTATTTACTGTTTCTGGGATTATTGGTATTCTATGTGGTTACGAAGATTGGTTCTTACCTCTCACTCCATTGAATTTGTCAGTTTATACCGTGCTGATCTTTTGGATGTCTAAAACAAGAAAACAATTAATTATTGCAATGTTAATTCCTTTTTCTATTGGTATGATAACGGAATATCTAGGAGTTAATCATGGATTGATTTTTGGAAATTATCAATATGGTAATAATCTAGGTAGTAAAATTTTAGGTGTTCCCTGGATAATAGGGGTTAATTGGGCTCTTTTAGTGTATACTTCTGCAGCAATTGCAAAAAAAATACATTCTAATATATTTATTACCTCAAGTTTGGGGGCATTACTCATGGTGGCACTGGACGTAATTATAGAGGTTTCTGCTCCAAGGTTTGATTTCTGGGAGTTTGATAAAGGTGTAGTGCCTGTACAAAATTATACAGGTTGGCTGGTTACTGCATTTATTGCTCAAGTTTTGTTTCAAAAAACCTATAAAACCTTGGAATACGCATTGTCAATTCATATTTTCATAGCGATATTTATATTTTTTACTACATTTTTGTTTTTCTAGATGCAAAGATATGATTACATCATAATGGGTTCTGGAGCTTCCGGATTAATGCTTGCTTATCATATGGCAATGGATCCGTTTTTTGAAAAAAAACAGATTCTCCTAATCGATAAAGAAGAAAAAAATCAAAATGACCGTACTTGGTGTTTTTGGGAAAAGGATGGTGGTATTTGGGATGCGATAGTTAGCAAAAAATGGGAAAAGGTTTTTTTTGGGAGTACACATTTTTCGGATACGATTAAAATCACACCGTATATCTATAAATTGATAAGAAGTAAGGATTTTTATCAGTTCGTGTTCTCATTTTTGAAAAATAAACCGAATATAGAAATAGTATTGGAAACCGTTGAAGGGTTTTTGGATGAAGGAGATATCGTTGAAGTAGAAACAGATCAAGGATTTTATTTAGGTTCCACAGTTTTTAATAGTATCCTTTTCTCTGAAGAGTATAAAAATCAAAACAAGTATCCGTTGTTAAATCAGCATTTTATAGGTTGGTTTGTAAAAATCGATACACCCGAATTTGATCATTCAACTGCTACATTTATGGATTTCGAGGTAGAACAGAAAGGAAATACTAGATTTATGTATGTTTTACCATTTTCTAAAACTGAAGCTTTATTTGAATATACTCTTTTTTCAAAAGACCTTCTTTCCGATTCCGCGTATGAAAAAGAAATAGAATTATATCTAAAAGAAAAGGGAATTCAGACATATGAGATTATCGAGAAAGAAAAAGGGTGTATTCCGATGACCTGTTATCGGTTTAACAAACAAAACTCCAGGAATGTGATTCATATTGGAACCGCTGGTGGATGGACCAAGGCGAGTACCGGTTTTACATTTCGAAATACAGAAAAAAAAGTCAGTCAATTAATCAGAAATATAAAAGCTGGAAGAGAACTATCTAAATTTGATAAGCGAACTAAGTTCTGGTACTATGATTTGTTACTTTTAGGGGTTTTGTCAAAAGAAAATCATAAAGGTTCTGAGTTGTTTTCTAGATTATTCAGAAAAAATGATACGGAAAAGATTTTCAAATTTTTAGATGAAGAAACTTCGTTCCTAGAAGATTTGAAAATAATGTCTTCTATGCCTTCCGGAAAGTTTTTAAAAACAATCTGGACTCGATTAACTTCTTAATTAAAATCCTTTGCAATTTTAAAACCTACCATAGGAATTTCATTTATAAATACTATAAGTTCCTTTGGATTAGGTTCTGAAATAGTTACTTCAAACCGAATTATTCCATTTTCAGGTTTGATATTACCTTGGTAATTAAACTGTCGGTTATTTATCGTGTAAATAATTGAATTTATAGCTTCATTATATGTTATTTCAAATTTTACTTTTTGAGAAGTATTAACATCTAGAATTCCAGTTGATGGAGAAATTAAACCAAAATCTTTTGCTTTTTCATGTTGATAGAAAAGCGGAGCATCCAAAAATTCTTTTTTACTGATCGTTTCCGGCAATAAGCTGTTTTCGTAGAAATCTGGATAATGACCTTTTATAAAAAGTTCCGCAGACATACCGAAATAATCATAATTTGTTTCCTCTATAAACTCTTGTTTTTGGACATTATAATAACCTGTGCTGCCCCAAGTGGCATCAATGAGATATTTTTTGAAATCAATTTCTATAATATTCCAGGCATGATCAACACGATAATCTCTTCCTATATGCGGTATTTGGTTTTTAGCAGTTCCCAATACATAAAAGCAAGTAATACCAAGGTGGTCACAAATATCCTTAAAGAGTTGTGTATATCCTTCACAAACAGCAATTCCCGTAGAAATAACTCTTTTCGAAATTTTCTTGCGATATTTTCTCTCTGTTTTTAGATGTTTTTTAGAACCAGATTTGGTTTTGTCATATTCTATGTAATTAGACGATCTAAAACTTGGAAAAGGATTATAACTTACAGATTTATACGAGTTAGCATAATCAGCATAAAACTTTCCTGATTCATTATAATCATAGGAGATATTCTTTGTAATCCAGGAGTAAATAGCTTTTGCCTGATCTAGTTCTGTACTAAAGTCTTTTGCTATTAGATCAGCAAGTTTTTTAGGGGTTTTGAATGTAGTAGGGTATTTATGTACTATAGCCTCTATTTTGTCAAAATCCTGACCATAGATATTAATCGCCGAAAATAGGCTTAGTAGGAAGAAAATTAGTGGCTTATACATACAATAAATGTAGCATCAAAAATTAAACCAATTAAAATACAATTATTCATTATATTTTAAAAGAGATTGTTTAATTATGTTAGGCCTCGTTCTTTTTGGATTTGTTCGTAGGCTTTTTGTACTTCTTTAAACTTTTCTTCTGCGCCTTTTATATGCACTGGATCCATATGCTGTACTTTGTCTGGATGATATTTTTTTACCATGGTTCTGTAAGCCTTTTTTACTTCGGCATCCGTTGCATTCTTATCAATTTCTAAAATTTTGTACGCATGATTACCTGTTTTAAAAAACATGGCTTTAATGCTTTCAAAATCACTAAAATTAATCCGCATAAAACCAGCCATTTTCTGAATTTCTCTGGCTTCGGCTTCGCTTACATTACCATCAGCATTGGCAATTCCAAAAAGAAAATGAAGAATTTGTAATCGTGCCGCATAACGAGTGCGTTGCGTTAAAAACATACAAATACGCTGAGCAGAAATCTCTCTGTTCTTAATGATTTCATTAAATGTTCTAAACGTAGCATTAGCACGTTCTTTTCCGTAGGCACTAACGAAATATTGACGAACGTAATCTAATTCTGTTTGATTTACACGACCATCGGCTTTGATTACAATCGAAGAAAGAGAAAGTAAATTAAGTTCAAAATCTCCCGGGCTAACTTGTTTGTCTTGGGTAAAAACATTTGTAAAACTCCCTGTACTTTTACTGGTTCTTCCATCCAAAAGACTACCTAGTATAAAACCAAGTATGGCTCCGGGAACTTTAAAAAATATTCCTCCTAATATAGCCGCAAACCATTTAATCATTCATGAAAAATTTAGGTGTGTAAAGATAGTTGAATTATTTACACGATTTTTAAGTATACACTATTAGTATTACCACGGAGAATTTTGTTACGAAAAGTTAGTTTTTGTTTGCTTTTCCGACTACTTGGCAGTCATAGAGATATGGTACATTATTTGTATCTTTGTCTTAAATTTTAAAATAAAAAATAGTAAAGAAATATGTATCCAGCAGATTTAGTAAAGCCAATGCGCGAAGACCTAACTAATATAGGTTTTGATGAATTACAAACGGCTGCAGATGTTGATGCCGCGATAGCAAAAGAAGGTACTACATTAGTAGTAGTAAATTCTGTTTGTGGTTGTGCAGCTGCAAATGCAAGACCAGGTGCAAAAGCATCTTTGGCAAATGATAAAAAACCTGATAATTTAGTAACAGTATTTGCAGGAGTGGATAGAGAAGCCACTGATAAGGCTCGTGGATATATGATTCCATTTCCTCCATCTTCTCCGTCAATGGCATTGTTCAAAAATGGAGAATTGGTGCATATGCTAGAACGACATCATATAGAAGGAAGACCTGCAGAGATGATTGCAGAAAATCTTAAAGATGCTTACAACGAGCACTGTTAAGAGTTAGGTATATAAAATCAAAGAAAACCGTCTGTATAGCAGACGGTTTTCTTTTTAAGGGGTATTTTTTTGGAATAATTTTCTAGAATTTTAGACATCGTAATTTTATGCGTTAAAGAATTGGCGGTCTAAAAATAATATCAGACCTTGCACAACTGTAACACAAATCAAAATCATTAATTGCTAAGAGAAGTTATGGGGGCATTAAAAAGGATCGTTTCGTATCCGCTTTCAGTAGTTTTCTATCTGTTTTTTGGACTTACCCTATTAGTTTTCCAACCACTACAATGGTTAGGACTTAAACTTGGAGGGGCAAAAGGACATAGAGGAGTTGTCAATCTAATGAATCTTTGTTTATTGAGGTGTTTACACTTTTTAGGAGTAACATTTAGTTTTAAGAATATACATAAGTTACCAGAAGATCGTTCTTTAATTATTGTTTCTAACCATCAGAGTATGTTTGATATTCCGTTAATATCTTGGTACCTGCGTAGACATAAACCAAAATTTATTTCGAAAATTGAACTAGGAAAAGGAATACCAAGTATTTCTTTTAATTTGAAATATGGTGGTCATGCATTGATAGATCGGAAAAATGCAAAACAGTCGATTCCAGAGATTTCAAGATTTGGTAAGGCTATTGCTAAAAATAAATTTGCTGCCGTTATTTTTCCAGAAGGTACAAGAAGTAGAACTGGGAAACCCAAAGAGTTTGCATCTACTGGATTAAAAATATTGTTCAAAAATGCACCAGATGCGTTAGTGGTTCCAGTGACTATTAACAATAGCTGGAGATTAGTAGAGCATGGTAATTTTCCGATGGGAATAGGTTTACATCTTACGTTAGAAGTAAAAGAACCTGTTGCTGAAGAAGGATTGACAAAAGAAGAAATATTAGATATTACTGAAAAAAGAGTAATCTCTACGATAAAAACCCAAATAACATAATCATGGCTATAGATAATATTAGATTAGAAGTGATGCAATTATTGGAAAAAAAGATAGAATCTTTTATAGATACTTATCTAATTCCAATTGATCAGGTATGGCAGCCTACAGACTTTTTGCCTGATTCTCAGAATGAGGACACCTTTTTTGATGAGGTAAAAGAGTTAAGAGAATTGGCGAAAGAACTTCCATATGATTTTTGGGTAGTTTTGGTAGGAGATACTATTACTGAAGAAGCGCTTCCGACTTATGAGTCTTGGTTAATGGATGTAGAAGGAATTAATCAACACGAAGGAGAAGGTGGAAATGGTTGGTCTCGTTGGGTGCGTTATTGGACAAGTGAAGAAAATCGTCATGGAGACGTACTGAATAAATATTTGTATTTATCAGGAAGAGTAAATATGATTGAAGTCGAACGTACAACTCAGCATTTAATAAACGATGGTTTTGATATCGGAACGGATAGAGATCCTTATAAGAACTTTATCTACACTAGTTTTCAGGAATTGGCAACCAATATTTCTCATAGTCGTGTAGCTAAAATTGCCAAAGGCTATTCTAACAAGTCTTTAGCTAGAATGTGCAAGATTATTGCAGGAGATGAGATGCGTCATTTTAATGCTTACAGTGATTTTGTGAAAAATATATTTGAGGTAGATCCTAGTCAGATGATGGTGGCGTTTAAAGATATGATGAAGCATAAAATTGTAATGCCAGCAGTATTTTTAAGAGAATCTGGAAATTCTATTGGTAGTGCTTTTGAGGAATTTTCGAATGCGGCTCAGAGATTAGGAGTATATACTTCTCAGGATTATATAGATATTATGCAACGTTTAATCAATAAATGGGAGATTGATAAATTAGTAGATCTAACGGATGAAGCTGAAAAAGCACGTGATTTTGTGATGAGGTTACCTGCTCGTATGCAACGTATCAATGAAAGATTGGTAGTTCCTGAAGAAGTATTTAAATTTAAATGGGTAGAACCAGCTATGGTAAAATAAGATAGCGTATGAATAATGATGAAATTATACAGAAAACTGTTGATTTTGTAAAACATACACTGCGTAATGCCGAAGGAGGCCATGACTGGTTCCACATAGAACGAGTTTTTAAAACATCTACAACCATAGCTAAATCTGAAAATGTGGATGTTTTGGTGGTTTCCTTAGGTGCTTTATTACATGATATTGCCGATTCTAAGTTTTATAATGGCGATGAAACTATAGGACCAAGAGTAGCAAAAGATTTTTTAGAAAGTATAAACGTAGATAAAAGCGTTACTGATCATGTGATCAATATTATCGAAAACATCTCTTTTAAAGGAGGAAACGTAATACAAAAATTTAAATCTCCAGAATTAGATGTAGTTCAGGATGCTGATCGTTTAGATGCTATTGGTGCAATTGGTGTTGCACGATGCTTTAATTATGGAGGTTTTAAAAATCGAGCACTTTACAATCCTGATATTAAACCAAATCTTCAGATGAGCAAAGAGGAATATAAAAAATCCGAAGCTCCGACTATTAATCATTTTTACGAAAAATTATTATTACTTAAAGATCGAATGAATACTGAAACAGGTAAAAAGATGGCAGAAAAGAGGCATCTTTTTATGGAACAGTTTTTAGATCAGTTTTATCTGGAGTGGGAAGGTAAATCTTAAGTTGTACTCTAAAAAAGAGTCTAAATATTGCTATTTAGACTCATCATTGTACAATAGTTTAAAGCTTGTTATTGCTTTAGGGTTTGGTTATTATTTTTTGAATATTTTTATCCTTTTTTGAACATTATCTTTTTCTAGTTGTAGAATATAAAAACCGGTATTTAGGTTCGGCGCAAGAATTTTTATGTCGTCTCCATCCCTATTGGTTTTGACTTTTTGAATTTTTCCATCAGTTCCAAAGAGTTTTATAGAACGTACTGCTTGTTTAGAGCTAATTCCTTTAACAATAATTTCATCTTTAAAAGGAATAGGATATACCTTAATTCCTTCAAAATTATAAGCATCTACTATTGGTGGAGTAGGGGCCGTATTAGCTGTATTATATGTTGTTGGAGTATTGTTAGTAGCAGAGGGAAGGTATCTCACCGTAAGTTCGGCAACGGAAGCCCAACGTTTCTCATCGACTTCAGAAAGTGCTCTAAAATAGATATAACGAGTGTTAAAAGAATCAAATTCTACGGTTTGTTTTAAGCTTGATTTTTGAAAACTTCCAGCAGAGAGCTCCTTCCAGTCATTGCCATCCCAACCAAATAATATATAATCTTTTACCATCCCGGTAGTTCCGGTTTGTCTTCCTTGATAGGAAAATCCTACTAATTCTTTTGCTTGTCCTAAGTCTATGGCAATAAAATGAGGGTGTGATGTATTGTCATCGTACCAGTTGCTATGCCAATAAGTGTTTGGATCTCCGTCGGTAGCTTTTTCTTTGGAATGATCTGCATTAGTAGTTTCTTCACTATTGGTATCATAGACAATACAGCCTTTACAATCTTCGACTACATCATTAATTGCTATTGCAACAGTATTTGAAAACTCAGAATAACTGTCCGCATCGTAGGCTCTAACACGATAAGAATAGGAACCATTGGGAACGTTTTGATCTGTAAATGTCTCTACTCCGGATCCAACAAAGTCGATACGTTCAAATCCATTACCATCATTTCTTTGAATGGTAAACCCATTTTCATTATTCGAGTTATCTTTCCAGTTTAGCGTAACATCATTTTGATTTGCTTGAGCAGTGAGATCACTTGGTGGAGTAATTTCATCGGGATCTGTATTTCCTATTGTTACCGTAGCAACATTAGAAAATTCAGAATAGTTGTTGGCATCATATGCTCTTACACGATAAGAATACGATCCATCTTGGAGGTTTTTATCTGTATAAGTTTCTATTCCGGTTCCAACAAAATCAATCCGTTCAAAACCGTTTCCATCATTTCTTTGGATAGTAAATCCATTCTCATTATTAGAATTATCTTCCCAAGTCAGAGTAACATCTGTTTGATTTGCTAGTGAAGTAAGATTTGTAGGCGGGTTAATTTCATTAGGATTAGAGTCTTCATTATAAAGATCAGATTCCCAAATTCCACGGCCATATGTGGATACTCGTATTTTTCTTGTAGGATAATGGATTTCGAGTTCTGTGGTTTGTACTCTAGGAAGATTGGTAGAAAAAGGAACCCAGGAATTAAGATTATCGTTTGTATAATACACTCCGGATTGCATCCCTACATACAGACCATTTGCACTGGTATCATCAAAAACAAGACATTGTGCTGCTATTTGAGGAAGATTTCCTCTAATATTTGTCCAAGAACTTCCTGCATTGTTAGAGACGTAGACTCTAGAACCTGTTGCAGCTAGCGCCACTCGTTCAGGATTGTTTGGATCTACAGCGATGAAATTTACATTTCCGCTAAAATTGCTTACTTCAGTCCAATTTGGAGTGTTACTTTGACCGTTTTTGGTTCTCCATACTCTTCCTTCTTGCGCAATGTAGATATAGTTGTTGTTGGATGCAGCTATTGCCATCTCATCAAGATTACCTCCAACATTTATGCTCGAAGTAACATTTCTCCAACTTCCATTGCTGCCACCGTTGTTACTTCTATACAGATTTCTGTAACCTACATAGATTTTGTTATTATTAATTGGATCCATCATGAATGGAGTAACCCATTCACCACTAAAGTTTCCTGGTTTACTAATATTTCCTATGCTATTCCCTCCATTGGTACTTTTATATAAAGATCCAAATTGAACAGTTCCGTAAACAATATTTTTGTTTTTATGGTCTATAAAACACTCCATACCATCTGCTCCAAGCCATTCTTTAAATTGTCGATTTGCTCCATTCATGATATTGGTACCATTGTCTTGTGCTCCTCCAACGATCATGTTAGCATCGGTAAAGGCACCTCCAAATCGATAATATTGTCTAATTGCGAGTCCACCTTGAGTAAGATCTGCCATATTGTTTCCCCGATCTCTACTTCTAAAAATTCCACCATCACTACCAACATAAATAGTTCCATCTACATATTGCATTACTTCGATGTCGGCATGGACATAAGATCGATCTCCTGGATTACTCCATGTTGCTAGTGTAGAAAATGTGACTCCACCGTCTAAAGATCTAGAATAATTCATACCTCCTACATGCACCTCATTAGCATTAGTGTCTGACACAGCAATAGCCATATCACGCGAAGCCTGAGTGAAGTATACTTGATTGGTACTGCTAGATGTTGCTCGAGTAGTAAAACTAGAACCTCCATTTAAGGAACGATATAGGTTACCAAAACCACTTCCTCTTTTTTGTACGAGATATATAGCATTTGGATTTGCAGGAGTTACAGCCATTTTCATTCGTTCACTTCTATCTATACCATTAGTAATTCTGCTAAATGAACTACCTCCATTGGTTGATCGGTAAAAGCTGTTTCCACAGCTATATACAATATCCGTATTACCAGGTTTAAATTCTACATCTTCGGCTCTGGTATTTAGTACGATACTAAAACTTGATCCACTGTTGTTAGATCTGTACAAAGCTTTAGTGGTACCTACAAATATTCTGCTACTATTAGGGTGAATAAGAATCCTTCTTGGAGTTCCACTTACTCTTTGAATTTCTGACCAGGAAGATCCTCCGTTTGTTGATTTTAGAATTTGACCAGCAGAATTTCCAAGATATACAATATTCGAGTTGTTGGGGTCAATAGCAATGGACCAAATAGACATACTAAACATTTGATCTCCTATTGGATTCCAGCTTTGTCCAGCGTTTGTGGATTTCCAGATTCCTCCTCCTGGAGATCCTGCATACATTAGTTTTTGCTGAGAAGGTTCGACTGCAAATGCAGTTACCCTCCCTAAACCCGGAGTCCAGCTTGAGGTGCGTGTCCAATTAAAAGGTCCAAGTTCCTGCCAACCACTGTTTCTCTGATTATTTTGGATGCTGGTTTTAGAATTATTCTGAAAGGATTCATAGAATTTTCGGGATTCATCAAGAACTTTAGCATCACTAATAATTCGTCCTTTGGAATCTGCATTTCTTTTTGCCCAGTATAGGCTTCGCATGTATAATTTATATCCACTTCCTTTACCTTTGTCCTTATTCCTATAATATGTATTACCTATACGTTCTAGTTTGGATACTTTAAGGTTTTCTTCTTCAAGAAGTTCATAAAATTCTTGAGCAGAACTTTGATAAAATACAGTGTTAATAATTAGAAATACTAATATGTATTTCCATTGTTGTAAAATGAATGAGTTACTTAGTTGAGTCATTTTTTTGGGTTTTAAGAAGAGGTGTTTGATGGTATATCAAACACCTCAGAATTTGTTGAATAGATTTTATTGTACTTCGAGTTTTTTAGTGGTTATTTCGCCTCCGCTAATAATTTGTATAAAATATACACCAGTGTTTAGAGTATCAATATTGATTGTCTCCTTTAAGTGTTGGATGGACGATTTTTGTTGAATAGTTTTTGTGAAAACGTTTCTTCCTTGTAAACTGTTAATGTTAATTTTAATAAGATTGTTTTTAGGTCTTTTTATTTCTAGGGTAATAAAACCCTTTGCCGGATTCGGATAGATTAACATTTCATCTATTGAAGATATTCCTGGTTTTTCTACAGTTTGGTTTGTAGATGGATCTTCGGCACAAGTTGCAATTTCTACCCATTCTGATCCATTCCATTCAAAGGCTTTTCCTTGATATACTACTTGGTCTCCAGAACTGTAATTAGTGTTTTCAGACCATGGGTCAATTCCAAAACATGGATCGTTAATATTGATATCACAGTTTAACAATTCCCAGTCGTTACTTTCTGTTCGTAACCATACATTGCCTTGGTAAATGACAACATCTCCAGGATTATAATCTGTATTATCTGTCCATGGTATTGCTCGAGAACAAGGATCTGAAATACATTCGCCTAGATCAATCCAACTACTATTAGTGGTTCGTTCGAATAATCTGCCTTGATAGGTAACTTGATCACCAGCAACATAGTTAACGTTACCTGACCAAGCGTCAATTCCAGTACAATCCACTTGATCTCCATCTCCTCCATTGTCTCCATCATTATCACAGCTACCCACACAGTCTGCTCTTCTTATATTACTTCTAATAAGATCGCCTGGTTGCGGACCGAAACCTTTTCTAAGATTCGTTCCAGCATTGGTTAAATGGCAATAACTCATAATGGTCCCTCCGTTTGATGGTATTCCTGGTCTTCCACAACTTCCTTCTGAAGAATAACAACCATCTATTGCGGTATTATTTCCATTCCAAACACAAGAATGAGTGTGGTTAGATCCAAAGTTGTGACCTAATTCATGAGCTATAGTGGAGATGTTCCAGGAGTAGGTAGGTACATTTTGATAGCTTCTATTAATACCTGTTAGTCCGTATCTATACGAACCACAAAGAGCATTTAACCAGGCAACTCCGCCAGAATAATTATAAGTAACAAAGTGTGCCAGATCTCCATTAAACCCATTTTGATTTCGATAATTTCGATAACTATCAAGGCTATTAAAGGGATTAGATGTGGTCCATGAGGTAAGACCAGACAATTTTATTTTTATATCTTCATTAGCATAAAGTATTGCGACTTGGTTAAACATAGCCTCAACAAAGTTTGCTGCCGACTGACTTCCTCCTTTGTCACGTACTACATCATTAGCAATATCAAAAAAGATTTCAGGACATTTTACTTGATTTGCCGCTGGAGGCTCATTATAGGAATTTGTATTGACCTTATTTTTTTGATGTATATCGGTAATTTGGCAAATAAAATCATTAAGATGGCTTATATCTTTATCCTCATAAAGAATATGGTCTGTACTATTATCTAATTTGCCTAGAACGAGATCACTTTGACTTCCTTCTACGCTAATAATTCCAGAGACTTCACCATCATATATACTAATAGCGGCAATCGAGTTAGGACTGTTTTTGACAATGCCTTGATAATGGACAATGTTCTTTTCTGGTGAGATCACTTTTTTTGAGGGCATTTCCGTGATGTAAAAGTCATCCGTCTGGATATTGGTTTTTACCAATTCCAGTAGCATCGATGACTTTTTTCCAGGTAGCATTAAATTGATAGCTTCTGGAGATGAAGAAATCACTTTTTTGCTAAATTCAGTATTTATAGAAAGAATAGAATAGTTCTTGAATTCCTTTGGGAGCTTAGTATTTGATTTTTCGGTTTTTAAGTTTAGTAATGATACAGTGTTAAAGAATGTGCCTGATGATTTTGCATTTTGTACACGAGTTTTTGGATTATGGTTTTGGGCAAAAAAAGATGTGGTGATACTTAACATCACAAAAAGGGTAAAAATACCTTTCATAGATTTTGGTTTTTAAGAGTTAAATATTGAGTATTAGGTAACTTCTAATCATGTAATCGGAATACATGATTTTTCAAAAAAGAGATAATGGTTTAGCCTTTCCTTCTTATTTGAAACTTATTTAGACCTAAGGATACATTTATACAAATGATCTAAGTCTATTTGATGTTAGTTTAACGTTGTTTCAGATAAATTGGAAAAGATTAAAACTGGTCTTTTTTTATTTTTTGTTAAGTAAGATCAACAGGTGTTGATGACAACTGTCTTGATGATTAGATAAATTTTCATTTTGAGGTTTTAAGGTTATTTAGTAAGAGTTTCTTTTTGAAGCGTTTGAAATATTGGTTAACCAAAATTACAACTTTTTTCTATAATATTAAATCGATGAGGTTAAATGTATATTAACTGTTTTGGCCTTAGAAATGTTTAAAAGAGGATTTTTATCTAAAGATATTTAAAAAACAAAGGACAGACGATGATGAGTCGTCTGCCCTTGGTATGACAAAGTTCGTTTTTTGATTGAAAGATTGATTGTTCGTTTTTTGATTATGCGAAAATGCTAACTACAAATTCTACCACGAATAGAAAGTAGTTTAGTATGAAATCGATCAACAGTTTTGTAAGTGCTATCATGATTAATAATTTATGTTCCCGTTATTGATTGTTACTAGTTTTGAAGAGTTTTGATCAACAAACTCTAAAGTAAATCTGTCAATTTCTTTATAACCATCTACTTTTTTTAATAATAATTGGTTAATTCTGTAGGCTTCCGATTTGAGATCAGTGTATTTACAATTCTTTAGTTCATATTCAGCTGTTTCTGTCGAAATTTCTTTTTTGGAAGTGGCTAAACCTTTTACATATAGAAATTGTTTTATCTGATCACATTCACAATTAGATTCTAAAACCTTTAAAATAGCATTTGATTTATCTTCAACTTTATTTCCGGTGATAATTGCATAAGTAACTACTCCAGCGAGGATACCAATTGAAAATAAAAAAAAATGCTTTTTCATTTATTAATCTATTTGATGAACTAAGAAATTAATTGATAAATCAAATTACTCTCAAAAAAAGCGTAATAACAAGAGAGTGTACCCTATTTTAAAGAAAAAGGGTCATCTTTTTATGTGTTAAAATGCTGAAAATCAATTTTTTAATTTGGTTTTATGTGCGTATTGTTAGAAATTACGGGAAAGCCCTATATTTATGAATTTAGGGTGTCCTTGAAGATGTTTTTAAGCTTATAAATTGGGAATCTACTTTTTAGTTTTCAATTGTTTTATGTAAAACGAAGGGAGTAGTCCAGTATGAATTTTAAAGTATTTAGAAAATGAATCAGCACTTTTATATCCTACTTCTTTTGCAATTGATTTTATCGAATACGATCGGAATTTAGAATCATTTTTTAATCTTACAATCGCGTAGTTTATTCTTAAGTCATTGATGTACGTATTAAAATTCTTATTAAAATGAACATTAATGACTTTCGACAGGTAAGAGGTATTTGTATTGATTTTTTTGGCTACATTATACAAATTACATTCAGTTTTTAAGTAGTATTCCTGACCCTCTACTTTTTTAAGTCCATTTAGAATCTGATCGTATAACTCTTGATTAATATCTAATTCATTAGATTGAGAATCTAATTTGCGATCTTTTGTATCGATTACTCCTTGATTAATAGCGATAGATTTATTAATAACCTCACTGGAATTCTCTACTTGTTCCCTTTCCTCAATTTGGGCAAATAAAGCTTCGAATTTCTTTTTATTTTTCTTTTTTACTTTTTGAAATAATAATAAAATAACTAATAAGCTCATACCGAATATCACTAGACCAATCTGAGAATAAGTAAGCCTATTTTTTTGTCGTTTTTTTTGATTCTCGAGATTATCTATTTCACTTTGATACCCTTTCATTGTAATATCCTGAACTTTTCTAGAAGCTATAGACTTTTTATTATTTAGTTTGCTTAAACTTAAAATATGTTTTTCATAATATTCATTAGATTTCGCTAAGTCACCATTTTTTTTATAAGATTGGCCTAAGAGCTTATAACATATACTCAGTTCGTCAGAATTAGAATATTTTTCGGTAAGTATTTTTAAAGATTCCTGAAGTACATCAATACTTTCATCATATTTTTGTTGTTCCAGTTTACAGTTACCAATCAAGTTTAAAATTTTACCTAAAAACACGATATCATTAGCCTGATAGCAGAGAGCTTTTGCTTTATCTAAATAAAAAAGACTTTTCTCATAATTCTCCCTTTGTTTATAGATAATTCCTCTATGCATCAATAGATCAATATGTATATTATCTATTTTTACTTTTTCGGCAAACTTTAGGCCTTCATCGTTATAATATAATGCTGAGTCTAAAAGATTTAGTTTGATATAGGCTTCACATATTCTTGCTTTGTTGAGCATAGGAACGTGTTTGGCAAACTCCCCTTCTCCAATAGCCAGAATTTCATCACTTATCTTAAGTTCTTCTAACGCTTGTCTAGGGTCTCCAGAACGTAATTTAACGAATCCCAAATTTGTTTGTAAAGCCCATAGTGCGTAAGGATAATCAATTTCTTTTGCAATGTTTAAAGATTCATAGTATGAGTTCGCTGCATTGTCATACTCTTCTATGTCGAAATAATGGTTTCCTTTTAGCTTTATGAGGTCTACAATGGTTTTTTTATTAATATCGTATTGCTTTGCTAGAATAATAGCTTTATCCAAATATTCAATGGCGGCATTATTATTTCCTTCATTTAGATTAGCTACACTTAGGTTTTCTAAAGCAAGTATCATGTGTATGACATCTTCACTTTCTAAAGCGGTTTTATACAAAAGATTACTTATGGAAATAATTTCATCGATATTATTTTCTTCCAAAGCTTCTAACTGAAAACGAATATCGTCAATACTTTTATCGACTAAAATTTCATCAATCTGGGCTGTGATTTGATTAAAAATCAGTAAGGTGTAAACGATAAAGAAATGATGAAATCTCATAAAGAATGGCCCAAACCTTTGAGTTATGCTCCAAAAATAACCAAAATAGCTTCAAAATAGCTTTAATTGCCCATCTTTATGTTGCCGATGCAATTCGCAATTTAAATTAGATCGTTGATGTTGACTAAAATATTTTTTTCTTGCAATAGTAAATAGTTGATGAATTTGTTCAGCGATTTTTCCACTTCCTTTCATTCTTCTTCCGTATTCACTATCATTTAGGTTGCCGTTATGGCATTCCATAATTTGATGTAGAATTTTATCCTTTCTATCTGGAAGTTTGTGTTCTAGCCATTTTGTGAATATTTTTCCAATTGCTCCATTTAATCTAACAATCGTGTAACCAATATTCTTAGCTCCTCTTAGAGAAATTTCCTTAGATAGATCCAAAATTTCATGACTGTTAATAGAAGGAATGATGGGTGCCATCATTACATCTGTGGGAATCCCCAAAGTATTTAGTTTTTCTAGAGTTTCTAATCTCTTTTTAATGCTTGCGGTTCTGGGTTCTAAGATTTGTCTTGTTTGCTCATTAAGAGAGGTAATAGACAAAAAAATGGAGACTAAATCATCTTTGGCAAGTTCTTGCAGGATATCAATATCTCTCTGAATTAGAGAGTTTTTTGTAATGATCCCGACGGGATGTTTGTACTTTAAGAAGGTTTCTAAAAGTTGTCGGGTAATTTTTAGTTCTTTTTCAATCGGTTGATAGCAATCTGTATTCCCAGATAGTGCAATCGGATATGCCTCCCAATGTTTACTTCTTAGTTTTTTTTCAAGGAGTTTAGGAGCATTTTTTTTAACCAATATTTTAGTTTCAAAATCTAATCCCGCTCCATATCCCCAATATTCGTGAGAATTTCTGGCATAACAATAAATACATCCATGTTCGCAACCTTGATACGGATTTAAAGAATACAACATTCCAACATCTGGACTATTTACCTTATTTACAATAGACTTCGGATAGGTTTCAATAAAAGTGGTTTTCGGATTTAGAATAGTTTCTCCTTCTTTGGCTAGATAATTCAAAAAATCATCCCTTAGTTCATGTTCATCTTCTAAGAAGCGATTATGGACTTTTTCTTGTGCTCCTCTTCCTTTTATGTTCTGTTTCGGTTTCAAAAGGTATCTTTTTTACGGTTTAAAAGTAAAACTTTTGTTGGAATATTTCCAATAAAAAATGGAATATTTCCAAATAAAGAAAGTAATTTTGTAATAGTCGGATTTAGGTAAAAAAATAGTCAGTGATGAAGAATAGAAGTTATGAATATGATGTGGCTTTATCCTTTGCAGGAGAGAATAGAGCGTATGTAGAGAAGGTGGCAAATAGTCTAAATAAAAAGGGTATTAAGGTATTTTATGACTTATTTGAAGAAGCAAATTTATGGGGAAAAAATTTATATGAATACTTATCAGAGATTTATCAAAGTAAAGCAAGGTACACCGTATTATTTGTATCCAGTTTTTACAATAAAAAATTATGGACGAATCATGAGAGAGTTTCGATGCAAGCAAGAGCATTTCAGGAAAGCAGGGAATATATTTTACCTGCAAGATTTGATGATACAGAAATCCCTGGAATTCTTAAAACGATCGGTTATATTAATCTGGAAAACAGAACTCCTGAAGAATTAGCCATTTTAATCGAAAATAAATTAAAAAAGGATCAAACGTTTTTCAGAAATCGATGGTCGAAACTCTCTACCATGATCAACCCAAAACCGTTTATTTTTACTTTAAAAATAATAAATGAGAAAGAAGAGTTTATTAAACACGCCAAAGTGGTATTGATGGCCAATAACTCTACTTATTTGGAAGGTTTTACAGATGAGAATGGGTTAGCACATTTTGTGATAAGGACCCGAAAGTTATACACTGTTTTAGTAGCGCACTCAGATTATCCAGCTGTAGTTTTTCATAATGTCAATCCAAAGGATGATATAGAGGTGACTATTGAGAAATCTGAAAACACCGGTTCGTTGATCATTAATAAGTCGGGACAAATCCCTGGACTAACAGGCAAAGTTGAACCAGCAATTAGTACAGATGATAGGTTGTCAATATATGCCGATAATATTGCAATAGAAGGAGGTAAAAATCAACCTTATAATATGGATTTGGATGAATCAGTTACTTTAGAAGATAAGGAAGGAAATATTATTTCGTTGATATTTCGGTTTTTTCAAGGAAGAATTGCTCTAATCGATTATTACAAGAAAAGTACGGTAAGACAATTTTCATAAAAATAAATACCAATATTTTTGTAGTTATTTCAGGATGGTTTTAATACAATGTTAAAAATGTATAAAATACGTTAAAACCATAATTTTAACATTTTTTTAAGACATAAAAACTAGCTAAACCTGTTTTAGTACTATGAGAAAAATGTTAATGGTGCTATTTGTATTAGGTTTAATGCAAAGTGTAAAAGCACAGTTTATTGAGGTTTTAGATACTAATGAAAATCTAAAAACAGATGTTAAGAGTGATTTTGTATGGATTCAGGCTAATGAAAGTAATCAGGTAATGAAGGGTATAGAAGTTGCTGGAATTAGAGAGGATGAAATCAAGCAACGATTAAAAAGTAAACCGATCTCCTTAATCATGTATTGGAGATATGATTTAGTTTCGGATGGTAGGTCAGATAAGAATCAATTAGCAGGTGTTGATTCCTACACTTCTGAGTATGAAATGACTGATTTAGGAAAAAAATTAGTTACACTAGGTCTCATTAATACTATTATCGAATAGAAGGAATTTAATAAATTTAGGTGTAAACGATATTTAAAAGTCTGGTTACTACCAGACTTTTTTTGTTCTTTAAGGTAACAAAAGTTGGCATTATTGTACTAAGGCTTAGGTAGTATATGTTTTTTTGTAAGTTCATGAATTACAGTTTGATTCTTATAGAGTACATAAAAATTTATCTTACTTTTATACAAACAACTTAAACCTTTAGATATGCGTCTTTCTCGTATTTTATCACTCTTCTTATTATTAATTTTTGTTTTTTCTTGTAAAAAGAAAGATGCTAAATCCATGGCAGAGGCAAATGCTTCTGAACTTAATAAATATCAAGAATATATTTCTGATTTATCAACAGGAGTTATTTCTGTATTAGATAATGTATATGTGGTGCTTCAAACACCAGTGGAAGGTTGGGATGATAATCAGGAGCTTTCTGATGAAGTGTTATCGGTTTCTCCAAAAGTAAAAGGAAGAGTATTCGTTGTGAATAATCAAACAATAGCTTTTCAGCCAGAGGAAGGTTTTAAAGAAGATACGGAGTATACTTTTACTCTACATCTAGAAGATTTAGTTAAAGATTTAAATGATGATTTGGATGATGAGTTCGTTTTTAGTGTTAAAACTTTAAAACAGCAATTTTCGATAATTACAGATAATCTTCAATCCTATAGCAAAGATTGGCAATATTTAAATGGTACTCTTACTGCTAGTGATTTAATGAAGCTTGAAACTGCAAAAGAATTAATCAAGGCATCTCAAAAGGGAAAGGATGTGCCGATTAAATTTGGAGAATCACTAGATAAAAGTCGTCAGTTTAGTTTTAAAATAGATAGTATTCAACGTTTCGATGATGATTCGGAAGTAGAGATAAAATGGTCTGGGAAACCCTATGATATAGATACGGAAGGAGAAGATGTATTACAAGTGCCAGGTAAAAATAACTTTTCGGTAATTAGTGTTTCTGTTTCCAATTTTAACGGACAATATGTAGAGGTGAATTTTTCAGATCCGTTGAAGAAAAATCAAAATTTTGATGGTCTGGTCACAATTTCAGGAGCCAAAGATGTCAAGTATACTGTGCAAGGACAAAATTTAAAGGTATACCCAAAACAAGAGTTAAAAGGAACTTCGCAGGTTACTATTTTTGAAGGAATAAAAAGTATCGATGGTTATAAATTAAAGCAAACGTATTCGGAAAATATTTCTTTTCAACAACCAAAACCCGAAATACGATTATTACAAAGTGGAGTGATTCTACCTACTTCGGGAAATTTGAAATTTAATTTTGAAGCAATAAACCTAAGAGCAGTTGAAGTACAGGTGGTGAAGGTTTTTGAGAATAATGTTCTTCAATTTTTACAAAATAATAATCTTGATGGATCGAGTAACTTAAGAAGAGTAGCGAGACCTATCGCTAAAAAACTAATCAATCTACAAGAAAATACATCACTAAATTTGAGTAAATGGAATGCTTTTGCAATCGATCTAAACGAACTTATTTCTCCAGATCCAGGTTCTATTTACCGAGTTGAGTTAAATTATAGAAAAGCATATTCATTGTACAAATGTGATGGTGCTGCCATAGATGACACTCCGCTAGAAGAATTAGCAGATAATTATGATACCGAAGAAGAATCTAGTTTCTGGGATAGTTCTCAATATTATTATGATGATTATTATGATTATGATTGGAATGAGAGAGATAATCCTTGTAGTAATTCTTTTTATAGAAATAAAAAGGTAGCAGCTAATGTATTGGCCACTAATTTGGGAGTGGTGGTTAAAAAAGGGTTGAATAATTCTTATTCGGTAATCGTAAATGATATTATGACTACTAACCCTGTATCGAATGCGAAAGTTACCTTTTACAATTACCAACAACAAGAAATAGGTATAACCACCACGGACGCAGAAGGAATGACTGGTTTTGATGCTGATAAACCCGCCTTTTTTGCAATTGTTTCCTCAGGGAAACAACAAACCTATGTAAAACTTAATGACGGAAATGCATTATCCGTAAGTAAATTTGATGTTGCTGGAGTTAGATTACAAAGAGGAATAAAGGGCTATATATATGGAGAGCGAGGAGTTTGGCGTCCTGGAGATACATTGTTTTTATCCTTTATGCTTAATGATAATGCGAATAAATTACCTAAAGGGCATCCAGTTAAGTTCGAATTGAAAGATCCGTATGGAAAGGTTGTGCATCAAGAAACAAAAACAGAAGGAATAGGTAATTTTTATAATTTCGAGGTAACCACTTCTCAGGAAGCTCCAACCGGTAACTGGCAAGCGAAAGTAAATGTAGGAGGAGCGAACTTTTCAAAATCTTTGAAAATTGAAACGATAAAACCCAATCGTTTAAAGATAAAGACAAGCTTTGATGATGAGATTCTAGGAGTAAATAAAAGTATTAATGGGAATTTGGAAGTTTTATGGCTTCACGGTGCGGTTGCTAAGAATTTACAAACTGATGTAAACGTTCGTTTTAATGCTAAAAAGACTAGTTTTAAAACTTTTCCTGGATTTATTTTCGACGACCCATCCCGAAGATTTGGGACAGATGAGCAGGAAGTATTTACGGGTAAACTTTCCTCAGAAGGAAAAGCAAGTTTTTCTATAAAACCTAAATTAGAAAACAAAGCAGCAGGAATGCTAAAAGCTTCATTTATTACGAAAGTATATGAAAATGGAGGAGATTTTAGTACCGATGTGATTTCCAAGGATTTTTCTCCATATGATACCTATATTGGATTAAATGTTCCCAAAGGCGACAAAGCGAGAGGAATGTTACTAACGGATACCCAGCATAATTTTGAGGTAGTTTCTGTAGATAAAAATGGAAAACCCAAATCGGTAAAAAATCTCGAAGTGTACGTTTATAAAGTGAGTTGGAGATGGTGGTGGGATACATCAGAAGATAACCTCTCTTCGTATAACAGAAGTTCCTATAGGAATGAAATATTTAAGACAAAAGTTTCTACAAACAGTAAAGGTCAAGCCAACTTTAATTTTGAAATAAAACATCCAGAATGGGGAAGATATTTGGTTAGAGTAGTGGATCCTAATGGAGGGCATGCAACTGGGAAAACAATTTATGTAGATTGGCCAGGCTGGGCTGGAAGAGCTAATAAGAATGATCCATCGGCAGCTACGATGCTCATGTTTTCTTCAGATAAGAAAATTTATGATGTTGGAGAAACAGCAACTATTACCTTTCCATCAAGTGATGGAGGAAGAGCTTTAGTAACCGTAGAAAATGGTACCGAGGTATTAACGTCTATGTGGGTTACTCCTCAGAAAGGAGAAACTAAATTCGAATTGCCAATAGAAGATTTATATACTCCTAATGTTTATATTCATATTACGTTACTACAATCACACAATTCTACAGCTAATGATTTACCTATTCGTTTATATGGTGTTATACCGATTTCTGTGGAAAATCCAGCAACCAGAATTAAACCTGTAGTAAAAATGCCGGATGTCTTGCGACCAGAGGAAACCATAAATGTAAAGATTAGCGAAACAGAAGGAAAGGCTATGACATATTCAATAGCTATTGTAGATGAAGGGCTACTTGATCTTACTCGATTTAAAACGCCAAATCCATGGACTACTTTTTATGCCCGAGAAGCACTAGGTGTAAAAACCTGGGATGTTTATGACGACGTTATCGGAGCTTATGGAGGTAGTATTAATCAAATTTTCAGTATTGGTGGTGATGCCGAAGCAGGAGGAGGAAAAGCCAAAAAAGCAAATCGCTTTAAACCAATGGTGGTTTATAAAGGACCTTTTGAATTGGAAAAAGGAGAAACCAAATCCCATTCGATTAAGATTCCTAAGTATATCGGTTCTGTAAGAACGATGATCGTAGGATCAGATGCAGAAAATGCTGCATACGGAAATACAGAAAAAACTACACCTGTTAGAAAACCATTAATGGTATTAACATCGATTCCTAGAAAAATTACTCCAGGTGAGAAAGTAACGATTCCTGTTACTGTTTTTGCCATGGAGAATAAAGTTAAGAATGTAAACGTTACGCTAAAACCAAATAAAGGATTTACTGTTACAGGCGAAACAACGAAGCAACTTTCATTCTCTCAACCAGATGAAAAAATGGTTTATTTTGATATCGAGGTACTGGAAGGAGCATCGATCACGGATATTGAGGTGATAGCTAGTGGTAATGGTGAGAAAGCTTCTTATAGCATTCCTATTGATATAATGAATCCAAATCCGATGACTACAGAGATCACCTCTATAGTTCTGGAACCTAATAGCGAACAAGAGATTGATTTCGCTTCTTTTGGAGTAGATGGAAGTAATACAACTACCATAGAACTGTCTTCATTGCCTCCAATGAATTTTGAAGGAAGATTAAAATATTTAATCCGTTATCCACATGGATGTGTTGAGCAAACGACTTCAGGAGCATTTCCTCAATTATATTTAAATGATGTGTTTACGCTGCCTTCCGATAAGAAAGCCAAGATACAGCGTCATATGGAAGCAGCTATTTACAGATTGAAGAGCTTTATACAACCAAACGGCGGAATGTCATATTGGCCAGGTTATAGTAACGCAAATGATTGGGGAACAACTTATGCCGGACATTTTCTGTTAGAAGCCAATAAAAAAGGATATGTATTGCCAATAGGATTTAAGAGTAATTGGATCAACTATCAGCAGCAACAGGCAAAACGTTGGAGAAGTGGAGGTAGCGATTTAGCGCAAGCATATAGACTTTATACTTTGGCATTAGCAGGAAGTCCAGATTTATCATCTATGAATAGATTAAGAGAAACTTCTAATCTTTCTAATAACGCCAAATTAAGGTTAGCGGCTGCATATGGATTGGTAGGACAGAAAACCGCAGCAGAAAAACTAATGAATACGGCAAATATTGATTTTCAACCTAGGAAAGGTGGTTATTATTATACCTATGGTTCTACGAATAGAAATCGAGCGATGGCATTGGAAACATTGGTGCTATTAGATCAAAAAGTAAAAGCACAGAAGTTAGCAAAAGAACTTGCCAAAGAATTATCCTCTAAAACATGGATGAGTACTCAAACGACATCATATGCTTTAATGGCAATGGCAAAATATGCTGCATATGTTGGAGGAAAGGGAATTGATGTAGAGTATTCGTTAAATGGAACCTCTAAGATGGCAAAAACTGATAAAACCCTGCAATCATCAGGAGAGTTGGCCATTACAAAAGCTAATAAACTGAAGCTAAAAAACAATAAGGATAATACCATTTTTGTACAACTAGCAACGAGTGGTATTTTACCAGTAGGACAGGAAAAAGTGATCCAAAGTAACTTTAAGGCAGTTGTTGATTATAAAAATAGAGATGGAAAAATAATTGATGTTACTCAACTTACACAAGGAACTGATTTTGTAGCCGAAGTAACCATAACAAATACTTCAGGTAGTAAAGTGAAAGATATTGCTTTAACAGAGATCTTTCCATCTGGTTGGGAAGTAGTAAATACACGTTTTACCGATTTTGGTTCTTTTAGAACTAATAAAGTAACACATACAGATATCGGAGATGATCGAGTGAATTTCTATTTTGATTTAAAACCGAGAGAAAGTAAAACAGTTACCTTATTATTGAATGCATCTTATTTAGGAAAGTACTACTTACCAGGAATCCAATGTGAGGCAATGTATGATAATGATTATTTGGTACGTACAAAAGGGAAGTGGATACAAGTGGTGAAATAGAGTTAAATGAGATGCAATATATTGTAAGTACAACTAAGCTTCCGGATACAGAAGAGCTGAAAATTTTTTTTTTGCAAACCAGTTGGGCAAAAGATAGAACCATTGAAAGCATCCAAAAGTTATTGAAGCATACTAAAATATTTGTGGTAATTCGAAATGAAGATACGAATCAACTTATTGGATTTGGACGTGCAATTTCGGATGGAGTCTTTAGAGCTTTATTAGATGATATCGTCATTGATACAAAGTATAGAGGAAACGGGTTGGGGAAACAAATAATACGAGAGCTTTTAAAAGAACTAGACGAGGTAGAACAAATATTTTTGAATACAAAACCAGCGTTAGAAGAGTTTTATAAACAATTTGGATTTACAAAACCTAAAGCTATAACGATGAGTTTATAATATGTAATCTAGATGAATGATATTAGAACAAGCAATACTGAATATAAAACCAGAGGAATCTATTGTATTTGAAAAAGCTTTTGCAGAAGCCCAAAAAATTATTAGTTCGATGCCAGGTTTTGTGAATTTAGATCTTTTGAAGTGCATAGAAGAAACGGATAAATATCTTTTGTTAGTAAAATGGGAGTCAATAGAGGACCATACAATAGGATTTAGGCAATCTGAAAAGTATAATGAATGGAAACAATTACTACACCATTTTTATGACCCGTTTCCCGTGGTGGAGCATTATGAAACAGTAATTTCTATATAAATGTAGATGACCAAAACATAAAAAAGCATAAGTTTAATGATCTTATGCTTTTTTTAGTGTTTTGTATATTTTGGATAACTAATAGTTTACACTTTTTTCCTTTGGTAATATGTAACTATACTAGCTTTTGCTATAGTATTGTTCCATAAATAGTATCCTACTACTGCAGGGTTTGTATCTGCATTCAATCCAAGTTTATCGGTTTTTAAAGCATATACAGTAATGATGTATTGGTGCAATCCGTGTCCTTCGGGAGGACAAGGACCGCCATATCCTGGAACACCATAATCTGTTATACTTTGGATCGCACCTTGGGGTATTGTACTTGATCCTTTATTACCAGCACCAGATGGTAATTCTGTACTATTTTTTGGGATATCGAAGACTACCCAATGCCACCATCCACTTCCTGTTGGAGCATCTGGATCATACATGGTTATAGCAAAACTCTTAGTTTCCTTAGGCGCGTTTTTCCAAGATAGTTGTGGAGATTGGTTTTTTCCAGTGCAACCAAAACCATTAAATTCCTCATTGATTGTAGCTTCGCCACCCAAATTATTACTAGTTAAGGTAAAAGTATTTTGTCCAAAAATTGAACTTGTAAAAGCGATAGCAATTGCTATGATAAAATTCCTCTGTTTCATGTTATTTGTCATTTAATTACTGTGACAAATTTATGTTGGATATGAAGAAATTGAACAAGGTTTTTGGGCCAAAAAGTATTGCTAAAAGTTCAACTTGATTGATATTGTTTTGGAGTAACTCCAAATTTATTTTTAAATGCCTGAATAAAATTTGAAAGACTTTCATACCCAATTTCTTCAAAAATGTCTGATGGTCTTTTTGATTCATTTTTTAATAAAAAAGCAGAGTGTTCTAGTCTTTTTTCCTGAAACCATTTGCTAGGTGAAGTATCGAAGTGTTTTTCAAATTCTCGTTTAAACGTAGAAACACTCATATTAGATAAAAAAGATAGTTCTTTTAAGGTTAATTTATTTAATCGATTACTTTCTACAGTTTGTATAAATTTTTGCGATTGATTATCAATATTTTTTGTTAAAGCATATAGAAAATCAACACCTTTTAATTCTGTAAGATACAGCATGATCTCCTCGAACTTCGTAACTAATAGCTTTTTTTGAGTAGAAGGGGAAAGTTTTATGATATCCAAAAGACTGTCTACAAACCTTTTAATAAAGTCATCGTACGTAAAGGAATAGGTAGAATAAGGAGTAGTATTTTTTGAAGGTTGTAATTCAAACTTTCTAATAAAATTTAATAGGTTTTCATTTGTGAAGAAGAAGAGAATACTGTGGTAATATTCTGAAACATTCGATAGTTTTTCTGTCATTAAACAATGACCAGATTTCATTAATAAGAATTGACTGCTATCGATAGCATAAGACGAATTGTCAAAAAACACTTCCTTGAAACCTTGTTGTAGGAAACTAAAAGCATTCGTATTAAGTAAAATTTGTTGGCGTGCAATTTCCTGATGACTTTCATAATTAAAAACAGTAATAGAACTGGAATCATTTAAATTTAATTCATCTGGTAATACAATGGTTTTCATACAGGTTTTTTGTTATTAGCACTAATTTAATACAACAACATCACAATGTAGAAATTAGAATGTTTGCATCAAAACAAATTATATAAACAACTTATTTTGAATTTTCGGGCAAGATTGCCGGATCTTGACAATAGACTATAATAGAAAGGACTATTTATTTAATAGTTTTAGTTTAGTAAGCGCATTTTGATTTTGTGGATTTAGGGCTAAAGATTTTTCGAAATTGATAATGGCATTTTTCTCATCTTTATGAAGTAAATATGCTTCTGCTAAACTATCATAGAGATTGGCAGAATTAGGATAAATATGTAAAGCCAACAAAAATACCTGAATACCTTGCTCTATTTTATTTGGATCAAAAGATAACCGTAAGCCTAAGGTATTGAGCATTCCTTCTTCCAAAATGAGTGTTGGATGCTTCTTTTTTTCGGTTTGATATAATGGAATAAGGTCCTGAAAATTCTGATGCAAGGCCAAATCGTTAAAATCCTTATAAGTAAAGGTCTTTTTCAATCCGTTTTTTGTTTTTAGAGAGACTAGTTTATTATCAGTTTCTAGTAATTCTGCAAACCTGTTTTTACTACTTTTTTCTTTTAAATAGAAATTCAAAAATTGTAAAGTATATTGAGACAATAAACGATAAGATTTCATAATCTCAACATCACTTTTATCTTGTCTTTTATCTCTATTGGCAAATAAAACTCCGAAAGAACTAAAATAAGAATGCGTTAAATCATGGAACTTAAAACTATGAGATTCACTATACTGTAATGAATCATATAGTTTAAACTGGTAATTCAATTCAGATGGAATTTTATCACTAATCATTACTTCTTTAGGAATATCCTTTTGAGCAAAATGGATATATGGAATATCAAACCTTTTTATATCAAAATATGGTGATTTCTCTAATACCTTGTAATTATATCTTTCAGAACCATCTAAGCTTACCAATGCTTTTACATTAGAGTTTTTCATCGATGTGATTACATTAGATAAACCACCAAAACTATATCCCATTAGAGCAATTTTGTCTGTAGCGACGTTACCGAATTTATGAACTTCTTTTAGAATAAACTCCGTATCTCTAGATTGTGCTTCTGCAGCTCTAGGAGTTGCGCCTTCTAGTTCTTTAGTAATTGCTCCTCTTGATGGATTTGAAATAACTACATAACCATGACTTGCTAAATATTCGAATAAAGCAAAATTTTCAATAGAAGTAGCTTCATAACTAGAAGCATATACAATTACTGGAAATTTTTCTTCTAGCATTGGAGCATTATAAACTGCCTTTACCTTTTCGGAGAGATGCGCTTTATTTTGAGGAGTATTCCATAGATAATGAAACCAATCTAATAAGTACTCATCCGGTAAGTTTTTCCATTCTTCCTCTTCTTTTAAGATATGTAAATAGTCTAATACAGTTAGTTGTTTATCATTTTTTGTTTTAATGTTAGATGGATACCATATGCTGATTGGGATTGGTCGGTCTATTAATCGGTTATTAAACTCGTTTTTAATACGGTACGTTCTTGTACCATCAATTAAAGTATAGTGCTTAAAACCTACTTTGTAATCTCCATATGGAAGATTTATTTCTTCTAACGAAGTTTGGCAAAAAACGAATTGTATTTGGAGACATATAAGAATTAGTAAAGTACGTATTCGCATCATCTTAGAAATATAGGTTCTTTTCTAAAGATTCATGTGGTTAGTATTTGTTACAGTTTTTTGATTTTTAATTAATTAAATAGAGGAATAATAATAAAATCAAAAATATTATTCCGAAAACTATCTTTAAAGGAAATTGTGCCACACCAAACGTAAAATTCATAATTTTTTCTAATCCTAAAGTTGCGTTTGAGATAGAGTTCGTGTAAATTTTTATGGCGTTAGGTTCATCATTTTGTTTGTTAAGCTCTTCCTTTAATTTGATTTCGTCGAATTTAATTGTATTAGAAACCAGTGTTAGAATTTTTTTAACGATTCGATTTACTATTCCTCCAACAAAGGGAACTTTATCTGATACTATTTTGGAAACCATGGGAATTGTAACAATATGAATAATTCCTTTAAAAAGTAATCCAAGAACATCTTTTCTATTATCTTTATTTACCTGATTATTTACTTGATTAATATCGGTCACTGCTGATTTCATAATGTCTAGGGAATAACTAATTATACCCCACATATCAGACTTCATCTTCCAAATAAGAAATAACAAGCCTATTAATAACCCTGAAATTAAAAATAAAATTAACCCGATGATTGTATAAATAACATACTCTACATGTACTAAATCAAGCACGTAGAAACCAAAAATAAAAAACAATAGTGACAGTAAAATAGGGCGAATTACCCAATTGATTACATATTTTGGAAAAACTAAAAGTTCTACGAAATTTTCAACAACCTCTTCATTTCTATATTTTCTAACATCAATTCCTAATTCGTTTTTTATCTTGTTATCTAGTTTTTCAACATCCTTTTTAGTTCTAATTTTCATATTATGATTTGATTTTTGATCGATGATTCAATTGGCTTTTAGTTCGTACAATATATACTATTATTTCCCAGTGTCTTTATGGTCTACAATGTTACGAAGATTTCTCTGGCTTTTTGAAAATAAAAAAAACCGATTACGTAAAGACATAACCGGTTGTATCAAATTATAACACATTATTTGTTATCTATAATCATTATTATAGTTGAGATTATTCGAAATTTCGGCAAACATTTTATCCGGAATATTCATAGCAAGTTGATTTGCAAAATTAGAAAGCACTTTTGCAGCTATATTGGTGATCACGTCTAATGCTTGCGGTTTCGTATATCCCGCATCAAAGAAGTTTTGTAAACTCGCATCACTCACTCTTCCTTTTTTGTTGTAAATATCCTTAGTAAACTCATGCAACACATTAAACTTTTCATTAGAAAGTTTTTGTTTGTTAATAATCTCATTAAGATCATCTGGGTTAGAATTGAATAATACTTCGCCAGCAAAAGTATGACCACCAGCACAATAAGCACAAGCATTTTCTACAGCAATTGTCATCTGTACGATATTGTTTTCTTCGGGTGATAGTGTGCCAAATTCTGCTAAATAATTCTGAGTATCTACATAAGATAATAATGTAGCCGGAGCGGATTCTAATAATCGTCCTAAATTAGGTACGGTATTAAATTTTTCTTGATACCAATTTATTCTTTCAGCAACTTCTGGTATTGGATTTTCATTTAATTCTAGGCTAAAATCTCTTGCAGTTGTTTTCATTTTTATATGATTTATAATTACAATACAAAAATGAAAAGAAGGTTTAATTTGATGTTTTATAATCAGTTCAATGATTTACTAAAATGGGTCATTTTATAATTCGTTGGAGAAACACCGTAAAAAGATTTAAAGGTTTTAGAGAAATGGGAAACATTTGCAAACCCACAATCATATGCTATATCGGTAGCTCTTAGATCTGTAGTACCCAGTAATTGAATGGATTTTTCTAATTTTTTCTCTCTGAGATAAGAAGCAGGAGATGTTCTATAGATTCTTTTGAATTCTCTCTTAAAAGTAGAAAGACTTTTATTGGTTAAATGGGCTAATTGATCTAAGGTGATATTAGAAAAATGATGTGCTTCGATAACTTCTCTAAATGTATAAGAGGTAGGATGAAATAAATTAGAAAGTATGGAACGAATGGCTGGCGCATTTTTGGTTTGGTTTAGTAATAGAATAATTTCTTTAATCTTTAAAGTCAAGATTTCTTCATTTACCAAATCTGGATTTTCAAAATAAAATAGAATACTCTCTATATATTTCTTTACCAAAATATCACTTTGTAATTTAGACATTCCAATATCGGAAGGCTGTCGGTTTTTGAGAAAGTTAGGTAGCTTATTTTCATACACCTTTTGTAACACTTCTGGATGAAAGTGAACAGCAAGTGCTTGATATTCTTCGGATGATTTAGAGGGTAACATATTACAAGAATAGTTACCACATTTCATAAGAACAGACTCTTCTGCATTAACTTTTAGCTTTTCTCTTTCAGAGATAGAATCATATTCTCCTTTGATTATGTATAAAAAACAAGCCTCATCGTGCATGAGATTTGGTTTTTTATGCGGTGGTTTTAGAATAACCGTTTCGAATACTATTTTCCCAAATAGATCAATCTTTTTATAATCGAGGATCATTTCTTTTTAAGTAAAGATAACTTTTAGAATGTTCATAGTTTTGTATAATTAGGTCAATTTTTGTTGTCAATTTAGGTCAGATTTATAGAGTAAAAAATATGAACTAAGTTTTCTATTTCACTAATTAGTTTTATTTAAGAATTCAATTCTCGGTATTGACCATGATTAATGTTTGCAATTCTTTTTTCAAATTCATCGATGAGATTTTTATACAATGCTATTATTGGTTCTATAACTTGTGTCCAATCGTCAAATTCTAGATGATATTTGCAAACAATGCTCCAATAACCATCCAAACTACAAACAACTAAGGGACGAAAATCTTCTTTATCCGCAATTTCACTTAGAAGGTTTAAGGCATTATTAGTTTTTAAAAAATGAAGTACATTTTGGTTTTCAGATTTTAAAACGAATCTACTTTTTCTTCGTAAGAATAGATTCTTTAAATGAGAAATAGTATCTATTTCAAAAGGGATTGGTTGTAGATCGTCAGATAATTTACAGCTTGTAGTTCCAACATAATTAGTTCCTGTTTGATTAATGATCGTAAATTGATTGGATTTGTATTCAAATTTTATTTTAAAAATAACATTTGGACTTCTCGTTCCATCTCCAAACGATATGTCCTTATCATGGAGATACAATTTACCGTTTTCATTTTTAGCAATTTCCTTAAAGAATTCTATTAGCATTTTCATATATCAGTAGTCTTATCCTACTAATAAGTACTAAAATTGTATAAATTGTTACTAGGTAATTCATTTAGATATAGTAAATGAGATTGTTCTAATATTTTAAAGGATAGATCAGACTTTTTAAAAACTATTCATTTAAGTACTCAATGCAATGTTTCTTTCGATAGCGTATTGTAGATCTTTTTTGTTCAGTGGTTTGTTGATGAGATCGTTCATACCAGCTTTTTTACAATCATCTGAAACTTCACTTAATTCAGAAGCTGTAAGGGCGATAATAGGTATTGAAGTATTAAACTCACGGATTTCTATAGTGGCACGCATACCATCCATAACTGGCATATTGATATCCATAAGAACAAGATCGAATGTGTCCTTTTTTACAGCTTGCACAGCTTCGATACCATTAGCAACGATAGTACATTCACATCCAATGTTTTTGAGTAAATTTTTGGTAACCAGTTGATTTATTTTATTGTCTTCTGCTACTAGGATATTGGCAGAGATCGAATCCTGCTCAGACGATTCCTCATCTTTGTCTGGGATTTCTAAACTCTCAGGAATGTCTGTGTCGAGCTCGAAATAAAACATCGAGCCGACCCCTTTTTTACTTTCAAAATAAATTTGACTTCCCATAACCTCAATAAGATTCTTTACTATAGATAACCCTAATCCAGTACCTTGTTTATTATCGTATACACTTCCTATTTGTGAGAATTCTTCAAAAATATACTCTTTTTGATCTTCTGGAACACCCATTCCAGTATCTTCAACTTCAAAGCGTAAGATTACTTTAGAGCTCTCTTTAGAAATTAGTTTAATTCTTAACCAAATTTTTCCTTGCTCTGTGAATTTAATGGCATTTCCAAGAAGATTAATGAGTACCTCGGAGGTTCGCAATGCATCTATATTAAGTAATTTAGGAATGCTGGGATTAAATTTTAAAATAAGTTCGTTTCCTTTCTTTTGTGCTTGATATTCGAAAGATTGGAGTATGTTTTGGGTTAAAGAATGAACATCCGTTGGTGTTTTAATAAGTTCCTTTTCTTCAGAATCAATTTTACTTACTTTAAGAACATTGTTTACCAAATCCAATAAATAGTCTGCAGAAAATTTTAAAGAATTTAGCAGTTTTTTGTCCTTATCGGATTGTTTTTCGTTTTCTAAAAGAATTGATGAAATACCTACTACGCCATATAAGGGAGTTCTGAGCTCATGACTAATAGTGGAAATAAACTGAGATTTAATTTTACTTAGTTTTTCCGCCTGCGATTTTGCTTCGTACAATTCAGAATTTTTTATCTCAAGAATTTCGGTAACTTTCTTTTTAGATTGATATCCGCGATAGTAAAAGAAAAAAGCTACTGCCAGTAATAAAAGTGCTGCTGTAGAGATAAAAATGATAAGCTTATTATTTTTGTCAAGGTCTACAAGTAAATCCTTTTCTCTTTCTGCCAATGCTAATTTTTTTTCATATCGATCAACTTTAGATCTAAAGTTAACGGTCTCATTTCCCTTAGATCTTGCATTTTCAAAAACTTTACGCTCATTAGCTTGAAGTAACTTTAGATCAGCTAAGGCTCTTGGGTAATCACCAATGTTTTCATACATCTCTGCTCGATACTGATAAAAATAACTTTTTCCTTTTGGCCAATAGGATTCGTCTTGTAAATAATCAAAAGATTTGTCAAAATATTCTTCAGCTCTTGCAATATTTCCTTGATGGGAATAGTTTCTCGCTCTTAGAAGGTACAACGAACTTCGATCCACAAGAATACTATCTGGAATGTTAGCATCTATGCTATCTGCTTCTTTAAGGTATACGGAAGCTTCATCATATCTATCTAAATCCATATAAGTCCAAATCAAATTATGTAAAGGGACTTGATATTGCTCTATATGCGAACTTTTCTTTGCAAGTTTTACTGCTCTTTGGTAATAATCTAAAGCACTTTCAAAATCATTGTTACCATCGTAGTATATATTTCCCAAACTATGCAGAATATATGGTAAAAGTAATTTGTCTTTGGTCTTTTCTGTATATTCTAAAGCTTTAAGGTAGTTTTTAGTAGCATTTTCATAATCAATAATCTCGTATTGAACAGTTCCCATTAAAAAGTAACCATGAGATATATAATGATCATTTTTAAGTTCTATACCGTAATCAACTGCCTTAAAGGCGTACTCTAAGGATTCGTACATCTTATTAGCAACACGTAATTCTTCCGATTTTCTTATGAGATTAAAGAGGCTATCATTGTATTTGTAAGAAGGTTTTTCTTGAGAAAACGTACATAAAGTGCATAAAACAGCAATTATATAGAGGGTATTTTTTTTCAATTCTAAACAATTTTATTAAAAATGAACACATCTAAGTATATGATCATCGGATGTATTACACTGTTTAATTTTTCATTATAAGCCCCATTGTTTTTAATTTATTGGAAGATGCAGTGGTCGTTAGTCGCATTAAAACTGTCATAATTTAATAAAATTAAAGGGTTTATTTATGATTTTTTTAAGAAAACTCAGGATGCAAACGCTGGCTAAATTAGAATTTTGGGGAATTTTCCTCTTAACAGATAGAGGGTGGTGAGTGTACTGTTTTGGTCCTAAATTCAGTTTTCAAATTAATTTTTATCAAGTTTCATAAGTTATCTAAATACATTTACATAAATTTCACAGATATTGAACTATTTAATATTGGAGGGAAATCATTATTGTGTTTACAAGGATCTTAAATTTTGTGAAGAAACATCCAATAAAATTCATTTTGATTGGAGTTGCATCTATTTGGTACTATTTTTCTTTACCATCTCCATTATTTGATGATCCCACCGCTACAGTTATCGAAACAAAAAGTGGTGAACTACTTGGTGCGAAAATAGCAAAGGATGGGCAATGGCGTTTCCCAGAAACAGACAGTGTTCCTTACAAATTTAAGGATTGTATTATTGCATTTGAAGATCAACAATTTTATAAGCATTTAGGATTTAATCCTGTTGCTATGTTTGAAGCAATTGGTGAAAATTTAGAAGCAGGTAAAGTTGTAAGAGGTGGCAGTACCATTACACAACAAGTAATACGGCTTTCTCGAAAAGGACAAAAAAGAACGTACTACGAAAAGGTGATCGAGCTTATTTTAGCCACACGATTAGAATTAGGAAAATCTAAAGAAGATATTTTAAAATTATATGCTTCTTACGCTCCTTTTGGGGGTAATGTAGTCGGAATCGATATGGCCTCATGGAGATACTTTGGATTGCCAGCACATCAATTATCTTGGTCAGAAAGTGCTACCTTAGCAGTGTTGCCCAATGCACCGTCTTTAATTTATCCAGGTAAAAATCAAATCCAGTTATTAAAAAAGAGAAATAGATTACTAAAAACATTACTAGAACAAGAGAAAATAGATTCTATTACCTACCAATTATCTGTAAGTGAATCATTACCTCAGAAACCATATAAATTACCGCAAGATGCATCACATTTATTAGATCGATTGGCTCGAGATAATAAAGGTGAACGTATGCAAACAACAATTAATCGAACGTTACAGCAACAAATAAATAAATTAGCTGAGCGCCATCATGGCATATTGAAGCAAAATGAAGTGCATAATCTAGCGGTATTGGTTTTGGATGTTCGTACCAGAGAAGTACTAAGTTATGTGGGAAACGCTCCAACAGACAAAGCGCACCAAAAAGACGTGGATATTATAAGAGCTGCTCGAAGTACGGGAAGTACTTTAAAACCTCTTTTATATGCAGCAATGATGGATAAAGGAGAGTTACTCCCAGAACAGTTGGTTTCTGATATACCAACTGTGATTGCAGGTTATACTCCTATGAATTATGATGAAAGTTTTAACGGTGCTGTACCTGCTAATAAAGCTTTGGCAAGATCTTTAAATATACCAGCAGTAAGGTTATTACAACAATATGGATTGCAACGTTTTAGAGATGAATTAAATATATTTAAAATTAAGGATCTTAAATATACTGCGGATCACTATGGATTATCACTCATTGTAGGTGGAGCAGAAGGGAACCTTTGGGATTTGTGTAAAACATATGCTGGTCTCGCTGGCACACTTAATCATTATGAAGAATCCTCTAGCGAATATTATAGTAATGAGTTCGCAGAACCAATTGTTTTGGCCAATCAAAGTGTTGATTTTGGTAAGCTCGAACAAGAAAAACCTATGTATGGTTCTGGAAGTATATGGTTAACTTTTGAAGCAATGAAAAAGGTAAATCGTCCCGAAGGCGATGAAGCATGGGAGTTTTATGATTCTGCTCGAGAAATAGCATGGAAAACAGGAACTAGTTTCGGCAATAGAGATGCTTGGGCGATTGGTGCAAGTAGAGATTATGTAGTAGGAGTATGGATAGGAAATGCAGATGGCGAAGGAAGACCTGAACTAACTGGATTAAATTCTGCAGCACCATTGCTATTTGATGTTGTAAATTTATTGCCGAATTCTAATTGGTTTCCGGCGCCTTATGATGATTTGGTAGAAGCTGAGGTATGCGCACTGAGCGGTTTTTTAGCTTCTGGAGAGTGCACTTCTAAAAAAATGTTGATTCCTTCGGCAGGAATTAAAACAAAACCTTGTCCTTATCATAAGTTAATTCATTTAGATCCTTCGCGAGAATTTCGTGTGAATTCTTCTTGTGAATCTGTAGATACAATGATTCATGTACCATGGTTTGTGTTGCCGCCTTTACAGGCATATTATTTTAAGGGTAAACACGCTAGTTATAAAAATTTGCCTCCCTACAGATCAGATTGTGTAAAGGAACTTACGGGTAATATGGATTTTATTTTCCCGAAAGGGAATAGCAGTGTATACCTACCTAAAGGCTTTGATGGAAAAACTAATGATGTGATATTAAAAATAGCTCATACCATTCCAGAAACAAGAGTGTTTTGGTATATAGATGATAATTTTATAGGAGTTACGAAACAGTTTCATGAAATGCCAGTAAAACCATCACCAGGAAAACATATTATTACGGTAATTGATGAAAAAGGGAATGAGTTAAAGAAGAGAATCGAAATTAAAGAGTAAGACTATATCCCAATAATTCACTTATCGGGATATAGTCTTAAGATTTTAAAGAGGCTTATATACTAAACCAAAAGAAAATGAAGTTTCTTTGCTAAAGTTACGACCATCTATATTTTGATTATAGGCGGTAGAAACACCAATTTCGTTTTTATATACTGGGATATATAAGTTTACATTAATATTCGTGTAATCAACTTCGGTTTGTGGAAGTGCTCTCGGTCCTCCGGCTTCAGCAAATTCTGGTGTTCCAATATCAAGTCCATCCATCGAATCTTGTACCGCTAATTGTACATGTGTATAAAAATAGTTGTTAAAATACCCCAGCTTTATACCGTATACTTGCGCATTAGGAACATCAAAATCACTGTTGTCCTTTAAACTGTATCCATACTGTACTTCTGTGAAAAAATTAACTTTTGTTGTTAACTGAGCCATAACATTTGCATTAAAAGCATTCGCATTGTTTCCCAATGATAGAACACCTTCTGCTTCATAATTACCAATAGGAATACTGGCTCCAACGGCAGCACCGACACCAAGTTTTCCTAAGGAATTGATGTTCTTTTCTAAGATTCTTCCTTTTAGAAATACACTTAAGTCCTGAATACCTTCTACGCTTGATGTTCCTTGTACTGGATCCGGTTCTCCCGTTTCACTTTCTATGAAAATATAGGGTATATTAAGGGACGCAGATAACCAATTTGTGATTCCGTATTCACCATAAAGATTCACTATATAGGAGGATATCGAACCTAAACCAGCAGGGTTACCTTCTGTAAGCTCAGTGCCTCTATAAAACCTGTCATATTGTTTGAAAGAATAACTCGGAGCTATTGTAAGTTCATTCTTTTGTGGATAAAAACCACTTACTTCTGTTTGAGCTACTAAAGGAGCAGAAAAACATAGTAATACCATAGCCCCTAAAAAGGACTTCTTAGATTTGTGTAACATGATAATTTTTTAAAAAGGTTAATAAGTCTCCTTAGACGGGGAATATTCACCTATAATTACAAACCAAAATGTTACAGATTTGTTAATTGAAAAATCCTCAGATTTTGAAGGTTTTTTTACCAATTTCGGAATGGAAGCTTGCTTAATTGAGAATTATAATATTTGGGATCACCTGTTACTTCATCTCCTAACCAATTTGGTTTATCAAAAGCTTCATTTTCGTCTTGTAATTCTATTTCTGCAATGATTAATCCTTGGTTTTCATCAAAAAATTCATCGACTTCAAATACATGATCTCCAGACGGTATTTCATACCTAATTTTTTTGATGACTCCTTGTTCACAAATTTCAATTAAATTTTTAGCATCCTCTACAGGAATGTTTTTTTCCCATTCAAAACGAGAGGTGCCTGTGTCATTACTCTTACCTTTAACAGTAATAAAAGCTTGTTCGCCCTTGATCCTTATTCTTACAGTTCTATTTGGATCAGTATTTAAAAATCCTTGAATAATATGTATGCTCTTATTTGCCGATTGCTTATATGCATTTGATTTTACCAAAAATTTACGTTCAATTTCAATCATTGTAATATTGTATAGAAATTATAATTTTCTAACACTTTTTATTAGATGTTATATCCAGATTTGAAGATCAAAAAAATCATTTTTGATCTTCAAATCTGGATATTAATTTAGTTTGCCTAAAAGATATTATTTATCTAGACCATTTTTCAATAAATTTTTCATTTAACCTAATAAAATCTTTGTTCTTTGCTTTTTTAGATAATTCTAAAGACTTTTTTGCAGCAGAGACGGCTTCGGTTTTTCGGTTGAGATCCGCAAGAATGAGTGCTTCTCTATATACCTGGAAAAACAGTGGCTTTTCGGACTTAGTTGCTTTTTGAATATAAACTAGTGCTTTGTCCAGATCTTTTCCTGTTTCATGTAAATAAAGTGCTGCTTGAAAATAATCAAAATTAGATGGTCCGGCTAATGCCTTTTCTATATTAGCCATCGCTTTAGTGTGTGTATTTAATTTTAGCGGTACGGCGATTTTACTTTGATCCCAAGCTATTACAAGATCAGTACTGTTTAGTGTGATTTGATCAAAGTATATTAGTAAAGTTTCCTGTGGGTCTTTTAATTTCTCTGATTTTACCTGAAAACTAGCAGTAGGTTCTTTTTCTACATATGTGCTCCAGTTTCCAGATTGATAGATGTATAAATTAACATCCCAATATTCAGAGTTAGGTTTGGTTAAAATTGCATAAGACCCTTTTTTTATTGGGATATTATGAATTGTTAAATCTTCACTAAAAGTAATTTTTGTGGCGGCATTTGCACCAGTTCTCCATAACTCTCCGAACGGTATAATTCCATTTTCTCCAAAAATAACTCTATCTCTTTTACTAGGTCTGGAATATTGAATTTCTATATCTGCTAAACCAACAGTTTGAGTTATTTTTGATAATGGACTTAATGCCGGAATTGAAAGTTGGGCATTAGTAGTAGCTACAGTGAGTAATACACTGATGAAAAATATTTTGAACATAATTTTTTAATTTAATAGTATTAGAGATTTGAGAAGTACTCTTTGGGAGTTGTACCCATTAGATCTTTAAAAGATTTGTTGAAGGTGGTTTTTGAGTTAAAGCCTGCTTCTTGAGCTAAACCAAAAAAGGTTATATTTTTTGCCTGATCTGTCTTTGCTAAATCGATAAATTCCTTTATACGATAATAATTTACGTATTCGAAAAAATTCATTCCGATACGCTCATTAAGTAAACGAGCTATTTCTGGGTTGCTTACACCTAACATTTCCGCTAATTCTGATTTAAGTAGTTTCCGGTTTAAATAAGGTTTTTTCTCAATCATTAAATGATCTAATTGCGATTTTAAATCATCTAATTGGTTATGCGATAATTTTGATTGTACGTATTTTTTGGGTTTTATGATATTAGAAACCTTGAATAAATCAGGTTCTTTCATCCCGTAAAAAGTGATAAATAAAATAATGAGTGCAATACTGATCCAGATTACTTGCCAACTTACTCGATTGAATAATTCATAATCTAATAGCCAATTAAGAAACATTAGAAACCAGCAGAGTAAACATATACCAATCGCAATTAGAAAATTTAGAAAAAATTGAGATTTGATATAATAGCTTATCTCATTCTGAATATCTTTTTTAAATTTTAGGAATATCATTAAACTTTTGATCCAATAAGTAATATTAAAAGCCAATCCTATTGCAATAAAAATCAGTGTAATTCTAAATTGAAGTCCACTTTGAATTCTAGTTTTTAAGATATCATCAGAAGGAATAATAAAAGCTATAGTAACCCCAAGATTGTATATTACAGCTGGCAGATAATGAACCAATTCTTTCCTTGAAAAAGGTTTATTCAATAGGCTGGATCTAGTAAATAGATAAATGGTAGCTCCAAATAATAAAGTAGAGAACTCAGAAAAAGTAACCCAACGATAATTATCACCAAAGAACCCTGATATGTATAAAACCCGTCCCGTAAGTCCAATGGAAAGGACTAGGACTAGGAATGCTATATATTTATTTATGCTCTTCCTTTTTTTTGGAGAAAAAACGTAAATAAAAAGCAAAAATAGGCTTTGAAAATACCCAAAATAAACAAGTTGATTCAGGAATGATTGCATAGCAGCTTGATCTTTTCGGCTTTAATATACTAGTTTAAAACAAATTGATTTACATGTAGCACACCATTGTGATTCATTTTTAGATTTTCTTTATAAAAAGCATCGAACTCTTCTTTGGTATTCCATTGAGTAATAACTAATAAATCAGGATTGTGGTAATAACCTAGTGGTGATTTTCCATTAGTAAGTTCCAAAATTTTTGTTCCTCCTTTGGATGTTGTTTTTTGTTGCCAAAGATTTATAAATTTTTCAAATCGTGTATCATCTTTCTTCCAATAAGAAGTTGCTACGGTATATTTATTTTTATCAATTTTAAAAGAAATGTCTTTTGGCATTTCATAATAGGTTAAGTTAAATACAGACCATAAATCTCTTCGTTGTTGATGAAAATCGGGCACTATTCCTTCAATCTCGGAAAGAAACTCCTCTCTGTTTTTTAGATCTTTCCACTTACCAAAAATAAAACTAGTAGGTTGGATATTTCCTTGAATTGTTTTGCTGATCTTAAAACCGGGTAATGGCTGATAGGTTTTTTTTATCCCAATTGGAAAAATAGTTTGCTTGTACCTTTCGAAGTTTTGTTTAGTATCAGGTTTAGTGGTTAATAATAGAATATCTAGAATTTCTCCTTTTTTGAAAGAGAAAGATTTAATATCTGATTGTGCAAAGAGACCTGTTGTCAATAAAAATGTTATTACAAACAGAATACGATTTTTAAATGGCTTTGTCATTTGTCAAATTTTAAAGGTTTATAATTTTATTGACAAATGTAGAGGCTTCACTAAATAATTAGTAAAATCAGGGGTTAAGAAAGATACGGATACGGTATGCGAACCAATTAACGTACGTAATTCGCATAAATCTTTTCAATTTCATTAGAAAGTATTCTTTGTTTTTCAGAAAAATTATTCGCGAGCCATATCATTGAAGAAACGATTATTTTTGGATGTATGGATCTATACTTTTTAAGAGAACCGATTAACAAGGGATTGATCAATTTCATTAAAAGTTTGAAAAAAGATTCTCCACTTCTCTTTTCTTTTCTTTTGCCACTAATTAAAGAAGGCTGTAAAATATGAAGTTTTGGTATTTTAAAATCCAAAACCGTTTCTTCCATTTCACCTTTGGTGCGATTGTAGAATATTTTGCTTTTAGGATTTGCTCCTAAAGCAGAAATTACAATAAATGTCTTTATCTGGTTTTGTTCACATAGCTTTGCTGCTGTCACAGGAATACCGTAGTCTATTGAACGGTATAATCTTTTATCAGGGGTTTTGGCATTAGTAGTTCCTATACAACAAAATACTTCGTCTCCACGAAAATCATTGCTGCAGGATTCTAATTGTAGCATGTTGACTAGGTGTTCCTCAATTTTAGGATGTGATATGCCGATCGTTTTTCTTGAAAATAGTTTTATTTTATCATAACGAGTATCCACAAGTAATCGATCAAGGAGCATCCTTCCTGTCAATCCTGTAGCACCAAGTATAATTGCTGTTTTGCTCATTTATTATAGATTTTATGTAAATATAATGAGCAATACTACTATGTAACTTCAAAGTACTATGAATATTCGTGGTTGTTAATATATAATAATACGTATTTATAGTACTTTTTAAAAAGAACTTAGAATATTATGATAATCTTTAGTAGATCTATTAGAAATAGGAATAATGTTATTTCTGCTCTAACATTACCCCACTTTCTGGAATACAATTTTCATTGCTGTCATCTTCTGTAGTAGAGATTAGATTGACGGCAGCTTTGTCTTTAGCTTTAGCATCGATCTGTAAAATAATATCAAAACCTTGTTTCGTATCCTTGTATTTATCTACTTCTACAGATTTTCCATTATGACTTATAGCAAAAGGCTCTCCATTTGCTTTCACGATTGTGGCTTTACCTCCAACAGTTTTATTACAAGCACCACTACTATAAGTTAGAGTATATTGTATTGTAGTATCCGATACCCATTGAATGGAAAGATTTTGACTAAAATTACCTCCATTTTTTTTGGAACTCTCTCCTTTTTTTGCAGAACTAGTTCCTTGTATAGAATATGTTCTTGGATTCGTGTTGTTAGTGGTAATAATATCGCTTACATTTTCAGAATTAGCAAGATTATTACTAACCGTAGTTTCGTTTGGAGATTTGCTTTCTGATTTACAGCAAATTAATGCAAATAGAAATAGTAGGGCATAATTTTTCATCAGTATTCTGTATTAATTAGTTCAATTTGATAGGGTCTTAATAAGGCAAGATAGGATTTTTATTTGATAAATCTAAATCATAGAGATAGAAACCGTTACGTCATAATTATTAATTTTATAATGTTTCTATAAAATAGACCATTCTATATATCTAAAAAGTACATTAATAAAAGCGGTTTCTATTATTTTTGTGTAGTAATGAAATTGAATAGCGATAGAAAGATCATACACGTGGATATGGATGCATTTTATGCTTCCGTAGAGCAGATGGATAATCCTGAATTAAAGGGTAAACCATTAGCAGTGGGAGGTGGAGGTAAAAGAGGTGTGGTTAGTGCTGCTAGTTATGAAGCACGAAAATTTGGTGTTCGATCGGCAATGCCCGGTTTTACCGCAAGAAAATTGTGTCCGGATTTGTTGTTTGTGAGACCAAGATTTGATAGATATCAAGAAATTTCTAAACAAATTCGAAAGATCTTCTTTGAGTTTACTGATTTAGTAGAGCCACTGTCTTTGGATGAGGCTTATTTGGATGTAACTGTAAATAAAAAGGGTAATCCTAGTGCTTCATTAATAGCCCAAGAAATAAGACAACGAATTTTTGATGAAGTCGGCCTAACAGCATCTGCTGGAATCTCTATCAATAAATTTATTGCTAAGGTAGCTAGTGATTATAACAAACCTAATGGTCAAAAAACTGTAAATCCAGAAGAAGTTTTAGAATTTTTAGAAAACTTGGACGTAAAAAAGTTTTATGGAGTAGGTAAAGTAACTCAAGCTAAGATGTATCAAATGGGAATTTATACGGGTAAAGACTTAAAGGCTAAGTCCGAGGAGTTTTTGGTGGAACATTTTGGAAAATCTGGAGGACACTATTATCGTATTGTTAGGGGAATTCATTTAAGTGAAGTAAAACCTAATAGAGAAAGAAAATCACTTGCCGCAGAGAGAACTTTTAGTGAGAACATTTCTTCTGAAATATATATGTTAGAAAGGCTAGAGAATATCGCAGAAGAACTTCAAAAAAGGTTACAAAGAAGTAAGGTGGCAGGTAGAACAGTTACTTTAAAAATTAAGTATAGCGATTTTACTTTACAAACAAGAAGCAAGACATTACCCTATTATGTAAGTGATGCAGCAATATTATTAGAAACAGCTAAAGAATTGTTGTATCAAGAAAAAATGAGAGATTCTGTAAGACTATTGGGAATTTCATTATCAAACCTGAATACATCTAGCGGTCAGAAAAAGAAAGAAAAGGAGCTGAAGGAGTTTGAAGTAATACAACTGAAATTCGATTTTTAAATAAAAAAAGTCAGTTGAATTACTGACTTTTTAATCTTTTTTATAGTTGAACAATAAAAGTTCTTATTCGTACATGTAAGTAAATGTTCCTTCAGTGATATTGAAATCAATGGGTGATGAAGGGTCAGAAGTTCCATCTGCTGTGGTAAATGAGAAAGTTCCGGTTACAATCTTCGTTGAGGTATTTACCTCTGTTATCTCAATGGTACCATTTCTTGTGGATTCATCTATTTCATTTGTAAGGTCTAAGAAGTCAATAAAATGAGAAGGAGTGGTGTCGAAAATTTCCGGCCCCGTTTCATAAGTACCAACTACGATATCACTCTTTTTTAACCAGATTTTGATTTCTCTAGCACCAACAAGGCCTCCTTGTCGACCAATTAGTAATACAAAGTCTTCTTCTGGAAAGTAGTTAAAAATTGTTGTACTCGATGGTTCGTTATTTCCGAAAGGATTATTCGCTTTGAAATCTTCTCCATTAATTTTAGCAGTCATTGCATAATTAGAATTCTCTGTTGTATCGTCATCATCTGAGGAACAAGATAAGATGGCTAACATTGCAATGATAAGTAAGGTAAATCTAATTTTCATAAAGTTTTTTTACAATTGGTTATGACAAATTTATGTTCAAAAATGATTTTGAACTGTACATTAGTATCATTAGCTATTAAAATGTTACTATCAATTGGTTTTTAGTTTTGAGGTTTTGATTTAGTTAGATTTTGCATAATATTTCAGCAGCACGTTTTAAAGTATCGGCTGTTTTGGCAAAACAAAAGCGTAATACTTTGTCATCTTGTTGGTTCAGATTAAAAACAGACACAGGAATGGAGGCAATTTTATAGTCTTTAGTTAATCTTTCGGAAAAGAGAACATCGCTTTCATCTGTAATCGAATTAAAATTTAATAATTGAAAATACGTTCCAGAAGCGGGTGTAAATGTAAATCTTGATTCTTCTACGAGAGATAAAAACAAATCTCTTTTACTTTGGTAAAAACTTGGCAATTCTTGATAATTTTTTGGTGTTTTTAAATATTCTGCCAAAGCATATTGCATTGGATGATTACTACAGAAGACATTGAATTGATGAACTTTTCTAAATGCTGACATAAGATCTTTTGGAGCTAAACAGTATCCCATTTTCCAGCCAGTTGTATGAAATGTTTTTCCAAATGATGCAGTTATAAAAGAGCGCATTCTTAAATCAGAAAATCTTGCGGCACTCTGATGTTCTTTGTGATCAAAAATGATATGCTCATAGACTTCATCACTTAATAGAATAATATCAGTTCCTTTTAGAAGCCCTTCTAATTGGAGCATATCTTTTTTAGATAAAATGGTTCCCGAAGGATTATGAGGAGTATTTATAATAACCATCTTTGTTTTAGAAGTAATTTTAGAAGCAACTTCTTTCCAATTAATGCTAAAATTTGGAGCTGATAATTGGATGGGCACTACGACTCCTCCAAATAATTCTATAGACGGTTCATAAGAATCATATGCAGGTTTAAAGACAAGGACTTCATCTCCTGGTTGTATAAAAGCGGCAATGATCGTAAATATTGCCTGAGTTGCACCAGAAGTAACCGTTACCTCTGTTTCTGGATGATAAGTACTGCCGTATAAACCATTGGTCTTTTCTGCAATAATATCTCTTAAGGATAATAGACCAGGCATCGGAGCGTATTGGTTATATCCTTTTTGCATAGCCTTAGTAACCAAGCTGGTAAGCTTATGGTCTGCTTCAAAATTCGGAAAACCTTGTGATAGATTAATGGCTTCATACTCATTTGCCATCTTACTCATAATAGTAAAAATGGTAGTAGTAACATTAGGGAGTTTAGTAGGTATGTTTTTCATCTGCAAATCAAAAAGTGAAGGTATAAAAAAACCCTGAAATTTTCAGGGTTGTGATATTACATTGTGAAGTTAGATGTCTAAAAAATATGACAATATCCTTGGTTACATCTGTCTGAAAAATCACCCGAAAAATCCCAACAATCTTGTGACGTTTGACAAGGAATGTTGGTTCTACAATAGTACCCTCCATTAATGGATTGCTTTGCAGCTTTATTTAGTTTTTTAACTTCTTTTAATTCTAAAATTTTTGATAACATAATTTGGTGTTTTTTTAAGTTATAATATTTATCACCTACTCTGTTAAAGGTTTTCGGTTCATCCCTTAAAATCAAACATTAGCTAATACGATTCTGTACTCAAGATATATCAAAATGAACCCTCAGAAAAACAATACATCCGTATTTTTCGAAAAATACGGATGCAAAAAGAGTTGCAAAATAGATACAAGAATTCTCTTGCTTATTTAAAGTATATTGTTGCAGTCGCACATGGTATGATGCGATCCCGTATCTGGTTTTGTAGGATCACAATCACCTCCTTTTATTTTTATCAAAGCATTTTGATTAATCTTAGCAATAGTTAGCTTTTTGAACGAAATCCTGTTTTCTTGTTTTGTTTTCATAATACTAAATTTTAAAATTAGTTATACAATAATATATTCCAATGAAATCTTATATCAAGGTACTTTTATTCAGTTTTAATTCATAGAACAGGTGCCGTATTTTAAAGAAATTAAGGTAAAGTTTAATCGGCTTTTAATGGTGTATATTAAAAGAAGAAAAATTGATATTGGTTATTTTGAATCTCTAGAATTTTTCGTTTTGAAGCTCTATTTTTTTGATATAGTAGGAAGGATTCAATCCAGTTTTAGATTTAAAATGTTTAGTAAAAGAATTGTCAGTTTTATAGCCAATCTCTAATGCTATAGATTTAACGGAAAAGGATCTGAATTTTTTGTCATTTTTTAATCTTTTTAAGGCGTATTCAATCCTTAATTCATTGATGTAATCATTAAAATTGGTTGCTTTATGTTTTTTGATAATCTTTGATAAGTAGGTAGTATTGGTTTTTACTTTTTTAGCCATTGATCTCAGATCACAATCGGTTTGTAGGAAATATTCTTGTTTTTCCAATTTCTCTAAACCATTCAAAACATCTTTTACTTTTTTGTCATCAATTACAAAATCTTTTGTGTCATTGTTTTCTCTAGACTCTAACTGGTTTATTTTTTCTATTAATTGATTAAATTTTAGATTGTTCTTTTTTTGTTTTTGAAAATACTTAAGGACAAAAAAGAGTAAAATCAAACAAACAACTATCAAAATGAAGAACATCATTTTTTTATGGTACGCTTGTTTTATTTCTTCATTCTTAAGTTGATCAATCTGACCTTTTAATTTATCAATGTCCTGATTATAAATTTTTGATATAGTTTGTTGTTTTGCTTCCTGAAATTGATCTCGTAATTTATTTAATTTTTGATACCAGTACGAGGCCTTGTTTGTTTCTCCGATTTCAGTGTAACATTCTGCTAAAAGAATATAAGTTTCAAGAACTCTAATATTTCCCGTATCTTTTTCTTCAAGAATAGATATACTATTGTTTAGATAGGAGATGGCTTGATCGTATTTTTTTTCTTCACGAAAAGTACTTGCAAAAAAGTAATTAAGATTTAGTATTGACTTTTTTTGGGAAATGTCTTTGGTAATAATGATTTCTTCTGCTTTGCGAAAATATTGTAGTGCCTTAGCTCTTTCTTGTGTTTTTAGCGCAACAATTCCTTTTTTGGTATATAAATCAATGGATCCTATCGCATAATCTAAAGGTTCACTAATTGCCAATCCATTGTCGGCGTAATATATTGCAGAATCATACTTTTCTAGATCTAAATGAATCTCACTGATTATAGTATATAATCTAACATGATTTGCAGTGTGTTTATCCTTTGATTTTTTTATAAGTTTTAGTGCATCATCGCATACGTCAAGTGCTCTGTTAAGCTCATTCATTCTTTTTAGAATGATTGCTATTCCAGAATTAGCAGAATATTGATGTTTAATGTTTTTGTATTTGGCAGCAATATTTAATGCATCGTTATAATAGTCTAATGATTTTTGATTTTCCCAATCCTTTAGGTAGGTGTTACCAATTGCTATAAAGTATTTACTTAAAATTGAGTCATTTCCAACAGTTTTAGCGCTACTCACTGCTTTGTTTAAATAATACCTACTGCGATCTGTTTTTCCTTTGTTATAAAAAAAGGTATCTGAAATATCATAATAATACTCTGCTAGAATTGATAGATCTGTAATTCGGTTAGAAATTGCGGTTTCTAATATGATACTTTCTTCGACAGTAGAAGATTCTATATATTTACTAATTTCATTAGCCGATTTGGTTTGTAAACTATCAGGTGTATTAGATTGATTTATTGTCATTAATGTATTTCCAAAACCTAATATGGGTGTTGAAAGCATACAAATAAAAAGTATATATCTTATCAATGAATTAATATATTAAGAGTCTGATCATTTTTTTCAAAAGTACTGTTTTTAGGATTTTGTATTTAGAAGAATTGATGGTCTACTAAATTAGGAATGGTTTTACCATGTTTATTTTGTTAAAATATACTTTTTGATTAAGACTTGATTATTGTTTGTTTAAAGTTACGACCATATTTCAAACGATTTCGTAATGAATACTGAACAAAATTTCGAATCTATTTTAAATTCATTATAAATACTGCATTCCTGTATCAAAATGTTGTTAAAAAGATGTTTGAGCCTTATTTTTGCTAATCAAAAATTTTAAACATTTTTTATAATGAGTGGATTGATAAAATCTTCAATAGCTAGAAAGGTTGCGATGGCACTTTCGGGACTTTTCTTAGTATTTTTCTTATTACAACATTTTACCATCAATTTTACTTCTATTTTTAGCCCAGACACATTCAATGAGTTATCTCATTTTATGGGTACAAATCCGGTGGTTCAGTTTGCTTTGCAACCTGTATTAATTTTTGGAGTGGTTTTCCATTTTATAATAGGATTTGTTCTTGAGTTAAAAAATAGAAATGCAAGAGCAGTTAAGTATGCTAAATATAGTGGTGGAGCTAATTCTTCTTGGATGTCTAGAAATATGATCCTTTCGGGATTAGTGATTTTAGCTTTCTTAGGGTTACATTTCTATGACTTTTGGATTCCAGAAATGGTTCATAAATATGTAGAATTTGCACCAGAAGACCCTACGCGTTACTATCATGAATTGCTAGAAAAATTCGTAAGTCCGGTTAGGACTGGATTATACGTGCTTTCATTCGTGTTTTTAGCATTGCATTTGTGGCACGGGTTTGCTTCTTCATTCCAATCAGTTGGATTTAATAATAAATTTTCTGTTGGAGCAACTAAATTTGCTAAAGTATTCGCTGTTGTAATTCCGTTAGGTTTTATCATCATTTCATTAGTACTTCATTTTAATCATAATCACTAAAAACCACTATTATGTCAATTTTAGACTCTAAAATACCAGAAGGTCCACTGGCAGATAAGTGGACAAAACATAAAAATACAATTAACCTGGTAAATCCTGCCAATAAGCGTAATATCGATGTTATCGTTGTGGGTACAGGACTAGCAGGAGGAAGTGCTGCTGCTACTTTAGCAGAACTAGGATATAATGTAAAGACATTTTGTTATCAGGATTCTCCAAGACGAGCGCACTCTATCGCAGCACAAGGAGGTATCAATGCTGCAAAAAATTATCAAGGTGATGGAGATTCTAATTATCGTCTTTTTTATGATACCATAAAAGGAGGTGATTATAGATCTCGAGAAGCAAATGTATATAGATTAGCAGAAGTTTCTGCGAATATTATAGATCAGTGTGTGGCACAAGGAGTTCCTTTTGCCAGAGAATATGGAGGTTTGTTAGATAACAGATCATTTGGTGGAGTACTTGTTTCTCGTACATTTTATGCTAAAGGACAAACAGGACAGCAACTTTTATTAGGAGCGTATTCTGCGATGAACCGCCAAATAAATAGAGGAAAGATACAAGCATTTAATCGTCATGAAATGCTTGATCTTGTTAAAATAGATGGTAAGGCAAGAGGAATTATTGCCAGAAATCTTGTAACAGGAGAGATAGAACGTCATTCTGCACATGCAGTTGTATTGGCAACAGGAGGATATGGAAATGTATTCTTTTTAAGTACGAACGCAATGGGTAGTAACGTTATGGCTGCATGGAGAGCACATAGGAGAGGTGCTTTCTTTGCAAATCCTTGTTATACTCAAATTCATCCAACTTGTATTCCAGTTTCAGGAGATCATCAATCTAAATTAACATTGATGTCAGAATCTCTTCGTAATGATGGAAGAATTTGGGTTCCAAAGAGGAAAGAAGATGCAGAAGCGATACGTGCAGGTAAATTAAAACCAACACAATTATCTGAAGAGGAGAGAGACTATTACTTAGAGCGTAGATATCCTGCTTTTGGTAATTTAGTGCCTCGTGATGTTGCTTCTAGGGCTGCTAAGGAAAGATGTGATGCTGGTTTTGGAGTGAATAAAACTGGAGAAGCAGTATACCTTGATTTTGCCTCTGCAATACAAAGATATGGTAAAGAAAAAGCATTGACTTCTGGAATTCATAATCCAACTGCTCAACAAATTTTGGAATTTGGAGAAAAGGTTATAGAGAATAAGTACGGTAACTTATTCCAGATGTATGAAAAAATCGTTGATGAGAATCCTTATAAAACTCCAATGATGATTTATCCGGCTGTACATTATACGATGGGTGGTCTTTGGGTAGATTATAATTTGCAAACTACAGTTCCTGGTTGTTATGCGGCTGGAGAAGCTAATTTCTCTGATCACGGAGCAAATAGATTAGGAGCTTCTGCATTAATGCAAGGTCTTGCAGATGGTTATTTTGTATTACCGTATACAATAGGAGACTATCTTTCTCATGATATTAGAACTGGTAAAATTCCAACGGATACACCAGAATTTGATCAAGCAGAGAAAGATGTAAAGGAAAGAATTGAAAAATTAATGTCTGGGTCAGGAGAGCATTCTGTAGATTATTACCATAAAAAATTAGGTAAAATCATGTGGAACAAATGTGGAATGTCTCGTAATGAAAGTGGGCTAAAGGAAGCGATTGACGAAATATCTGCTTTAAGAGCGGATTTCTGGAAAAATGTAAAAGTACCGGGTACTGCTAATAGTATGAATCCTGAATTAGAAAAAGCAGGTAGAGTTGCTGATTTCTTAGAACTAGGAGAATTATTTGCTAAAGATGCTTTGGATAGAAATGAATCTTGTGGAGGACATTTTAGAGAGGAATCTGTAGAACAGTCTGGTGAACAAAAAGGAGAGGCATTAAGAGATGATAAAAACTTTAAGTACGTATCTGCTTGGGAGTATAAAGGAGAACCAAAAGACGCTGTACTTCATAAGGAGGATCTTGTATTTGAAAATATTGAATTAAAAACACGTTCTTATAAATAATAAAAAAGCTATGAATCTTACATTAAAAATATGGCGTCAAAAAGACGCTCAATCCAAAGGAAAGATAGTAGAATATCCAATTTCAGGTATTGAAGGAGACATGTCTTTTTTAGAAATGCTAGACGTGTTAAATGAAGAGTTAATTAATAAAGGAGAAGAGCCTGTGGTATTTGATCATGATTGTAGAGAAGGTATTTGTGGATCTTGTTCTTTACAGATAAATGGAGAACCACACGGACCAGATCGTTTGATTACGACTTGCCAGCTACATATGAGAAAGTTTAATGATGGTGATACGATCTTTATTGAACCATTTAGAGCTAATGCTTTTCCTGTGGTAAAAGATCTTATGGTAGATAGAAGTGCTTTTGATAGAATTCAGCATGCGGGTGGATATATCTCTGTAAATACTTCAGGAAATACGATAGATGCTAATGCTATTCCGGTTAATAAAGAAAATGCAGACGATGCATTTGCTGCAGCTACTTGTATTGGATGTGGTGCTTGTGTAGCAGCCTGTAAAAATGCTTCTGCAATGTTGTTTACTTCGGCAAAAGTCTCTCAGTATGCATTATTGCCACAAGGACAGGTGGAGGCCACTGAGCGTGTATTAGCAATGGTAAATCAAATGGATGAAGAAGGTTTTGGTAACTGTACTAATACGGGTGCTTGCGAAATCGAATGTCCGAAAGGAATATCTTTAGAGAATATTGCACGTATGAATCGTGAGTATTTAAAAGCAAGTGTGAAAGGATAAACTTCAGTCATATAAACATAAAAAATCCCAAATCAGAAGAGATTTGGGATTTTTTTATGGTAACATTTTTATGTATCGTAACATTAATAAAACGTAACAATTAATTATTAAATCAATTTATGAAACACTTATGTCTATTAATAGTATTTGTTTTTTGTATAAACTGTACGAAAGACTCTAAAGGCGAAGAAAAAGCTTTTCGATATCCTGAAGCGCCTTCTATTCCAGTCAAAGAAACGTATTTTGACACCATTATCAATGATGAATTTCGAAATCTAGAGGATTTGAAGGATTCTACGGTGCAAAAATGGTTTCGGGAAGAAGGTGAGTTTGCTGATAATATTCTAAACAAGATTTCGGGGAAGAAAGAGTTGATAAAAAAAATGATAGAGTACGATAGTAGAAAATCATATAAAGTATCTAATATTCAAATTACTGAAAAAGATGAGTATATATTTTTGAAACAAAGAGCGGATGAAGATATCGCACGGTTGTATTATCGAAGAAGTTTTGATAGTGAAGATGAGTTGCTTTATGATCCTAAAAATTTTAAGCCTGATCTGGGAAATACGTATGTAATTAATTACATAAAACCGAGCTGGGATGGATCTCATTTAGTTGTTGCTATGACTCATAGTGGAGCTGAGATTTCTGAGATGATTATTATTGATATGAATACTAGAGAATCTCTACCGCAAGTTATTGATCATTGTTGGCCATCTGATGGAGGAGGTGTTAGTTGGCTTCCTGATAATAGTGGTTTTATGTATTTATATTATCCTGAAATAGATCATACGTCAGATAAGTTTTTAAAAGATATGAAATCGGTTCTATATAAACTTGGAGACGATCCAAAAGATCTAAATATAGTTTTGAGTAGAGAAACTAATCCAGAATTAAAATTATCACCTGAAGATTTTCCAATTGCTTCCATTCAATCTAAAAATGATAAATATGTATTTGGATATATTGGTGGAGCGACTGCCTATCAGGATTGTTATTTTGCAGAAATGATAGATTTGGATAAGGGTAGATTTGAATGGAAACCTCTTTATAAAAAGGAGGATAAAGTAGGAGAAGGAGTATTCAGTGGAGATGATTTTATCTTTATGTCTGCTAAAAACAAACCTAATTTTAGACTGTTAAAGACCTCTATGAATAATATAGATCTTAAAAATTCGAAAGAGTTAGTAAAACAAAAAGATGACGAAGTTTTAAGCAGCTTCGGAATAACTTCTGATGGATTGTATTATACTACAATTAAAAATGGAGTGCAAGGGAAGTTATACTTTAAAAATAATAATAAGGATATTGAAATCAAATTACCAGAAACAGCAGGTCGTTTAAATATAGATTTTAAAGGAGTTAATTCTTCTGAAATTTGGGTCACCTCCATGGGATGGAAAAATGATAATACTCGTTATAAATTTGAAGCAAAGACAAAACAGTTTACAAAAGAAAATCTGGCAGAAGAGGCCGAATATCCAGAGTTTAAAGATTTTGTTGTAAAGGAAGTAATGGTTACTGGGCATGATGGAGAAGAGATACCTTTATCTATAATACATAAAAAGGATATTCAATTAAATGGAAAGCATCCAACTTTATTATTAGGGTACGGTTCATATGGGATTTCTTATCGACCGTTTTTTTCTCCAACCAGACTAACTTGGGTAGAAGAAGGAGGTATTTTTTGTATTGCCCACGTAAGAGGTGGAAGAGAGAAGGGAGACAAGTGGTACCAAGGAGGTAAAAAGCTTACGAAACCTAATACTTGGAAGGATTTAATTTCTTGTACAGAATATATGATCCAAGAAGGGTATACCTCTAAAGATAAGACAATTATTCATGGAAGGAGTGCTGGAGGTATTCTTATTGGAAGGGCTATGACGGAAAGACCAGATTTGTTTGCTGTGGCAGTTCCTCAGGTAGGTATGATGAATCCATTAAGAAATGAAGTGACTCCTAACGGTCCAAATAATACAAAAGAGTTCGGAACTAGTAAAAAACAAGTTGAATGCAAGGCCTTGATAGCAATGGATGCTTATTTACATCTTAAGAAAGAAACAAAATATCCTGCAACCTTGATTACTACAGGAATGAATGATCCGAGAGTAATTGCTTGGCAGCCAGGTAAGTTTGCGGCAAAATTACAGGCTTTCAATACTTCAGACAAACCAATTGTTTTTCATGTTGATTATGGATCCGGACATGGGATAAATGATACAAAATCAAAACAATTTGAGCAAATGGCAAATGTATTTGCCTTTGCTTTTTGGCAAGTTGGACATCCAAATTATCAATTGCAAAAGGATTAGTATTTTTTAGGGTAACATTTATGGCATTAATGATATAAACTTATAGTTAAGAGACAGTCATAGATGGTTTAGAAATAATTCTCTTACTATAAGACTTATAAAAACTATTTTTTGTTAAACGCTAGATAACTCCAAACCAACTTTGGTTTGGAGTTTTTAACCCCTAAATAATTGCCTTATGATAAGAATATTGTTTTGTTTAGTTATACTTTTTACTATAAGTATAGGTTGCGGCCAAAAAGACGTTATCAATCCAGATTTGGTGAAAGATATTATTGCATTACATTCAGATGAGGAAAAAAGAATTTTTCTTGAAGAAATGCGTATTTCCAATCAAAAATTGCGAAATAATATAAAACATATCGAGTCCGTTTATGGTTATAATAGTAAAGAGAGATCAAAAGCACTTAGAGAAAAAATTAAAGAGGATAAGATTAACTTGCAAAAAATAGAACTATACTTAGAAAAGTATGGGCATCCATCTCCTGAATTACATGGAGAGCTAGCAGTTAAGACTCCTTATATAATTTTATATGATTGTAGTAACCTAGAATCTAAACAGAAAAATTTCGAATATTTATATAGAGCCTATAAGAAAGGTGATCTAATGCCTAATAGTTTTGCAATGTTTCTAAGTAGTTATTACAATGATCAATTCGACGAAAAACATTACCTGCCGTAGTGACTACAATGACACATCGCTTTTCTTTTGAAGTTATTATAGTAAACTATAAATGAACTTCAAGCCATATATTGTACAAAAAACAGTAATTTTCTTTATATTAATTTTAGTTTTCAGCGGTTGTAAAGAAGCACGTGTCTCTTCTGAAAAAGATTTTGCAAAAGAAGTAAAAAGCTTAAGTGCTATTGATCTCCAAAAAGAATTTCTGGAGGAAATATATAAAACCGATCAAGAAACTAGAAATGCATTGAATGATGCTAGACTCACATATGGATATGATAGTGCTGAAAAAAAAGAGGTACAACAAATAATGGTGAATAATGATCGAAATAATTTTCAAAAGATAGAATTGTACCTACAAAAATACGGACACCCAAGTATAGCCGAACATGGAGAGAAAGCGTCTAGAGCACCTTGGATTGTAATTCATCATACCAGCGATATAGCATCCAAAGAAAGAAATTTCACCTATTTATACGAAGCATACAGAAAAGGAAACCTAGAATCTGGTAGTTTTTCCTTGTATCTTGGAAGATTACATCGCACAAAATTTGGAAATCGATTTACTTTGCCCAACCCATATAGAGAGGAACAATTGATTGACTCACTGATAACAAGGCTTGGTTTGGTAGCTAAAGAGTATTAAGTTTAGATTTCTATTTCTTCCATAATTTTTCCTCTACAACCGTTTTTAACACTTGATCTCGGTAATTTCTACTTAACGGAATAGAGGTATTCTGAATTTGAATTTCATGGCTAATTACAGTATCAATTTTTGTAATAGCTATAATATATGATTTGTGAACTCTAATAAAATGTTGCGGATTTAATTTTTCTTCAATGTCCTTTAGGTTTAGCAATGTTATATGTTTTCCTTTGGTCGTATGAATGGCTACATAATTCTGTAGACCTTGTATATAAAGGATATCGTTACAATATATTTTTTCGTATTTATGCTCGCATTTTACAAAGAAGTAAGAATCTTCAGTATTCTTTTTATTAGACTTTAAAATAAATTGTTCTTTAGCCTTTTGTACAGCCTGTACAAACCGATCAAATGTGATAGGCTTTAATAGGTAATCCAAAACATTTAGACGAAATCCCTCTATAGCATAACTTGGGTATGCTGTGGTGATAATTACCATGGGTAAGTTTTTAGTAATTTTCAAAAAATCTATACCACTCATTTTAGACATCTGAATGTCTAAGAATATCAAATCGATCGTCTGTTGATCCAATATTTCCGACAATTCCAACGGATTTTCGCAAGTGTCAACGATCGTTAAAAAATCAACTTCTTTTGCATAATTAGAGAGTCCTTCTCTAGCTAATGGTTCATCATCAACAATAACTGTTTTTATCATAGTGTTTTTTTTATGAAACCATATTTCTGTTTTGTACCACCTGATCGTTCATAATCAATTCTTCTAAGGTAATTCTTAAGCTAATACTAAATCGGGTTTTTTGATGATCAATTTTTAAATCATATTTTTTGGGATATAGTAAATCTAACCTTCTAGTCACATTTTCTAGTCCAATTCCACCGTAAGTGGAAATCTTTTCAAAGTTATTTTTGTTCTCAATACTATTATCAACATAAAAATGTAGGCAATTATCATTGTCTAATTGCGCTCTTATTTCAATCCAATTAAGCATGTCTTTAGAATTAGACACATGCTTAAAAGCATTTTCTACAAAAGTGACTAGAATAAAGGGGGCGATTCCCATTGGGATTTTATTGGCTAGATGTACAGAAAGATCAATCTTTAGGTTTTTATTTCTCCTTAACTTTTCTAAGGCTACAAAATTTTCTAAATAGCTGATTTCTTGATCAAATGGAATGAGCTGTTCATTACATTCATATAGTTGGTATCGAAGTAAATCCGAAAACTTGGCTAAAGCAGTAGAAGCTTCACTAGGCGCTTTATGAATTAAAAAAAATATAGAATTGATAGTGTTGAATAAAAAATGAGGGTTGAACTGATGTTTTAAAAATTTAAGTTCTGTAGTTAATTTTTCGTGTTCTAATAACTGCTGCTTTTGTTGATTTATCAATGAGTTTTTAGCAAGTTTTATACATAATCCAAGTAATAATGTTCCAGAAGTAGCGGGTAAAATTTCTGAAGTAAGCGTATGAAAATAAGTCTCTCCTTTTTCTTCATTAAAAACGCAAAAGTAATCCAAAGGTTCTCCAATGATAAAGGCACTCAAAAAATAGCAGCCAAACATAATGCAACTTATGATTCCTATCCATATTAATAGTGATATAATATATGTTGTTAATTTTCCTTTGTAAAGGTATTTAGGTAATAATACATAAAGATTAAAATACGTGGCCAAAGTATGTACTACTACATAAAACAGAAATATGACATACCTCGGTGAGAAAAACATAGCTTTATAGGCTACGGATAAGCTTAGTTCAACCACACCCCAAGAAAAGAAGTAAAAACTCCAAAATACGAAATGGTAGATTTTATAAGTAAAAAACCAATTTGCCTTTATTTTTTCTAGAGGTAGCATGGTTTTAAGATATAAAAAAGGAATTAATTTATACGATTATTTTATCAAATACCACTTTTTTTTGATCAAATACAACTTCTAAGGTGTAACGGGTTGTTTTTTATATTTAGTTACCAATATATAAGCCAAGATAGCTTGGTTTAGTAGTTTGTCAAAAGCTTGCTTCCACTTATCAAAACTCTTTTGATAATAAGGTTAAATAAGGTTGTTTTACTATTCAATTAACATCTTACTACAATGAACTTAAGTAAAGCAAAAGATAAATCATCAACAGATAAAAAGGGTTATGTGGATATATCTAAGATTAGACTTTATCTTATGAAAGGTCTGTATATACTTACTTTTTTGACACTAGGTTATAGTTCTTGGTCCGAAATCCTATATCCGAGTGAACAATGGGGACCTTATGATGGAGTCACTTATAGTTTTTGGGCGTCTTATGCAGTGCTGATGGGAGTAGGTATAAAATATCCATTAAAAATGCTACCCTTATTGCTACTGCAACTATTCTACAAATCGGTTTTCTTTTTTGGAGTATATATTCCGTTATGGATATCGGGCAGTCTTCCAGAAACTTTTAAAGGTTTTTTAAAACCATTTGCTATAGGAATCCCGATAGATCTTTTAGTGATTCCCTGGATATATGTTTACAAGGCTTATTTCAAAAATCTATTCAAATTCAATTAGACGTGTCACTCCAGAATATCAATTTCATCAATCATATTATTAAAGTTTAAAGTTATGAATACAACTTATATCAATGAAACTAATACCATAAGGTCACAAAAAATGCTAAATATTAGTGCTAGAGTTTGGTTCACTATCGCAGTATTAGGACAATGGATTTTTGCATTTTATGTAACTACGTTTTACGGAACAGCGGCAATTGAAGGTAATTATCAGAAATGGAACGAAGTACTACCGCATGGTTATACAGAAGGAGCTACCATTAGTAATGTTGTAGTGGGTATTCATTTGCTGTTTGCTGTGATTATTATCATAGGTGGGCCACTACAATTTATTGATAAGATTAGAATGAGAGCACGGTCTTTTCATCGGTGGAATGGAAAAATATACCTTGTTACCACATTTATTGCTGGTTTTAGTGGAATTTATATGATCTTGTCCAAAGGTTCTGTTACAGGATGGATTGGTGATATAAGTGTAAGTTTTAATGGGATTCTAATGATGATTTTTGCTGTATTTGCATGGAGAACAGCTTTGCAAAAAAACTTTGTATCTCATAATCGTTGGGTATTACGTTTGTTTCTTGCTGTAAATGGAGTGTGGTTTTTTAGGATAGGGTTGATGTTGTGGTTATTTATCCATGGAAAACCAGTAGGGTTTGATCCAGAAACTTTTAGAGGACCGTTTATTACTTTTTTAGGATTTGGTCAGTATCTTATTCCATTAGGAATCCTTGAAGTATATTTGAAGGTAAAGGATAGAAAAATACCGTTGGAGCAGTGGAGTATGACCATGGTTCTATTTATTTCTATAATAGCTACAGGTATCGGTGTTTTTGCAGCCACGGTCGGTATGTGGTTGCCAAGATTATAATATATTAAGAGTTATATAAATCATGAGTGAAATCATATTGTAATGATTCATTTACTTTGGTAGAAGCAATTACTTTTCCTTTGGAGGAAGATTCAAAATCATAATCGGGAATGGGTAAATTCATTTGCTTACAGATAGTACTGTAGTATTCGGACTTTGCAGGATGATCTGGATAAGATGCATTGAAAATTTGATCCCATTGATCCATTTCAATTATTTTTTGGATAACACCAATACAATCTTCTCTATGGATTAGGTTTACAGGAGCTAATGGATTCTGAATGTTTTTTCTTTTAGATAGCATCGTTGCAGGATGTCTTCTACTATCAAACAAACCTGCGAAACGAAGTATGGTAGCCTTGAAACTAGGATGACTTGTTAGTAGTTTTTCGGTTTCAATAAGTTGTTTTCCAGCATTTTTTGTAGCATTAGGAATAGTATCTGATGTGATTTCTGGAAATCCCTCTTTATCTGTATATACAGAAGTAGAACTTATAAAGAGAACTTTTTCTACTCCTGATGTTATGATATAAGGAATTATATGTTCAATTTTAGTTACAAAATTGCTTTCTGGATTTCTTCTTAGTCCAGGAGGAACATTAATAATTAAGATTTTACTGTTTTCTAAAAATAATGCTTTCTGGTTTTCTGACTTAGTTTCTTTTAATTCAACAATGTAAGGGTCGATACCAGAGTTTTTTAAAATGTCTAATTTGTCGACAGAGGTCGTCGATCCTTTTATACTATATCCATTCGCAATAAGACGATTTGCCAACGGTAATCCTAACCATCCTGTACCTAGAATACTAATCTGCTTATTCATATAATATTTTATAATTCTACGGCTAAGTTAGTGCGGATACTACTAGAATCCATAGTTTTTTCTACATATTCTAATCTTATTGTCTTTTTAATTGTAATAGCATCGTTTAATACAAAAGGTTTAGGGATCATGTTTTCTGATCTTTTCGGTATGGAGAATAGCTCACTTTCTAACAAATCATACGAAGATTCATATAACACGATTTCAGGAACTGAGTCTTTATGAAATTCCATTCTAAGTTCTAATGGCTCATTATCTCTTAGATGATATGTTAATAATCGGTCATCTGTACGTTTTTTAAAGGAGTTATGAATCGTCCCATCTTTGTTTATAATATCTTTTGTGGTTACTCCATTGGCATATAAACTTTGAAACTCAAATGATTCACGCACGAAGAGATCCATCCTGTTTACATCTCGTTGAGGTCGAATACAAATGTCTAAGATTCGTTTTTCTCCTGCAATACTGTCAAAAGATGTTTCTATCTTAGAAGATTTGATATCTTTTAGAGGAGCCTGATTTACATAATTAAATGCACTACTATACTTGCTTTCGATGGTGTTTTTGTTCCAATCTTTAGCTAAGTTTTTGAGGCGATCAATGTAATTCTTGGTCCAAGAGTCGAGTGTATGATCATAAGAGGTCCAATATGCTTTCTGTTGATCCTCGTGTAAAACGTAAATAAGGCTATTTGGCTTTTGTCTTTCCTTTGTAAAGTCCGATTTACAATGTGCTATCCCAATACAAGCTAATGCTGCTAAAAAACTAATAGTTCCTAAAAGACTCTTTTTAGAATAAAACCCGATTACAGGGATGACCAGTGTACATAGAAAAACGGTTAAAATAGAGGAAGCAAAAGCTATTTTTAATCCCAATGCTACGGGAAAAGAAGCAATAAAAGGGGCAATTAAAAAAATAGACGGCAAACTTAATAGTAACATCAAACAAGGAAAAGGCCTCTTTTGGTTAATAAGTACAAACTGACAAACTAAACAAAAGAGCACAGGAATGATAAAGTAACTTGCGCCTTGAAGATAAATACTAGCTCCGGTACAAATAAGTATCCAGAAAAATAAAGGTGCAACCAGTAAACTGGGTAATTCTTCTACCTTATCAAATATGCTATACACTTTAAAGAAGGCTGCTGTCCCTAAGAATACAGTTGCGGCAATATAATAATATCCATTGTACGGAAAACCATGTAAAATATCGTTATATCCAGGATATATAATTAGCGCTACTTTCCAAAGTCCAAAACCTAAGACACCTGCCAATCCTGAAGATATTATAAATGCTAAAAACCCGCTACCCACTTCACTAAAAGAGATACGCTTTTTGGATCTTCCATAAATGATAAAACCAATAAACAAAATGATAGCAACGCCTAATAAAGGGTAGATCCAATCAAAAGGATACTTGATTACTTTGAATATAGGTGTGTTGAAATATAAAAAGTCTTGTTCCGAGGTAAAGTCGTTGATATTGGATTTAGAAAAGTAAGAGAGTAAGGGCATGAGATAACTGCCCTGATGTTGTAGGGTGTTAAGATCAAGGTTTTGCCAAGTGTCATTGGCAGTATGGTAGTCGAAATGGTCATCTATAAAAGCAAAATTGTATCCAGGAGTGTTTCCGTGTTTTCTAAAAACGGTAAGATCTGTATCGTTAGGAAGCGATTTATAAATACTATATGCTAATGAATTAGTAACGGGAAATTGAGGATCTGCTTTGATAAATTCATCAATCATTTTACCATTTTTGCTATTGGTTTCTAGAAGCATATATGAGTTTCCTCCACTTCCTCTAGCTTCAAAATTTAGAACCAAACCTGCATCTTTTGCCCATGGATGTTCCGATACAAATAAATCCGCCCCATTTAGTCCTAGTTCTTCTCCATCCGTAATGCAAATCACAATATCATTTACGGGTATTTGTTTTGTATGTAAAAATGCTCGGATTCCTTCTAAAATAGTGGCTACACCACTTCCAGCATCACTGGCGCCGTACGATGAATGTTGACTGCTGTCATAGTGTGTTAATAAAACCAATGATTTTCCTGAGTTCGAACCCTTGATTTTGGCTACTATGTTCTGAGGCTTACTCATGGTTCCTCTATCACCTATCGAAAAGCCCTCTTGGATTTGTGGGGATAAGCCTAATTTTTTTAACTCTTCAATAATATAGTTTTTTGCTTGATCATGTCCTGAACTTCCAACGTAATGAGGGTTTTGGGAAATGTTCTTTACGTGTTCTAAAGCTCTTAATGTAGAAAATTCTTGTTTTGATGTATCTAAACCCGAAATTGTCTGAGGCATACTACTGTAAAAGGTATACCAAATCGAGAAAAGTATGGATATAAATGTTAATACTGCAAGAATTTTTTTCATCAGTTGTTGCTTGTTTAGTTAGTTGAGTTGTAAATATTTGAAATTTAAATGTTTAAGAGTGTTTTTTTAAGGTTGTAATAATTGAAATCGCTATCATTTTTATCAAATTGATTCTTATCTTCTTCATTTCAGTACTATTTTTTCAAGATTATTCTTGTTTGGTGTTGTTTTTTATGAAAAAATCAATTTTTATTAGAAAATTCATGTTGATAAAGGTAATAAAATAAGATTTTAGAACCTTTAATGTTAAAATGATATTGAATAACTAATGTAAAATGACTATATTTAAGATTCACTAAATCACTATAATTATGGGAATTATAAGTTTTCAGGGCGCGAGAACCAAAGTTAAAAGACAAGACAATACTCCAATTAAGGTATCAGATTACATGACCAGAAATTTGATTACTTTTTCTCCTAAACAATCTGTTTTAGAGGTTATGGAAACCTTGGTAAAAAATAAAATTTCTGGAGGGCCAGTAGTTAATGAACGTAATGAATTGTTAGGTATTATTTCTGAAGGAGACTGTATCAAGCAATTAAATGAGAGTCGTTATTACAATATGCCTATAGATGATGCTCAAGTGGAGCGATTTATGGCTAAAAATGTTGAAACTATTGATGGGAACATTAGTATTTTTGACGCTGCAAATAAATTTTTAGAAACAAAAAGAAGACGATTTCCTATTATTGAAGATGGTAAATTAGTAGGGCAAATTAGTCAGAAAGATGTAATGAAAGCAGCTTTAAAAATGAATAGTCAACATTGGAGGGATTTATAATACTATTTGTTTTTAGGATTTAACGCTTTAACGAGATCAGTAATTATCAGTTTTTCTTCTTGGTTTCCGGAGATATATAAACTTTTGGAAGAATATCGATCAAAGTTGTGGTCGGATTCTTTCCAATTTCCGATACCTAATACTGTTATTTTTTCACCTATTTCGATGATGCCTTCTTTGTATCGAAGACTTTTGTTAAACCCTAAAAATCCGGTACTTTTTCTGCCATGTGTATGTAAATACTTTTCTAAAAACTCGGGAGCATCTTTCCATGTTCCTGAGGTAAATTCTGCATCTTGATTTAAATAGGTGGTTTTATGAGATTTTGGAATTTCGGCCATCACAATAGCTTTATCTCCATTACTTTCAATAATAAAGTTTTGAAATTTCTCTTCTTTAATTATAGTGCGCCAAGAACTGCTTTTTCCATTGCTTCTTTTTTCTTCTATTTGTATTTTATAATACACGCACTTTCTTTGGCTTAATGGTGATAAGAGAGCCTCATCAATTGGAAAAGCTTCTCCCTTAATTTTTATGTATTCACCTTCTTTACATAGTTGAATTCTTTTAAAAGCGTGCTCTTTTAATTTTCGGAGCATTTTATTTTTCTTACTGTATATCTGGGATATAACAATGACAACGATAAAGGCTATTAAAAAAATAAAAATGAAACCACTTTTTCCAATATCTAGCTGTAAAGAATGAAGAAAATACATATTAACTGTTCCTTTTTACTAATGCGTAATATTCGTTTTCTAATGGAAGATATCCTTGATCGTAAACAAAGTAATATACCGTTCCTGCTTTTGTAGTGTATATACTAGTGAAAAATTGAAAATCAAAACCTTTAGAAATTAGTCTTGATTTGGTAGTTTTTGTTTTTTCTTTTGGATTTAGTTCTTCCAGTATTCTATAGTTTTTTCTAAGACGATTATTGATATTTCTTACCAAGTTTTTACTGTCTTTATTGAGTTTATTGTTAAAAGCGTTTCTACAATAATCACTACAGAACTTTTTGTCTGCTCTACCAATAATTTTTTCACCACATTCCGGACAGTCTTTTTGCATGTTCTTTTGTTTACTTGGCAAGATACAATAATCAGATGTAATCGTTTGTACGTGTTTTTGTTATATGTAGAATTTCGCATAAAAAAAGCGGTTTATTATAATAGTAAACCGCTTTTTCAACACTATTAGTTGTTATATTATCGAATAATAATCTTCTTTGTAAATACTTCTTTTGAGTTAGAAGGTGTAACTTCTGAAAGATACATTCCTGCTGTTAGTTTAGAGATATCATATCTGTAGCTGTCAGAGGATAAAACATCATTTTGTATAAAATCTACTTTTCTTCCATTCAAATCATATATTTTGATAGACTCTATACTTCCAGGTTTATAGTTAAAAGTTACTATTTGCGAAGCTGGATTTGGGTATATACCAAATGATATGTCAGAAACATCAGTTACGCTTAATGTAGATCCAGAACAGTTAGGTATTGGATTAGATAAAATAGGTTGTAGATAATCCATTTTCCATTGTACCACAGTTGTCCAATCGTTATCTAAAATACCACCTGTATCTCCAGAATTGGGATTTAACGCCCAAAAAGTGAAATGTAATTTTTCTTCTTTGATATAATCAATGAATTTTTGGAACCAAATTTCATCTATTCCACCTTTAGTTTTAATTCCTAACTCTCCTACTAATAAAGGAGATGTTCCATTCGTATTAAGGAAGTTAAATTGTTCTTCCCAAATACCTGGCATATTATCCGGGAAATCAGGTGCAGAAAACCATTCTTGCTCAAAAACCGTTGGTCCATATTCATGTGGAGAATACATGAGTTTTGCTGGATTCGATAGTCTAACCGGAAAGTCTCTTGCTCCTTGTAAATTTCCTCCCCACCAATACGATGTTACTTCTCCATCTGGTTTTCTATATGCTTCGATCCCTTCTACCATTATTAGTACGTTAGGATTTACTTCTAAGATTGCATTTCCACACTTCTCAGCTGCTAAGCGCCAGTCAAATTCATCATTTGTTCCCCATCTGGCACCTTCTGGATTGTCAATTTTACCGTTAGGTTCATTATTAATATCCATTCCGATAACTGCGTCATAATCTTTGTAACGATCTGCTATGAATACCCAATCATCGATCCATTGTTGTTCAGGAACATTATCGGTATACCATAATTTTTCTACTAGGTATGCATCAGGATTTCGAGAATGACAGTCTAGAATTACCTTCATATCATTTTCTTGGCACCATTGAATAGCTCGATCTAGTAATTGTAGAGGAGTAGTATAACTCGCTTCTTCTTCATTCATGGGAGATACACCACTATAAGGATCAGTTCCGTATGAGTTTATGGTTATCGAAGCACCATCTCTTAGCATCATATTATGCCAAGGAATTCTGAAACAATTAAAACCTAGATCTTTGGCTTGCTGCAATACACTTTTGTGATCTCTAGACCAAATACCATGGAAACTGCTAAGTTGGGTTTCGAATCCAAACCAGTTAACACCTGCTAGGATTACTTCATTTCCATTAGAGTCTAATAATTTGTTCCCGCTTACGCTTAGCCAATTACCTTGACAATTTTCTTGGGAAATAGTGATTCCCGACGACAATACCATTGCCATCAAGAACATGATGTAGTTTTTTTTCATTTTAGTTAAGCTTAGTAATGATTTGTATGACTCCTAACGTTAAGGTATTACAGTTTAGTATTTAGGAAAATCTTTTTAGGTATTCTTCTGATTTTTACTTTAAATATTCGCTTTTCTTTATGTTTTGATATCCGTTTTTGCGATTAGTGTAATTTTCTATAGTAAGTTATTAGACAAATTCCCTAAAGTTATTCGTTTCGAATAAGGTAAAAACTTTAATAAATAATCAAATAGTATCAGTCAGCTGCTGTTTGAATTTAGCATGTGTTAAAAGAAGATATCTTGTGCTAATCTAAAAGTGTTGGCATGTGCATCAATGATGATTTTAATGTCTGGTGAATATCCACCTCCCATAGAGCACATTACTGGAATTTCTAGATCTTTACAGGTCTGTAACACAAATCGATCTCTTTCTTTGCAACCATCCAAAGTGCATCCAAGTTTGCCTAGTTTATCAGAAGCTAAAATGTCTACACCGCATAAATAGTAAATAAAATCAGGTTTTTGCGTTTCAATAAGTTTAGGGAGTGTTTCTTTAAGTGCTTTTAAATATTCACTATCTCCGGTATTGTTGGCTAACGGAATATCTAGATCGGATTGTTCCTTCTTAAATGGATAATTACTAGCTCCATGCATGGAAAAGGTAAAGACCTCTGGATCCTTCTCGAAGATTTCTGCAGTTCCATTACCTTGGTGGACGTCGAGATCAACAATTAGTATTTTCTCTGCTAACTTTTTACTGAGCAATTGTCTCGCACCAATTGCCTGATCATTTAACAAACAAAAAGCTTCTCCACGATCTGTATAAGCGTGATGTGTGCCACCAGCGATATTCATAGCGATACCATTTTGCAAGGCATATTCAGATGCTTTTAACGTGCCATCGGCAATAATAATTTCACGATCTACAAGCTCTTGAGATAAAGGAAAACCAATCTTTCGAACTGCTTTTCGATCTAAAGACAGGTTGGTTAATGCTGTATAATATTCTTTGGTATGTACTGCTAAAATGGGTGTAGAATCTGAAATTTCCGGCGTAAAGAAGTTCTCTTTATTACAAGTGCCTTCATGTAATAATTGCTTCGGTAGTAGCTCGTACTTAATCATCGGAAATCGATGTCCTTCTGGTAATGGATGTTTATAGATTGGATGATATGCTATTTTTAGCATTTGATCAATAAGAATGATAAGTTCGATAAAGAAAAAACGAATATACTATCTTTTTTGTAATCACTAGATTTAAGCTTAAGCATCTCGAAAAATTTTAACGTAATACCATATCTTTATCGGGACAAACTACTCAATCAATGAAAAACGATCCATATTCCGCATTGCGATATAAAGAATTTAGTATTTTTTTAGTTTTGCGTTTTTCTTTGGTCATGGCTTGGACCATGCAATTTATTGTTATTGAATGGCAAGTGTATAGTATTACAAAAGATCCTCTTTCTTTGGGTATCATAGGTCTTATGGAGGTGATTCCAGCAGTATCATTGGCTTTATTTGCCGGCCACATTGTAGATCAAAAAGAAAAAAGAAATTTACTTCGTATCTGTATTCTAGGTTTTTTGTGTATTAGTTTGGGATTGTTTTTTCTTACTAATCCTGAAATTATAAACTCTATGGAACAATCCACTGTATTATTTGGAATATACGTGTTGGTTTTCTGTGGTGGGATTGTTAGGGCTTTTTTAGGGCCAACTATTTTTTCTCTTTTGGCATTATTAGTACCAAAAAAAATATATCCAAATGCCGCAACTTGGAGTAGTTCAACTTGGCAAGTTGGCGCAGTATTGGGACCTGCACTAGCTGGTTTTATGATCAATCTAATTGGCGTAAATTGGTCTATGCTGGTTATTGTAGGTTGGGCCACTTTTGCTTTTATATGCTTGATGAGAATTCCTGTAAAACCAATAATGAACCCAAATATCGGAGAGCCAGTATTACAAAGTTTGAAAGAAGGAATTCGATTTGTTTTTAAGACGAAAGCTATATTAGGAGCACTTACATTAGATATGATCGCTGTTCTTTTTGGTGGTGCAGTAGCTTTATTACCTGTTTTTGCTCAGGATATTCTTAAGGTAGGTCCTCAGGGATTTGGGGTTTTAAGGGCAGCTCCAGCAGTAGGAGCATTTATTATTATGTTTACTACAGCGTATTTTCCAATTAATAAAAATGCAGGAAAGAAGTTGTTACTAGCTGTTTTTGGATTTGGAATCTGTATTATTGTCTTTGGACTTTCTTCGGTTTTTTGGATATCAGTGGTTGCGCTCTTTTTTAGTGGTATAACGGATGGCATATCAATGGTGATACGTCAAACAATATTGCAACTAAAAACACCAGACCATATGAGAGGAAGGGTCTCTTCAGTAAATTCAATATTTGTGGGGTCTTCTAATGAATTAGGAGCTTTTGAAAGCGGAATTACTGCAAAATATATGGGAACTGTAACTGCAGTTGTGTTTGGAGGTAGTATGACATTAATCACTGTGATTCTAACTTCTGTACTCTCTCCAGCGTTTAGAAAACTGGATCTTAGAAAGGATTTGGAAGAATAGTAAAGCCAATTTTAGTTTTCGGAAATCTTGGTAATATATTAAATTTTATTAGATAGGATGCTTTTTTTGCGCTTATGATTTACATCCTAAATATTGTATATTTTTTATCTTCGGTATTGTAGTAACCATAATAAAGCTTTTCTTTATTCCTTACGATATGTACTGCCTTTGGAGATTTTAGTGTTTTTTCAAAATCTTTTAATAAATCATAGTTGTTTAATGGAATTTCTCCTTTCACATGTTCAAAATCTTCACTAAATAAACAATTTATATAAGTAGCTCTATTAGAATACGAGAATGTATAGTTAGTTGAAAAAGAGTTAACCCCGAGAGAACTATTAGAAAAATTTATGTTTTCTAGTCCTCCCTTTTTGGTAATACCTCCAAGAACTATATTGTATTTTTTGTTTACTTTCTGTGCAGATATTCCTAATTTATCAAAAGAAATTTTTCTTAGATATTTGGCGGTTTTTTCAAGTTCTCTATAATCAGAATATGTTCCGTTTTCTACAATGATAGGACCATTTTTAATGGTAATTGAATCGTTTTTTGTTAATGAATACTCTTTAATTAAGGAGTTTGTTTGGAAATTATGAATTTGAAACTTCATTTTTTCTGAAGAGCAAGCCAGCAGAAAAAGATACTTGTCAAGAAGAAAAGTGTTATTCTTTTTAAAGCCTTTTTTTATTGAGGGTTTTTCAAAGAATTTATAGGTTAATTTTAAAGTAGTTAAATCAACGGTGAAAAAATGAGCTACTTTATTATTGCTATCTACTCCAATAGTGATAAAATTATCTTTATGATAAAGTTTTATGTCTTTAACAGTTGTTTCTAAAGGATTGATTCCGTTGTGCCTGATGTTAGAAAAATTACCCGAAAAACCTTCTACAACATTTAACATGCTATACAATGTTCTTTTTTCTTGTGGTCGATAAGGGTTTGGGTGTTCAATCGTTCGTAGAGAGTATGTTTTTTTTGTTGGGGTCAAATTTTTATCTAATGTGTATAAATTTAATGTTGATGTAGATTTAACAACAGTTAGAAAATATAGTTGATTTTTATTAATTATAAAATCAAGAAAAATCTCGTTATTTAATTTTAAGTCTAAGCTTTTTTGAGAAGAAGTGTGATCAGTGATATTAAACTTGATAGTCCCAAAACGGGTTTTGTTTATGTTTGAAAAGAAAATATGATATATGTTGTTTTTTATTTGGTGCCCAACATAGGTTTTGTATTTCGACGGAAATGAATTGATTTTGAACCGTTGTTTTTCTTTGAAATTTTTATCGAATAAAATTGCATCAACTAATTTTTTCTGAAATAGAATTAACATGAATTCACCATTTTCCTCATTTTTTATGATTAATGATTGGTTTTGAAAACCAAAGTTATTGTTAAAAGTGTAATCAGTCTCGAAAACCATCTCCTGAGAAAATACAGAAAAATTACCGTAACAAAATATAGCAAAAAGTATACTGATATATCTGGTTTTACACTTTATGAAGAGAAGGTTTAGCATTATGTATTGTTTTAAGTTTTATAAGGATTTGGAAGAAGAATAAAGCTAGTATTTAGTTTTTAAAAACTATCTAAAGCTAACCAATTTTATGTGGAGATATGTCGGGCACTATTCTTCGAATTTATATAGTTTGAAAATTTTTTCTTTTGGATCAAAATAATTGAAGTGCAAAATCTCGTTATGTATAAAAATATTTATGGCATTGATTTTTTCTGGCAATGTTGTTTCAAAATCATTTAATATATCGTATTTGTTTAAAGGAATGTCACCTTGCGAATGATTAAAATTGGCATCAAATAAGCAGTTAATATATGTTGTTTTTGTAGAGGCATTATATCCTCTGTATCCATAAAAAGTTGGATTAAAGTTGAATGACATAAAGTTACCACCGCCTAGGGTTCCACCAAATCCAAAACCTCCTAGAGCTACGCTACCATGTGAAAATAGTGTGCCGCCAAGCACAATATCGTATGCATGGTCTACCTTGTAAGCAGAAATGCCTACGTTGCCTAAGGAAATATTTCTAAGGAATTTTTTGGTTTTTTCTACAGTACGGAATTTATCTTTTCTGAATAATTGTGAAATGTCAGAACCTTCAATAAAAATAGGTGAGTTTTTAAAATTAATAGAATCTTTTTCTTCTATAAGATATTCTTTAATTAACTGTTCTGTTTTTAAATCTAGTATGGAAAATTTTAATTTGATTTTGGAGCTAGAAATTTGAAATAGTTTATGATCAAAAACATAAGAATTACTTTGATCAAACTCTTCTCCTCTTTGTTCTATTTCATATCTTTTAAGTTTTGTTGCGAAGGTATCAAGGTTGATATGACATAACGTTGTCTCCTTTGAAGAGATGTCAAAACTTATTGTCAATTCATTATCCAAAGGATATAACTTAATCTGGCTTGAAGTAGTTTCTATAATATTAGGATTTCTAGATTCGATTTTAGAAATTCTATATTGTAATGGTATCCCAGCAAATAAATTTGAAACAGTAAGCTGTGAATTTAAGACTTCAATTTTAGGGAATTCTAATTTTTCTAATCTTACAACTCTTTTTGTAGGGTTTAAATCTTTATCAAAAAGATAAATATTTATATCAGATGTGTTTTCTGTAGTGGTTAATAGATGTATTTTATTATTATAGTTTATGCTTTCTATGTAAACTTCATTTTTTATTTTAAAATCTTCAAGAATTTTGATTTCTGAAGAATTGTTTGTGAAGTCAAGCCTTAAAACCGCAAACTTAGAATTTCTATCATTACTATAAAAAATAGAATATATTTTGTTGTTTACATTATAGCCTAAAATTTTACTGTATTTGGATGGTACTGTTCTGGAATATATTTGATTCGATATTTTGTATTTAGAATCTAATAAATAAGAATATAGTAGTTTTTTTTCTTTTAGTAAGAGTACCAGTTCATTTGTGCTTTTATTAGATATAGCGAAGGATTCTTTTTGGCTAAGATATGAAGTTCGAAATGTTTCCGATAACTCCAAGACTTTTTCCTGTGCAATTGATGAAAACACAATGGACCACACACTAATTAATAAAACTAATTTTTTCATCTTCTGGCTACTAGTTAATTATAAATTAGTTACAAAAACGGGATAAATGTTACCTCTCTTAGGTATAAAAAAGACTATTTTGATGATTGTTTAGCTAATCACCGCACCTGGTTTTACGTTTTCTTCTTCAGGGTTTAGAAATACTAATTTTCCGTCAGGTGTCTCTGTCATAAGAATCATACCTTCACTTTCTACACCTCTTAATTTTCTCGGTGCAAGGTTAACTAGAACGGTCACTTTTTTTCCGATGAGATCTTGGGGTTTAAAGTGTTCTGCAATCCCAGAAACGATTGTTCTTGTATTAATCCCTGTATCTACTTTGAGTACCAATAACTTCTTAGCTTTGGGCATCTTTTCAGCTTCTACAATAGTCCCAACACGTAAGTCCATTTTAGTAAAATCTTCAAAAGTAGCGGTGTCTTTTTGTGGTTCTAAAATTTTATTTTCTGCTTCGTTAGCTTTTTTGGTAGCTTCTAGTTTATCCAGTTGCTTTTGAATATCGGCATCATCTATTTTAGAAAATAACAATTCTCCTTTTTCGATTTTATGATCTGCCGCCAATAAAATTTCTTTATCAGCTATTTCATTCCACTGAACTTCTAAATTATTGGATGTTAGTGCGAGCATATTTTTTAGTTTTTGCGAAGTAAATGGCAAAAACGGTTCGGATAAGGTTGCCAATGCGGATGCGATTTGTAGTCCAACATACATAATTGTTTTTACACGTTCAGGATCTGTTTTGATAAGTTTCCATGGCTCTTCGTCTGCAAGATATTTATTTCCTAATCTCGAAACATTTAGTAACTCCTGACTTGCTTCTCTAAATCGATATCTTTCTATAGAGCTTCCAATAACATCGGGATAAGCCTTAAGTGCTGCTAAGGTTTGTAAATCCACTTCCGAAAATTCATTGGGAGTAGGTACAATGCCTTCATAATATTTATTGGTAAGCACCACAATACGATTTACAAAGTTCCCGAAATTGTTTACTAATTCATTATTGTTTTTATCCTGAAAATCTTTCCATGTAAAATCGTTATCCTTAGTTTCTGGCGCATTTGCAGTAAGTACGTAGCGTAATACGTCTTGTTTTCCAGGGAAATCCTCTAAATATTCATGAAGCCAAACTGCCCAATTTTTGGAAGTGGATAACTTATTTCCTTCCAAATTCAGGAATTCATTAGCAGGAACATTTTCGGGTAAGATATAGCTACCTTCCGCTTTAAGCATACTTGGGAAAATAATACAATGAAATACGATATTATCTTTACCAATAAAATGGACAAGCTTTGTGTCTTTGTCTTTCCAATAAGGTTCCCAATCTTTACCTTCTCTTTCTGCCCATTCTTTAGTAGAAGAAATATAACCAATAGGTGCATCAAACCATACATATAGTACTTTTCCTGCTGCACCTTCTACCGGAACCGGAATACCCCAGTCTAAATCACGAGTTACAGCTCTTGGTCTTAGTCCATCGTCTACCCAAGATTTTATCTGACCATATACATTTGTTTTCCAGTCTTTCTTATGACCAACTAAAACCCATTCTTTTAGGAAGTCTTCATATTGATCCAATGGTAAAAACCAGTGTTTGGTTTGTTTTAATGTTGGTTTTGCTCCAGAGATGGTTGACTTTGGGTTAATAAGATCGGTAGCATTAAGAGAGCTTCCACAGTTTTCGCATTGATCTCCATAGGCTTCTTCATGTCCGCATTTTGGGCAAGTACCTATAACAAAACGATCCGCTAAAAATTGATCTGCTTCTGGATCGTATAATTGTTCTGAAGTCTCTTCGATAAATTTACCATCATCATATAGTTTCTTAAAAAACTCAGAAGCTGTTTCGTGATGAATAGGAGCAGAGGTACGAGAATAATTGTCGAAAGTAATACCAAAATCTTCGAAAGACTTTTTGATGATTGCATGATATTTATCTATAATCACTTGTGGAGAAACTCCTTCTTTTTTAGCTCGCATTGGTATAGCAGCACCGTGTTCATCACTACCACAAATAAAGGCTACATCATTCCCTGTTATTCTAAGATATCTTGAGTAAATATCTGCAGGAACGTAAACTCCTGCAAGGTGACCAATATGAATAGGTCCATTAGTATATGGTAATGCGGATGTAATTGTATATCTCTTTGATGTGCTCATAATGCTTGTAAAAATGAGGGACAAAGGTAATAAACGCCTAGGTAAAATAAGAACCCTTTATATAAATAATATGGTTGTTTTATGAATAGTTCGTTCTTAGATATTATATGTGTTTTTTTATTTAAACGAAGAGTATTAGAAATAAAAATCAGCATCTAAAAAGCTAATAGATGCTGATTTCATGTGTTTTGATGAATTTTGTTTAAAAAATAATAACAGGTTTGCTATAGCTTTTTTTGCCTTTTGTGATTCTATAAGCATAAAAACCTTCAGATAGTGTGGTTTTTACAGCCTGTTTTACATTTATAACGTGTTCTCCTTCTAAAAGAATTTCATTTTTTAGATTGGCAATCTTTTGTCCAGAAGAACTATATAAGTCCACATTAGTATGACCAGCTTCGGCATTTGTAATGTGTATATATGATTGATTACCAGTGTAGGTAACGGTATGATTAAAATTGTCGAATGTTGGAATCTCATCACCATCGGTGCCATCTGTTCCTAAACTATTACAACTGAACCCTAAATCAAGGTTACTGTATTGTTGACCAAGTAATACTTCATTTACTAAATTACTATCAACACATAGCCATTCTTTCATGATGGAAGCATATACCTGCCTAAAATCATTGGTGTTATATAGATTACCGTTCTGATTTAAATTGGACAAGTCCGGGTGATCACCAATAAAACCGTTACCTTCTAAACCAGTTCCGAAAAGCATCATAGGAGCAGCCGTACCGTGGTCAGTTCCTCTAGATCCGTTTTCTTTAACTCTACGTCCAAATTCGGAGATTGTCATAGAAAGTACTTTATCATCCCATCCGGCATCTGCAAGATCTTTATAGAAATAGTCCATGGTTTCTGATAATTGAGTAATCAATTCTTCTTGTCTGTTTAATTGATCGTTATGAGTATCGAAACCACCAAGAGTTACAAAATATACTTTAGTCCCTAAATTGCCTTTAATAAGTCGGGAAACAACACTTAATTGCTGAGAAAGACGATTATCCGGATAATTTCCAAAATCGGAGGTTCTTTCATAAGCTTCATTAATAACACCGGCATATGTAAATGTTGTATTAGCAACACCTTTCAGGTACCCAACTTTTTCACCATGTGTACAATCTGGTAGGTTATTAAGGTCATACAATGAACCATTTTGTGCTATTTCAAATAGTTTTTTAGGATCGGCAACAGAAAATGCAAAATTATTTTGAGACCCATTAAAAATAAGATTACCGCTACTTCCAATTTGAATCGCCGCAGGTTTTTCTGGTGGATTAAGTAAGTAATCGGGATATATATTTTCGAAATATCTTGCCATCCATCCAGAAGTTTCTTGATCAGTTACATCTGATGTTGCCCAGATATCTGATCCTGTAAAATGAGATAAAGCACTTTGTTCATATCCAACACCATGAACTATTTTCATCTGACCATTACCCCAAAGTTGTTCGAATTTATTGGCATAATTGGGCATACCGTATTCATCGTTAAGATTGAAAAGCTGGTTTTCCCTAATTCTAATATTTGGTCTTGCGTTAGCATAGGTGTCATATTGATTTAAGGGAATAATAGTATTTAAACCATCATTTCCTCCTTTAAGCCTTACAATAACCAGAACTCTATCCGTTTCAGCATCATTAAGAGCGGCAGACAGAGGGGAAGGTTTAGATACGGATAATGCAGTATTGGCAAATGCAACAGTTCCTCCACCTACAATCCCTAAGGCTTGTAAAAATGAGCGTCGGTTCCATTTTTTATGTTCTTTGGTATTACAACTCCCTGATTGAGGTGTAAAGTTTGTATAATGAGTATCGCACATGATGTTTTTTATTTAAGTTGGAATTCTGGAATTTTTATTAGAAACTGTAAAAGATTGTATACTTGCTTAGGAGCAGTATTCCAATCTAGATCCCAAGTGCCATCTTCAAAATAATTTTCTGGAACTTGATCTTTAAAAATTTCTAATCCTTGAGCGTATTCTGTATCGCTAATAAGTTCTTTGGATAAAAAATTATCCATAATAGATTTAGAGACAAACTCGACATCATTGGAGTTTCCACCTACAATACTTTTACCAATTGCTCTAAATTGTTCTTCATTATGTCTCCAAGCTCTCCAAACGTACCAACCTAGTCTATCCCATCTTAGAGTTATTGTGCTAGAATCAATCCAATCCTTGTCACCTTGCCAGCCTGCAACATCAACAGGCTTTAGTAATTCTTGACCTAGTTCCTGGCAACCTCCCCGTATTTTGTTATTAAATTCGAAATCAGCCGGTAATTCGAAACCTAGATCTTTAAAAAAGTTAATCTGAACATCTACAGGACTTTTGATATGAACGCCATATGATTTTTCATCAAAGAAATGTTCACTTTTAAAAAGTTGTCTGAGTACAGGAGCAATTTCAAAATTGTTATCTAAAAATGTTTGTGCAAGTTGATTCACAATACTTGTGTTCACAACTGGACTTACAAAGTAACGATAGAATTTACCACATATAAATTGTGCTATTTGTTGTGGTCTTTGTTCAAAAAGAATGTTGATAACATCATTATAATCCCAATTTCCAACTTGACCGAATATCGTTTTATCTTCGTTGTCAAATTTATTGGCATCGAATGTGATGGCTCCCCATCGTTGTTCTCTTTTATTCCAACCAGTAAGAGCTCTGGATGTTTCAACAATATCGTTTTGCGTGTATCCATTATCTACGCCTAATGTAAAGAGTTCATAGAGTTCTCTTCCGTAATTTTCATTGGGTTTATTCTTTGTGTTTTCATATCCATTAAGATAGATAAGCATTGCGGAAGAAAGACCAATATCAGAAGTAAATTCTTTAAAATTTCCTATAGAGTGTAATTGCAATAGGTTATAATATTGAAACAAATATGCAGGGCTTTGATAATTAACATCTTCTGTTACAAAATGATTACTCCAAAATAAGGTAAGACGATCTCTAAGGTTATTCTGGAACATATCTGCTACCATTTGATTTTTCCAGTCTCTTCTATAACTGAATGGGTTATCTGGAGTAGCATCAAAATCATCTTTTACCCAATATCCCCATACAGGCGCTGGGGTTGGATTTAAGTTCAAAGCCTCATCGATGAGATTATCAATTAAAGCAGAAGGGGTTTGATTAAGAGCATCATCTACCATTTGCGGAGTTGCTCCAAAACCAAGTCTTCTAAATAAATGATTCACTTTTTGTCTATTCCAAGGATTTGAATTGTTGGGTGAATAGACATTTAATGAAGCAACATTACATGAAGTATTTGTTGTTGTCATAAATAGATTGAGTTAGTTAAGAATTTTGTTCGTTCGATTAAAGCGAGTGATTATTTGGAGTTGTTTTTATTTAAAATTAAAAAACGTTATAAATTACGCAATAACAGTAGTTTTTTTGTTGCTAATCTAGTATTCGTTTAAGTTGAGCTAGTATTTGTGACACGTAATAAAAAAAAGCACTTTTTGGTTCACCAAAAAGTGCTTTTTTTATTGATTTTTTGAACAGTTTTCTGTTTTAAGAGATTAATAATGATTTACTAAACTTTCCAGATCCTGTTTCGATTCTATATACATATTGTCCGGTACTAAGTCTGGTCTCAGAGGAAGCTTTAACATCAATCACATGTTCTCCTTCTAGAAGCATTTCATTTCGTAATGTTGCTACTTTTTGACCAATGATATTGAACAAAGTAATATCCACATGAGTGGTTTCTGGATTATTAATATTGATATAAGTTTGACCACCATCATATGTTACAATATGTGAAAGTGTTTCTCCGTCTCCAGGTATATTAGGGCTTACTCCACCACAAGAGAATCCTAAATCTAGGGATTCGAACTCTGCTCCTAGTAATGCATTATTTACTGTGTCAGGATCGATACACATCCATTCTTTCATGACAGTAGAATAGATTTGTCTGAAATCATTAGTACTCTCTGCATTAAACCCTACACTAGGGCTGTCAGGAAGTGTAGGATGTTCTCCTATAAAACCATTTCCATTAAGTCCCGTTCCAAAAAACATCATAGGAGCAATCGTTCCATGATCAGTACCTAACGAACCATTTTCTACTAATCTTCTTCCGAATTCGGAAATTGTCATCGTTAACACTTTATCATCCCACCCAGATGCTTGAAGATCTGCATAAAAGGCGCTAATTCCTTCAGAAAAAGAATTTAATAATTGCTGATGTCTTTGTATTTGGTTATTATGTGTATCGAAACCACCAAGGGTAACCATATATACTTTGGTGCCTAGATTTCCTTTAATCAAACGAGCTACAATTCTCATTTGTCTTGCAAAATTATCATCTTCTAAGTATCCTCCAAAATCTGTCGATCTATCAAAGGCTGCAGAAATTGCTTCGGCATATGTATAGGTAACATTTGTACTTTCTCTAATAAAATTCAGACGGTCTCCGTAAGTACATTCTGGTGAAGGGTCTAAACTATATCCTTGATTTTCTATGTAAGCCTCTAATCGTCTTGGATCCGAAATTGCAAAAGAAAAGTCATTTTCTGGTCCTCTAAAAATTAGGTTACCTAAACTACCAATTTGGATGGATGGAGGACTTGGAGGTGGATCAGTAATATAATTAGGATATAATCTCTGAAAATATCGTCCCATAAACCCAGAACGTTCTTCTTCTGTTAAATTTGTATTTGCCCAGATATCAGTACCTCTAAAATGTGATAGTGTTTGATCTTCATACCCCACACCATGTGCTACTTTCATCATACCATCACCCCATAAATTTTCCAATTTATTCATAGGCTTAGGCATTGCGTATTCATTTTCTTCTAAATTGATGAATTCGCTGGGAGGGATTTTTATTAAAGGTCGGGCATTTGCATAAATGTCATATTGATTTACTGGAATAATAGTATTATAGCCGTCATTTCCTCCTCCGAGTCTGCATATAATTAAAATATTATCGGTTTCAGCCTGACTTAAAGCTACGGATAGAGGAGAAGGTTTGGAAACAGTAAGGTTTGTATTTGCTAGCATCATTGATCCTCCTCCTACAAGTCCTAATGCTTGTAAAAAAGATCTACGATTCCATTTTTTGTGATCATCTGTATTACAAACGCCTTCTTTAACGTTCGTTTTTATATTGTTGGGGTGGTGTGTATCGCACATAGGTTAATTATTTAAGTTGGAATTCAGGTAATTCATCAATGTGACTTAGTAGCGCATAAAATTGATCAGGAACTCCTGATAAATCTAACGTCCATAAATTAGGAGCAACAGCATCTGAATCATAGTAATTTTCGGGATAAAATTCCTTGAATATGGCTAATGCTTCATCGAACAAAGTTTGATCTTCCAAACCTCTTGGTAAAAAATAATCTAAAATTGCCTTAACTACAACCGTTACTTGTTCTCCTTGCAAGGTGTTATTTACAAATCCATCTGCTAGTGTTCCTATCGGAAGACCGTTTAAGAAGTCACCAAATTGTGTCTGGTTTTGAGCGTAGAAAGTATTGATAATATTTTGAACTCCTTCCCATCTACCAATCAGGTAATCTGGGCTAATCCAATCTTCATCTCCTTGCCAACCTTCTACATCAATTGGATTCAAAACTTCTTGTCCAATAGTAGTAGTTCTTCCAAGTAATGAATTCAGTGAAGCAAGTGAAGGAGGTGATTCAAAATTTAATTGATTAAAATGGGAAACAAATAAATCAATTGGACTTTTTATTATAGCTCCTATCGCTTCTTGATCAAAGAAGTGCTCACTCTTGAATAGCTGACGCAATACAGGAGCAATTTGGAAATTATTGGTAATAAACGTTTGAGCCATTTCTGCAACAATCGCTTCATTACAGGTAGGACTAATGAAATAAGTATATAACTTACCACAGATAAAATTTGCAATAAGTGTTTCTCTTTGGACAAACAGATGCGCAATGACATCATCTGGACTTCCTAAACCATAGTATCCAAAGTTTGCTGATTGACCAAAAATGGTTTTGGTATCGTTACTAAACTGACCAGGATTAAAAGTAATAGGTCCCCAAGGGATATCATTGGTCTCTGTCCAACCAGTAATTGCTTTTGCAGTTTCTAGGATATCACTTTCATCATATCCATTATCAACTCCTAGCGTAAATAACTCGTATAATTCACGTGCATAATTTTCATTAGGTCGATCTCTGGTGTTTTCATCTCCATTTAAATATACTAACATGGCAGAAGAAATTCCTATGTCGTACACGAATTGTCTAAAATCGCCGAGGGCATGAAATTGAAGAAGATTATAATATTGGTATTGGTATGCAGGACTTCTATAGGTTTGGTCCTCTGTTACAAAATGGTTGCTCCAAAATAGAGTCAAGCGATCTCTTAATCCATTTTGTAAGAAATCATAAATCATTTGTCGTTTACCTTCTTCCTGATAAAAATTTATATCGTTGTCTTCATTCAGCATTTCTGCTGCTTCAAACTGATCACGATTCCAGAAGCCCCATTCTGGAGCAGCTGTAGGAACTAGTGCCAAGGCTTCGTCTATTAATGAATCTACTAACGCTGAAGGATCATTTTGATTTAAAGCGTTAATTACCTGTGCTTTAGTAGCTCCGAAGGCGACCCTGCGATATAAATGATTTATTTTACTTACATTCCAAGGGTTCTCTGCTGTAGGAATATAAGGGTCTAACGATGCTAAGTTACATGAAGTATCAGAGATCATAGGCAATAGGTTTAATTAGTGTTAAGGGACGATTTTCACTGTAATATAATAGTTTAGAACGAAAACATTTGTTAATTAGTATGATAAATTGAAATTTTAAGAAATGTTGAAGCCAAATTTTGTAGGAAAAGGAGATAAAATAGCAATTGTTTCCACGGCCAGAAAGATCACTAAAAGAGAGATTAAAGAAGCAATTAATATTTTAAAAGAATGGGATTTGGCACCAGTTATAGGAACTACAATTGATGTAGAAAATAATCAATTTGCAGGAACGGATAAACAAAGGAAAGATGATTTTCAGAAGATGTTAGATGATCCAGAAATTAAAGCTATCTGGTGTGCTCGTGGAGGTTATGGAACAGTACGAATTATTGATTCACTTGATTTTACAAATTTTCGAAAACATCCTAAATGGATCATTGGGTATTCAGATATTACGGTTATTCATTCACATGTTCACAATCTAGGAGTTTCTACAATACATGCTGCAATGCCGGTAGATATTTTTAAAAGTACAGAGCAGGCAAAACAGTCTTTGTACAATGCACTGTTTGGAACTCGTTTTAACTATAGAGTACCTTCGACACCTATTAATAAAATCGGAAAGTCTCGTGGACAATTAGTAGGAGGGAATTTATCTATGCTTTATTCCATCTGCGGATCTTCTTCTTCTTTGGATTGTACTAATAAAATACTCTGCATTGAAGATTTAGATGAATATTTATATCATATCGATAGGATGCTTCAGAATCTAAAGAGGAATGGATATTTTGATAAATTGTCTGGTTTGGTTGTAGGAGGGATGACTAAGATGCATGATAACAATATTCCTTTTGGAAAAAATGTAGAGGAAATTATTTTAGATATTGTGGCAGCTTATGATTTTCCAGTAGTGTTTAATTTTCCTATGGGTCATATAGAAGATAATAGAGCATTGATCTTAGGGGCTGAAGTTTCTTTAGAAGTTTCAGAAGATGAGGTAATTTTAGAATATGTATAATTCATTGGAATGGCAGAACATAATAAACTAGGGAAAGAAGGAGAGAAATTAGCAACGGAATTTTTAGAAAGTAAAGGGTATACTATTCTCAAAAAGAATTTTAGATATCAAAAGGCAGAAATCGATATCATTGCTAAAAAAGATAATGTAGTTATCGCAGTAGAAGTAAAAACAAGAAGTACTCCAGAGTTTGGCGATCCCCAAAATTTTGTAAAACCAAAACAAATACTATCATTAGTAAAAGCAATTGATCACTATGTTATAGAGAATGATCTGGATGTAGAAATTCGTTTTGATATTATTGCCATTATAAAAAATGCTTCAGGAACCCGAATTGAACATCTAGATGATGCATTTTATCATTTTTGAGAAGAAACGATTAAATAAAAATAGATACCATATACGATGAACTTTCGCAAATTTGGAAATTCGAATCTGGAGATCAGTGAAATCTCTTTTGGATGTATGTCTCTTCAAGAAAATTCAGCAGATGATATAAAGTTAATTCAAACCGCTTTTGATAAGGGAATCAACTATTTTGATACTGCCGATTTATATCAAAATGGGGAAAACGAGATACTTCTGGGAAAAGCAGTAAAGAGTTTTCGCGATCAAATCATTATTGGAACTAAAGTAGGAAATAAACTGAGAGAAAATGGAGAAGGTTGGGACTGGAATCCGAGTAAAAGATATATCATTAAAGCAGTTGAATATAGTTTAAAGAGATTACAAACTGATTATATAGATCTTTATCAATTACATGGAGGTACTATCGATGATCCTATTGATGAAACCATTGATGCTTTTGAAACATTGATCGAACAGGGTAAAATAAGGCACTATGGAATTTCATCTATTAGGCCGAATGTTATTAGGTCGTACGTGCAAAGGTCTAATATTACAAGTGTAATGATGCAGTATAGTCTTTTGGATAGAAGACCCGAAGAATCTTGTTTGGAGTTATTGCTGGAAAATAATATCAGCGTTTTGGCAAGAGGCACTTTGGCCAAAGGATTATTGGCAGGGAAATCAATAAAAGAATATTTAGATCATTCAGTTTTGGAAGTGGAACAAAATCTTGAAAAATTAAAAGATGTATCTAATGATAATCTATCCTTAAAAGAAGCTGCGATACAGTTTGTACTTAAACATTCGGCAATAAGCTCATCTGTGATAGGCATTAGAACAAAAAAGCAATTACTAGATTGTTTAGAAACATTAAAATCACCTTTATTTTCTGATGTAACGTATCAGAAATTACTAAATACGATCTCAATACATCGTTATAAGAATCATAGATGAAATTAGCTAAAACAATGGTTAAAGTAGTATGAGTGTACCCAAACGTACTACCTGATTTTAAAATTTGGTTAGTTTTGAAATAAACGAAAAATCTCTGGTATGAATTCTTTTGGAATTATTGATTTGTTACTTTTCTTGGGAATTAGTCAAGGTGTTTTTCTTGCAATTACGCTGTCATTATTACATAATAGAAATAAATCGGCTAACCGAATTTTAGCATTACTATTGCTTATTGCTTCTATTATGTTAATAGGAAGAATATTTTATCCAAAATTTTCTGGAGTACTCTTCTTTAGAATTGCATGTTTTGTAGATACATTGATTTTTATTTTTGGTCCATTATTGTATATCTATATTAGGAGATTGACTTTTTTTGAATCGCCAGTATATCGAATGTCTTTGTATCATTTTATTCCAGCATTTCTTCATCTTACTTTTTTTGGTTGGACACTATTTTATTCTCAGGAAGAAGTATTAAAAATGATAGAGAATGGAGATTTTGGAATGATTTATTTTATTGTCGAAACCTTAGGCTTAGCTAGTAATCTTATGTATACTATTATGTCTTATGGTTTATTACAAATCTATAAAAAAGAGGAAAAAGCAAATCTTTCATATTCTCAAAAAGTCCAAAAATATATTGAGATGTTTTTGATAGGTATTTCTATTTTTATGATTTTATGGGTTATAAGTTATCTGAATAGTTTCTTTATTAGAAGAATAGAATTGGCTTTTGTAAGTTATCATTTAATTTGGGTTTCGATACCTGTTTTTATTTATATAGTTGGTTTCTTTAGTTTAAAACAGCCAGAGGTTTTTAGAATTCCTATACAGAAGAAAAAAAGAGAAATAAAGCAGCGATTGTCGGGAGAAGAGTTAGAGCAGCTCAAGAAATCTTTGGAGGAGTTAATGGTTGCTAAAAAAATATATCTTAATAACGAACTTACGTTGAAAGATCTTTCTCAGGAATTGGGTACTACTACCAATAATGTTTCTTGGTTGTTAAATAATATTCATCAATGTAGTTTTTACGACTATATCAACCAATATAGAGTTCAGGAATTTATTTTAAAAATTCAGAAAGGAGAACATTTTAAACACACGATTTTGGCCTTATCACTAGATTCTGGTTTTAATTCTAAATCTACTTTTAATAAAGCATTTAAAATGGTTAAGAATGATACTCCAAGCAATTATATTAAAAGTTTAAAAACTAGCTAAAAGCGTTTCATAGTATACACTCGGTCGATTTGAGGAGATTTTTGATTCAATTTTGAAGTAAACTTTAAAATTAAATCAAATGAAACGAACAGTTAGTTGTTTTTTTAGTCTTCGAAAATTAAGATATACTCTTATTACTTTATGGGGTCTTCTTGCATTTTTATTGCTTTCTTCATGTATATCAGGAGAAGTACCAAATATTAGTACCTCCGTAGAGACGGTAATAGAAGGTTCCTTTTACGATGGGTTGGCCATTGATCGAAAAGGGAATTTATACGGGTCTGATTTTGTTGGAAATACAGTTTATAAAATGAATCCAGATAGAAAAGTTACCGTATTTGTAGATGGATTAGTTTCTCCAAACGGTATTGGGATTAACAAAAAGAATGAAGTATACGTTTGCGATCATTTTGGAAATACTATTTATCAATATTCTGAAGATGGAGTCCAATTAGATAGTATTCCTGCAATTTCTCCAGCAGGAATCAAAAGAATACCAGGAACAAATGATATGTTATTTGTTGAATATAATACGAATACTATTAACATTTTATCAGAAGATAATATTGTAACCAAACTATATGAAGGAATACCGATAAATGGACCTGCAGGAATAGCATTTGATCGAAGAGGAGACGCATATATAGGAAATTTTAATGATAGAAAGATCTATAAGTATAAAGATGGAGATCTTACTTTTATTGCTGAGTTACCTGCAACAGCTGCAAATGCCAATTTCCTCGGATTTTTGACATATGCACGAGGTTTTCTTTTTGCTACTCAACTTGGAGAACACAAGATCTATAAAATTAATCCTAATAAAGAGAACGAATTTGAGGTATTTGCCGGAAGCATTTTAGGAAATAACGACGGTGATATTTCTGAGGCTACCTTTAATTTCCCAAACGGAATTTTGGCAAGTAGAAATCAGAAGACTTTATATGTTTCTGATGCAGGAACAAGTAATCTTCGAATTATAGAAAGTAGTATTGAATATTAAAATCAATTTAACTATAAAAAAGGGAATTTTCCTCTCTTTTATTTTGTAACTTATACCAGAATTCAAATAATCTTAAAACAAATTATTATGTTAAAATCAATTTTAGCTCAACAAGGAGTGAATCAATTAAACAAGGAACAGCAACAAGTTATCAACGGTGGAGGAGGATTAAATTCCGAATGTCATTCGGATAGTGAATGTGATTATCCACTAATCTGCGCAGGATGCCTATGTAGACCCGTAGGCGGACCATTCTAAGAAAAAAGGCTAATTCAAATATTTTAAAGTCCAGAATATGAAAATATTCTGGACTTATTATTTATATAGTATTTTGATGTATAAATATTTTAGCAATTGCATATACATTTTCGAATAAATCTGCAGATGTTCCATTTTTATTGGCTAGCATTGATATAGATAAATTATACTCTGGAAATAGCATTAGTAATGAAATAGATCCATTAGCAATGCCACCATGATGCCATATATTAATTTGTGTCCCATTTTCGAATATATCTTTGGTGTCATTTCTCCATCCAATAGCATAATTTTGTTCATTCACCTCAGAACTATTAAGTGTTATTGGTGTCGTGAGTAGATCTCTGGTTTGTAGGTCAAAAAGACAATGATTCATAAAAGCGTTTCCTAACTTAACCAAGGCTGTAGGAGATGCTAAGTATCCTCCACCAGCCCATTTATTGCTGTTGTTAACGGGATACACTTCTTTGTACTGTTGATCTTGCACCTCGTAAAATTTTGCCGCATTTTTTAAGGTTTCAGAGGTCTCTTCTTCAATATATTTTGCTTGTAAAGGATCAAAAACAGATTCTTTCATGAATTTTGGGAATACTTTTCCAGTAGCTCCTTCTAGCATAGCACTTACTAATGTATAATTATAGCTGCTATAGCTAAACTGTTCTCCAGGATCAAATAATAACGGATCATCGCTAAATAATCTTACACTTTGTTCTACACTAGAAAACGAGTCGTTGTTATAATATTCCCAAACAGGAAAGCAAAAGCAAACCCCGTAGTTTCGTATTCCCGATGTATGAGAAGCCAATTGTTTTAGCGTAAGTTCTCCAAGATGATTTTTTATATAAGGAACTAGTTGTTTTACTTTTTGATCCAAACGAAGTTTATTTTCTTGAAGAAGAACTCCAATTCCTAAGGAAGTTACAGCTTTTGATGTACTTCCTATTCTGAATTTAGTGTTGAGATCTACCAATGTTTTGTTTTTAATATCTTGATATCCCATCGCATTAGACCAAATTACCTTGTTATTCTGACCGACAGCAATCGATACAGCTGGTGCATTTAATCTTTTATAGATAATTTTTAAAATACTATCAGCTTTTTGTTGCGTAATATTTTTATGTGCGTGTATTGGGTTTAATTCACTTTTGCCAGGAGAATTATTCCAACCTGATGTATATGTAAAAATAGGCTCAAAAAAGAAGTAGCTTAATAGTAATAAGATTATAATTGTTATAGATATGATCGCTTTTTTCATGATAGTTTCTGATTAAAATTGAGATAGGTTTCCCAGTCATTAAGAGTTGTTCTTAATGAAGAAAAAAGAATTCTTAAGAAGTGAGAATATTATTCTAGATGAGTTTCTTCTTGTTTAGCTTTTATCATTTCAGAAATTCTGAACAACAAAATAATTTCTAAGATAATAGTTGGAGTAAGCAAGAAATATCCTAGAATCCCTAATAATACTGTTGCCATACATCCATAAGCAATGATTTCGAAGATTCCTGTAGTTTTGGCTAGCATTCCTAGAGCATTTTGTAATCTAATTACAGAAATTCCAAATAGAACACCGATAATACCAATGGATACGCTATGAGCACCTACTATGTACATGGTGTCAAATTCTCCAAGATATATGGATATGATATCATAACTATAGAAAATGATTGTCATAATAGTTAAGATAAAAGCTATAATTCTTAACAGATAGTTTTTGAAAATTTTGCCGGATAATATAAATCCCCGCATAAACAAAATAAATGAAGCTAGCACTGTTAATTTAAGAATACTATAGATTGCATTAGATACAATCATCGAATTATCAAAGTATCTTGCATAATCAAAAGCAAACTCAACGAAGCCTAATATAAAATAGATGATTCCACTAATCCATGAGATGGTAAGTTGTCTATTTAAGAAAGAAGCTTCTTTACTATCGTCAATGTCTAGTAGAAATAGTTTTTTAAATTCTTTGGTTACCTGAGAATCTCTTGTTTGGATGTCTTCGAGATCATAATCTAAAGCGGACAATATGGTTTTAATAGTGTAACTTCTTGGTGTTACTTCTCCTGCTTCTATGCGTTGAATGGTTCGAACACTAATGTTACATTGTTCTACGAGTTCTTCTTGAGTTAACCCTTTGGATTTTCGTAATTCGGATATTTTTATTCCTAATGCTGGCTGTTTCATGATTTTTAAGTTTTTAGATTCTGTAGAAGTAGTATTCTCTGCAGTAGAATGACTAGAACTTGTTTTCATTTGATACAGCAATATTAGGTGTATGAGATAGTATCTCAAATTTTTACGCTTGACTTTGACCCGACATTAACCTGACATTTCAGTTATAATGCGGTGTTCGAAGATTTTGCTAGGTTTATTTGATTTTGAAATATAGGAATTATTTCGAAGTATTTGTGTTTGTCTTAAGAAGATATTTGTAGCAATCACACAAAATTAAAATGGAAGATAAGTGAACTTAATACAAAAAAGAAATATAGTTTTTAAAAGTATAGAAAATAATTAGGCACAATTTCTCATATTATTTAGGTAGCTTTTTACCTCTATAAACATTGCCTGTTTACTATACATATTGTCTATGTTATTTGAAGAATGATATCCAAAAACATAATTCGCAGAAAATTCTTCGATATCTATCAATTCTGGATGGTTTTTATAATTTTCCAATTCTTCTGCAAATCGTTGTTTTAGATTTTTATAATTTATAGCATATAGTTTATGGGTATCTAATCCATCGATTATCTGATAAACCTTATCATTAATCTTTTTTATTTGCTTCCAAGTTCCTTTTAAAAAACTAAATTCTTCTTTCCTTTTCATAATCTAAGTTGGTTTTTACATTATATTCTGATGTAAAATTACCTAGAAAAGGAACGTACAAATATTTTAAACGATTAGTTAGGCATTACTGTCGACGAATTGCAATTAAGTGTCGTTAAGCTGAAAATTCTTTAGAATCCCTTGCGTTAGATGGAACTTTACTAAGAATTTTGTTCGGTTTTTTGTTTAAATTTTAGAGGTTGCAAAACGTGTAACGCACGATCAATGGTATTAATATTGTCAAACGTTAGTAACAACCTTAATCCGTTTCTCGTATTTTTTTCTTTCATCTTACACTTAGTTGGGTTTTTTTGTACAAATTGAAGTACTTGACTAAATGCAGGGCTTTGGTAGAAACTAGATTGTTGATCGCTTATGAAATATCCAATCAATTTGTTTTGTTTCATGATAACCTTCTCAATTCCGATACTTGTAGCAATCCATTTAATTCGTACCGAATTTAGAAGATCAGTGGCTTGATCTGGTAATTCTCCAAAACGATCTATAAGTCGTTTTTCATAAGCTTGTAGTCCTTCTTCATCTTTGATCTCATTAAGCTCTTTATATAAGTTAAGACGTTCTGTAATATTATTAATATAACTATCAGGAAACAACAATTCGAAGTCTGTATCGATTTGGGTATCTTTTAGATAGACTTTTTCTTTAGAGGTATCTTCATATAATTCTGCGAACTCATTTTCTTTCAGCTCCTCGATAGCTTCATTTAAGATTTTCTGATAGGTGTCAAATCCAATTTCATTAATAAAACCACTTTGCTCTCCGCCCAATAAATCTCCTGCACCTCTAATTTCTAAATCTTTCATAGCGATATTAAATCCACTTCCCAATTCCGAGAATTGCTCTAATGCTGTAATTCTTTTTCTGGCATCGTCGGTCATTGCAGAATACGGAGGTGTAATAAAGTAACAAAAGGCTTTCTTATTACTTCTACCGACACGACCACGCATTTGATGTAAATCAGAAAGCCCAAAATTATTGGCGTTATTGATAAAAATAGTATTGGCATTAGGTACATCCAATCCACTTTCTACAATAGTAGTAGAAATTAATACGTCGAATTCTCCATTCATAAAAGAAAGCATGAGACTTTCTAGTTTTTTTCCATCCATTTGTCCGTGTCCAACAGCCACCTTAGCATCAGGTACTAAACGTTGTACCATTCCGGCTACTTCTTTAATATTTTCTATTCTATTATGAATAAAATATACTTGTCCTCCTCGTTGTATTTCATAACTAACGGCATCTCTGATGCTTTCTTCATTAAACCGAATAACATTGGTCTCTATTGGGTAACGATTTGGTGGAGGAGTAGTAATGGTCGAAAGATCTCTCGCCGCCATTAAACTAAATTGCAATGTTCTTGGAATAGGAGTTGCCGTTAAGGTTAATGTATCTACATTTTCTTTAATAGTTTTTAGTTTATCCTTTACCGATACACCGAACTTCTGTTCTTCATCGATAACTAACAAACCAAGATCTTTAAATTTTACATTTTTATTTACTAATTGATGCGTTCCAATAATGATATCTACTTTACCATTGGCTAAGTCTTCTAAGGTTTCTCTTTTTTGTTTGGCAGTTCTAAAACGATTCACATAATCGACAACAACTGGAAAATCTTTGAGTCGTTCTCTAAAGGTTTTTGCATGCTGAAAAGCAAGGATGGTTGTGGGTACAAGTACTGCGACTTGTTTTCCATTGTCAACAGCTTTAAAAGCAGCTCTTATTGCCACTTCTGTTTTACCAAAACCAACATCCCCACATATCAGACGATCCATAGGCCTCTCACTTTCCATATCAGCTTTTACTGCTTCTGTTGCGGTGCTTTGATCTGGAGTATCTTCATAGATAAAGGAAGCTTCTAATTCATGTTGCAAATAACTATCAGGGGCATACTGAAATCCTTTCTGTAGTTTTCTTTTAGCGTATAATTGAATTAAATTAAATGCAATATGCTTTACTCTAGCTTTTGTTTTTTGTTTTAGCGTTTTCCAAGCTTTAGACCCTAATTTGTAGATCTGTGGAGCTTTGCCATCTTTACCATTAAATTTCGAAATTTTATGAAGGGAATGGATACTAAGATATAGCACATCGCGCTCTCCATAAATGAGTTTGATGGCTTCTTGTTTTTTGCCTTCAACATCTATTTTTTGTAAGCCACCAAATTTTCCAATTCCATGATCAATATGAGTTACATAATCTCCAACTTCGAGATTAGTAAGTTCTTTTAGCGTAATCGCTTGCTTTTTGGCGTATCCACTTTTAAGATTGAATTTGTGATAACGCTCAAAAATCTGATGATCTGTATAACAAATAATTTTTTGATCATGGTCTATAAAACCCTGATATGCAGAAAAAACAACCGTTTCATATTGTTTAACGTCTAAATCAGCATCATCAAAAATGTCATGGAAACGTTTTGCCTGTTGTTCGCTAACACAAAAGATATAGTTTTTATAATCCGCTTCATGATTTTCATTAAGGTTTTCAATTAATAAATTGAATTGCTTATTAAATGAAGGCTGAGGTTTTGTGTTATATTTTATAGCATAATCAGCTTTGGTAAAAGGTCGATTGCCAATTTCTACTAATGTAAAATCTAAAAGTTGTTTTTTAATAACTTCTGATGAGGTAAATAATTCATCCGGAGTTGCATGTTTGATATCTTCTGATAATGTTTTAAAGGCCTCTTTAGCTTTTTCATAATTTTTGTCAATTCTTGAAGATAGTAGATCAATATCTTTGACAAAGATTACTGTTTTAGAAGCTATATATTTTAAGAAACTTTCACGAGTTTCTTGTATGGCTTTATTCTCTACATTGGGAATAATAGTGATTTTCTTAATTTGATCGGTAGACAATTGTGTTTCTACATCAAAAGTTCTAATACTATCTACTTCATCACCAAAAAATTCTATACGATAAGGTTCATCATTACTAAATGAAAAAACATCTACAATTCCACCACGAACCGAAAACTCTCCGGGTTCAGTTACAAAATCGACTCTTTGGAATTGATATTCGAATAACACTTCATTTACAAAATCCAATGACAATGTATCGCCAATCGAAATTTTTAGCGTGTTCTTTTCTAGTTCTTTTCTGGTTACTACTTTTTCGAATAAAGCATCTGGGTATGTAACAATTAGAGCAGGTTTTTTTCTGGAGTTAATTCTATTTAATACTTCGGCTCTAAGCAACACATTCGCATTATCAGTTTCTTCGATCTGATAAGGACGTCGATAACTTCCGGGATAAAAAAGTACATTTTTATCACCTAATAATTGTTCTAAATCATTAAGGTAGTAGGCAGCTTCTTCTTTATCATTAAAAATGCATAAGAAAGGTTTTTCACTTTTGTGAAAAGCATCTTCTATGGTAAAGGATAAAGATGATCCAACAAGACCTTGAATATGTGTTTTACTTTCAGACTGGGCAATAGCAGTTCCCAGTTTCTGCAATTGCGGAGACTGTGCAAAAGTTTGCGAGATAGCTGTTTTACTCACGTAGCAAATATTTTAAAGCAAATATAATAGCTACATAGTTGTATCCAAAAAATATAGCTGATTTATAAGTGAAACTGAGATAACAATTTTTCAAAATCCTTTTCAGAATTATACACATTACAAGATACTCGTATGGCATTTCCTCTGTAGGAAACAAAAATTTGTTCTTTTTTTAGATTAGCTTTTATTTTTTCTAAACTCAAATGCTCCGGAAGATATATGCCAAATAAGTGATGTGCTCTATAGTCGGCATCTTCTATAAAACAATCTAGGGTTCTAAGTTTATCAATAGTTGCTTTTGAAATGTTTTTAGTGTACTCCTGAATATTTTTAGGTTGCCATTGGATCAACTGTTCGATGGCTTTCGTAAGCATTGGAGTTAATATAAAATTGCTAGATTCTCCAACGGAATATCTGGCTGCTTTTTCTTTATACTGATCTTGATAATTAGTCAATCCAGAAAAATCTTCACTATTATGTCTGTTCATCCAATTGTGCTCTATAGGTGTTCCATTGCTAAAAGCATCACTGTAATATGCCATTCCAATGGAATAAGGACCTAATAACCATTTGTATCCCCCACATATTAGGGCATCTGGTTGTATGTCTTCTACAGAAAATGGCAATGCACCAATACTTTGAGTTCCATCAATGACCATCATAGCATTTACAGCGGTTGTTTTTTCTCTAATCGCTTGGAGATCAAACAAAGTGCCATCTGCCCAATGCACATGTGGTAAAGCAATTACAGCTGTGTTTTTCGAAATAGCATCTAAAATAGATTGATTCCATTTTTTGCCACGGCTGTTAAATTCTTTAGGAGGATATACAATTTTTATAAGTGCATTATTCTTTTTAGCTACTTCTTGCCAGATATAAACATTACTAGGAAACTGTTCATCTACCAAAATGATTTCATCTCCTTTTTGTAGTGGAACATTATTCGCAGCATTCGCGATTCCATAAGAGACAGAAGGTATGATAGCAGTATTATTATGGTCTGGTGCATTGATTAACGATGCGAAACGTTTTTTTAAAACTTCTCTTTGACTAAAAAAATCTTCAGGTAAAATTCCATAAGGTTGTGCTTTTCTTTGTACCGCAGAAATACCAGTATCTGTTACCGATTTTAGCTGTGGAGACATATATGCTCCATTGAGATAAGTGATTTCTTCAGAAAGATCAAAAAGATGTTGTTGGTTTTGCATATGAAGTATTATTGATGCACTAAAATAACTTCCTTTTGGGTAATAGCATATATTTTAACTTTTTCTATAGGTTCTAAGATATGAGTGCCAGTAAACTCCCCAAAAGCAGGAAGTATTAATTGATGTTTTGTTTGATAAAAACAAGGCAAACGCAAACGCTGCTTACCTAGACCACCCAGTAGCACTCCTGGATGAATATGCCCGCAAAAATTATAGTAACCGTCACGTTCTTCTGGATGATGACTTAATAAAAAACCATCTATCAGTATTTCTGAAGCTACTTTTATACCAATTTTCTCGTATTTAGATGGTGAAATAATATCATGGTTACCGACAACAAGAACGAATTCTATGGTTGACCTTTGAGAAATCCAGGATTCGAAGACACCCCATTCCTTATTCAGGTAACTATGAAAAAGATCTCCCAGAAAACAGATATGTTTGGGGTTAAATACATTTATAACATGGTCTAGTTGTTCAAAGTTTTTTTGGATTGCATTTTGTGGAACGGCACTACCATGTTTTCTAAAATGAGACACTTTACCGAGATGTAGATCTGCAATCAAAAGCATATTTCTTTCTTCCCAAAATATAACTCCAGAAGGGTGTAAGATGAAAGATTGATGTTGTATTTGTATTTTTTGCAATTTCTAAAGGAATGCTAATAAACTTATTTCTTAGACAACAAAGCTACCATCTTTTTGATACGATCTTCTAATTTTTCGCTAGACATTTTTTCACGAAGTCGATCTGTAATAATTGGAAAAGAAAGAGGAGTTGCTTTTTTACAGGATTTCCAAACGATTTTTTGCTGTTCAATTCTTTCTAATGCTTCTTGTAAACGTCCTTCTTCCAACTGATGTTCGAAGGTTTCTATAAAAGCCTGTTGGTATAGAAGATTGTCTGATTCAAAGTCTCTAAAAACATTAAATAATAATTGAGAACTGGATTGAAGATGCTTGTTTTTGAGCATTTTTTCTGGATACCCTGTAAATACCATCCCAGAGATCACAGCAATATCTCTAAATTTTCTTCTTGCCATTTCTGTAGCATTTAAGCTTTTCTGAAGATCGCTATGCATATATTCTTTGGTAAAAAAATCATTATCGATCACTTGCTGCATATCTATTTCCTGATCAGATAATAACTCAAAACCATAGTCATTAAAAGCTATGGAGAAAGAAATGGGGGATAAGAGGCTAATACGATAGGCTAATAAACTTCCTAAAGCTTCATGAACAAATCTTCCTTCAAAAGGATAAAAAATTGCATGATATCCTTCTTTAGTTTTAAAGGTTTCTATTAAAAACTCTTCAGGACCAGGAATGATACTTTCTTCCTCTTGCTTTTTAAATATGTGAGACAATGCGATTAATTCTGGAGACTTTTTTTCTTCATTAGTAGCTTTGTATAATTCGTTACGAAGCAATTCAGACATTTGAGAAGTGAGTGTCAATCTTCCACCCATCCAGCTTGGGACTTTAGAGGTTCTTTTAGAAGATTTTCGAACCAATACTTTCATTTCCTTTATCCGAACAAGTTCAAGGTTTCTACCAGCAAAGGTAAATACATCACCTGGTTTCAATTTAGAGATAAACCACTCTTCAATACTACCAATATAACCACCTTTAAGGTACTTTACAGTTAAGACTGCATCGCTTACAATAGTTCCAATCTGCAGACGATGACGCATGGCGATTCCTCGATTATTAACTTTAAATAATCCATCTTCCAGAATTTCTACTTTTTTATACTCATCATATTGTTGCAAGCTTTGACTACCGATAGTAATAAAATTAAGAATCCATTTCCAGTCCTCTTCAGAAATTGCCTGATAGCAGAAAGTATTTTTGATTTCTGGGAAAATGGTTTCTGGATGGAAACCATCTGAAACAGCCAGTGTGGTAAGATATTGCACGAGTACATCAAAACTATTCAAATAAGGAATACGATCTTCTACTGTATGTTGTTGAACAGCTTGTTGCAAGGCAGAAGCTTCCACTAGTTCTATAGCATGTGTTGGTAAAAAATAAATCACACTGGTTTTACCAGGTTGATGACCACTACGACCTGCACGTTGTAAAAAGCGAGCTACTCCTTTGGGTCCGCCTATTTGAATAATAGTTTCTACAGGAGCAAAGTCCACCCCTAAATCCAGACTAGAAGTACAAACCACGGCTTTTAGTGATTCATTTCTGATGGCTTGTTCTACCCATAAACGTGTTTCTTTATTGATACTGCCATGATGCATGGCCATTTCTCCCGCAAACTCGGGATATTTTTGTAGAATTTTCTGGAACCATATTTCGCATTGACTCCTTGTGTTGGTAAATAACAAAGTTGTTTTACTCTTTTTAATAATGGGCACTACCTCATCCAATAAGTGAATCCCTAAATGGCCTCTCCAAGGAAAGGTTTCCATTTCTTTAGGAATAATACTCTGAACTTTAATTTTCTTTTTGATATTTGCTTTTACGAGAATCGAATTCTCTAATGCTTCTGATTGATGACCTAATAATACTTCTCTCGCTTGTTCCAGGTTTCCAATAGTAGCTGAAATTCCCCAAATGCGAAGATCTTTTGCAATAGTTTTAAGTCGAGATAAAGCTAATTCAATTTGTACTCCACGCTTGGTTCCTAAGAGTTCGTGCCATTCATCGATAACTATTGCAGTGCAGTTTTTAAAAGTTTTATCATATCCTTTGGAAGCAAGTAACAGTTGAAGACTTTCTGGAGTAGTAATTAGTAAATCCGGCATGGATCTTTTTTGTGCTGCTCTTTCTTTTTGGGAGGTGTCACCGGTGCGAATTCCTACAGTGAGTTGTGTGCCTAAGTCTTCGGCAAATCGTTCTGTGGCTTGCTTTATTTCTTGTGATAATGCTCTTAAGGGAGTAATCCATATAGCTTTTAAACCTTTTTTATGTTTGTTTTTATAATCAGGGTTTTGTTTGATGTAATTGAGAACAATCGGTACCCACAACGCATAAGTTTTTCCACTACCTGTTGGAGCGTTTAACAATCCGTTTTTTCCCTGTAAAAATGCTTTCCAACTTTGTTTTTGGAAAGGAAAAGATTTCCATTGCTGTTGCTGAAACCAGGATTCTGCTATATTAAAGAGTTCCTTTTGTGTCATGAATCCTGTATGTTACTTGGAATTAGTGTTTTTAAATCTTCTAAAGAATTGGCTTCTTCAATTTTTTTGTCTTGTCTCCATCGTAAAATACGAGGAAAACGGGTAGCAACACCACTCTTATGTCTTTTAGACAAAGCAATTCCTTCGAAAGCTATTTCGAAAACTAATTCTGGAGTTACACTTCTTACCGGTCCAAAGCGCTCTAGTGTATTTGCTTTTATAAATTTATCAACTTCTCGAAATTCTGCATCGGTTAATCCAGAGTATGCTTTTGCAAATGTTACGAGTTCCGTTTTGTCATTATTCCATAATCCGAATGTGTAATCCGTAAATAAATTAGATCGCCGCCCATGACCTCTCATGGCATAGGTAAGTACGGCATCTATAGTTAAAGGATCTACTTTCCATTTCCACCAATCGCCTTTTTTACGTCCCACCAAATAAGGAGAATCTTTTCTTTTTAGCATTAATCCTTCTGATCTTACTAATCTAGATCTATCACGTTCTTTTGCTAGTGCTGACCAAGAAGTAAAGGTCATTTTTTCTGATAGATGTAAAGGAATTTTATGCTCTTCTGGTGTTTGTGTACTTAAAATATCATCGTATAAAGATTCTAATAATTCTCTTCTTTTAGAAAAAGGAAGGTTTCGAATATCTTTTCCTTTCCATTCTAATAGATCATACGCTTTTAATATAACAGGCGTTTTTTGCAGTAAATTTTTAGAAATGGTTTTTCTACCGATTCTGGTTTGTAGATCATTAAAAGTTCCAATTTCTCCGTTAGGAAATGGTAAAATTTCACCATCCAGAACGGTTCCATCAGGAATAAAATCTAAGAACTTTTGAAATTCAGGGTATTTGTCAGTAACCAATTCTTCGCCACGACTCCAAACAAAGATTTCTCTATTTCGAATAATAATTTGTGCTCTAATTCCATCCCATTTATGTTCCGCATACCATTCTGAGACATTTCCTAAATCAGAAACTTCATTTTCTACAGCATACGCTAAATAGAAGGGGTAGGGTTTAGAAAGAAAGTCAGATTCCTTTTCTTCTAGTACTAAATCCTGATAGGAAATAGTATTTGGATTCCAATTTCCCATAAGCTTATACGCTAAAATATCTTCATCAATTTGTGTGGCTTTTGATAAAGCTCGTGTCATTAATTTTTGACTAACTCCAATTCGAAAACCACCAGTAATTAGTTTGGTAAATACAAAACGTTCATAGTAATTTAAAACCTTCCAGTTTTCATGAAGGTATGTCTTTTTTTCTTGCTCAGTTTTCTTTTTAAGAGTAATCATTTCTTCAAGAAATTGGGTCAGCGTTTTTGTAGTGCTTTTTGTGGAAGATGGAATTACCAAAGCAATGGTTTCGGCAAGGTCCCCTACAATATGATAAGATTCTTCGAACAACCAAAGTGGAATATTAGCTAGTTCTGAAGCCCATGTTCTTAATAAGGTAGTATTTACAGGCCTAGGAGGTCGCCGATGCGAGAGAATAGCAATCGTCCATACTTTGTCTTTTTCTGGTGCTTGCTCAAAATAGGTGGCTAACGCATTTACTTTTACGTTTGTTTTATTCGTACTGTCTAAAGTTTTGATGAGGTTCGCAAATTGTTTCACTCGAGAACCTCACTTTCTTTTTTGGTATCTATTTCGGCAAGTTCACCTTCGTACTGTGTTTTCTCTGTTCGGGCATCATACCCTAATTCTCTTAGATATTTTGAAAAAATCTCCGTGTATCCGTGTGTGGTAATAATTTTGGTTGCTCCAGTTTCGTTAATGGCGGTTAATAACCCATCCCAATCACAATGATCAGAAAGCACAAACCCCTTGTCTATTGCTCTACGTCGTCTTGCTCCTCTAAAGGTCATCCATCCACTTGCTGATGCAGTAACATAAGGAACCATTTTTCTGATCCAAGTACTACCATGAGCACTTGGTGGAGCAATAACGATATTACCAATAAAATCTTCTTTTTTGGTTTCTCTTGTCACCAAGGTTGTCTCTGGAAAGGAAACCATAGGTCGAATAACATTTGTCATATTTTCTATGGCGCCATGGGTATAAATTTTACCAATTTCTGGATTTAAGTATTTTAAGAGACGTTGTGCTTTTCCCAGAGAATATCCAAAAAGAATGGATGTTTTACCTTCAGATTTATTTTCTGCCCACCAATTATTAATATCGTTAAAAACATCTTTTTGAGAAGCCCATTTAAACGCAGGTAATCCAAAAGTACATTCTGTGATAAAAGTATGGCATTTAATAGGTTCGAAGGGAATTGAGATTCCATCATTTTCTACTTTATAGTCTCCTGTAAACACCCAAATTTCACCTTTGTGCTCCACTCTGATTTGCGAACTGCCAATGATATGACCAGCAGGATGAAAGCTAAACGTTACATTATTGATCACAAAAGTTTCTCCGTATGCTTTTCCAGTAACATTTATATCTCCTAAGCGATGCTTGATAATAGGGATATTCGTATGGTGTGTTATATATTGTTTGTGTCCCCATCTGCTGTGATCTGCATGACCATGAGTAATGATTGCTTTATCTACAGGTTTCCAAGGATCTAAATATACTTTTGCAACAGCACAATAGATTCCTTTTTCTGTAAATTTTAAAAGTGGTCTAGATGGCATAAGGAGTTAGAACTATATTCTTATTGTTTTTTGGAAATTACGGAATACTGGTTTTACAAAAAAGTGTTTAGTGAAATATTAGGAGTTGTTGATGCTCTTTCTTTGGGTCTTATTTTGCAGAATAGTTAGTATAAATTCCTCTGTTCCGCACTTTTTTTGTCTATTTCTCTTTGTATAATGAAAGAATTGTTATCTCATCTTAGTAGGGGTTTAATTGTTTGATATTTAAATTTTTAATATTCGATTTCATAAGTTCCAATTCCATGAATTGGACGCGCGTCTTCTTGCTTATTAATATTTTGTGAAGCTATATTTGATCTCAGGATAGTGAAGAAAGAATTTTAGAAAATAACTTTCAGGAGTACTAAAAATATGAAAGAGATTAGCGATCAAGAAATGCGAGAAGGGATAATAAGTGGAAATGAAATCATCATAAGGAGGTTTTATCAAAAGAACTTTCCCATAGTCAAAAATTATATTCTTCTAAATGGTGGTTGTTTGGAAGACACCGAGGACGTTTTCCAAGATGCGCTGTTATTGTTATATCTAAAATTGAGAAACCCAGAGTTCATGATCAGGCCTCCAATCCAAAATTATTTTTACGGTGTTTGTAGAAATATGTGGTTAAAGACTGTAAATAGAAACAAAAAACTGTTGTTTATGGATCTTTTGAACAATGACTGGAATCATGAAGAATCTACTGTCATAGAGAAGCTTTTTCAGAAAGAACGTAAACAACTGTTTCACGCGTATTTTGCTAATCTACAGGATACAACAAAAAGGTTGTGGCAGCTAATTTTTGAAGGGAAAGATTACCAAGAGATGGCGCGAATTACTGGATGTACCGAGAATTATTTACGGAAAAAGAAGAGTGAAACTAAAAAGAGGATGATCCAAAATATCTCTAAAGATCCTGTTTTTAAAGAATTAGTGAAAATATAAAAAGTACTATAGTAGACATATTCCTTGAGTGTCTTTAACTGTTCAGGGATAAAACATTTTAAATACTTTATACGATGAATAAATTAAGAAAATTAAACGGGGTAAAAACAATTTCTAAAAGCAATCAACAAGCTATTAATGGAGGATTTGGTTGCCCTATTTGTCCTGCAGGGACCTGTTCTCAATTGGACTTCTTCACAGGGAAACATGTAGCTTGCGTTCCTTGCTAAGATTTTTAAACAAGCTTAATAATAAAGCCACTCTTTTTAAAGGAGTGGCTTTGTTTTACTCATATATTATGAATCTATAGGGTTATAAAATTAATCCCATACACCACATATTCTTATACGAGATTTGCACCCATTGGAACCAGAACAGTCATATGTCCAATCAGTAGGACAATTTTCTTCACTATTACAACCATCAGGAAGTAAAGTAGCATCGTTATGCAAGGTTAAGGTGTTTCCTCCTTTTACATCATAAAAATTACGTTTTTCTAATTTGGCAACCTTAATTTTGTGTAAGCTAAGCTTTTTCCCTTTTTTGTTTTTCATATATATGTTCTTTTTGTTTCAGAAATAAAAGTAATTATTATTCTTTTTGAAAAATTTAATTCATAGAATTTACTACTGTATTTTCATGGAAATGACACTTTGTATAAATTGGAAATCAATGATTTATGTGGTTATTTCTTTTTCTAGTTGTTTGATGAAATAAGACGGATACATTCCTGTTTTTTGATAAAAAGCTTTCGAAAAAGCACGATCATTATTATATCCAAGTTCTCTTGCAATTCCCTTAATACTATACAGTCTAAATTTTGGATTTTCTTTCAGTTGTTCGATTACATAGTCTACCCTTAATTCATTGATGTAAACACTAAATCTTTTTTGTTTGTATTGATTAATGATTTTAGACAAGTATTTAGAATTGGTATTTAATTTTTTGGCCAAGTGAGAAATAGTAAGATTACGGGTTAGAAAACCATTTTTGTCTTCAAATTGTGTAAGTCTTTCTAAAACTTCAGAAACAACATTTTCGGGAATACCTAAGGATTTTGAGTCATTGATATTTTTTTCTCTTGCAATTAGTGGTTCTGTTTTTTTGATTTCAAGATTGTTTTCGGGGTGCATTATTGCTTGATACCTTTTTTTGTATTGTACTTTTCTATAATATACTGATAAGAAAAAAATGAAAAGAATAATTACCGCTAATAATGTTATACTATATTTTAGGGATACGATCTTTTCCTTTTCCTGTAGCGTATTTATTAAATGTTGTTTCTCTTTAAGTAATTGAGGAGTATCGTATTTTTTAGTAATTGTTTTGTTCAAGCTTTTGTAATCCCTATCTAATACACTATCCACGGCAAACAATTTATTTATATAATATAGTTGTTTGTTTTTATCATCAATTGATTTATAGTAATTTATAAATAGTTCATATGCTTCACGCATTTCTAAAGATCGGTACTTAGTGTTTTCATAATACCAATCTATTTTTTCTAATGAACTTAACAACATTTTTTCATCACTATGCTCTTTATAAATTTTACTTAAATGTAAATAACCATCTACGATTGCTCCCATATTATGAGATTCTAGTTTCTCAATCATCGGAATTGATTTGTTGATACTATCAATAGAAGCATCATATTCTTTTTTGTAGTATTGATTGATACCTTCGGCCAAAACGAATGAATAGTACACGTTTAGAGTATCTTTAATAGATTCTTTAATGCCGAGGTTAGTATAATAGGAAGCAGAATCAATCTGGTTTAATTTTCTATAAGAATCTGCTAACATTAGAATAGTGATTAAATGCTCTTCCCCTTTAATCTCCCGATGTATTTCATATTTCATTACATCTAGGTATATCTTTTTTGCTTCTTGATACTCTCCTATTTCATCTTTTAATCTACCGATATTATGTTTGACTACATTATATAAATTGGTATTTACGGTATCAACGAATTCTAAAGCTTTTAAATAATCATCCAATGCTTTATTGTAATTACCAATTTCTTTGTAGGAACCTGCTCTGTTTACATATGAAATTACTGGATACAAGTCATGCTTTAAATTAGAACTGTAATGGATAGAGCTATCTAGATAAATAATTCTTTTTGATGGATTATGGATATGATTGAAGGATACTTGAAAATAACCTTTTGCTAATCCTAGATTATCTTTTTTTAGTTTGGCTTTAGCTAATAATATTTCAGCATAAAATGTAACCTTGATAGAGTCTTTTACATTTTTTATTAGAAGATTTTCCAGTTCGTCTAGTGTCTTGTTTTGTACAGAATCAGGTATAGCAGTGTTTTGAGTGTATCCAGTAAGGGTGATGATAAGTATAAAGATCATAAGAATGATCTTTTGTTTTTTGATGTGATGAATTTGCATAGTCCAAAAATATTGAATTCAGTATGGAATCCAATATGCCGTTACTAAAATTGTATTTCTATATAATTATCGAACATCAACGTGTTGAATCCCTTAAATATTTTGTTTACCTTAAAAAAGGATACCTATATATTTTAAAAGGAATTAAGTTTGGTTATATTTGCGGCAAAATAAACAAAATACATAATGTCGATATCTGATTTATTTGATAGTGGGTTTCAAAAGAGAAATCAAGACCATTTTGCTGCTATTGTAAGAGTAGCAATGAGTGATGGAGTTATAACAGACGAAGAGAGAGCGTTCTTAGATAGATTGGCTCGTAACCTTGATATTTCTGAAAATGATTATAAAGAAATTTCTAAGAATTATGCTGCTCATCCTATCAATCCACCAACTAGCTATGATGCAAGATTAGAAAGGTTATTTGATTTAGCGAGAATGGTATATGCAGATAACATCAAAGGAGATGATCAGGTAGTTTTATTAGAAAAATTATGTATCGGATTAGGGTTTAAATCCGATAATGCAAAATACGTTGTGGATAAAGCCTTAACATTAGTAGATCAGGATGTGGATGGAGATACTTTTGCTGAAGAGATTAAAAATATGAACAGATAGTTTTCTTTGTAAACAAGGAAAACAAATCCAACCAAAATGACAAAAGCCGCTTTTATGAAGCGGCTTTTTTAGCTATTTGTTTAACTATTTTATAGAGTAAATCTTCTTGTTCAAAAGGTTTGGCGATAAAATCATCCATTCCAGATCTCAGGCATTTATCTCGTTCTGCTTCGGTAGCTCTGGCAGTAAAACCAATGATTGGCACCTCTGCTATGGCTTTATCGCCATAATTTTTGCGTATCATATGAGTGGCCTTATAGCCATCTATTTTTGATAATTCCAGATCCATAAGAACCAAGTCATAATTTCTTCGTTCCATATAACTAATGGCCTGTTCTCCATTCATAGCAACATCTACAAAGAAACTACCATGATCAATAAGAACTTTCATAATTAAGAATTGGGTAGACTCTTCGTCTTCCACAACTAGAATTCTGAATTTCTTTTTTGATTCGGGTAAACTATATTTTTTCTTTTTCTTTTCTGGCTTAGCTTTTGAAATTTCAAACTTAAATGGTAGTTTAATATCAAAAGTAGTCCCTTTATCCGGTTCGCTAGTTACTTTAATTTCACCATTGAGAAGGTCTACTAAATCTTTTACAATAGCTAGTCCTAATCCTGTTCCCGAAATCTGTTTATCTCTATTAAAACGAGTAAATCTATCAAAGATATTTTCGAGGTCTTCTTCATGTATTCCTAATCCGGTATCTTCAATTTTGAAACTAACACTTAACTTATTGGTTCGTTGAAAGTTTTTAGTCACAGAAAGACTTACTTTACCTTCTTCAGTAAATTTGAAGGCATTATTAAGCACATTATTAATAATCTGGAATACTCTGGTTCGATCTCCAATTAAATACTCCTGAATATTAGGATCAATATACGTTTCAAATGCTAACCCTCGGTCTTCAGCTAATTTCGAATAGGTTTCTTGGAAACCTTCCATGAGATTTACAAACAAAAAGCGCTCTTCTACAATTTTTATTTTACCAGATTCTATTTTAGAAATATCTACCATATCCTCTATTAAAGAGTTAAGGTGTAGACTTTGTCTTTTTATAATTCTTGCTAATTCTTCTTGTTCAAAATTTAAATTAGTCTTTTGCAATACCTCTATAAATCCCAAAATACTGGTTAAAGGAGTTCTGATTTCATGATTGATATTAGCGATAAAACTGTTTTTAAATTTCTCTTTATCAATAAGGAATTTATTTTTGAGCTCTAATTCTTTAGCTCTAAGAACAGATTCATTTTTTTGTTGCGCTATTTTATTTAGCTCATGATATTTAGACGAATAATCGAATAAGAGAATAACTACTTCTTTTGTATTGATTTTGATAGTTACATCGCATATCTTTTCTAGTTTTCCTTCTTCTAAGTGAATACAAGGAAAATTATAGGTGGTTTCTTCTTTTTCAAATATTTCTAAGAATCCTTTTATGATCTCGAAAAAAGGATGTGCATCATAAATAGAAGTACTGACTTTCCAACTAAAAATATTTGCATCGGTTTCCTTAATCACACCATCATGGCCTGTAATTGTGCATTGCATTTGTTGATCAAAAAACAACTTTTCTTCTTGGTAAGTCATAGGGCTATGATGTTATTTCGATAGAAAGATCAGTAAAGAAATTCTGAACATTTTTGTTTGTTTTAGCACTTGTTAAACAATCTACAGTAATGTTTAACTCATCAAATTTCTTTTGGATTTCTTTTTCGCTCACCAGATCCAATTTATTACCAATTGTTTTTATAATCACTTTTGGGTGATTTTTTGCGAGGTATTCTAAATCTTTGGTAAGATCTTTATAGGTGTCTATTCTTGTAAGGTCAAATACGTAAATAAAAGCGTTAGAGCCAAGAAGATATGATTTTCGTGTGTCTTCGATATCGGTATGACCTTCGGTATCCCAAATGATCATCGAAAGTTCTCTGCCATCTGGCATTTCAACAACTTTCTTTTTTATCTGAACTCCTAATGTTACTTTATAATCTTCAGAAAATTCGTTGTCAACAAAACGTCTAAACAACGATGTTTTCCCAACTCCAAAGTGTCCTAAAAGCACTACTTTTTTAGACAATGTCATCTTCAAAATGTTTTTTTAATTTATTTGTAAAAAGCTCATTATTTTCTAGATCCCTTCTGGAAATATGATTCTTAGCAAATTCAATAATTTGATCTTCCAATACTTCTTTAAACATGATGTTGTAGGCACCAGAAATAACAGCTGCTATATAATAAGAATAAAAATTCTGTATATGTATAGTGTATAGTTCGTATTCTATAGTTTCTAAGTTTTGATTACCACCCTGAAAAGCATCCTCAACAAACCCCTTTATTGCGGTAAGCATACCAGCTACCATATCTTTATCAATTGTGCCATCAGAAAGAGGACTATAATCAGCAATAAGTAATCCTGAATCTTTTTCAACGACAAACATTTGGATTAATCTGGGTTTGGCGTAATCCGAAATTGCCAAATCACCGTCACTGATACCTTGTGCTTTAGCTTTAGTTCTTCTAAACCAATTTTTAAAAGAGAAAGCTTGTTTGGTTTTTTTGTTGATGTTGTCGCTTAAGAGTTTCATTTCATGAGCGATGTATCGCTTAATCATCTTTCCTATAATTGGAAATAAAGCTTCTACAACGGCATCCTGAGAATTCTTAATTTCTTCTTTTAGCGTTTGTGTAATCGTTGGACCTAATGTTTTAGGAATTTCTTCAACAAACTCTTCTAATTTGTCATCAATAATAGGATCTACTTTATAGGAAAGTTCTCTTTTTTGGTGAACGATTTTACTAAGTTCTTCAACTTTTTTAGCAATGGAATCTGCATACTCCTTCTCATCCGTAAGAAGAAGTTCTTTAAGAATTTTAAATTTGTCCTGCTCTTCCATAATCTTGGATAGGCAGATTACTTATTGATTTTCTCGCCCATGGCAATCAAAAGATCGCCTAACGTTTTTCTGTCGACTTTTTTATCATCTAACATAGAAACTTTGTCTGCTAAATTATCTTCTAATTCAGTAATTCTAATATTAATATCAGTACTTAAATTATCAATAGCCTGATGTAGCTCTTTTCTTGTATCCTCAATAAAATCCTCTAGTTCTTTCTTTTTAGAAGAAATGTCTTTTTTTACGGCGTCAAATTCAGAGTTATAAGCCGCAATATTTTCTCCAAAAATTAAATTTTTTATTGCTTCTATCTTTGAAGAAGGATCGTTAGCAACCTGTTCCTGGACAGCTTTAGTTTCTTTAGCCATTATCGGTCAATTTATGTTTATTCTATGAGCTAAAAGTAAATTTAATATAAAAACATTAAAAAATACAGTCAATGAGTAATAATGTTAATCATTATTTCCTTTCAACTCCATTAAAAATATAATCCATCTAATCTATAGTCAAAGGGAAGAGTGAGGGGTAGGCCTACAGACAGATATATTTATTATGCAAGAATACTAAAAAAAAAGCAGTATCCAATTTAAATACAGATCATTGTATTATTATTACTATGTAAGATCGGAAGAATATATTATTTCGTACTCTCCTTTTGCATAAAAGATTCTACTTTCTTAACCATGTTTTTGCTTCCGCAGATAAACGGTGTTCTTTCGTGTAATTCGGTAGGTTTAATTTCTAGTATTCTTCTAAATCCATCACTAGCAAATCCACCAGCTTGTTCTGCTAAAAATGCCATAGGATTACATTCGTATAGCAATCGTAGTTTTCCATTAGGAGATTTGGAAGTACTAGGATACATATAAATTCCACCTTTTATCATATTTCTATGAATATCGCTTACTAATGATCCAATATATCTTGATGTATAAGGACGATCATCTTTTTCTTCCTGGCAGTATTTTATATAATCTTTAATTCCTTGAGGGAAATGAATATAGTTTCCTTCATTTACAGAATAAATTCTACCATCCTCGGGAAATGTCATATTAGGATGCGAAAGATAATAGGTTCCTAGAGCTGGGTTTAATGTAAAACCATTTACTCCATTTCCGGTTGTGTATACCAACATTGTGGAGGTTCCGTAAATAATGTATCCTGCGGCTACCTGCAAATTTCCAGGTTGTAAAAAATCTTCAATGGTTACGGGTGTTCCTGTTGGAGTAATTCTGCGATAAATAGAAAAGATAGTTCCTACTGAGACATTAACATCAATATTAGAGCTGCCATCTAAAGGATCCATTAAAACTACATAATTATTCCTATGATCACTTTTTTGACCTTTAATGGTAATGAAATTATCATTTTCCTCAGAGGCAATACCACAAACAATTTCTCTATTGGTTAAGGTGTTAATGAATGTTTCATTGGCAAGTACATCTAATTTTTGTTGATCTTCACCTTGTATATTTGTTTCTCCAACAGCTCCTGTTATGTCTACTAAACCTGCCTTGTTTACTTCGTGATTTACCATTTTTGCAGCAAGGCGAATGGAATTGATCAGTCGTGAAAGTTCACCACTTGCATATGGAAAATCTTTTTGGTTTTCTATAATAAACTCTCCTAAAGTTTGGTTTTTTCTTGTCATGTTAGGTTGTGTTGGATTTGTGCAAAAATATTATTTTTTAGACAACTAAAACGTTTTCGTAGAGCTAATTTGTCAAACTTTAGTGAGTTTTATAAAAACTAAAATTAGTTCTATATAAGATTGTAAAATTATCTAGATTCTAACACATATTTTATAGTTTTGATAAACTTTTGACCTATGGACTATATTATACGAGAAGGAGTGGCAGGAGATATGCCGCAAGTACTTCAATTAATCAAAGAATTAGCCGTTTTTGAAAAAGAACCCGATGCTGTAGAAGTTACAGTAGACGATTTAGTAAAGGAGGGTTTTGGAAATAAACCATTGTTTCATTGTTTTGTTGCTGAAACGGCTGTAGGTGAAATCGTAGGTTTGGCATTGGTATATTTTAGATTTTCTACTTGGAAAGGAAGAACGGTTCATTTAGAAGATTTGATTGTGAGAGAATCTATGAGAGGTTCAGGTATTGGAATGGCTCTTTATAAGAGGGTTATGCAATATGGAAAAGAGAAAGGTGTAAAACGTGTAGAATGGAATGTTTTGGATTGGAATACGCCAGCAGTAAATTTTTATCTAAAAAGTGGGGCTAAGATTTTAGAAGGTTGGCAGGTAGTACAAATGGATGAACAAGGATTACAAGCTTTTGTGTCTAAGAATTAGGCAAAACTGAAGTATCATATACTGGGAAATTAGATAAATCAATGAGGGTTTTTAAATTTGGAGGAGCATCCGTAAAAGACGCTGAAGGAGTGCAAAATCTAATCAAGGTGCTGCAAAAAGTTGGGCATGCGGATACAATTATTATCGTGTCTGCTATGGGTAAGATGACAAACGCTTTGGAAGCAGTGGTAGAGAATTATCTAAACAAAAATTCGGAGTTCGGAGATTCTCTAGAACTCATAAAAACGTATCATTTTCGGATTTTAGAAGATCTTTTTAATAATATTCAACATCCAGTTTTTGAGAAAGTTACTTCTTTAATTTCTGATCTGGAAACTATGTTGAAAAGAAATAAATCCGCACGATATGATTATGTTTATGATCAGACAGTGAGCTATGGAGAATTAATTTCTACTACTATTGTTAGTGAATATTTATCTGAAAAAGGATATGCAAATACGTTACTAGATGCTCGAGATGTAATAAAAACTAATGATCATTACAGAGATGCTACTGTAGATTGGGAGAAAACGCAGCAACTCATTGGAAATAAGGCTATTAAAAAGGGGTTGACAATTACTCAGGGTTTTATTGGTTCGGATAGTAACAATTTTACTACTACATTAGGAAGAGAAGGAAGTGATTATACCGCGGGGATTTTTGCTTATTGCACAAATGCAACAAGTGTAACTATATGGAAAGACGTTCCTGGTGTTTTAAATGGAGATCCAAGGGTTTTTCAGAATACGGAGTTACTTTCCCAAATTTCTTATGAAGAAGCCATTGAATTGGCGTTTTATGGAGCGTCCGTAATTCATCCAAAAACATTGCAGCCATTACAAAGGAAAGAGATACCTTTATTTGTAAAGTCATTTGTTAATCCCAAAAATGAAGGAACATCAGTAAGAAAAGGGCAGAGTTTAGTTCCACATATGCCTTGTTTTATTGTTAAAAAAAATCAGATATTGTTATCACTGTCTTCTTTGGATTTTTCTTTCATTGTAGAAGAAAATATCAGCGAAATATTTAGTCTTTTTCATCAATATCATCTAAAGGTAGATCTCATTCAGAACTCTGCTATAAGTTTCTCTGTTTGTCTAGATGATAAGTTTCATAATTTTGATCAGTTATTAGTGCATTTAAAAGCTAAATTCCGTGTTAGGTACGAAAAGAACGTTTCACTATTTACGATTAGGCATTTTACAAGTAATGCAATTGAGTTTTTAGAAGATAACATGGATATTTTGCTTAAACAAAGTACAAAAGAAACCTATCAAATGGTTGCAAAGCAGTAAGATACTCTATTCAATGATTTTGTTATATTTGTAGTTAGCACAAAACTTATTTAATGGCGGTAGTCACCTCAAAAGAAGTAGCCAAAGGGCTCAAATTGGATAAACTTGGTTTTATTGGCACTTTTGTTGGCTGGATGATTTTAAAAATCACGAGGTTATCAAAAATTAATCGTCAATATGATCAAATTAGTCATTTGAGAGGCGAAGATTTTGTAAATGCTGTATTGGAGATGTATGGGGTTACTTTCGAAATTCCTCCAGAAGATTTAAGAAGGTTGCCAAAAAACGGCGCATTTATTACCCTTTCTAATCACCCGCTTGGTGGATTAGATGGAATTTTGTTGCTAAAATTAATGTTAGAACATCGTTCTGATTATAAAATTATAGCGAATTTTTTACTACATAATTTTATTCCGTTAAAACAATATATCATGCCTGTAAATCCTTTTGAAGGAAGGAAAGAAGCAAAATCTAGTCTTAAAGGAATTAAAGAAGCTATTATACATCTTAAAGAAGGAAAGCCTTTAGGGATTTTTCCGGCTGGAGAAGTTTCTACTATTAAAGAAGGTAAACAGTATGTAGATAAACCTTGGGAATCAGGAGCTATGCGATTGGTAAAAAAGGCAAAAGTTCCCGTAATTCCAATTTATTTTCATGCTAGGAATAGTAGATTGTTTTACCAGTTAGCATCTATGAATGATACCCTTAGAACTGCTAAATTGCCTAGTGAATTATTCTCACAAGAGAATAAGGTAATTAAGGTTAGGATAGGGAATCCTGTTTCTGTAAAAGATCAAGAGGAGTACGATAATATCGAAGATTTTACCACATTTTTACGTAAAAAGACGTATATGTTGGCAAATCCTTATGAGAAGAAGACATTACGAGAATCTATTCCACAAAATCTTAAACTTCCTAAATCTCCTAAGCAAATTGCTTTAGAAGGCAGTATTAGTGCTATAGAATTGGAATTGGAGTATTGTAGAGAAAATGATAAGCGTTTGCTTGCTAGCAAAAATTATGAGGTTTTTCTAGCAAAAACTGAATGTATTCCAAACGTAGTACACGAAATAGGAAGATTAAGAGAAATTACTTTTAGAGAAATAGGTGAAGGAACAAATCAATCTATAGATTTAGATCCATTTGATGATTACTATCACCACATGTTCTTATGGGATAATAGTGCCAAAAAGTTAGCGGGTGCCTATAGAATGGGAATGGGTACAGAAATTTATTCTAAGTATGGGATAGATGGATTTTATCTGCAAGATCTTTTTAGGTTTGAACCAGAGCTACATAAAATGATGAGCCAATCTATAGAAATGGGTAGGGCTTTTATTATCAAAGAATATCAGCAAAGACCAATGCCATTGTTTTTACTTTGGAAAGGTATTGTTCATTGTACGCTTAGATTTCCTGAGCACAAATATCTAATAGGCGGCGTGAGTATTAGTAACAAGTTTAGTAGCTTCTCTAAATCACTAATGATAGAGTTTATGAAATCTCATTATTATGATCCGTACGTTGCTCAGTATGTTAGACCAAAGAAAGAGTTTAAGGTAAAACTAAAAGACGCTGATAAAGATTTTGTTTTTGATGAGAGTAGAAGCGATCTGAATAAGTTTGATAAAATTATTGATGAAATAGAGCCTGGAAGTCTTCGTATACCAGTTCTGATAAAGAAATATATCAAGCAGAATGCAAAAGTAGTAGCATTTAATGTGGATCCTCTTTTTAATAATGCTGTAGATGGTCTAATGTATATCAGAATTGCAGATCTTCCTGATAGTACAGTTAAACCAGTGATGGAAGAATTTCAAGCAGAACTGGAGCAGAAGTACTTTAAAAATGCTGATAAGTAATATTATTGTCGATGGTTTTGTGTATTTGATCGTAATATTCCCTTTTTTTAATAACCTATTTCTTTCAGTTCCTGAGATATTTTCCTAATTTGAAGGTTAAAATATCTAACTGTGGTAGTACAATACATTTATTTTGCAATTGCGCTGTTGGGCGTTATACTTTTCCTATTTCTGAATAAAAAGTTTTTCAAATGGCTACAGAGCAAAATAAGTAAATTAGAAAACAATATTTTCTTCGGAAGAACAAAATTCTCGCAGTTTTTTAGATTCATTACCCCTAGGAGAGAAAGGCATATATTAACTTTCATTCTTAGGCTACTTAAGATTACTGTTGTTTTAATCTTCTTTGTTTTCTATCTCCCTTTCTTATTTAGTTTGGTACCACAAACTAAAGAATATGCGGATGTAGTACTTGGATATATAAAGAAACCATTGATATTTTTATATGATGGTTTGATTGGATTTATACCCAATCTCTTTTTTATAATTGTAATTTTTTTAGTTACTAAATATCTAATAAGATTCTTAAAATACGTAACTACAGAATTAGAGAAGGAAGCAGTTAGATTAGATGGTTTTCATGCAGATTGGGCAAGACCTACGTTTAATCTATTACGTGTTTTTATTATTGCTTTTGCATTGATTATCGTTTTTCCTTATATCCCAGGTTCTGATTCTCCAGCTTTTAAGGGGTTATCTATTTTCTTTGGAATATTATTTTCTTTAGGATCTACATCAGCTATCTCTAATATTGTTGCTGGCGTTGTAATTACGTATATGAGACCTTTTAAAGTAGGAGATAGGGTGGAAATTGGGAATACTATTGGTGATGTCACGGAAAGAAGTTTATTAGTAACCAGAATTAGAACAATTAAGAATTTAGATGTTACCATTCCTAATTCTTCCATTCTTGGAAATCATATTATCAATTTCACAAAAAATGCATCAGAAGATGTGGGTGTTATTTTACATACTTCGGTAACCATAGGATATGATGTACCAAGTGATGATGTAATTGAAGCTCTTAAAAAAGGAGCAAAGAGTACAGATAGCGTATTATCGGAACCTGTACCCTTTGTGTTGATTAAAAGTTTGGATGACTTTTATGTACATTATGAATTAAATGTTTACACAAAAAATCCAGAAAAGTCATCTAAGATTTATTCTGTATTACATGAAAATATCAAAAATGAACTGCATCAGGCAGGAATTGAGATTTTATCTCCTCACTATCATGCTGTAAGAGATGGAAATTCTCTGATGGTACCTCCTTCCAATATTCCTGAGAATTATGCCAAACCAGGTTTCAAAATTGATCGATAAGTCGTTGATGTATATTTAGGAAGTCTGTAAAACATTTTTAGCTACAAAATCTTCACAATACTCCCTAATCTGATTTCTGGTTTTTGTAAAAGCAGCATGAATTTCTTCTTCTGTTCCTTCTACTTTTGATGGATCAAAGAAGTTATAATGTAAACGTTCAGCTTTTCCTGGAAAGAATGGACATCTTTCCTTAGCGTTGTCACAAACTGTAAGTATATAATCAAATTTAATATCTAAATATTCATCTAGGTTGTTTGATGTATGATTTGATATATCAATATTATCTTCTTTCATAATAGCAATAGCTCTTGGATTAACTCCATGAGTTTCTACTCCTGCACTATACACTGTTGCGTTATCTTTTACAAAGTGTTTTAGATACCCTTCTGCCATTTGACTTCTACAAGAGTTTCCTGTACATAAAACTAAAATATTCATTTTGTGGTGTTTTGCGGTTATATAATTTTTTTACTTCTTCTTTCTAAAATGATATTATCATACCAAATGTGATTTAATTTAGCTACTTTTTCTCTATACCCAATGATTCTAAAACCTACATTGGTGTGTAGCTTAATGCTAGCATTATTTTTACTAAAGATACCGGCTTGTAATGTCCAAAACCCTTCTTTTTCGCTTTCGGTAATCAAATTGGTCAAAAGTAACTTTCCAATACCTAAATTTCGATGTTTTGATGTTATATAAATGCTAACTTCTGCAACACCTTTATAAACTTCTCTTTTAGACGTAGGTGCTAGTGCCGCCCAACCGACCGTTTCGGTATTTAGAACAGCTTTTAGCCTACAAGAATTAATATGTGATGTATCCCATTGTTCCCATGTTGGAACAGTAGTCTCGAAAGTTGCAATTCCGGTGTCAATACCTTCTTTATAGATTGTAGCGATATTAGGCCAATCTTGTTTGGTAAAATTAGTTATTTCGACTTCGATACTCATTATATCTAGCAACACCCACTTCCAGGTGCACAAGCATTTGCGGTAGCGCTTGTTTCGGGAATGCCACAAGTTTCTTTTGCTTTGCAATCTGTAGGTTGTACTGATAATCTGATGATTAATTTTCCTTCTTGAGCACTAAAACCAGTAATGTGTAAATGAGCGGTATGAAACATAGTATTACCGTATTCAATTTTTACAACCGCATCCATATCATAAGTTGATATTTTTCCCACTTTTTGGAGAATGCCTAACGCTTTATAGGTGGTTAGATAATCTGTTTTTCCTAGTTCTAATGGACTTTCCCATAACTGAATGATGGTTTCTTTCCAAGAATCCTTTCCGGCACCACAGTCTACAGAATCAATAGTAACATGCTTAACTTCGGTAACGTGATAGTTTGCACCTACTAACATTCCTGGTGCATATTCGAAAAGTAACGACTTCTCCTGATGTTCTCCCAATAGAGAGATAAATTCTGATGTATTCATAATATATTTTTTAGTTTAACAACAATTCTGTTTGGTGGTGTTAAAAAATGAGTTCAAATTTTGTTGTAATGCATTCCAATTATCAATATCAATACAATAACACATGCTTTTTCCTTCGATCTCTCCTTTTAATAATCCAATACTTTTTAATTCCTTCAAATGTTGGGATATGGTAGCTTGAGCTAAACCTATTTCTTCTACTAAATCATTGCATATACAAGCATCTTGTTTACTGATGTATTGCAGTATGGCAATTCTTGCTGGATGTCCAAGTATTTTAAAAAGTTGAGCCAATTCATTTTGCCTTCGATCAAATATTTGCGTTTTAGTAATACCCATATTTAAATTATAATATCGCAATATTACGATAATAAAATAAAATTAAAAAGCCAAAAGTGTTTTTTTTGGCTTTTATCTTATATCTAGAACCAAGGTTTTTTTCCTGCTTGGTACGTTTGATAAAATTCATTATCAGATTTTGTAAGATAAATGATACCTTCTATTATCCCAATAACAGTACCAATTCCACAAGCAAATCCTAATATCAATTGAATAATACCTTCTTTAGTATATCCTAAGACAAATTTATGAATACCTAAACCTCCTAGAAGTATGGCTAAAATACCTGCTAGAACTTTTTTATTGTCACCAGTTACTTCATTAAAAGTTTCTTTGGCTTCTTTTGCAAATTCATTTGCCGTTTCCTTAGCATCCTCTGCGAAATCACTTATTGCATCTTTTGCGTCATCTGCAAAATCACCTGCTTTTTCGGATGCTTTTTTAGCAGCATCTTTTGCGCTATCAAAAGCTTCTTCAGCCCCTTTTTTTAGATCGTCACCAAGGTTTTTGTTTTCTTCGCTCATAAATAATAGTTATATAATTGATTAGTGAGTAGAAAGTTACAAAAAATATTTATCTCTTTTTGGCTTATAGAAACGCCTTGTCTACGGGTTCCCAGAGCTCAATTTTATTTCCTTCAGGATCTAGAATCCAACCAAATTTTCCATAGTCGTACTCCTCAATTTCTCCTACTATTTGGACTCCTTCTTCCTTTAAGACCTTAAGAAGTTCTTCTAAGTTTTCTACCCTAAAATTCATCATGAATTGCTTTTCGCTTGGTGCAAAATAACTAGTATCTTCTTTAAAAGGACTCCATTGGGTAGAGCAATCATTATTTTCTTTGTCTTTCCACCAAAAAGTACAGCCGTAGTCATCAACTGGTAATCCCAAATGTTTTCCATACCATTCTTTGGTAGCCTTTGGATTCTTTGTTTTAAAGAAAAATCCTCCTAATCCAGTTACTCTTTTCATAATTATATGTTTTTAGTCATTCCCTTGAATAAGGGAATCTTATAAAATTGTTATTGCTTACTTCTTTTTTATATTCGCTTCATATAATTCTATCCATTGTTTTGGAGTCATTTTAGAAGCAAGTTCGCCAATTAATTCCATAGGTATGGTATCAATTTTTTTAAATCGAACGCAACTTTTGCCCATATCCAGTCTTGTTTTTACATATTTAGGGTATTCTCCAACAAACCAATCCATTAAATTTTTATCTGCATACATACCAGAATGATATACCGCAATAAAATTCTTTTGAGACGCAATATTCATAAATGGTAGTGGTAATTTAGGGTCACAATGATATCCATTAGGATATAGCTCATGAGGAACTACATACCCTATCATTCCATAACTCATTACTTCGGAAAATCCATCTGGAAGATTCTCCAAGATTACTTTTCTAAGGGTTTGCATGACCTCTTTACGTTCTTCTGGAATGGCATTGATATACTCTTCTGGTGAGTTTGCTTTATACTGCATGATCTAGTTTTGTTTTAGTTATTGGTGGTTGATTTTCTTTGTAAAATGAGACCTGAAATTAATGAAATTATAAATCCTATGATGAGAACAGTAAATGACATTAATAAAAAATTCATGACCGGACTTGAGAACAACTCCTTTTCGGCTTCAAGTTCTGCAAGTTTAATTTTAAACTCTTCTTCAGGAAGTGTTGTTTTCATTTGCTCTACCATATGGCCATAATATTCAGCAGCAAAATCTGGATTTATATATAAAATATAGATGAGATCGATAATCCCAAATGCCAATGCTGCAAATAAGGATATCAGTATTCCTATGAGTAGGGCTTTTCCAAAAGAAACAAAACCATCATTCTCATGATCTCTATAATGTTTGATCCCAAAAAAAACGAAAAGTAAAGAAACGACCATGCTTGTATAACCAATAACTTCTTGTGCGAAATAGGAAAGATCTTTACCCAAAGTAAGTGCTAATAGAAACAATATGGATATGGTGATGGCACCATAAATTCCGTAACGAATAACTGTGTTTTTCATTTGTATATGTATTTATAAGGTTGAGCTCAAAAGTAAATTAGGCTCCCAAAAAACTACTCATACTAAAGTATGAAATCTTATTTTTAGCTAAAAGTGGTGATATTGTTTGTAGTGTACTTAGTAGTACTTTAGTACTAAACATCTTTAAAAAGGGATAATTTTTAACTCTTTAGCAATTTGTATGGCTTGGGTTCTTCGTTTGGCGTCTAATTTAACCAGAATGTTAGATACGTGTGTTTTTATCGTACTTTCGGAAACAAAAAGTTTATCGGCAATTTCTTTATTCGATAAACCTAAAGCTATTTCGCATAATACTTCATACTCTCGTTTACTCAATCCAAGCTGTTTGATTTTTTTATGATCAATTTCTTTACCAGAAGTTTTATTTTTATGAAGCACCTTTCTGTTGATCATTACTCCAATAACAAAAAAGATAATTGCTATAGCAGCTAGAATAAATTCAATAGAGGTATTGCCTGAAACAAAACTGTATTTACTTAACTTAAATAGGGTAAGCAATGCCAGTACTAAAGCACCAAAAATAAAAACGGTTTTCTTCACACTATAAATGTAACAAAACTAAAGCGTAATTGTTTACAGAAATTTCCTTGCTAATTTTATTTTGAAAGGATGGCAATTTCCTTTTGAAGATTTTCTTTTGCTTGCTTTTCAAAATTATCAAAGAAATAATCGGTCTTATAAATACGAGGCATTTTTAGGAAATGTTTTAGCACCTCAATTCTTCCTTTGTTGTACATAAAATCTAGATAGTATTTGTACTCTTTTCTTACCTGTTTATAATAGATTTCATAATCATGCCAACTACTCCCTAAAATTGAAAGATCGGCATCGGTAAAGTAATTAATATCATTGATTTTAGATATTTGATGTCCCTTTGTTGCGATGATGATTTCTGTACAGAGTTCAATTCTTTGTGGATCTATTCCTAATGATTCTAGAACTTCTTTTGCCTTTAAAGCACTTTGTTCTTCATTATCTTTTTTGAGAACATTATAAACATAATCATGATAGAAAATGGAAAACAAAATCATATCCCAATCAGCTATTTTGTCTTGTACAACTAGTAATTTCTGATATACATTTTCTAGGTGTGATACGTTATGATAATAGCGATTTTTCTTATTGTGTTTTTTCAATATTTGACTCCAAAGAGGGTCTATGACTTGAGAGTCATTAGTATAAGTAGAAACCAGTGTTGTGAAAATTTCTTTTAACAAAATTGGGCTTTGATTTTATCTACAATTGTTTGTGCTAATTTTTCTTTAGATTCAATAGTCCACCCTGCAATATGCGGACTTAAGATAACATTATCGAATTGTAATAATTTTTTTAGAGGCTCTGGCATTTCGTTTTCTGAGGTAAATAGGTTTTCGAATGAAGATTTTTCATATTCTAACACATCCAATCCTGCACCTAAAATTTTTCCTGATTCCAAAGCATTCACCAAATCTTTAGTAACTACACTTCTTCCTCTTGCTGTATTAATAAGCCAAAATGGTTTTTTAAAGTTATCGATAAACGAAGCATTGACCATTTTATCGGTTAATGGAGTCCAAGGAGTATGTAGGCTCAACACATCTGTTTTCTCAAAGAGTTCTTCTAAGTCTACTTGTGTAGCATCACTATTTTCTACATCTTCTTTAATATCATAGCAAATTACTTCTACATCAAATCCTCTTAGTTTACGAGCAAATGCTCTCCCCATATTTCCGTATCCTATAATACCAACAGTTTTTAGATCCAATTCAATTCCACGATTCTCTTCTCGATTCCAAGCTCCTTTTCTTACCTGTTGGTCTGCGGTGTTTAATTTATTAAAAAGAGATAATAACATTCCTAACGCATGTTCTCCAACAGCATTTCGATTTCCTTCAGGTGCTGAAAAAAGTTGAATCCCTTTTTTCTGAGCATACTCTATATCAATACTTTCTAAACCGGCTCCGACACGTCCTATGAATTTTAGATTTGTTGCTTTATCTATGAATGTTTTGTCAATTTTAAATCTACTTCTTATAATTACGCCATCATATCGATCTATTTTTTCTTCTATTTCAGATTTTATCGCTTCATAATCCTCATCATTTTGAAATCCTAGCGCTTCTAATTGTTTAATAAGTAAGGGATGATTTTCATCTATGTGTAATATTTTCATGAATAACTATTGGTTGACTTTTGATTTTGTAAAAAGACACTTCGATGCTCAAAATACTTTTAGTTATACTCCAGCATCCACTTGGTCTACAAGATAAATTAATTTGTAAGGTATTCTTAAAAGGTCGAAAAATAGTTAATAAAAGATTAAAAGTATAACGAGTGTTAATTTTGTTGTATTCCTATGTAGCTGAGGGAATAAAAATCGTTTTTACTCTATCTATGATTCCTTGGAGAATACTAAAAATTGCATCCGAAGAAAATCCTCCTATTAATGCTAATAAACTTTTATTAAATAGATTGATATTCTTACCATCTTCCTGGTAAAATGAAATAATTTCTGACGAAATAATTCCAGCGATTATACCTAATATAATAAGAGCAGCATAATATATGGTGTCTTCGGGAACTAGAGTTCCGTTTTTAACTGCTGTACTTGCATTTTTTAGCAGATAAAAAAGTACTCCTAATCCTGATATGGATGTTAAAAAACCAAGGTTGAGCAATAAAGAAATACCTTGATTCTCCATGATGCCTTTGTCTAGCGAATCATTATTTACTTCAGGAGAAATTCCGGTAACAATAAATGCGACTAGAAAGATTAAGGATAACAGTACTAGGTTTCTTAGAATCGGTAATTTACTAAGGAAATTTTTCCCTTTACCTTGCTCTCTAATTTTTCTTATAAATTCAATGGATTTTGGAGTAGCAGGAGCAACGTTTTTGCATAATAAATTATGAGCATTAATAAGATCATCCACAGAGCTATTTTGAATTAGTGTGTTTACTTCCGTATTAATTGTAATACCATTAAAAATGGCGTAGGATAACATATTATTTATTTCATCGCTAAGAGTTTGAATGATGTTTTCCGATATTCCAGGAATTATTTTTGTTGCATTTGTCTCATTAGATGTATTAGAGGTAGGATTTTTTTTAACTGTAGTAGTCATATGGTTTTGAATTTTGAGCGTAGGTTTTAATAAGGTTAAAACTATAAAATAAGAATGAGGGAAAATATCGTATTTATACGTGTTTTTAGCGTTATGAAGATTATGCTTTTGAATAATAAGTAGTTTATAAAAACAATAGTAATAAAGAGTTTATTCAATAAATAAAGGGTATATCAAAGATCTAAGTTCTGGAGCTTATTTTGTGCGATTAGATATACCAAATAGCAAAACATATAAGTTGATTAAGAACTAAAGAAAACCGCATTTTGGTAATTATATTTTTACCAGTAGTGTTATAAATAAAAAAGAATTGCTAGTAAACCATCTAAATCTTTAGATGGTTTATATGTTTTTAAGAGGGTTCGATGAAGAAGTTGCCATTTTTTAACATATTATAAAAAAACACTACCTAAGTTATGTGAAACAAGTAATTTTATTTTGTAACTTGACCGAGAATTATAAAAAATAGCGGAAATTTCAGTTTTTTTTCACTATACTTAGCTTATAATGTACAAACCCAAAATTACTATACTATGAGAATACTACTACTATTATCATTTGTTTTATCACTACTTGTTTCTTGCAAGTCGCAACAAAAAAGCGAAGGCCTTACTGAAAATGAAGGCATAGAGGAAATAACCGAAGATGAATTACTTACAGGAAAAGTTTTAGGTAAGCGTAAAAAGAAAATCCAGTATGTTGCTGTAAAATTGGTTGTAGACGAGAATACCTGTATGAAAGCCTATACAGACGAAGATGGATTGTATGACTTTTTGGTAAACCCTAGTAAGTTAAATGAGAATAGTTATTTCGAATTTGTATACAAGGGATATGTAAAAAAACAAGTTCCTTATAGCGAAATAGCAAAAAATGGAACGGTTAGATTAAGTACAAAGGGAAACGTAGTAACTACTACAGATTATCGACTTTTTTATGAAGCTGTAAGATCTTGTAAAGAGGAGTTATAAATTCTTTATCAGTGTTGTCTTATTGTTTTTAGTATGAGCATAATAGGTGTTAACTTGTTATGTTAAGGATATTTTATGTTTAGTTTTAGCTGATTTATAAATAGCTTCCACAATTCTAATATCTTTAATTCCTTCTTCTCCCGGAACAATCATATCAGTATTGTTTATGATAGAAAGAGCATCATCATCCATTTGTTTCGCTTGCTGGTTAGCGATATAGGCATCCAACTTTTTCCCATCACTTGTCGTTCCCTTTACGCCAGAATACATAGAAAATGGTTGCAATTGATACCAGCCATTAGCTGCATCAACATGAAGTCTATGCATATCATGACCTAAACTTGTTTTTCCGTATGCGATTGCTCCTGATGGGAACTCTAGTGTAAAATGAGTAGTTTCATCAGTTTCTGTAAATATGTTTGGTCTAGTAGTCATTTGTTCAGCTATTACAGAAATAGGTTCTTCACCGGTAGCATATCGAGCAGCATTTAAGGAATACACTCCTAAATCATACATTGTTCCACCACCTAATTTTGAATCCAATCTCCAGCTTTTTTTTGGATTTCCTACGTAATAACCTATTTCAGCATGAACGGTTTTTATTTTACCATAAGGTTTAGTCGATGCCCATTGTATAACTTTTTGAGTATTAGGTTCATGCTGCATACGATATCCAATAGCTAGTTTCACTTTATTCTTTTGACATGCTTTTATAATGGATTGACATTCTTCTTCTGTTTTTGCCATAGGTTTTTCACACCAAACGTGTTTTCCAGTATTAGCAGCTTTAATTGCATATTTTGCATGTAAACCTGTGGGTAAAACGATGTAAATAACATCTATATCTGGATTGTTCGCTATGCGATCCATCGTTTCGTAGTTGTAAACATTTTTGTCCGGTATGCCATATTTTTGTTGCCAAATAGGAATTTTAGAAGGCGTTCCAGTAACAATTCCTGTAAGTTTGCAATGCTTGGTTAATTGCAAAGCAGGTGCTAACACAGTGGTACTATAGTTTCCAAGCGCAACAAGACATACGCCTAACTTTTTTTCAGATGAATTAGCAAGTAAATATTGAGAAGGAATAAGACTATATCCAGCAGCTAAACCAATGTTACGTATAAAAGTTCTTCTATTTAAACTCATAACCCCTATAATTTAAGATTCAAGATAGATGCTTTTTATAAATCAAAAGCCTTTTCTAAATATCAATATATTCAGATACAGTTCGTTCGGAAATGGTTTCTCCAGTATGTTTAGTGCTTGCCTTTTCAAATAATAATAGGTGTACTTCTTCATTATCTTTTGTGGTTGGGCAATGTTCAACACCTTTGGGTACCACAATAATTTCACCAGCTTCAACCTTTACAGTTTTATCTCTAAATTTCATGTAAAGAGTACCTTTTACTACCTGAAACAGTTCATCTTCATCATCGTGCTTATGCCATACAAAATCACCACATACTTTTGCTAGATAAATTTGATTATCATCAACGGTTGCAATACGATGCGGATGCCATTGCTTATTAAATTGCGAAAGTTTGTCTTTTATGTTTATTGCTTCCATGTTTTCGATTGATAAATTATTGATATGAAAACAAGGTACTTATTTCTTCGGTGATTCTTGTGGGTCTTAACGTTTCTTTATGTAGTAAGCACCAAGAGGTTTTGGCTGTTATTATCACCTTTTTGGTTGCTTCATTTATGATTTTGGTATGTCGTTCGCTTTTTGCACCACGATGATGATCAATCCAGGTGGTTATGATCAACTTTTCATTTTCAAAAGAGGGGTGATGATATTCTATATAATGATTAAGGACAACCCAAACATAGGTGTTTCTTAATTGGTTACTCGTCTTCGCTTCCCAATGTTTTTTGGCAATATCTTGTACCCATTGAAGATAGGTTACATTATTTACGTGATTCATATCATCAATTGCCGACGCAGGAACAGTAATATTATATTCAAATATTTCAGTATTCATATCATAAAGAATGCATTGTTCTAATGGAATAAGATACAATACTTAGCTGAATGTTATGGCTAAAATTCGAGGATTAATTTGGCAATATAAAAGAATAAGAAAATTCCAAAAATATCATTACTAGTGGTGATAAAAGGTCCGGTAGCAATGGCGGGATCTATTCCTCTTTTGTCTAAAATAATTGGTACGAAAGTGCCTATTAAAGCAGCTACAATAATTACGCTCATTAGCGAGATAGCAATGGTAAGACTAAAGGATATTTCGTATCCCATGATCATACCAAAAAGAATAATCAATAAAGCAAGAGCAGCACCGTTGATTAAGCTTAATCCAATTTCTTTTAATAAACGGTTCCAAAGACTTCCTTTTACGTTGTCGTTGGCTAAACCTTGAACGATAATAGCAGAAGACTGAACGCCTACGTTACCTGCCATAGCGGCAATAAGAGGCGTGTAAAAGAATAGGTCTCGTATTTGAGGGTTGTTCATGACATCTTCAAAATCTTGCATGATAAACACACTACCTAAACCACCAAAAAGTCCTAAAACTAACCATGGTAATCGTGCTCTTGTAAGCTCCCATACATTATCATCGGCTTCTACATCCTGAGAAATACCAGCTGCCATTTGATAATCTTTTTCGGCTTCATCTTTGATAAAATCAACCATATCATCAATGGTAATTCTACCTAATAAAACGGTCTCATTATCAACAACCGGAATTGCCTCCAAATCATATTTTTGCATAATCCTAGCAACTTCTTCTCCTTCAGTTGCTACATTTACATAATCTACTTTTGGAATATATACATCTTTAATATATGCCTTGGCAGAAGCAGTAAGTAAATCCTTTAGAGATAATCGTCCTTTAAGTCTACCTTTTTTATCAACTACATAAATAGAATGTACTCGGGTAACTTTTTCTGCTTGCCTGCGCATTTCACGCACGCAACCCGCTACTGTCCAAGTTTCTTTTACCTTCACTAATTCTTTAGCCATTAACCCACCAGCAGTATCTTCTTCATATAACAGCAGTTCTTTAATATCTTCTGCATGTTTTTCATCTTCTATTTCGGCAATTACTTCTTCTGCACGATGATCAGGTAATTCGGCAATAATATCAGCGGCATCATCCGTATCCATTTCTTCTAACTCTTCTGCAATTTCTTTTACAGATAAGTTTTCTAAAATACGTTCACGAAAATCTTCTTCTAACTCCATAAGAGCCTCAGAAGTTTTTTCACTATCTAGTAGTTTTATAATGTAGGTTGCCTGATAAAGGTTGAGTTCGCCTATTATTTCTGCGATATCCGCAAAATGAATTTCCTCAAGCATTTCTTGCAAATGAACATCCCCTTCTGTTTCCACAAGGTGCTTCACTTGGTCAATAAATTTATCGGAAATCTCAAATGCCATAGGATATTCGTTTATAGGAATTCTTTACAAACGCTCACAAAGATAACCAAAGAAATGAATTGCACTTTACAATGATGTTAAATGAATTAATTCACCGTTTTTTCTATGAGTAAGGTAAGTTCTATAAATTGAGTAACATCTAATTGTTCAGGTCTTTTGGTGAATAAGTCCATCTCTTTAATATCATCAGGTAATTGAAATGTTTTTAAACTATTTCTTAAAGTTTTTCTACGTTGGCCAAAAGCCGTCTTTACTACACTAAAAAATAGTTTTTCGTTACATGGCAATGTATAGTTTTCCTTTCTGATCAAGCGCAATACGCCACTATCTACCTTTGGAGGAGGATTGAAAACAGATGGAGGTACGGTAAATAGGTACTCAGCATCATAAAACGCTTGAGTTAATACGGATAAAATACCATACGTTTTACTTCCTGGTTTTTCACAGATACGTTGGGCAACTTCTTTTTGAAACATGCCCGTAAATTCTGGAATTCTTTCTTTCCTTTCTAAGGTTTTAAAGACTATTTGTGAGGATATATTATAAGGGAAATTCCCAGTTATCGCAAAAGGTTCGTTATCAAATAAAGTATCAAGATCAAATCGTAAAAAATCCGCTTCGATCACTGTAAAGCTACCTTTTCCATTCTTTATTTCTGGATGTTCTAAAGGGAAATTTGTATTGAGATACGCAATAGATTCTGTATCCAAATCCATAGCAACCAGATTGAGATCTTTCTGGAGTATGTATTTGGTGAGTACGCCCATTCCAGGACCAATCTCAATAACATTAGTATAGTTATTTAGCGTTAGAGTATCACCTATTTTTCTCGCTATATTTTCATCTTTTAAAAAATGCTGGCCCAAATGTTTTTTAGCACGTACAGCAGTTTTCTCATAGTTGGTTTTATCTTGAGAACCTTGCTTTTTATTTTTTTTAAATTTAGATGACATGCTATGATGGATTGATTTTCTCTACAAGAGTCTTTTCGATTTCTAATCGATCTTTTTTTCTAAACCAGGAAATTTCAAGATCAATCTTATGACCCTGTTTGGTTAGTAAATACGGTTCTGAACCTCCTTTTGCGCTATGAAAACTAGCTATAATTTCATATGGAATTTCCTGACGTCCAATACGCATATACTTCTCGTGAAAGCTTATCGATGGATTGTTCGATCTAATAATTAAAAATGCAGCTATTAAAAATGAAATGGTAAGAATGCCAACAACAATTTTTTCGAATAGTGAACTTTCTACAAAAAATGAGACGATATTAATGAATAGGCTTATAATAAATACCGCAAAGCCAGCACAAACAATGAGACCGAAAATTTTGATAGCATATAGTATGGACGCATGATATGTCTTCACAAATCTATTTTTAATTTTTTTAGGTATGAATTAGTGTTCACTAATAATTTCTAGTTCCGTTCTGAAAGCAACAAAGTGACCAGCAAATCTGTTAGATTTAGCACGCAATTGCTCTGCATTTTCTTGATAGTATTTCTCTAAAGTTTGCTTGCTATCGGTAGTGTACTGCACCGAATAAGTAATACCACCCATTTCCTCATCTACCAAAACTTTAGTCATTAGTGCTTTGCTAAATTTTCCTGTTGCTAACATATCTGGAATATGCTCACTTTTCATCCATTGTAACCACTCTTCGTTTTTGGATTCTTCAATATTGATAGTTACGTTATATATATACATGCGAATATTCTTCTTTACTATTGCTACTCCAAAAATTATTAATAGCAGACAAAGGTACAAAGAAGCTAAGACCTACTATTACTTCTTAGTTAATATTTAAAGTGACAAGTGATTAAAAGCGAATCTAATTTATAGCATCACCACGTAGTGCACGATATTTTTTTCTCGCATCTACAAAATAGATACTATCTGCATGATTAAAAATGAGCTTTTCATACAATTCTTTTGCTTTCTCAGGTTGGTTTAGTTGGTTTACATAGAGCTCAGCCAACCAATAATAAGCATCATCTACTAAAATGTCATCAGGATAGAATTCTATAATTTTTAGATAATTCACCTTCGCTTTTTCAAATTCCTGTTCTTTTTCGAATAATTTAGCTTGTCTCAGAAAGGCTTCATCTTCTATCTTTTCTCCTTTATGATTGACCAAAATTTCTTCATATTTGGCAATAGCTTCCAGGTTTTTATTCTGAAAAGATAATAAGTCTCCTTTGGCAAAAATCTTAAGAGCTGTTTGTGTAGAATCTTCTAATGAATTGTCACTAATAATGAGACTCAATTCCATTGCATCATTTGCAATCAACTGAGAAGTTGATGATTTTAAAACATCCAGTTGTGTTTGCGCCCATGCAAAATCCCCTTTATAATAGCTGGTTTTTGCCACTTTAAAACGTGCATCTTGGGCAAGAAAATTATTTTTTAGGGCATTTTGTACCTGAGAATAATAAATTAATGCTTGGTTAAACTTTTGATCCAATACCAAGATATCCGCAATTTTCATTTTTGCTCTAGATGACTGAAATCTAGATAGTTTTTCTTCCTTTAATAGGCGTTTTAAAAAATCAATTGCTTGTTGCTTTTCATCCTGATTAAAAGCTAAGAAATGAGCATAGTCTATTTGTAATCCGATAGTCTCTCGAGATTTTCCATAGGTCTTAAATACTTCTGTATACTGCTTATTAATTTCTTTATAGTCTTTTTTTTCTGCCAGATCTGTTTTTGCTTTTAGAATAATCTTATGGGCAGTAAGTTTCATGTCGTTTCCAGCGGGAGCTTTAAGGATATAATCCAAAATTTGCGTTGCGGATTTGATGTCTTTATCGCCTATGGCAATTCTGGCAAGCCCGATAATACCTTGCAGACCTTCATCTTTACGTTTGTAAATTGCTTTTTCTTGCACAAAAGCTTTTTTAAAATCCTTTTGCTGTACAAAAAGCCAACTGAGCATTTCGTTATAAATGATATCTGGATTTTGTTGTAGTTTTTTAATCAATAATTTTCTGAAGATAACATTAGCTTCGTTAAAAGGATCTTCAGTTATATATTGACTAAAATTTCGCTGTACAATATTTTTGTAATTGGGTTGTAAAATGAGCAGAGAAAGGTAACTATTGAACATCTTTTCTAGTTTTCCTTGTTCTCCATAGATCTTGGCAAGTTGTACGTTGAAATTAGAACCTGGATTAGAGGCCATACCTCTCTCATAGATCAAAGCAGCTTGATCCAAAAGGTTATATTTTTCAAAAGTCTGAGCTAAAGAATAAGCAGCATTTACATTATTACTATTAAATATTTTAATAGCCTTATCATAATACATTTTTGCTTTTTCCGGGTTTCCCTGAACTTCATAATGATGCCCAAGTTCCACTAACAATTGCGCATTACTAGGTTTTCTCTCAATCTGCTTTTTCAGAATTTCTTCTGCTTTATCAAATTGTTCTAGCTGCTGGTGAGCTTCTACAAGACCTAATAAATAAGTAGTTCTATTTGGGTTTCTAGAATGAAGCTTTTGATAAATAGAAAGTGCTTTTTCATATTGACCTTGCTGTACATAGTTCTTTGCCAATTGTTCGGATTGACCGAAAACAGGCGTTAAGAAAGCTAAAAATATAATGATAGCAATAAAGCGCATTCTGCAAGTTTTTTTGTAAATATAGCAAAATGCGCTTTGATATAATGTTATAGATACTGTTAAACTAGTATGCTAACTATTCATTATAGTATGTGTTAATCAATATATTCGAATCCACAATAAGGAACCAACACATCCGGAATTTTAATTCCATTAGGTGTTTGATAGTTTTCTAGAATTCCAGCAAGTACTCTCGGTAGAGCTAAAGAACTACCATTTAGCGTATGCGCTAATTGGTTTTTACCATTACTATCTTTGTATCTAAGTTTTAAACGATTCGCTTGATAAGATTCAAAATTTGATACAGAACTAATTTCTAACCAACGATCCTGAGCGGTAGAAAAAACTTCAAAATCGTAAGTGAGTGCAGAAGTAAAACCAATATCGCCACCGCATAATCTTAAAATTCTGTAAGGTAATTTAAGTTCGTTCAGAATTTCTTTTACATGAGCGACCATTCCATCTAATGCTTCATAAGAGTTTTCTGGTTTTTCAATACGAACAATCTCTACTTTGTCAAATTGATGTAAACGATTTAACCCTCTTACATGAGCTCCATAAGATCCAGCTTCTCTTCTAAAACAAGGTGTGTATCCAGTACAAGTAATTGGAAGATCATTTTCATTTACCAAATTATCTCTAAATAAATTTGTTACAGGCACTTCTGCCGTAGGTATCAGGTATAGATCATCTGCAGTTACATGATACATCTGTCCTTCTTTATCTGGTAATTGACCAGTTCCATATCCAGAAGCTTCATTTACCAAATGAGGTACTTGGTACTCTTTATAACCAGCCGCCGTGTTTTTATCTAAAAAGTAACTAATTAGTGCACGTTGTAATCGTGCTCCTTTTCCTTTATATACTGGGAATCCGGCTCCTGTAATCTTTACACCAAGCTCAAAATCAATAATATCATATTTCTTCGCTAATTCCCAATGAGGTAATGCCCCTTCTTCTAACACAGGAATTTCTCCTTCTCTAAATACTTCTTCATTATCTTCATCACTTTGTCCATTAGGAACAGAATCATGAGGGATATTCGGAATCGTATACAAAAGTTCAGTAAGTTCCGTTTTTACCTCTGGAAGTCGATGTTCCAAAGAATTCATACTTTCCTTTATTTGAGAAGCTTTTTCTTTTAGAATATTAGCCTTTTGTTGTTCTCCATTTTTAAATAAAAAACCAATTTCTTTATTTAATTTATTAGAATCAGCTTTTATGGTGTCTAATTTTGATTGCGTAGCACGACGCTCTTCGTCTAGACTGATAACCTTTTCTAATATCTCAGCAGCATCAAAATTTCTTTTGGCTAGAGCTTTAATGTACTCCTCTTTATTGGCTATGATTTGTTGTGCAACTAACATTGTTTTTGTTTTGGGCGATTCCACTCGTCTCCTCGTGGTCGGGCTATTCGCTATATCTTTTGTTTTTTCATTCTACAAGCTCAGAATTAAAAAACAAAAGGATGCCGCTAGTATCCCTTTCGCATTAAAGAAGCAAATTTAAATAAAGATAGAAAACGAGCATAGTATTATGTGAGTAAAAATTAGTAGGAGTCGATGAAAATTTTAATCAAGTAAACCAGACTTTATCTTTTTATATTTTTTGACAGCATTTTAGGGATAACATTTTGATATTATTGTTTGTTTAATCGATAAAAAATGTATTTAATCGATAAAATTATTTTTTATTTTGAAGTTTTTTCTTACATTTACGTAAAGAATAATCAATACACACCCCCAACATGAAACCATTATATTTTTTATTTACCGTATTTTTTATTCACACAATCTCTGCTCAGAATCTGGATGATAAAGACATAATTATTGCAGATTTTACCAAAGGATATAATTATCTTTCTCCATCAATGATTTTTGATTTATTAGACGAAAAGTATCAAGAGAAAATGACTATGGAAGAAATTGATCGTTTTCTAGACAGTACGAATCAGACCTTAGGAATGATAGAAGACTGTCGAATGATTTCAGAAAAAGATGGAGAAAAATCATATATCATGCAAGCAGAAAAATCTTCGATGATTATGAAGTTTGAGTTTTCTGTAGACAATAAAATTACGCACTATGAGAAGGAAGTTTTAGCAGCTTCTATTCCTACATTTTGAAGTTCGGTTAACAATATTTATTGTTCATATGTATCGAGATCTTTCAGTAATCTTTTAGCTTTTTGATCATTAAAATAAGAATTCTTAATTATAATTTGTAGTATTTGTTCGCATTTCTCTAGATCTTTTGCTTTTAAATATAAAAGAGCTTTGTACCAATATCCTTTTTCTGAATCAACAAGATCACTATGAATGAAAATATCCAAACTAGCCTCGGACATGGCAAATTCTCCTGTTTCGGTTAGAGATATTGCCTTATACAGATATAATGTGCTATTTTCTGTATCTACTTTGAGTAATCTATCAACGTATAGTAATGCTTCTTTATAGTTTTTATTTTTGAAATTTCTTTCAGCTAAGGTTAGATCTTTTTGTACTTCTTTGGAATTTCTAGTGACAAGAGAGGGTAGTTCATCTGTATTATAATTTGCATATATTTCATCGATAGTGAATGACTCGTCCTGAGGATAAAAGTTAATAAGTACAGCAAATATTACAGCTGCTGCAACAGCAGAAAAGAAAGTCAATCTTCGTATTTTGACTTTACGCTTTTGGGTGGTTGTAGCTTTTTGAATTACGTGCTTTAATCTATCAGAATTATCACGAAACAATGTAGCATATTCTTCTACTTCAGTGGTGTTTATTTTTGAGGCATAACTCCATTCTTTTTCATTTAGAGTTTCAAAAAGTTGTTTCTCTAAAAGAAACTTTTCTCTTAAATCAAGATCAATAGTAATTTTATCTAAAAAATCATTTCGTTCCTCTTCAGAAAGTTTATTTCTTAAAAAACGCTCAATTAATATGTCTTCTTCTAAACTCATAATTCTTTAAGTGAATTATACCTTTTATCTTTTTTAATTAACTCCGTCAGTCGTTTCTTACATTTAAATACTCGTTGTCTTACAACCAATTCGGAGGAATATTCTGTTTTGGCAACAATTTCCTCATAGGGTGTTTTTGCAAAGAAGAGTGTTAAGATCTCTTTACAATTACCAGTAATTTCCGCAAATTTTTCGATAAATAATTCTTGTCTCTTTTGCTCAATAAGTGCATATGAATTATCTATATATTCATCATGTACTTCAACTTTTTCTACATTTGTTACCCTCTTTTTATGAGAATTTAACTCTCTGCGCCATAAATTTTTACAAATGGCTATTAAATAAGCATCAAAACTACCAGAGATAGTAAATTTTTCTTTCTTGTATCTAATTATTATTTGAATAAGACCTTTCTGAAATATATCCTCTGCATCTTCAGTATTTCCACTATTGAGAAGGATAAACTTTTTAATTGAAGGAAAGTTTTTATCGTATATCTGTGTAATTATTCTCGAATCTTCTTTCGCAAGCTCTTGTAGAAAAAAATTACCGTCCATAAATAATTGTTAAAACGCAAAAATAAAATTTTATACTTTTGCTTGGGTAACTTTTCAGTTTTTTATGAAGAGTAGGGAAATAAATAACGTAAAAAAAATGAGGAAAAACATTATTTTAGGAGTGCTAAGCTGTCTGTTCTTGTTTGCTTGTGAACAAAACGAAGAACTTACAGAGACTGAAACGATTACCACAAAGAATTTTAGAAACCCCGGAGGAAATACTAATTCTGCATTTCCAGATTTAACCTTTGTAGATGGCACTCCTGTGCAGTATACGATCGAAGATATAGAAGTGGTGGTAATTTATGAAGCAGGAGCTACCGAAGCTCAGAAAGCAGAAATTAGAGCTAGACACGCGACGGAGCATGGACCAGTTACTGTAACAGCTTGTTCGCTAAACGCTAACGGAGAAACTTGGAGTTATCGAGATTTAGTTATACACAACTGGGAAGACGCTCCATATCAAGATTTGAATCGAAGAGCTACAGATCCTATTGAAGCTGAGGATCCTGTAGAAAAATCAGTACTTATTAAAATTGATTATAGAACATATACAATTAATGATCCAAATATTGTTTGTGATTAATTAAATATTGAGAATAAACAAGATTAAATATCTCATCTACTTTTGGCTGCTTATAGGATACATAGTACCTATGAGTGGCCAAAATTCTTATGAAGAATTTGTAAAACTCAAGAAAGACAAAAGGGTAGTTAGAGAGATAGAGAGTGATCGATTCTTACACTTTGCGAAAGATACTGCACATATTATAGAAATGGCGCATTTTTTTTCTGTACAATGGTACAATAAGAAAAAATACGATCTAGCTATAAAATATGCGAAGATTGAGATAAGGCATTTCAATGACCAACAAAAAAAAAGTGCTTTTTATGAAAATGCTCTTTATAATTTAGGGAGATTTTATTTTAAAAATAGAGAGTTTGGAAAAGGAGTTCATTGTTTTAAAACTGTAATAGAAGCTAATATTACACAAATAAAGGTTGCGAAGTCCTATGATGAACTTGGTAAGTATTATAGACGAAAAGGAGAATTATATAAAGCTTGGGATTATTCTAAAAAAGGAATTTACTTATTAGAAACAAAGGTAAATAAGAACTATTCATTAGAATCAAGTCTCTTATCTCTGTATATCAATACTACAATTATTTGCAATGAGCTAGATACCAAAACATCTACAAAGCATGGCATCGAATTGTTAAAAAAGGCGGATAGCTTAATTGAATCAAACCAAAGACTGCTATTTGCAAATAAATTTTATTCCTTTAATGTTACTTACGCTAATTTATATGCTAACAGTTATTTGAATGATTTTAGTAAAGCTAAATATCATTATACAAAAAATTTACAAAGAGGGATAAAAGAAAATGACTCTTCTGTGATTTCTAATTCTTACGTTAATCTCGGAGAGTTATACTATCGTCATCAAAAGGATAGCGCATTATTCTATCTACAGAGTAGTTTGCAATTTAATAGCAATGATAAAATTCGAAAAGCTGAAAGCTATAGAAATATTTCTGATTATTATAGGGAAAAAGGGAACTATAAGTTAGCATTAAAGAATATTGAAACTTCTTTGAGTTGGAGCTTTGGGCAAAATGGAAATATTACTAGTGACATTCCTTCACAATATCAATTGTTTGAAACTGGAGATCGAAGAGATGTTTTTAAGGCAATTAAAATCAAAATAAATATTCTGTTTCAGTTATACAAAAAAACTAAAGATTCTAAGTATCTGAAAGAAGTTATCCATACAGTAACAATTAGTGATCGACTTGTAACTGTTATTTTAGAGAATAGTTTTGAGATTAATACAAAATTATTATGGCGAAAAGAAGCATCAGATGCTTATGTCAAGGGTGTGCGTGCAGCTTGTCTTTTAGAGGATAAAGATGTAATGTTTCATTTTATGGAAAAGAATAAGGCTTTATTGCTAATACAAAGCATTAAAGAAAATACAGTTCAATACGATTTACCAAAAGAATTGTTGGACAAAAGATTAGCACTAAAAGAAAGCATTTTAAATCTAGAAGATAACATAAACCAAAACCAAGATGTCTATACCAAGGAGAAAGATTCTTTATTCGAATTAAAAAAAATCTATCAAGCTTTTAATGATTCACTATACAAAGTAAATCCAAAATACTTTGATGAAAAATTGAGAATAGAACAGATTTCATTGTCAGAGGTAAAGAAAAATTTAGATCCGAATACGGTAATTATCGAGTATGCCTTAGATGAACAAAATAATGAAGAGAAAAATATATTTGGACTTGTTATTACTTCTAGAAATACATTTAGTTTCGAAGTAAAAAACACTAATGACTTATTAATTAAGTTAGAGCAATATCGAAGTTTAATATCAAGACCTTTAAAGAAGAAAAAAGAACTAAACGCTTTTAGAGAAGTTTCATACTTATTATATCAACAACTTTTTCCAGGAGAACATCTTAAAAAATTGATTAAGAATAAACATTTACTATGTATTCCGGATGTTACAATGCAAAACATTCCTTTTGAAGCTTTTAACGTAAGTAAGGAATCATTAGAGTATTTAATTGAGCAAAATGACATTAGTTATGCGTACTCTGCATCTTTTTTAGAATATAACAGTAAGACTAGAAGAAATACAAACACTGATTTTATTGGTTTTGCACCGATTCAATTTTCCAATGCAAATCTTTCTGAGTTGAGTACCACCGAAAAAGAGGTTTTGTCTATAAGTGCCGTGGTAAAAGGGGAAACGTATTTATTGGATCAGGCAAGTAAAGAAATGTTTATGAAGAAGAGTGAAGAAGCTAGAATAATCCATTTAGCTACTCATGCAAACTCTGGAGAAAAACCTGAGATTTACTTTTTTAATGATACAATTAAACTTCACGAACTTTACACATATAAAAATAATTCTGATCTCGTAGTATTAAGTGCATGTCAGACCAATCTAGGAAAAATTAATAAAGGTGAAGGTGTCTTCAGTTTAGCAAGAGGTTTCTTTTATTCTGGTGCAAATACAGTTGTTTCATCTTTATGGAATGTGAATGACACATCTACTTCCAATATTATGAAAGATTTCTATGAAGATCTAAGTACTTCTTCTTCTAAAGTTACTGCACTAAGTAATGCTAAACGAAAATATCTAAAAGAGCATTCTTTATCTGAAGTTTCACCTTATTATTGGGCCTCTTTTGTGTTAATCGGAGATACGAATCAAATCTTTGAAAACAACTTCATATACTACTATATTGTAGGACTTCTAGTCCTTATCTTCTTTATTTTCATTTTTTTCAAAAAAAAAGGGTAACAAATTTCAAAAGTGTGAAGAGTAGGTAAACGAAATTCATTTTGAAAAGATTCAATAAAGATTCAATACCGTTTTATGAAAGGAATAATTTTTTAGGAAAAATCAATTTTCTAGTGCTTAAGAAAATAATTAGCTTCTTAAATGTGGTCTTCTTTCTTAGTGATTTTTGAAAACAAAGGGAATAATGAAAAAACAAAACACAGTTTATCCTCAAAGCAAAAACCAGAATATAATACTTATTACTATGTGGTAAGTGCAATATAAATCTGGAAATGCCAAATCTAGAAGGTACCTGGCTAGAAACGGCAAAAGGAGGGGAATCAAAAATCAATAGTCGTATAAGTATTACGCAGCGCAGGATTTGTTTTGTGCTTGGATGGGTATTGTCTTAGTTGTACTGGATAATTCCATAGAAAAGAAAAATAATTAACGGTTTGGTAATCGTATTGACACAAACTCTGGGTGTCATTAAATGTTCAGAGAAATTATTCAAATTTAAATTATCTATTATGAAAAAATCATTGTTAAACTTAGGAAGAGCTTTAAACAGAAATGAACAAAAAGGAATCAAAGGAGGTATTTCTTTTACTGACTCTGAGGATATTTGTGCAGGTGGTGGAGATATATACAGACCGGGACGTTTAAGAGGTTGTGCTTGTACTAGCGACTCTCAATGCGGAACTGGCAGGTGTGATACGTCTGGTTTTTACGGAGGAGTTTGTGCTTAATATTCTTAATTAAACTTTTAAAATCAGGAAAAAAAGTTGATAGAATTTGGTAAAACAATCAGTAAATCAGAACAAAAAGATATTCAATGAAGAGTGACCTTAAATTACACTAATGGTGGAGGTACACTTGGAAGAGGAAGTCTGTGTCTTAAAAATGGTTCTTACGTTTATCAAAGATGTAATGAAGGTTTACGATGTGATACTGAAGGAACTTATGCAGTTGTTATTTGCGGATAAATAGATTTTAAAAGGATGAAACATCTACTTTTAGGAATGATTTACCATCGTTCCTAAAAGTTTCTCTAACATAAGAGATGTTTTTTGAAATATAAAATTGACATACGCCTTGATTGTCATAAAATGTTCAGGGATTTAATCATTTTATTAAAATTATTACTAATGAAAAAATCATTGTTAACCTTAGGGAAAGTATTAGACAGGAATCATCTAAAACAAATCAATGGTGGTCACTTTGATCATTTAGAACACGAAGATGATGACGAGTACACTAGTGATTGTGAAGAAGGTCACTGTCATTTTTATAGAAATGGTTTAGGGTATTGTTATAGATGCTAAAGGTGACTATAAGCAATCATCATTAAACCACAGAAAAACTCTAAATAGAGAAGAGTTAAAGCAAATTAATGGGAAAGGCAATATCTAATGGTGTGCTGGGAGAAATTCATTCCCAGAAGGGTATTGTTTTGGTAGTGTTGTTATTAGACAATGCTGCGTTTAAAACTATATAATTCTTAATTAACAAATAAACTATTAAAACCATGAAAAAGTCATTATTAGAATTTGGTAAGAAACTGAGCAAATCAGAGCAATTACAAATTAACGGAAAAGGAAATATCTACTGGTGTGCTGGAGGAAATGCACATACTACAAATAGATGGTGTCCTGTGAGATGTTTTAAAGGTAATTGTCTATTATAGTTTAGTGAACAAGAGCTTCATATGTTGAAGCTCTTGTTTTTTGTCATAGCTATATGATCATCTACCATACTTGTTATTAAGTTTTGTTATATCCAACAATAAACAGGTTTTGAATTAAAAACCAATTAGGATAATAGAATTATCAAAAGTTAAGTGAATCAAAATAATCAGACTGTTACAATGATGTTTTTGTTCCTTTGTTTTTTTATAAATTATTATTTAAAAAGCATTTTTTACATTCATTTAACGTACATTTTCCAAACTATTATCAAATAAAAAGGTACCACATCTTCTTTTGGTACGATTTTCAGGGAATTTACACTTTACTTCGAAGAGTTTTACGTTTAGATCAGAATAATTATTCTTATAAGTTTTTTGCATAGAATTACTTTTGAGATACTATTATGAAAGATAAAGACACAAACCCCAAGTGTCATGAATTGTTTGGGGAAATTAATTTTTAAAACTTTTGTAAATGAAAGAATCGTTAGCAAACCTAGGGAAAACCTTAAGTAAAAATGAACTTAAACAAATTAATGGAAAAGGAAACATTTATTATTGTTCAGGAGGAAATGCTCATACCACAAATCAATGGTGTCCGGTTAGATGTTTTATGGGGAATTGCCTTCTTTAATAAACTCTGAAAGTAAATATTAATTTTAAATCTTAAATATGAAAAAACAGTTATTGAGTATAGGTGAAGTGTTGACTAGAAATGAACAAGAGCAAATAGTTGGTAGTGGGCTAATTGCCATTATCAAAAGTTGTACAGGAACAGGTACTGGTGGTGTTGGATCTGTGGGTTACTCAAGTGCGTGTGTGGGTCGCGAAAAAGGAGAGAATTGTACCATCAATGGGTACGCTGCAGCTTGTACTGGTGCAGGTGGAGGTTTTTGGTTTTATTAATAAAAAGGCTAAGTCTCTTTAATAAAATACTGTTTTGAAAGATGGTAATTATTAGGGATTGTTATGCGAAATGTTTTAATAATAAATAAACTAGTACATCATGAAAAAATCATTATTAAGTTTCGGAAAGGTGCTTACTAAAAATGCTCAAAAACAAATCAATGGAGGTTTTTCGCAAGATTGCCCAACCGTAGATTTTATTTGTGATAATGTAAGTTGTTGTTACCTTTTTAACGATACTGCATCTATTCAGTGTATTCCAGAATTTTGTTTGTATTCCTAATAAGATTCATTATCAAATCATCAAACAACAGTAATTATATACAAATCATTAATTCATTACTTATGAAAAAATCAATTCAGGCTTTAGGCAAAATTTTAGAAAAATCAGAACAAAAAAATATTAATGGAGGGTTACTTCCTATAGCAGTGGACAGATGCAGAGCACCATATTTTTCTTCGGATGGTACTTGTGAGCCTGGCTATTATATCACAGGGCATTGTATATGTTGTAAATTATAGTAGGAGAATACTTTAATTTATCATTGCCGCCTGCTGCATGTAGGCGGCTTTTTTGTGCAAAAATATAGTAAGCGTTGAAATTTATCAGAGTTGTTGTATTACAATTTCTTTAAGTCGTAATTACTCTTTGTTTTTAAAACTTGGTTTCTAAATTTTGAAGGTGTAATTTTTTCAAAACGTTGAAACGTTCTATTAAAACTAGTCTTAGAGTTAAAACCACATTCTAGAGCAATTGCTAACAATGTGTATTTAGAAAAAGAAGGGTTCACAATCTTTTTCTTTACTTCTTCTACTCTAAATTGATTTACGTAGTCATAAAAACTAATACTCATGTGTTGATTGAGTAAATAGGAAAGTTTTTTGTCAGAAATGTTAAGTTTTTCAGATACTGATTTTAAGGTTAATTCTGGAGTTAGATAACATTTTTGTTGACGAATTAATCTTTCTAATTTTTTGAATAAAATATCCAATTCTTCAGGATTATGTTTGATTTTGGTTTGATTGGAAATGATTCTGGTTTTGTTTGTATTATTTTTATAAGGGATATCCTCTTTTTTTAATAAGAAGTCTGGGAGTAGAACTTTTGTTTGTGAAATTCCTTTGTATGCCAAATAAACGATTAAAAAAACTACGAAAAGAGCAATAATTCCGATTGCAGAAGTAATATCACCAATTAGTACTTCATAAATAGTAATGGAAATATCGATACCAATAATAACTATCGTACCGTATAAAAAAATCTGGAGCCAGGCGAAATCATTAGAGTTGATATCTGAATAATAAAATTTCACTAGATTTTTAGTTTTTGATAAAATGATAAGTGTCAGTATACAATAAATTAGTGAATATATATTGCTAAGTGCCCAAAGGTTTTCAAGTCCAATCCTAAGATGACCAAAAGGTTCAGAACTATTTATGAGACTCATTAGTTTAGGAATACTAGCAAAAAGAAGATAGAGAAGAGGAAGTATAAAGTGTTTGTAATTGTTTTTGAAAACTTGTTTGTTCGAAAAGAAGATTGTTTTTACATATAAATATAGGCAAGGACCTATGCTTGTTGGAAGCGTATCCTGAAATAAAAACATAGAATAAAAAACAACTTTACTTTCATTAATAAATCCTAAAAAACTTATTTGTGTAAGAAGTATCCATAAAAAGATGATGAAAAGTACTTTAAAATGAAGTTCTTTTTTACCATTTTTCCATAAAACATAAAGCAGTAAAGAGTTGGAAAGAATTCCTAAGTGTAGCGTGAAAATCATTTAAAATTTGTTCAAAATATGAATGCGATAGGTTTTTAATAATAACATACTTAGTTAACAAGCGATATGTTATAGACAAACTGTTGTAATCTATTACACCAAGCTTATTAAGGAGATCTTTAACAAAGGCCTACTTTTAGTTTATGCAAAAACCTAATAATATGTTACTGTAAATTTCCCCTTTTTGTGTTTTGGGATTTTTATAGAAGAATAATATTGAAAATTCACCTTTGTTAAAGAGGATTAAAAACCCCTATAAAGTCATGCGTAATATTGCTCTTTAAAATAGCTGTGTTTTAATATTGTATATTTATCTATAATATGATTACATCCACAACAAAAAACTTTCTGGTATCATTATTTTCTTGGATGGGTTTTCTATATAGAAATCGTAAAACCAGAAAATATACTTTGTTCCCTCTTATTATAATAGGTGTAGGCTTTTTGATCCCTCAAAAAATGGTAATTCCTGTTCATGGTGCTACAACAAAAGATTGGGATGACAATTCTTTTTGGGCGCATCCTTGGGGAAGTTCTATAACACACAAGGGAATCGATATATTTAAAGAGAAGGGAACCGATGTAGTATCTGCTACTTATGGTTTAGTGATGTACACTTATGAAGGTAGAAAAGGAGGGAAAACGGTTATGGTGTTAGGCCCCAAGTGGCGTTTTCATTATTATGCGCATTTAGATCAAGTGGATGCTTTTCCTTTTCAACCATTAAAATTAGGAACTAAATTGGGTACTGTTGGTAATACAGGAAACGCTATAGGAAAGCCACCACATTTGCATTACTCAATTACAACACCTTTCCCTTATTGGTGGTTAAGAGATCCAGACGTTATTCAAGGAAATCGTAAGATGTTTTATTTAGATCCTGATACTTGGTTACGAAACTAAAGAATACAAAAAAAGCTATGCGAGATGCATAGCTTTAGCATAATATGACGATGCGAAATTTTGGGGATCAATATGTTTAAGTATCAAAGTATGTTTCTTTCTAGTGGCAACTCCTAGTTGCTTATTTTATGTTTCATACAAACTGTACTATTTTTTATAACTCTGGTATAAAAGTAAGAAGCATTTATATGATATATGTGTCCAAAAAGATAAGTGTACAATTACTATAGGTCAACTTAAGTTTTCTGTCGATCAATAGAAATTTACTACGATTAACTAGAAATAATACTTAAAGAGTCTTCATAAAGAAATTGGAAGAAAAGAAAATCGAAAATTAATTTAAGAAACGGGAATTTCGATATTAATTACGGTACCTCTATTAATAGTGGAGTCTATCATTAAACTACCCGAAAGGAGTTTTAGTCTGTTTCTAATGTTTTCGAAACCAATGCCTTCTCTGGTTTTTGTAGTGTCAAACCCAACACCATTATCTTCAAACAGAAGTTGTAAGATTGTTTGATATCTATTTAAATAAATATCTACTTGATCTGCTTGGGAATGTTTTAATGTATTGGTAAGTAATTCCTGAATGATTTTGAATAGTTCTTCTTTTAATGGACTTTCAATTTCATTGATTTTTTCTTCGGGATAAGGGTTAAAAGAAATTTTTTGATTACTACCATTTTCTATGTTATTTACATATTCTTTGATAAGAGAAGATACACCATTATCCTGAAACTTCTTGGAAGCTAAATTATGAGAAATATCGCGTACTTGATGGTAGGTTTCATCAATTTGTTTGATGATCTTAGATTGAAAACTTTCTTGATCATCTACACCAGAAAGTTGCAGTTTTATACTGGCTAGATTTCCTCCTATACTATCATGTAATTCTCGTGCTAATCGTTTTCGTTCATTATTCTGACCTTCCATGGTAGCATTGATAAGATTTAATTCTTGGTCAATCATTAACGCGTGAACTCTTTGAGAGTTTACTTCTTCTTGTGATTTGTTCAACGCAATTTGTGTTTTTAGTTTTTGGAAATAAACAAATAATAGAGCAATGACTGGGAGTAAAACAATTAGAAAACCTATCAAAAAAGCTTTTTTGATAGTACGTTGTCTTTCAATTTCACTTTCTTTTAATAGTTGTTCTTCCTTAAGTGCAAGTATTTCCTTTTCTTTTTCTAGAGTCTGATACTTGATCTCCATTTCTTTTACAATCGCTTTGTTCTGATCTTTAAGAATCTGGTTGGAAACAGAAAGATATTGCGTCATCAGATTGTAAGCGTTTTTATAATCGTTGTCTGCAACTTTTAAGTTTCTAAGTACATTGATTACGTCGCGTTGTAGTTCTAGTTTATTCCATTGTACCGTATTTACATAAGCAGAGGATAGTATTATTTCTGCATCTTGTGTATAGCCTTGATTGTAATAAACGATACCCATTTGGATAACCGCATCGATATATAAGTCATAGAATTTGCTTTCTAAGGCGATATCTTTTACCGATGAGAAATAGGTTAACGCATGAGAAAGATTTTTTTCGAAAAGATCTATTCGTCCTAATTTTAATTGGGTTTGTAGTCTTATTTTATTATTCTCGTAAAGTTTCAGCCCTTCTAATACTTCAAGATATATCGACTTTGCTTTGGAATATTCATTTTTGAAAAAGAATGTATCTGCTAGTAGTTTGTTGGCTAAAAGCGATAGACTTGTATCTTTTGTGTTATTGATACAATTTTCAAAAATAGGTTGTGCTTTGTCATATTCCTTTTGATATAAATACACTGTTCCTAGACCTAGCTGATGAGAATAGTGCATTCTTTCCATATTTGAAATGGGTGAGATCTCAATACCATCGAGATGATGTTTCATAGCATCGTCAAAAAGACCTTTCTGTAGCTTTCCTTTTCCGAGGATATGATAGGATTTAGAAAGATAAATATTGAATTCTTCTAATGTGCTTTTTTCTGATAAAATATGCTCTTGCAATAAGTTACCGTAATAAATAATCGAATCCGTATTTCCGGATTGGATGTGTATCGTAGCAATCGTATCCATTATGCGAGCCTTGTCTAATGGATTTTCTGAATTTTTTAATTTCTGATAATAATGTTTTGAAACTGTATTGGGTATTTTTCCAAAAAAAGAGTACCAATCTTTCTTCTCTTGGCTATTCGCCAGAAAAGAAACTAATATACATACAAGTAATATTCTTTTAGTAGAAACCCCCATTACACACTAAAATATTGCTATACAATAATAAAGAATTATTCTTTATCATATTTAATTACCCATGGATTGGTTGTAAAGTAGTTCCAACCAACACTAGTAAGGTCCACATCTGGGTCTATGAGGACTCTGGATTTTTTGCCATTTACAGACACACGACTTTTTACATATACCGCAATATCTTTCCCTTGTTTTTTGTGTTCTTTTTTAAGGAATTGAGCAAACTGCCATATGGCATCCGGTTTTGTATTTACGATTCTACGTTGTTTTTTAGACAAATATTGATTTTTGTCTACTCGTATTCTCTTAGAATTTTCATCTTTAAATTCTATGTAGAAGTTAGTATGTCCTGATCTTCCTCTCAACATCATTCTCCAACTTAATTTATGACCTTCTTCGGTCCATAAAACATCACCAGGAATAAACCAATGCCGAATAGGTAAGGCGAGTTGAATAAGAAACCATATTGATAGAGCAGGTATCAAAAACTTTCTATAAGAAGGTACAATAATTTCATTATCGGTATAGAATTCTTTTTTGGGCATAAAAATTTTATGTATTCTTTCTTTAGAAAAGAAGAATACACTAAATGCTAATGATAAATATGGGAATATACCTATTTGAAATACGAATGAGTTAAAAAGGTGAAAAAATATACTGATACAAAAAGCAGCTAATCGTGTTCTTCTCCATAATAATAATGGGATGATTAGAAGGTCGAATAGAATACCAAAATATGTAATACTAACGTGTGTCCAGTGTTTCTGTAAAATACTTCCAACAATTGGATAATCTGCTCTAGAGAGCATCAAATTTCTTGCTACAGTATAGTCCAACCAATCCGGATATAATTTTGCTACAGAAGCATAAGTGTAAACAATCCATAATTGAATGATAATAAATAAAACACACCATCTGGGCATTGATATTTTTTTGAGCGCGGGATTTCGTTTTACATCTATCGAAAAGTAATTACCAGCAGGTAATGTGCTCATAAGAATGCAAAGTAATAACAAGAGGTAATAATGGTTATTGTATGATGATTTCTGCATGTAGTATACACCAGCCCAAAGTATAGTGTAGGCAATCATGCTCCATCGATATTTGAAACCTATCATTACAAAGATTCCAAAGATTCCCATGAGCGCAAAATAGAAATACATTCCATTACCAGGTAATGGTTGTAAAAACTCAAAACCAATGAAATTAAATGTAAATTGCGGTTCTACTAATGTACGTCGCACCCATCCAGTCAAGATCGCTCCAAAGGACTCTGCAGCAATTAAAAATCCAAAAAAGACTCTAAAAATTATTAATGCACTATTGTCGATTTGTGTAAATAACCAACGATTGATCATACCATAGAATTTATATATTCTCTAGAAAAATCCTCGTCTTCTTGCATAGCCGTTTTTAAATCTTCCAAAGAATTAAATTTCTTTTCGTCTCTTATGCGTTTTAAAATTTCTATCTGAATTTTCTTTTCATATAAATTAAAAGAAGCATCAAAAAAGTGCGTTTCGATAGTCTGATGTTGTCCATTAACCGTTGGGTTATTACCGATATTCATCATCCCAAAGTATGTTTTATTATTAATTTGAGATTTTACTACGTATACTCCACGTTTAGGGATTAGTTTATATTCTTCTTTTATATAAAGATTGGCTGTTGGATATTCTAGTTTTCTGCCAAGTTCTTTTCCTTTTACAATTTTACCTGTAAGCATAAAATTATACCCTAAGTACTTATTCGCTTTGGTAATATCTCCTTCTAGCAAAGCTTCTCTAATTTTGGTAGAGCTAACAGCAACATCATCAATATCCTGTTTTGAAATTTCTTCGACAGTAAAATTATTTTGAATTCCGAAGGATGCCAAATCAGTAATATTAGAATTTCGATTACGGCCAAATCGGTGGTCATATCCTATAATTACATGACGAATATTCAACGTATCAACTAGCATTTGTTCTACATATTCTTTGGCAGTAAGTCTAGAAAATTCCGTCGTAAATGGGTGGATTACCAAGTTATCCAGACCTGTTTTTTCCAAAATTTGGATACGTTCGTCAATTGTATTGATCAGTTTGATATTGGTATCCTTTTGTAAGACCATTCTAGGATGGGGAAAAAATGTAAGAATAACAGATTCTAGATTATCTCGATTTGCGGCTTCAATTAACCGATCGATTATTTTTTTATGTCCAATATGAACTCCATCGAAAGTTCCAATAGTAACAACTGAAGGAGAATGATTATCATATGTTTTTGCGTCATTATAAAGTTTCATCCGCTTTTCTTATTGATTTTTAGAGGTAAGATGGAATTTGTATAGATGAGCAACAACTGTGGTATGTGTTATGTGTTTGTCTGATTTCAAGAAGATTAATTTTGATACAACCATGTGGCTATTCTAGTTTTATAACTCATAATTAGATACATTATGCTAGATAGCTATAAAATTAAGCAAATGTTGCGAGATCTACTATTTATTTTCCGTTAAAGGTGTTCATTGTATTGGCTAATCCTGCACCTGCAAAAGATTTAATAAGTGCTATGGATTTATCCAATCTTTCTGGCATGGCAGCTTCTTCTTCAGAATTCCATTCTCCTAATACATAATCTACTTGCCTGCCTTTGCTAAACTCTGCTCCAACTCCAAATCTATACCTACAATATTTGGAAGTATTTAGTTGTGCTTCTATATCTTTTAAACCATTATGGCCACCAGCACTTCCTTTAGCTTTTAATCGAATTGTGCCAAATGGTAGATTGATATCATCTGTTATGACTAAAAGATTTTCGATAGCTATTTTTTCTTTGGTAAGCCAATATCGAACTGCTTTTCCGCTGAGGTTCATATATGTATTTGGCTTTAGTAATAATATAGTACGCCCTTTATATTTATAGGTGGTTAGATCTCCTAATTTTTCAGTTTCGAAAGTAAGATTTTCCTCTTTTGCGAGAGCGTCTAAAATTTTAAAACCAATATTATGGCGTGTATTATGATATTTAGGTCCAATATTACCAAGACCTACAACAAGAAATTTTTTCATAGGATCTTCTTGAGTTTCTTCTTCTTTTTTTGAAAAAAGGTTTCTAAAAATAGCAAACATAGCTCATCTTTTGCGTGAGGGATAGGAGCGACATCCTTTTTTCGTCATTTCGAGTGCCACGTTTTTGGGCGTGGTGTATCGAGAAGCGGCGATAAAAAGATACAGCGAATAGCCCGACCGAAGTATAGCGGAGGACACGCCCTCATAAAATCATTGTAAAAATAAAAAAAGCACTCTGAAAAAATAATCAGAGCGCTTTTGATTGTTTTCTATGAAGAAAAGATTAAGCTTCAGCTGCTGCCGCTTCTTCTTCTTCCTCATCATCAGTATCTGCAACTGCGTTACGCGAAGTTTTCACTTGACAGATTACTGTGTTATCAGGATGAAGAATTGTATAATCTTCACTAGCTACATCAGTAACATATAATTTATTACCGATTTTTAATTCTGTAATATCTCCTTCGATTACATCTGGTAATTTTGATGCTAAACCTTTTACTTTGATACGTCTTAAGTTAAAACGTAACACACCACCAGCTCTTACACCACGAGAATTTCCAGTAGTTTTAAATGGAATTTCCATCGTAATTGGTTTGTCATCGAAAATCTCAACAAAGTCGATGTGTAAAATTTTATCCGTTACAGGATGAAATTGAATATCCTGTAGGATTGCATTTATTTTTTGACCATTATCCAACGCTATTACCACGGTATGAACGTCTGGAGTGTACACTAAATTTTTGAAAGCAATTTCTGGCGCTGCAAAGTGTACAATAGTGTCTCCACCATAAATAACACAAGGTACCTGTCCAGCATTACGTAAGGCTTTTGTTGCTTTCTTGCCTACGCTTTCTCTTTGAGATGCATTGATTGTTAATGACTTCATTTTAAATATATTAATAGTTATTAATTTACATTATAAATTTAGAGCTGATAGACTCATTATTATGAACTCTATTCATTACATCTGCAAATAAATTTGCACAAGTAATCACTCTAATTTTGTTACTTTCTTGTTTTAAAGGAATAGAATCTGTAACGATTAATTCCTCTAGTTTAGAATTTTGTAATCTTTCATAAGCAGTACCAGATAAAATAGGATGCGTACAAATAGCTCTTACGCTTTTTGCTCCTCGTTCCATCATTAAATCGGCAGCTTTTGTAAGTGTTCCGGCAGTATCCACCATATCATCTACCAACACAACATTTTTTCCGGTTACATCACCAATTAATTCCATGTGAGAAATCACATTAGCTTTGGCACGTTGCTTATAACAGATTACCACATCGCTTTGAAGTGCTTTGGAATATGCATATGCTCTTTTAGAACCACCCATATCTGGAGAGGCTATCGTGAGATTGTCCAGATTTAAGGATTGTAAGTATGGTAAAAATATAGTAGAAGCGAACAAATGGTCTACGGGCTTTTCGAAGAATCCTTGGATCTGATCTGCATGTAGATCCATAGTGATAATTCTTGTGGCACCAGCAGTTTCTAGCATTTTTGCGATTAACTTTGCTGCAATCGGAACTCTTGGTTTGTCCTTTCTGTCCTGACGTGCCCAACCATAATATGGCATTACTGCTGTAATATGTCTGGCAGAAGCTCTTTTTGCAGCGTCTAACATTAACAGCATCTCCATTAGATGATCAGAGCTAGGATGAGTAGATCCAATAATAAAAACTCTAGATCCTCTTACCGATTCTTCAAAAGACGGTTGAAACTCACCATCACTATACGTTGATGTAATAACATTACCTAATTTCGCCCCATACGCATGTACGATCTTCTCAGCTAATTCTGTACTTTGGGTACACGTAAAAAATTGCGCTTCTGTAATTGATTTAGGCATAGGGTAAATAGTTGTTTTGTAATGAGTTAAAACTTATTTTTTTAAAACAAGGTGCAAATTTAAAAATTTATTTCTACTCTGGTGAGTATTTTATTACTTATTTAATGGATCTGATGAATTATTTTTTTAATTTTGCCGTCCAATTCGATTAAAAATGCTCAAGTGGCGGAATTGGTAGACGCGCTGGATTCAAAATCCAGTTCTTTCGGGAGTGTGGGTTCGATTCCCACCTTGAGTACAAAAGCCTTTAGGATTTAATTCTGAAGGCTTTTTTTATTATTACTCTTTTTGGTTTTGCTTTTGGATTAAAAAAATAATTGTTCCATTTTATGAATTACCAGCCTTCTGTTCCTGGTTCTCCTTTAAATGGACCAACCAAATCTGGAGTGATCCAGCCTGCATAAAATTTACTGTTTTGAGCTTTTACCAGATCTCCATCGACATAACATTGAAGATATTGAGGGTAGAATGCGATATAACCTTTTAATGCTTCAAATTCAGGAAATGGTTTAAGATATGACCAGGCAATTGGTTGATAAGGATTGGTGCGTAAAGCATAGTATATTGCCTTTCCTTTCCACTCACAAAAAGAAGTTTTGGTTTGCATCAGGATCAAAGTAGATATATTTACATCGGATTTTGGAATGTAATATGTAGGAGGACTTGCAGTTTCTAATACTGCTAATGCGTTTTTTGAATCCGCAATTATGTGATCATGATCTTTGACTAGTACTGGTTTATTGACTTTTTCAATAATGGGTGGTCTAGGAAAATCCCAAACAGATCTTTGTCCTTTTTTAGGTTCTATTGCGAAAGGAGGCTTTTTGTCACCTCTATTTTTCCAATGATTACGCGCATTATCTAACCAATTCATAGTTGTTTTATAAAGGTTTTAGTTCTAGATTACCGAAACATTCTATGAAGTTACAAAACTTGCGGGCATTTTTGTCATCCATAAGTTAAATATGGAAGTTTTATAAGATTTAGCATCACAAACGTCCATAGAACTATTTGATGAGAAATGCTTTTAACAGAGTAGTTTCGGCAGAGTAATTAAATCTAAAGTAGATAAATCCTACGTTAAGGTTTCATAAAGATTAAAATTACAAATATTGAGTTTTATTTAATTTAAATCTATAGGCTCTTAAAATAAATATTTATTTGATTAAAGGATGAGGTTTAGTAAATCAGATTTTCATTGGTTTAAACAACTCAATATTTACAGTTCCGTCAATTTTCATATGAAAATTTTGATTACGTGCATGGATTATTAAATTGGTTATGAGTTTTCTGGATTCTTTTAGTTCTGCTATTCTCTTTTTTGCATGAATTACATTCGGGTCATCTTCGTTTTTTGAACTAAGGATTTGTAAGTTGTGAAATTTGATTTTATCGGCAATAAGAGATAAAAGCACATCTGCAGAGTTGATAGGAGAATAAATTCCTTCTACCAATTTTATATTGTTATACATGGAATTCATAGGTAAATAGGTTGGTGTAACTAATTGTTTTTGGAAGATAATAGATAATGTTGTTTTGGATTAATAATAATGAAAAAGGCACTTATTCATTTTTTAATTATTCTTTTGCAATGTATAGTGCCTTTTATGAATGTATATGTTTTAATATGAAATATCTTACTACTCTCCTTGACCTAGAGAGAAACCTCTTTTTCCATCAAATTCATAGAGGTTTTCCGTTTTTATAACATCAAACCCTTGATTGTTAAGTTTGGATAAAAGTGCGATTATTTGTTCTTGGTCAATACAATTATAAGATGGAATCGCTTTTTTTATGTCAGAATCATAGGCAACAAACCTACATCTCCAATGATCCGTACAGTAGGTTTCTTCCATACCATTTGGATATACCTTCACTCCTCGATTTGTAATCATCTTAAGTTTTAACTTGTAAGCCTGAATTTCAGATAACATATCACCGATTTTTTTGGGGTCAGAACCTTGCCAATCAATGAATACATCAACTCCCACAAGTTCTTTTTTGGATTTCTTACGTTTGTAGGCAAACGTCCTGATTATTCCTGATCCTTTATTAATTTTGCTTGGAGCTAATTTTTTAGGCTTTTGTCCTAGTCGTAATATTATTTCATTTGCGAACTCTCGCGTGGATACTTTCTTATAACTAGAGTCTTGTTGATAGATGTCTGCCGTATGGTATCCTGCCTCTATAGTTGATAACAAGGCATTTTTTATTTTGTCGGCAATTTTTAATTCTCCAATATGCGCTAACATAAGAATTGCTGCATTTATAAGTCCAGAGGGATTGGCAATTTGTTGTCCCGCAATATCTGGTGCCGAACCGTGTATAGCTTCAAACATGGCTATATTATCTCCAATATTAGCAGAACCTGCTAGTCCAACAGATCCGGCAATTTCTGCAGCAATATCAGAAATGATATCTCCATACAGATTAGAGGTTACAATTACATCATAGTTCTCTGGATTGGCAGCAAGTTTTGCGGATCCTATATCGATTATTTGAGTTTCAGATTGTATATCAGGATAGTCTAAAGATATTTCTTTAAACACACGATGAAACAATCCATCGGTTAATTTCATGATGTTATCCTTAACCATACAAGTAACCTTTTTTCTGTTATACGCTTTTGCATACTCAAAGGCATATCTAACAATACGTTCACATCCAGGTTTTGTTATCAACTTAAGACATTGTACAACATCTTCAGTTTGTTGGTGCTCTATTCCAGCATATAAATCTTCTTCATTTTCTCTTATGATAACAACATCCATTTGAGGGAAATGGGTTTTTACAAATGGATAAAAAGAATTTACGGGTCTTACATTTGCATATAATCCTAATGATTTCCTAAGAGTAACGTTTAGACTTTTAAACCCTTTACCTTGTGGGGTAGTTATTGGAGCTTTTAGAATAAGTTTATTTCTATTAATGATTTCCCAAGACCTGTTATCTATACCTGCAGAATTTCCAGATAAGTAGACTTTTTCTCCTAATTCAATAAATTCTGGTTCAATTTTAGCTCCAGCTTTATCAAGAATATCTAGTGTAGCAGTCATTATTTCTGGTCCAATACCATCTCCTTTAGCAACAGCTACTTTGATAGTTTTGTAAGTATCTGTTTTCGAGATCTCTTGCGTTAATATATTGTTTTTCATATAATTAATTTTTATCCAGTACAAATATCTAGATAATTATTCATAAATTTTTATTTATATATATTATGAATTAAATAAACATAATTTATGAAAAGTAATTTCTCATTAGTTCTTGCCTGTTTGATGGGAATTAATGAACAATAGTGGTTTTCAGGGTTGATTCAACTTATTTCTATATTTAGTTTCGTTAATTGGTAAAGTTTTAACTAACTTAACGTACGATCCCAATTGATTACTATGTATCCTTATAGAGTATTTCTTTTATTTTTTATTACCATTTTTTATACTGGTTTACTAGCTCAATCTTCTCATAAAGATTCTGTGGTACTTAAGAAGATAAGAGATCTTCAACAAGTCTCCCAAGCCACCTATCGAAAAGGTAATTTTGAATTGTATAAAAAATACGTAGACTCATTACAACAGATAACGGAAGATTACGGTTTTTTGGAGGATGAGATTTTGGCTATTGTAGGTCAAGGAATTTATTATAGTAATTTGGATATATATCACGAATCTCTGAAGAGATATCTGGTTGCTTTAGATAAGGCAAAAGAGTTACCCGAAAACTCTAAAACCAAGATCATTGTTTTAGCTAATTTGGGAAATATTTATAATAACCTTTCTCAATACGATAAGGCTTCTGGAACTTTTAAAAAAGTAATACGATTAGCAAAACAGCATGATAATCCGGAGCGTGTTTTGATCGCATCGTATAATGCTTTGGGGATTACTGCTATGTATCAAAAGAAATACGAAGAATCCTTAGCGTATGTTCAAAAGGTAGATAGTTTTGCGACAGCACTGGCTAGAAATGACATGAAGATTATAGCACTTAATAATATCGCAGATTGTTACACAAAGCTAAAGAAATATGAGAAAGCAAAACAAAATGCTACGGAAGCTTTAGCATTGATAACTGAAGAGGAATCAGTAGAAAGTAAGGCGAATTCTTATTTACATCTTGGTGTAGCACATGTAGGATTGAAAGAATCTCAAAAAGCGATCGATAACCTTTTGCAAGTGGAAAGAATTGCAACTGAGAATAGTTTTTTAAGGTTGACAATGTATTCAAATAAGTATTTGGCAAAAGCGTACGAGTTAAAGGAAGAATTGCAAAAAAGTATCAATGCATATAAAAAGTATGAGGAAGTTAAAGATGAGTATTTAAATAGTCTTTCTGAAGGGAAACGTATTATTGCTGAAAGAGATTTGGAAGAGCAAGAACTACAATTCGCAGAGGAAAAAGAGGTTTTGGAAAGCAGGAATAAAAGAACACTATTTCTTGGAGTCCTAGCAGTCCTTGTAATAGCTATGGGTATTTGGGTATATTTTTACAAACGAAAGGTATTACTAAAAAAGGAATCTGAAAGTCTAGCAAAGGATAAAGAACTTTTAGAAAATGAAAATCAAAGTCTAAGGGATAAGTTAAATGGAATTAGGATTAGAGAACAAAATCAAGAATTTGAAACGAGTGTCTCTAATACTTCCAATAAATACCAAAATTCTTCATTGAGTATTGAAGATAGAAACACGTATGCAGAAAGAATCCTAAAATATATGGAAGAAGAAAAACCATATCTTAATGAGGATCTAAAACAATCAGATTTTGCAACAGCACTGGAAATGAATATTCCACAGGTTTCTGAAGTTTTAAATGCTTGCTTTCAGAAGAATTTTAATAATTTTTTGAATCTATACAGAATAAATGAGGTTAAAGAATTAATGAAAAACCCAATTTACGAGGAGTATAAAATTGTAGCCATTGGCTATGAGGCAGGTTTTAAAAGCAAGACTTCTTTTAATAGAGCTTTTAAGAACCTTGTAGGAGTAACACCTTCTGAATACAGGAAAAAGAGTGCTTAAAGGACTATTTACATGTTTCAAATTATAATTTGAAACTTCTTCCCAAACATTTATAACTAGTTTTGAGATGAACTCTTTTTGGAGTGATCTTTTATCAATAAATACTTCTGTTAAGAAAGTCTAAAAACAGTGGTTTTCAAGGTTGATAGAAAAGTAAACACCAACTAGTTTTGTTTAAATCAACTGAAAAATTTCTATAAACAAGAAGTTTCTCAATGCAAAAACAAGGGAAAATAGATCTTATATATGATTAAAAAAATACACCAACGTATCTTATTGTATGTATGCGGCTTATTGATTAGTATAACTTTATTTAGTTTTTCTAATAGGAATTCTAGTGAGTTAGACTTGACAGCATTTGTTGGAGAGTTTACCTCTATTTGGGATACTACGCAAGAAGGTACCTCTGCAGATAATGAAATCACAATTCCCACGAATCCTGGATTTACGTATAATTATATAGTGGATTGGGGAGATGGATCCACAGATACGAATATTACAGGAGATATAACCCATACATATGCCACGGCTGGTACATATACTGTAAAAATAAGTGGAGACTTTCCTGCTATCTATTTTAATAACACTGGTGATAGAAGAAAGATTATTGAAATACTGGAGTGGGGGATAATTGAATGGCAAACTATGGAGGAAGCTTTTCACGGATGTGAAAATTTAAATTTTGACGCCATTGATGCTCCAGATTTATCAAGTGTAACAAGCCTAAAAAATATGTTTAGAGAGTGCAGTGTTTTTAATGGTATTGTAAATAATTGGGACGTAAGTACAATAACGGATATTTCAGGGATGTTTGCTGAAGCTGAAATATTCAATAGACCTTTGGATAATTGGAATACAATTTCAGTTACTGATATGTCTTATACTTTTCATAGAGCTAGACAGTTTAACGAACCTTTAGATAATTGGAATACAGCATCCGTTACTAATCTAGAATATACCTTTTCCGAGACATCTCGGTTTAATCAAAATATTAATAGTTGGGATGTAAGTCAGGTTATAAATATGTCGGGAACTTTTCGATATACAGGAAGTTACAATAGGCCTTTAAATAATTGGAATGTTAGTAATGCAGTGGACATGTCAGGAATGTTTCAGGGATCTGCTTTTAATTTCCCCATTGCTAATTGGAATGTGAGTAACGTTACCAATATGTCGGCGATGTTTAGAGAATCTCAATTTAATCAACCTATAGAATCATGGGATGTTTCCCAAGTTACTGATATGTCTTTTATGTTTCATAGGCATAGAACTTTTGACCATCCTTTAAATCTATGGAATGTGAGTAATGTGACTAACATGAGAAGTATGTTCGATGGGTGGATATGGGGTGCTGTATTTAACCAGCCTTTAGACCAATGGAATGTAAGTAATGTCACAGATATGAGTTACATGTTCCGAGAAAATGCACAGTTTAATCAAGATATAAGTATTTGGGATGTTAGTAATGTTACCAACATGGAAGGTATGTTTTTAGAAGCATTTGTTTTTAATCAAGATATCGATAGTTGGAATGTGAGTAGTGTTACAAATATGGCGAGTATGTTTCAAGAGACACCAATGTTTAATCAATCGTTAAATTCTTGGGATGTAAGTAATGTTACCAATATGTCAGAGATGTTTTTTGGGGCCTTACAGTTTAATTTTCCTCTTGATAACTGGAATGTGAGTGGTGTTACGAATTTTAATGGCATGTTCAGAAATTCCATTTTCAATCAGGATATTAGTGGTTGGAATGTAGGGGCAGCTACTAATATGGGAACTATGTTCTCTGGTGCTTCAGTGTTTGATCAAAATTTAGCTAATTGGAACATCGAAGGCGTTACAAACATGAACGCTATGTTATCCAATAGTGGAATAGCTCAGGAGAATTATGATAATATATTAATTGGTTGGGCATCACAAAATGTTATGGATAATATAAATCTTGGTGCAACAAACCTTAACTATTGTGATGGAAGAGATGCAAGACAAGATTTAATTAACAATCATAATTGGAATATTACTGGTGATATAGTAAACTGTTCATTTGTTTTCTGTACCCAAATTACCTCTCCAGTGGATGGAGATACCAATGTACCTGCTAATTCTGATATTCGATGGGCACCTGCACCTAATGCTACTGGATATAGAGTAAGCATACGAAGAGAAAACGGAGGGACTACCCAAATAATTTATGACAATCAGGATTTTGGTAATGTAGTGGGATTGAATTTTACCAATGAATTCACTCCAGGAGATACGGTATATGTAACTGTTGTGCCTTATAATGATGAAGGTCCAGCAACAGGATGCCCCGAAATTAGTTTTACCGTAGTTGAAAGTTGGGTAAATAGTCCTGACGCATATAAAATAACAATAGATACAAGAAATTTAGATAATAATTCTACTTCTGCAAATCAATATAGGCTAGAGCTTAATACAGGATTTCCTGATAATCTTACATATGACTTTTCTGTGGATTGGGGAGATGGACAGTATGATAATAATGTTACTGGTAATATTACACATACATATTTGACTCCTGGTATTTATACACTTTCTATTATAGGAGATTATGCAGCGCCATATCATGGTAGTTCTAATAGAGATAATCTAAAATTAATATCTCTTGATCAATGGGGAACTCAAGTGTGGAGAAGTATGTATCAAGCATTTTATTTTTGTGAAAACATGGAATATTTGACTACTGATGTACCTAATCTATCACAAGTATCAAGCACATCTCGTATGTTTAGAAGAGTTGCTTTAATGAATACGAATATTAATAATTGGGATGTCAGTAATGTTACTAATATGAGTAATATGTTTTATCAGGCATATTCTTTTAACCAACCTTTGGATAATTGGGATGTTAGTAATGTTACTAATATGAGTAATATGTTTAATACAGCCAATAGTTTTAACCAATCTTTGGATAATTGGGATGTTAGTAGTGTTACGAATATGACTTCCATGTTTAGTAGTGCAAATGTTTTTAACTCTCCTCTAAATTCTTGGAATGTTGGGAATGTTATAGATATGGGAAGGATGTTTAATAGAGCTGAATTATTCAATCAACCACTTGATAATTGGAACGTGAGTAATGTTATTAACATGGAAAGTATGTTTGATGATGCGGAAGCTTTTAATCAGAATATAGATAGTTGGGATGTTGGAAATGTAACCAACATGGAAAGTATGTTTGAAAATGCAATTGTCTATAACCAACCTTTAAATTCTTGGAATGTTTCTAAAGTTGTCACTATGGAAAGCATGTTTTCTAGATCATCTCAATTTGATCAACCTTTAGATCAATGGAATGTGTCTAATGTTACTACAATGGCTTCTATGTTTAATTCAGCAGGTAGTTTTAATCAAAATATAGATGCTTGGAATGTTACTAACGTAGTATCAACACAGCGTATGTTCAGATCTGCAGTGGTTTATAATCAACCTTTAAATGGTTGGAATGTGGATTCGGTAGTAAATATGTCCGAAATGTTTAGTAATGCTTCAAATTTTGATCAACCATTAAATAATTGGAACGTAAGTGCTGTAGCCAATATGTCATTTATGTTTACAAATGCGATTACTTTTAATCAACCCTTAGATAATTGGGATGTAAGTTCTGTTACATTGATGAATTCCATGTTTGAAGGAGCTGCTGATTTTAATCAAAACATAAATACTTGGGATGTAAGCGTAGTTACCAATATGCAAGAAATGTTTAAAGAAGCTATTGCTTTTAATGAACCGTTAAATTCTTGGAATACTATTGAACTTCAGAATACACAAGAAATGTTTAGCGGAGCGACTGCTTTTAATCAAAATATTGATACATGGAATGTTTCTTTTGTCACTACTATGGAAGAAATGTTTCGAGATGCAACAAGTTATAATCAAGCAATGGATTCATGGAATGTTGCTTCGGTTGTTACTATGGAAGGAATGTTTCGTAATGCAACGGCTTTCAATGGAAACATAAGTAGTTGGAATGTTAGAGGTGTAAATAACATGGAATCTATGTTTGACGGTGCTACTTCTTTTAACCAACTTCTGAACAATTGGAGAGTAAGTGGAGTTGAAAACATGAATTATATGTTTCGAAATGCTTCCAGTTACAATCAGGAAATGAATATGTGGATTATTGGGAGTGTGAGTATGCGATCGATGTTCGAGGATGCAACGGTCTTTGATCAATTCTTGGGAGATTGGAATGTAAGTAATGTGAGCAATATGCAAGATATGCTGGATAATACAGCTTTATCTAGAGAAAATTATGATAACACGCTTATTTCTTGGTCGGAACAATCGCTAAATTCAGGGATTAATCTGGGAGCCGAAACCTTACTCTATTGCGAAAGTATAGCCGAAAGACAATCCATGATCGATAATTATGGATGGATTTTTACAGGTGATATTCTGGATTGTCCTATACCTGTGTGTACACAACTTACTTCTCCAGAAAATGGTGATGTAGATGTGCCTGTAAATACTAATTTGGTATGGGAACCTATGCTATACGCAACATCTTATGATCTTACGATTACTTTACAACCAAGTGGCACGGTTATTACTGAAACTGTAACTACTACATCTTATGAATTTGCGGCAAATGCATTAGTAGGCTCTACTAGTGTGACTGTTTTGATAGAGCCCAGAAATGATGAAGGAGTTGCAACAGGTTGTGTTTCCGAATCATTTAGTTTATCTACAGATGTTGCATCCGTACCAGAATGTACCTCATTAGTAGATCCTGTGAATGCAAGTGCTGATATAGTCATTGATACTAATATTTCGTGGAATGCTATTCCAGATGCAGATGGTTATTTGATTACAGTTGGAACAACTTCTGGAGGAAACGATATTATCAATAATCAAGATGTTGGGAATATTACCACCTATGATTTGCCAACGGATTTACCAGAGGATACTGAGATTTTTGTGTTCATAACCCCTTACAATGAAGAAGGAAATGCCGCAGGATGTGTGGAAGAAAGTTTTACAACAGAATTAATTCCAGTTGTGCCTTCTTGTACAACTATTTCAGACCCATTAAACGGTGCTACAAATGTCCCCATAGATACTAATTTAAGTTGGAATAGTGCAGATGGAGCAAATGGTTATTTAGTTTCGGTTGGGACTACTCAAGGAGGTATTGAAATAGCCAATAGCATTGATGTCGGTAATACAACTACCTATGATTTTCCTGCTGACCTTATTGAAAATAGAACGTTTTATGTTACAATTATTCCATATAATGATGTGGGAGATGCAGTAGCTTGTGCTGAAGAAAGTTTTAGAACTGGAGACTCTACATTAAATGATCCTCCAGGATGTACAACACTTTTGGACCCTCTTAATGGGGCTATTGATGTTTTAGTAACTACAAACCTTACCTGGAATAGTAGTTCGAATACAGATGGTTATAGGTTAACTGTTGGAACTACATCGGGTGGAAGCGATATCGTAAATAATTTGGATGTTGGTAATACGACAACATACGATTTACCTGCAGATTTTCCTGAAACTACAGAAATATATGTGACTATCATTCCTTACAATGGTTTTGGTGATGCTACTGGGTGTACCGAAGAAAGTTTTACTACCGAAACTTTGGCAACTATTCCAGTTTGTACCAGTTTATCGATTCCGTTGAATGGAGCTATTGATGTTTCCATTGCCACGGATCTAAATTGGAATGCTGTTACAGATGCAACAGGTTATAGATTAATTGTTGGAACTACATCGGGTGGAACTGATATCGTAAATAATATAGATGTTGGTAATGTAACTACTTATAATATTCCAACGGATTTACCTGAAAACACCCAGATATTTGTAGCCATCATTCCTTATAATGCTGTTGGAGATGCAATGGGCTGTGCTGAAGAGAGTTTTACTACCGAAACTTTAGCAACTATTCCAGGTTGTACCAATTTATCTTCTCCATTAAATGGAGCTACTGATGTTTCCATTGCCACAGACCTAAGTTGGAATGTTGTTACGGATGCAACAGGTTATAGATTAATTGTTGGAACTACATCGGGTGGAAGCGATATCGTAAATAATTTGGATGTTGGTAATGTAACAACATATGATGTTCCAACTGATTTGCCCGAAAACACCCAGATATTTGTAACTATCATTCCTTATAATGCTGTAGGTGACGCTACTGGGTGTGCGGAAGAAAATTTTACTACCGAAACTTTGGCAACCATTCCAGGCTGTACCACTTTAACGAGTCCGTTGAATGGAGCTACTGATGTTCCCATTGCCACGGATCTAAGTTGGAATGCTATTGCTGATGTGACAGGTTATAGATTAATTGTTGGGACTACATCAGGAGGAACTGATATCGTAAATAATTTGGATGTAGGTAATGTAACAACATATGATTTACCAGCAGATTTGCCTGAAAACACCCAGATATTTGTAACCATCATTCCTTATAATTCCGTTGGAGACGCTACAGGATGTACCGAAGAAAGTTTTACCACCGAAACTTTAGCAACTATTCCGGGTTGTACCAGTTTATCTTCTCCATTAAATGGAGCTACTGATGTTCCCATTGCCACGGATCTAAGTTGGAATGCTATTGCTGATGTGACAGGTTATAGATTAATTGTTGGGACTACATCAGGAGGAACTGATATCGTAAATAATTTGGATGTAGGTAATGTAACAACATATGATTTACCAGCAGATTTGCCTGAAAACACCCAGATATTTGTAACCATCATTCCTTATAATTCCGTTGGAGACGCTACAGGATGTACCGAAGAAAGTTTTACCACCGAAACTTTAGCAACTATTCCGGGTTGTACCAGTTTATCTTCTCCATTAAATGGAGCTGCTGATGTTTCCATTGCCACAGACCTAAGTTGGAATACCACGACTGATGCAACAGGGTATCTTATTTCTGTTGGAACTAGTTCTGGAGGAGCTGATATTATAAATAATGAAGACGTTGGTAATGCAACAACATATGAATTGCAAGCAGATTTGCCTGAAAACACCCAGATATTTGTAACTATCATTCCTTATAATACTGTAGGTGATGCTACGGGCTGTACCGAGCAAAGTTTTATTACTGAGAGACTCGTAGTAGCTATTGAAGACGATACTAAATATGGATTTTCGCCAGACGGTGATGGAATTAATGAGTTTTGGGAAATTGACGGAATAGAAAATTATCCTGAGAATGTTGTTTCTATATACAACCGTTGGGGAGATATGGTATTTGAAATTTCAGGATATAATAACACTTCAAGGGTTTTTAGAGGGACAGCAAACAGGTTAACAAATCTTGGAGGTGGCGAACTACCAGAAGGAACATATTTTTTCAACATTCGTATTGCTAACCCTAATTCACTTAAAAAACTAAAAGGCTTTTTAGTTTTAAAACGATAGACTTTATGAGAAAATATATATACCTACTAATGACGGTAATGCTATCGTTATACTATAATAACGCAAGAGCTCAACAAACACCAGTTTTCTCCGATTATTACTACAATCAAGTTTTAATAAACCCCGCTCATTCAGGTTATTATTCAGATACAGAGGTAAGTTTGAGTAATTTTGGGTACCTGAGTGGGTTTGAGGGGAATCCCAGAACTTTTTCCGGAATTGTAAGTACCAACGCCTTTGAAAATAACGTTGGAATAAGTGGAGGTTTTATAAGTGATCAGATAGGAGTAACAACAGCCACAACGATTTTCGCTTCATATGCTTATAAAATATTCTTTGATCATAATTATAACAGAGCTCGTTGGTGGAATTATAATCCAAATGTGCTTTCATTTGGGTTAACGACTGGTGTGCTTTTTTTTAATGAAGATTTATCAAGATTAAATATTCAAGGTGATCCGAACTTCCAAAATGATGTAAATGTGACAGTACCAACTTTTGGATTTGGAATATTATATAATCATAATAAACTGTACATTGGATTTTCCGCGCAGAATCTATTTTCTAATAGTATTGCTTCCGATCAAAATGTGAATATTCAAACACCATATTATTTATATGGTGGATATAGATTATACTTAAGTCGATTTGAAGAAATAAGAATACAACCAAGTGCATTAATAAAGTTTGAAGCGGATGCACCAGCACAATTTGATTTGAATGTTTCGGTTAATTATAAAAATAAAATTGAAATTGGAGCTGGGTATCGCAGTAGTTCATCCTTAAATGCATTTGCAGGGCTTTACTTCTTAAAAAATTGGCGTTTCGCGTATAGTTATACTGCATTTAACAGAGATACTCCATTTAATAATACAAACGGATTTATTTTAACATACCGATCTGGAGAAGGATTTTAATAGCACGAAAAAATCGTATAAGAATTCAAAAATTATAGAACTTTTTAAGAAAGATATTTTTGAATTCAGAAATCTTTATTAATATTTCATGGTGGAATTCCAATAATAGAAGTAAGTTGTTTTCTGGTTTTTTAGTTTTTTAAAGGTATTTTAAAAAATTGATTTTCAGCTGTTTGTATTTATGTATCCCTAAATGTGAATTATTAAAGTCGTATGAAGTAGTAATATTACCATGGCTTAATTTTAACTCTTTAAAAAAATGATTCACGCAAACGATATAGTAAGTAGATCTTCATCTATCGTCTTATGTATTCTAAGTGTTATTGCACTTTGCGTGAGTTGTAACAATGATGATTCTGCTAATGACGGAATTAGAATTCCAGCTATTCTTGGTTTTTCACCAGAATCTGGTGAACCTGGTGATGAAATAACTATAGTAGGTACAGATTTGTTAAATGCAACCGAAGTTTCTTTTAATGGGATTACGTCGACTATTAGTGATAATAAATTAAGATCACTTACAACAATAGTCCCAGAAGGAGGGACAACTGGGAAGTTGTCTATTACTACCGAAGGCGGTATAGCGATTAGCGTAGAAAGCTTTGAGGTTGTTGTTCTTGGTGCTGCTCAGGTAATAGATATTACACCAAAGTCTGCTCAGGTTGGACAGGAGATTACCTTAACAGGAACAGCGATGGCTACCGTAAATAAGGTTACTGTTGGAGGAATTGAAGGAACGATTATAAGTACATCAGAAACAGAGGTAGTTTTTACCTTAGGTGCATCTCCGATTGGTCTTAGTGCAATCGAATTAACTAGCGAAGGAGGTGTTTCTTCTACGGATGTTAATTCAAATGAATTCTATGTTGTTGAAGTTATGATTCCATATTTTGAAACTTTTGATGAAGAAACCGTTCTTTTTAGTTCTGGTGGCGATGCAGAGATTTCAAATCTTGGTGTTAGTGATATGTTGCCATCAGATGCTACTTTAGTCCCTAATCCTATAGATAATATTTTTTATTACATCGGAGGAACTAGCGATACAGGAGATTCAGGATCCTACACAGGACAAATAGGTCATTCTAGAGAATCCTCTGGATTCTTCGCAGATTTTTTTAATGAAGATAGTAGAGAATTAACACAACTATATTTTAATATTCAAATTAATTTTCAAGGTGTTCCAAACGATTATAGTGGTCCATTAGCCGGTTTTAGGTTACGATTCGATGAAGGTTATGATGCGGATGGTGATGGATCTACAACAGATGAATATGTAGAATTTAGACCAAGTTTACAAAACCTTGAAGATTTAGGTTATATACCTAATGATGATGGCTGGTATACTTTATCGATAAGTTTTGATCAGTTTGTTAATTCTGGACCATCAGGAGGAACAGGAACTTGGTCGGTATATGCAGTTGAAACCTTAACAAGATTTGCAATTGCCTCAAGAAGAGAGCATGATGGTGAATACTCACTGAGTATTGATAATATCTACATTACTAAAGGAGGTCCTTTACATGTAAGATAGGTAATAATAAACGAATAAATGTGCTGTTTTTTTTAATGAAAGAAACATCAAAGGCATACTAAAAACAAGTAAAATGAGTTATAAAACCGTCGAGAACAATGTCTTAGACGGGAAACAAAAAACATTATTTAAGTGTTCTTTAAAATTAGACAAACTTAAATAGAAGTATTTAAAATCAGAAATAAGTATATAATTGAGACTATGAGTTTATTAGATTAGTAAGCTTAGGTTATAATTATTCCAGATCTTACGAATATTTCTGAATTAAATATGATTGCAAGTAAGTTCGATATCTAAATTCTATCTACCACCCTTCCGGAGTTTAGACATATCATTTTTTAATTATTGGATCATACCAGAAGAGTATCTGGCATGGTATAATGAATACTGTTGTGTAATACAGTTAAGGTATGCGTTGTTTTAGTTCTTTCAATTTCTAAAACAAAATCATGCTTACTGATATTTTCGAGAGTAACATCTATACCTGTCAATTTCTTTTCAAGGTAATTACGATACGCTACAAAACATTTGATACTGTTTTGTGTAACTAAGTGTATCTGATCACTTATAACTATAAATAACACAAACAATGTAATTATGAGAATGCATTACACACACAAGAAACACTTTTTAGTAAAAAGATTGCTATGGCTGGCAATATTCTTATTTGTCACGGCAGGAGCGTTTGCTCAAACTATTGTTCAGAAACATGGAAGGTTAAAGGTACAAGGAAATCAAATAGTTGATAAGAATAATAATCCAGTGAGTTTAGCAGGAAATAGTCTGTTTTGGAGTAACGCTACCGACACATCAGATTTTTATGATGCAGAAACTGTTGAACATTTGGTGAGCAATTGGAACAGCTCAATAGTTAGAGCAGCTATGGGAGTAAAAGAATCTTGGGATGGAGGAACTGGTTATATAGATAGCCCTAATTTTCAGAAAAATAAGGTTCGAAAAATAATTGATGCTGCAATAGCTCAGGGAGTGTATGTAATTATTGATTGGCATACTCATGAAGCAGAACAGTATACATCTGAGGCTGCAGATTTTTTTAGAGAAATGGCATCTTTATACGGTAACCAGCCTAATGTAATTTATGAAGTTTATAATGAACCTATAAATCAATCTTGGTCACAAGTAAAAAGCTATGCAGAAACCGTTATTGCTGCTATCCGATCTGAGGATCCAGATAATTTGATTATTGTTGGGTCTCCTACTTGGTCACAAGATGTGGATATCGCATCAAATAATCCTATTAACGACTCAAATACAGCATATACACTGCATTTTTATTCAGGAACACACACGCAGTTTTTAAGAAATAAAGCACAGACTGCAATGAATAATGGAGTAGCATTATTTGTAACAGAGTGGGGAGCTGTAAATGCTAATGGAGATGGAAATGCAGATGTTCAGGAGACAGAAAGATGGATGGAATTCTTTAGAGATAACAATATTAGCCATGTAAATTGGGCGGTTAGTGATAAATCTGAAGGATCATCTATAGTGAAGCCAGGCCAAGGAATAAATGGCTTAAAAAACAATCAACTTACTGATACAGGAGTATATATTAAAAGTCTTATAGAGAATTGGACTGAAAATTCTGATGGTGGTGGAGACGGAGATAATGGAGAGCCAGGAATAATCAATTGTAATACAGTAGATTGTATTAGAAATGCAATGCAAAATGCACAACCAGGAGACGAAATTATTATAGCTTCTGGTACGTATGAAGCTCCAGACAAGATTAATATTGGAGGAAGAGCAACAAGATATGCTTCAGACAAAAATGGAACGCAGTCCAATCCAATTATCATGAGAGCTCAAAATCCATCGAATCCACCAATACTAAAAGGTGAAAATGGAAAATATGATGGTTATGTTTTACATATGCTTGGAGATTATTGGGAAATAAAGAATATCATTTTTGAAGAAGGTTCTAAAGGGATTGTATTTGACAATGCCAATCACGGTCTTTTGGAAAATGTAACAGTAAGAGAATTGGGAGAAGAAGGAATACACCTTAGAGATGGATCTAGTTTTAACTTAGTAAAAGATTGCAGAGTTTACAATGTAGGAATTAAAAAACCAGGAATTGGCGAAGGATTATACGTTGGATCAGACAAAGGACAACATGACCAATATGAGAGAGAATGTAATAATAATACGATCGATGGTTGTATTGTTGGTCCTAATGTAACAGCAGAAGGTGTAGATGTAAAAGAAGGAACTAAAAATACGATTATCCGAAACTGTACTTTTTCTGCGGAAGGAATTTCAGGAGAAAATAGTGCCGATGCATTTATAGATCTTAAAGGAGCATATGGTTTTGTATACAATAATACCTTCAACATCGATGGATCTAATATCCTTAATGCAGGAGTGGATTTCTTAGATAGAGGAACAGGATTTAATACAGGCTATAGAAATGCTATTTTTAATAATACATTTAATTTAGGAAGTAGAGCAAACGAAATCCCAACAGCGCGAAAAAAACAAGGAGATCCTTCCGAAATTCATGTATGGAATAATACGCGTAATCCAAATTCTCCAGATTTTCCTATAAGCGATGGAACTACAAATTTCGTAACAGAATCATGTCCTAGTTGGAATATCGTTCCTTGTAATGGAGGTGGTCCAAATCAAGCACCTAATGTATCTTTTGCCTCACCATCAAGTAATTTCTCATTGGAAGAAGGATATGCTAGTTTACTGGTAGTGGTAAACGCTTCCGATGCTGATGGTTCTGTAAGCAACGTAAAATTATATGTAGATAATAACCTAGTTCGTCAAGAAAATTCAGCACCTTATGAATGGGGACAAGGAAGTAATGCTAATGAATTACTAGGATTATCCGTAGGAACACATACATTTAAAGCAGAAGCTACTGATAATGATGGAGCCAAAAGTTCAACCACAATCACGTTAACGGTAACTAGTGGAGATACTGGAGGTGATCAAGGTCCTTCTATTTCATTTGCTTCTCCATCTTCTAATATTACGGTTGATGAAGGATATAATAGCCTTTATATAAAGGTAAATGCAAGTGATAGTGATGGATCTATAGATAATGTAAAATTATATATCAACGATAATTTTGTAAGACAAGAAAGATTTGATCCTTATGAATGGGGTCATAATACTTCTCCAAATCCAGCAGAAACGACGAATCTACCTGCTGGTAACCACACTTTTAAAGCGGTGGCAACCGATAATGAAGGAAATACCTCTGAAACATCATTTGTATTAACCGTAAATGGCGGAGATGGTAACGGTGACGGAGATGGAAATGGTGATAGTTGTGCTTTTGGAGCACCATTAAACAGTGCATTGCCAGCATTTGATAATATTTCCTATACCGAAGCACATGTACTTGGAAATGGAGGACCATCCTTAAGTAACTTCAGAAAATTTAGTATTAATTGGAATCCTCAGTACAATGGATTGTATCAATTTGCAATGAATACGAATAATGGTAATCCAAATTGGTACGTGGATCTTAGACCTTTTAGCAATGCTAATTTTAATGGAAATAATCCAGAGGTTACTATTAGCAATTCTGGAATAAGCGGTTTTGATGGATCTTATTGGGTAGCAAAAGATGGAGCTAATTTTGTAATGGTTTCCAAGAACGGAGGTTATACAATTTACTTTAGTAATTCAAGCTCAGCACCTAATTGTGACAATAAATCACCTATTGAAGAAGACAAGATATCTGATATCAAATTGTTCCCAAATCCTGTAAGTGATAATATCTTGAATGTAAGAGGTATTTCTCAAGAAAAATCTACTTTAGAAATAGCAGATATGCAAGGTAAAATTGTACTACAAAAACATATAGAAGGAACCGATACAGGATTAGATGTCTCGAATCTAAAATCAGGAATGTATGTCCTTATTATCAAAGGACTAAAATTCAGAAAATCTATACTATTTACTAAGCAATAAATTGTCTTAGCCAAGTTAATCATCAGGTAGTTGTGAGTACTACCTGATGATTATTCTCATGATTTTAAAATAAACGTCCCATGAAATCAATATACTATTTATTAACAGGTTTATTGATACTATTATCTAGTGTTGCCATGGCTCAACAAGATTTAGTATATCAATACGATTTTGATCATTTGCCTTCAGGTCAATATGATAGAGACATGATACGAGATGCTCTGGATGTCTCTTTTTGTAAAGGAGCTGATGAAGGAAGAGTTTTTATAGAAGATTTCCCAAATCAAGGAAAAGTTCTAAAAGTTAAATATCCCAAAGGAAAAGTAAAAACCAATGATAGTGGAATGCACACTAAGGTGTATTGGGAGGATACAGGAGAAAACCTAGATGAATTATACATCAGTTATATGGTATATTTTCCTAATGATTTTGAATTTAGAGCAGGTGGAAAATTACCAGGATTATCCTATCAAACCTCAGAAAGAAATATGTCACTTCGACTCATGTGGAGATATGATGGTCTTGCAGAGTTTTATGTGCATTACAATACCGAACCTAGTTGGGATGGCTGGCATGCCTCTATTAATTGGAGTTTGATAGATCCCTACGAGGAACCTAACGGGAATCCTCAACCAGATCAAGTAAAGTTTAAAAAAGGACAATGGAATAAGATAGAATTGTATAACAAATTAAATACTCCTGGTCAAAATAACGGTATTATGAGAGCTTGGCTTAATGGTCAATTAGCCATAAATATTACCGATAATGGTGACTATCGCCAGGCTGATGAAGGAGATATTCATTTAAATTCGATCTATTTATCTACCTTTTTTGGAGGTAGTGATGAGACTTTCCAACCGACCAAAGATATATATGCATATTTTGATGAGTTTAAAGTATCAAAAAACAGAATTGACGATTCTGGAGATAATGGAGGTGATGGGGACAATGGCGGTGATACAAATCAGAACCCTTCAATTTCTTTTAATACTCCATCAAGCAATAATCTTGAGGTCGAGGAAGGGTATAGTCTATATGTAGATGTAAATGCTTCGGATAATGACGGTAGCATCAATAATGTGAAATTATATGTAGATGATAATTTTATAAGACAAGAAAATGTAGCTCCTTACGAATGGGGGCATGCGAATTCTCCAAATCCCAATGAAATAAATAATTTACCTGTAGGGACACATATAATAAAAGCAATTGCTACTGATGATGAAGGTGCAACCGCCGAAACCACTTTTACGCTTACTGTTACCAATGAAGATGGAGACGGTGATGGTGATGGTGATATTGGAGGTGATGGAAATTGCTATTTCGGGACACCTATAAATAATAGTATTTCTAGTATCGATAAAACATCTTTTTCTAATGTATACATTTTAGGTGATAATGGACCCGCGCTAAGTAATTTTAGAAAGATGACAATCAATTGGAATGCGGCTAATAATGGGTTATATCAATTTGCTCTTAATACGAATAATGGTGTGCCTGCTTATTATGTGGATCTAAAAAATAAACTTACCCATACATTAGGGCAATCAAACCCCTCGATTACTTTAAATAATTCTGGAATATCAGGATTAGATGGTTCTTACTGGATTACAACAAATGAGGAAGATTTTGTAATGGTATCTAAAAACAGAGGATTCACTTTATATTTTAGTAATACTAACCAAAGTCCTATTTGTGATAATAAACAAAATCCAGACTTAGAAAATATATCGGAATTCTCTTATTATCCCAATCCGGTAAAGAGTTCACTTCTTTTAAAAGGTCTTGATACTGATATTCAGGAAATCGTCATATATAATATTAACGGTCAAAGAATTAAAGCTCTTAAAATCAGAACTAAAGAAAGCTCTATGTCTATTGATGTTACCTCACTAAACAACGGAATTTATTTTATGGAACTCAAATCTTTTAAAGGCAAATCTAAAAGATACAAACTAGTAAAAATCTAAACACAAACTTAACTTATTAACTAACAAAAATTTTATGATTATGAAAGAAAGTATAATCTATAAACCGAATAAAAATAAAAATGTTTTTGTGATGTCATTTCTAATGATATGCCTTGCATTTCTTTTTAATAACGAACAAGCTTTTGCACAATGTAATACCATTATTGATGTTGATTTTAATAATTGGAATAACAGGAGATATTCTATTTCAGATATAAAAAGTGATTTTAATAATAAAGTAAAACCTTGGACAGCATCTACATATAGAGGTGTAGAAGGGCCAGGAGCAGCAAGTAATTTGATAGAAAACACTCCTCAAGAAACAAGAATTGTCAACGGAACACTACGAGCTCAATATCTAAAGAACGATGCATCTGGTAGATCAGGTGGATTTTTATTTGATCCTTATTTCGATGCAGTGGATGAAGCCTATCTAGAATACAAAGTAAAATTTGATGATAATTTCTTCTGGGCTACTGGTGGTAAATTACCAGGTCTTGGAGGTTCCACAAGAGGTGTCAATAGTGAAAGTAGTGGTCGTGGTGCTATCCCATCAGGATGTAAGTATAATACAGATGGATGGTCTGCACGTTTGATGTGGCGAAGAAATAGAGCACAAACAGACCAACCTTATTTTATTTTGTATAGTTATTTCGCTGATAAAACAAATGGACAACCACGACAAGATGGAGATTGTGGAGATGCAAAAAGAATTTATTCTAACCTGAAGGATAATAAATGGTATACGATTCGCCAGTATATCAAAATGAACACGCCAGGACAGAGAAATGGTAAAGTAATCATGTGGATCGATGGTGTAGAAACATATCGTGATAACAATGCTAAAATTCGTAACTCTGGGAAAAGCAATTTGAAAATCAACGCTTTGATAATGAATACATATCGAGGAGGAAGTAGAACTGATCCTGTTTGGCATTCACCTAGAACCGAATATACTTTTTTCGATGATTTCAAAGTGTGGACAGGTTGCGGTAACCCACCTGATGGAGGAGAGAATACACCACCAAACGTGTCTTTTGCAACTCCTTCTGGAAATACAAGTGTACAAGAAGGATATAATGATTTCCAGGTTACTGTAAATGCTTCAGATAATGATGGTTCCATTAGTAATGTAAAATTGTATGTAGATGGAGATTTAATTCGTCAAGAAAGTGTAGCTCCATATACTTGGGGACAAGGAAGTAATACTAATGAACTTCTTGGATTGTCAGTAGGACAACATACATTTAGAGCAGAGGCTACTGATAATGACGGAGCAAAAACTAGTAAAACTTTTGTGCTCACTGTTAATGGCACTAGTAACAATCAAGCACCAAATGTTTCTTTTGGCTCTCCATCGGGCAACATAACAGTACAGGAAGGATATGATCTTACAGTGGTAGCGAATGCTAACGATCCTGATGGAAGCATATCTAATGTAAAATTATATATCAATAATAGTTTAGTACGTCAGGAAAATGTAACTCCTTACGAATGGGGTCATGATAATTCTCCAAATCCAAATGAAGTAAATGGACTTTCGGCAGGAACGTACACCATAAAAGCAGTTGCTACGGATAACGATGGAGAAACTGGTCAGGCAACATTTACCTTAACTGTGCAAGGAGATAATGATAATGGAGGCGGAGACGGTGATGGAAGTGGTAATAACAACTGTTCATTTAATACACCTGCAAACAGTGGTTTATCTGCAATGGATAAAGTAACGTATTCTGATGTTCATGTTATTGGTAATGATGGACCTAAACTTGGTAATTTTAGAAAGTTTACTATCAACTGGGTACCTCAGAATAATGGATTATATCAATTTGCTATTAATACCAATAATGGATCACCAGACTGGTATGTAGATTTTAAGAGTACAATGACATTCCAGCTCGCGAATGCAAATCCAGAAGTAACGCTGAATAATACAGGATTTGCCGGATTAGATGGATCTTACTGGGTAACCATGGATGGAGCAAACTTTGTACTGGTATCTAAAAACAAAGACTTTACTATATACTTTAGTAATTCATCTTCAGAACCTAATTGTAATAGATCTTCAGATTTAGAAGATATTGAAGAAAAAATGTTGGTATATCCTAATCCAGTAGATGGAAATATCATAAATGTTGTGGGGTTATCAGCAAAAACTAAAGTACTACAGATCGTAGATCTTCAAGGAAGAGTAATCCGAGAATTAGACTCTAAAAACATATCAGAAACACTGGCACTGGATGTTTCAGCGTTGCCAAAAGGGCCTTATTTGCTGATAAGCAGAGGTAAGAACTCTAAACAATCTACTTTATTTATTAAGTAAAATAATTCAAGACATACCCGCCAAACAAATCACAAATACATAGGTTGGTTCCATAAGATGACCAACCTATGTATACTAGTATGCTGTTCCCTTATATGAAGAGTTAATACCGGAGAAAATGTTTGTTGATGTTCTTGTTATTCAGTCAAATATCTTAAAACCAAATATCTGATTCTTCGGAATCACAATCTAATTTATTAACCTCAAAATATATTACACAATCATGAATGAACGTAGTAAAATTTCAAAAAAAATTTTATCGTTTTTTTTGTACGGCATGTTACTCTTTTTTGTCGCAGATCCTGTGTTAGGACAAGTAAGTTTAGTTGATGAGATCAAAATCTCTAATCAAGCTTTATTTTTTGATGGATCAAAAGTACCAGAGGAAGAGCGTTTAACCTACCCTAATAGATCAAAATATGACTATGCTTTTGGTAGTAGGATTACTCCACATGGAGATTGCATTTATACCTACAAGGAATACGTTTTTATGACTTGGTATAAAGGTGGAGAATCTAATAGACATGTAATGCTAACCCGGTATAATATGAATACCAAAACCCAAGTAACTATTCAATTTCCGCACAAGCATACCGGATTTCAAAACAGACCTCATATTGGCGAATCTCATAATACCATTGCAGTTGGTATCGCTCCGGTTGATGGAACAGTACATTTGTTATATGATATGCACGCATATTCTAAAAATCGACCATCAAATGGTAGTCTTAGTAATGATTACTTCAGGTATAGCTATTCTAGGGATAATGTTGCAACATTACCAGATGAAGAATTTACATTAGATAAATTTTTTCCAAAACGCTTATTTCTTAAAAATGGAGACAACTATGAAGGCCTAACTTATCCTACTTTTTTTAATAATGAAGCGGGAGAACTCTTTGTTTCTATGAGAGAAGGAGGTAATAATAATGGGAAATACATGACAGCCAAGTACAATGGTAATTCTTGGAGTAGTTTTAAAGATTTTAATGTGCTAAATGCTAAAAATAGAGGAATCAACTATAATTGGGGTTTGTATGGCGATTTTAAGTTTATCAATGGTAAAATGCATATTGGTTTTCATACAAGAAAAAATATTAGCAATGATAAGTTTTCTCTTAATAATGGATTCTATTATGCTTATGCAGAAAATTCCAATAACCTTACCAATTGGAAAGATCATAAGGGTAGAAGTGTAAGCACTCCTCTTATAGATCCTGAAAAAATATTCATATCAGAACCTGGTAATACAGTGTCTGGGTCAGCAAGAAATTCTGTTAAGATATCCAGTGGCGCGGATTGGACCATTACAGAAAATGGCAGTATTCACTTTAGAACTAGAGTAATAGGTGCATCTGAAACTAAAAATGTGCATACTTATAAAAAAGCAGGGGATGATAATTTTAGAACATCTACGAATTTTCCTGGTGGGGACTTTCATTCTATCGGAAATGATGTATACCTCATAGGATTGGAATCGGGTAGACCAGTTATTTATAAAGCTAAAGGAGGAACAAACTCATGGGACAAAATTTACAATGCTTCATCAGGAAAAAGTTTTAGACATGGTGTAGTACATATCAAAGATGGAATATTGTATTACTATCTAATGGAAAGAGGATCCGGAAGTGGACAGCCAATATATCTTCAAGTAATAGACTTAGGTTTGAACGCAGTCGCTAATACTGCTCCTAATGTTCAAATTACGGGTTTAAATAATTCATACAATGTAGGAGAAGATGTAAGCATAACTATTAATGCAAGTGATTCTGACGGTAATATAGCTAAACATGAAGTTTTTGTTAACGGAAACCTAGTAGATACCGATGGAGCCAATTACACTCCTCATCAAATTACGAATGTACAAGCGGGAAGTTATACTGTAAGAGTAGTAGTAACTGATAATGATGGAGCAACAGATGAAGATACGGATAGTTTTACAGTATCAGGATCTTCAGGTGGAGGAGATACTTGTGATACTTATGAAGAAGAAAACGGATTAGTAGTAATCGAAACGGAAAATCTATCTGCTTCTGGAAATTGGAGTGAGAGAAGTGCTATTTCAGGATTTACTGGAGGAGGATATTTAGAATGGACAGGTCCTGATCACTTTAATGATCCTGGTAATGGAGTTATTACTACAAAAATTAAAATTAATTCTCCAGGTAGATATAAGTTTCAATGGAGATCTAAAGTTGGTGAAGGTAATAGTCCTACAGAAGCTAATGACACTTGGTTGAAGTTCCCTGACGCAAGTGATTTTTATGCACAAAAAGGAAATGAAATAGTATATCCGAAAGGATCTGGTAAAACTCCAAATCCAGAAGGTTCTGGAGGAGAAGGATACTTTAAAGTATATTCTACAGGAACTACCAATTGGACTTGGACAACCAAAGTAAGTGATAATGATCCCCATGATGTGTTTGTAGAATTTGATGCTCCTGGCACTTATACCATGTTAATTTCTGGTCGTTCTAAGCATCATATTATCGATAGAGTGACATTAAATAAATCAAGTGTCAACGCTACTGATACTTCATTACAAGAAACTACCTGTGATGGTAATGATGGAGGTGGAAGTGATGGTGATGGAAGCGTTGTTATTAGTGGAGAACGTAAAAAATGGCATAAGGTCACCTTAACTTTTGATGGGCCAAATACTTCAGAAACTGCTGGTGACAATCCATTTTTAAATTATAGACTAAATGTAACGTTCACGCACCAGAGTGGTTCTCCATCCTACGTAGTCCCTGGTTATTATGCTGCTGATGGAAATGCTGCACAAACATCAGCAAATAATGGTAACAAATGGAGAGTGCATTTTGCACCTGATAAAACAGGTCAGTGGAATTACAATGTCTCTTTTAGAAAAGGAAATAATGTTGCTGTAAATGATGGAGCAACTGCAGGAACAGTAGCAGGTTTCATGAATGGAAAAACAGGATCTTTTTCAATTGAAGCATCCGATAAAACAGGAAGAGATTTTAGAGGAAAAGGTCGTTTGCAATATGTAGGAGAACATTACCTGAAATTTGCAGAAACAGGAGAGTATATGATAAAGCAAGGCCCTGATTCTCCAGAAAACTTGTTTGCTTATGACGATTTTGATAATACTCCCAATGAGGGGAATCGCCGAAAGGATTATCAACCCCATATAAACGATTGGGATAATGGAGATCCTACCTGGAAAAATGGAAAAGGAAAAGGATTGATCGGAGCTGTAAATTATATCGCTAGTGAAGGCCTAAATTCTATGTCGTTCTTGACGATGAATATCAATGGAGATGATAAAAATGTGTATCCATATATAGCAAGTAATCAGAGAACTCGTATGGATGTATCTAAATTGGCACAATGGGCTATCGTAATTGAACATATGCAAGAAAATGGAATTTTTGCTCATTTTAAGACCCAAGAAACAGAAAATGAAACCCTTCTAGATAATGGAAATACTGGTAATCAACGTAAGTTATATTATCGCGAACTTATAGCGAGATTTGGATATAATTTAGCCCTTAATTGGAATTTAGGAGAAGAAAACGGTGGAGGACCACAATCTGTTGATCAGTCACCAGCGCAAGAAAGGGCGATGGCAGAGTACTTTTATAAACATGATCCATATCGCCATCATGTGGTGATACATAAACATCCGAATGACTTTCCTGATTACTTAACTGGAAATCAATCTAGATTAACTGGTTTTTCGTTACAGACGAATAAATCTGATTTTGCCAATGTTTTTAGTAGAGTAAAAGAAGGAATTGACAAATCCAGGAATTCAGGTAAAAAATGGGCAATTGCCTGTGATGAACCTGGTGATGCACAACATGCTATACGACCAGATAATAATGCTGCAAGCTCACATACCGATGGACGTAAGAATGCCTTATGGGCAACATTACTAGCAGGAGGATGGGGTAATGAGTGGTATTTCGGATATCAAAATGCACATTCTGATCTTACACTTCAGGATTTTAGAAGCCGAGATAAATGGTGGGATTATGGGCGTCATGCGATCCGATTCTTTAATATTACCAATCTTCCATTGACGGAAATGCGTAATAATAACGGTTTATCTTCTAGTAATAATGATTATTGCTACGCAAAACAAGGAGAGGCTTATGTGGTTTACTTAAAAAATGGAGGGTCTACAAATCTAAATTTGAATGGACAAAGTGGTCAATTTACAATAAAATGGTACAACCCTAGAAATGGTGGTAATCTTGTTAATGGTTCGGTTACCTCGGTGAGCGGTGGCGGAAATAGATCATTAGGAACTGCTCCTAATAGTACTAGTAGTGATTGGATAATACTAATTACCAAAAACGGTTCTGATCCTGGCGAAAACGAACCACCTTCTGTATCTTTTGCTAATCCGTCAGGCAATACTTCTATACAAGAAGGATATAGTAGCTTTGAAGTTACGGTGAATGCTTCAGACAGCGATGGAACTATTGATAATGTAAAGTTGTATGTGGACGGAAACTTAATTCGTCAAGAATTGTTAGCACCTTATACTTGGGGTCAAGGGAATAATACAGATGAGCTTTTAGGACTTTCTGTTGGCCAACATATAATCAAAGCGGAAGCTACAGATGATGATGGTGCTACAACGAGTAAAACATTCACGCTAACAGTTACTGGAACTGGCAGTAATCAAGGGCCAAATGTTTCCTTTGCTTCTCCTTCTAACGATATTACGGTACAAGAAGGATATGACCTTGTTGTAATTGTGAATGCATCTGATCCAGATGGAAGTGTTTCTAATGTAAAATTATATATTAACGATAATTTGGTTCGTCAGGAAAATATAGCTCCATATGAGTGGGGACACGATGGATCCCCTAATCCACAAGAGGTAAATGGATTAGCAATTGGAACCCATTCCTTCAAAGCTGTTGCTACCGATAATGAAGGAAACACGTCAGAAACTGCGTTTATATTAACAGTACAATCTGATGACAATGGAGATGGCGATAACAATAATAGTTGTTCATTCGATACTCCTGCCAATAGCGGTCTTGCTGCTATGGATAAAGTTACATATTCCAATGTTCATGTATTAGGAAATAACGGTCCCAAGTTTAGTAATTTCAGGAAGTTTACCATCAATTGGGCACCTCAAAACAATGGATTATACCAGTTTGCAATCAATACCAATAATGGATCACCAGATTGGTATGTAGACTTTAAGAATACAATGACTTTCCAATTACAAAATGCACAACCTGAGGTAACGCTTAATGATACTGGTTTTGATGGGTTAGATGGTGCTTATTGGGTAGCTAGAGATGGTGAAAATCTTACATTGGTTTCTAAGTCTTGGAACTATACGATTTATTTCAGCAATTCGCCAACTGCTCCGAATTGTAATAGATCAAACCCAGAAACAGATCTTATAAAGATTAAAGCATTTCCTAATCCAGTTTTGGATTCCTATTTATTAGTTACAGGGATGATGTCTGAAGAATTGAAAACACTTCAAATAATAAGTGTAGATGGAAGAGTTGTAAAAGAAATTAATACTAAAAATGAGACAGAAACAATAGATGTTTCTGAATTGCCATCAGGTTCTTATTTCTTGTCAATCAAAGCTGCACGATTTAAAGAGTCACTCTTATTTGTAAAAAAATAAAGATCTACTATTAGTACTAGGATGTTTTGTTTAACAGAATGTCCTAGTTCTAATTGATATATAAAAACAACAACAACTAATCACTATGAAAAATTTTAAAACAAGATTTAATCAAGATTTATTTTGGTTGCGAGAATATCTCGCTACTAATAAGAAGCAATTAAATGTAAATATTAGAAGACAGAAATTGTTTTCTGATCTACTTATCAATAGGTCTGGTGTATTCCTTTGGTGTATCTTATTTGCCAATATACCCTTGCTTCAATCTCAAACTACTTCTTCTGCTACTTCCAGTTCAGGCAGTGGGTATTCTGTTATAAAAAATGATGGATTTGGCATAGAAGATCCAGATTGTAAGCACAAGAGTTTTGGACCTCATATTACCCAAAGATTTGATAATGAATTAGACAAGAATGTGTTTGTTTTTCATAGTCATATCGATGACGATGATGATCGATGTAAAAATGATGATCGTGTACGTATAGAAATAAAAGGAGGACCAGGTGCTAGTTCCAATACTTTGCGTCACCCCAGAAATTCTACGAGCTACTACAGATGGAAGTTTCGCTTAGCGAGTAATTATAAAGCTAGTAATAGATTCTGTCACTTCTTTCAATTAAAGGCTAAAGGCGGAAGTAATGATAAGCCTCCCATATTAACGTTATCAGCACAAAAAGATAAATTTGAGTTGGTGCATAATAGAAAAAATCCGAATTCTGTTTATGTTGATTTAAAACAGGAGCCACTATCTAGATTTAAAGGAGAATGGATCGAAGGCTATGTAAAAATAAAACATGGAGATAATGGTGCGCTCAATGTGGTACTGAAAAAAGTATCTAATGGACAAACCGTTTTTTCATATTCTAATTCGAATATAGATTTATGGAGAAGTGGAGCAGATTACAATAGACCTAAATGGGGTATTTATAGAGGAAAAACGAGTGGATTAAATGATGAGCAGGTACGATTTGCAGATTGGTGTGTTTCGGAGTCTTCTGAGAGTCAGTGTCCCTCTTCTATTGGTAATGGAGGATCCAATCAAAAACCAAACATTTCTTTTGCTTCGCCGTCAGGAGATATTAGTTTACCAGAAGGTTACGATGAACTCGAAGTTACTGTAAACGCATCTGATAATGATGGTTCTATTAGTAATGTAAAGTTGTATGTGGATGGCAATTTTATTCGTCAGGAAGTTAATGCACCCTACACTTGGGGACAAGGAAATTTTACAGATGAACTTTTAGGATTACCAGTAGGACAACATATAATCAAAGCAGAAGCCATAGATAATGATGGAGCTAAATCAAGTAAGTCGATAACAGTAACAGTGACTGGTACTTCAAATAATCAAAAACCAAATGTATCCTTTACATTGCCATCGGGTAATATTACGGTTGATGAGGGATATGATCTCACTGCAATTGTGAATGCATCTGATCCTGATGGAACTGTAGCTAATGTAAAGTTGTATATAAATAATGATTTTGTACGACAAGAGGTTAATGCTCCATACGAATGGGGTCATGATACTTCTCCAAACCCTCAAGAATTAAATGGGTTGGGTACAGGTTCTTATACATTTAAAGCGGTTGCTACGGATAATGATGGAGCAACTAATCAAGCAACATTTACACTAACTGTAAGAGGAATAGATTCAGGTGGCGGAGATACATGTGCATTCGGAGCACCTATGAGTAGTGCTTTAAGTGCTATGGATAAGGTGTCATATTCGAATGTTCATGTGTTAGGAGACTACGGACCTAAATTAGGGAACTTCAGAAAATTTACGATTAACTGGGTGCCAGATAGTAATGGATTGTACCAGTTTGCAATGAATACCAATAATGGATCTCCGGATTGGTATGTAGATTTTAAAGATTCCATGAACTTTCAATTACAGAATTCAAATCCTGAAGTTACCTTAAGGAATACAGGTTTTGATGGGTTAGACGGTGCTTATTGGGTAGCTAGAGATGGTGAAAATCTTGCATTGGTTTCTAAGTCTGGGAACTATACGATTTATTTCAGTAATTCGGCAACTGCTCCGAATTGTGATAGATTAAACCCAGAAACAAATTTTATAAAGATTAAAGCATTTCCTAATCCAGTTTTGGATTCCTATTTATCAGTTACAGGGATGATGTCTGAAGAATTAAAAACACTTCAAATAATAAGTGTAGATGGTAGAGTTGTAAAAGAAATTACTACTAAAAATGAGGCAGAAACTATAGATGTTTCTGAATTACCATCAGGTTCTTATTTCTTAGTTGTTAAATCAGTCAGATTTAAAGAATCAATATTAGTAGTGAAAAAATAAAATTAAAGTTTATCTAGGATGCTTCGAACCAACAGAAGCATCCTAGTTTTTTAAATTTTAAAAAGTATTTTATATAATCTTTATTTATAAAAATACAAAGGTCTAAGGTTAATTGATCTAAAACAATGAATCATTGGATAGGAATTATTCTTAATCTTAATAGATAAAGCATGTTATTTTTGTGCAAATTATCTATAAAAGGTATTGAAAAAATCAGGATAAAAAACTGTTAATCAGATGCCTGTATATTTTTCACCCCTATTCTGTACTCATGTAAACAGCTATTTTTACTAATTTTACATCGGTTGCAAAATGATTGAAGTTCCAGACCTTCAATCAATCATTCGATATCTGATTTAAACGGTTATATCCGTTTGAATATTTTTTAATTTACCTCCCTTAGTCTTTTAATATCTAAAAGAAGATGTTGCGTTTTGCATTGGACAAAATAAATTCATTTTTAGAATTTACTGTTCGAGAAAAATAGAGATAATTGATATTAAAATAACTACTAAGTCCCAAAAAATGAAAACCTACACAAGTTCGTTAACATCACGAATAATTACATTATTATTTACGTTTCTATCGCTCATAGAGTTTGCTCAAGCACAGGTGCATCAAGCCAAGCTAAATAGTATTAATTGTAATACTCTCGATTGTATTTTGGAAGCAATGACAAATGCTGTTCCTGGAGATGAGATTATTATAGCTTCTGGAACCTATGTTGCTCCTGATAAATTTAATAATCAAGGAAAGGCTTCTAGATTTGCTTCTTCTAATGATGGTACTTCATCAAACCCAATAATATTAAGAGGAGAAAACCCTGCTAATCCACCAATCCTTAAAGGTCCTGATGGAATTTATGATGGATATGCACTTCATATATTGGGCGATTATTGGCAGGTTAAAGACATTATTTTTGAAGAAGGTTCTAAGGGAATTGTCTTTGATAATGCCAATTATGGTGTTATTGAAAATGTAACAGTGAGAGAACTAGGAGAAGAAGGAATTCATTTAAGAGATGGATCTAGTTTTAACTTAGTTAAAGACTGCAAAGTATATAATGTCGGTATTAAAAAACCAGGTATTGGAGAAGGATTGTATGTAGGATCCGATAAAAATCAACATGCAGGACCTGGTGACGAAAATGAAAATAGTAAGTATGATCCGGATTGTAATAATAATACGATCGAAGGTTGTATCGTAGGGCCGAATGTAACTGCAGAAGGCGTAGATGTAAAAGAAGGAACGAAAAACACGATCATACGAGATTGCGTGTTTTCTGCAGAAGGAATCTCTGGTGAAAATAGTGCAGATGCGTTTATAGACCTTAAGGGAGCTTATGGTTTTGTGTATAATAATACGTTCAATCTAGATGGATCTACGATTATTAATGCAGGAATTGATTTTTTAGATCGAGGTACTAATTATAACACGGGATTTAGAAATGCAATATTTAATAATACGTTTAATCTAGAAAGTAGAGGAAATGAAATCCCAACAGCTAGGAAAAAGCAAGGCGACCCTTCAGAAATTCATGTATGGGATAATGTTAGAAATCCAAATACTCCAGATTTTCCAATTAGCGATGGTAGTTTAAACCATATCACACAATCTTGTCCTAGCTGGAATATAGAACCATGTGATGGAACACAGAACCAAGCTCCGGTAGTTTCATTTGTGAATCCAACCACAAATTTAACCGTTTTACTAGGCTATGATGCGCTAACTGTAGAGGTCAACGCAATGGATCCAGATGGTAGTATTTCTGATGTAAAACTTTATGTAGATAATGCATTAGTAAGACAAATAAACCAACCACCATACCAATGGGGAACAGGTGAGAATGCGAACGAATTAGTAGGACTTTCTTTAGGAATTTATACCATAAAAGCTGAGGCTACAGATAATGAAGGGAAAATTAGTGATGTAGAATTTACAGTAACAGTTCGAGATGAGAATACAGGAGGAGACGGAGATTGTTCGTTTGGAACACCAATAGCTACTGGCTTACCAACCTTCGATAATGCCTCTTTTGATCATGCTCACGTTTTAGGGCAAGGACCTGATGTAAGTAATATTAGTCGACTAAGAATTTCCTGGAATTTGGAAGAAAATAAATTAGACAGATTTGATATGAATACTTCAGATGGAGTACCAGAATTTTATATGAATCTTAAAGATGTTATTAGTTATGACTTTAATACATCGCAACCAGAACTTACCATAAGTAACTCGAATCTGGCTGGATGGGATGGTTCATATTGGGTTACAAAAGATGGAGACAATTTTGTTATGGTTTCTAAAAATAACGGATTTACAATCTATTTCAATAATGCTGTTGAAAGTCCAGAGTGTGAATCAACCTTATCGAATCCTGATTTTTCAGAAAGAGAATTACAAGTCACGATCTACCCTAATCCAGTTAATCAAAAACACTTGCATATAGTAGCCGTTTCTAAGGAGGAAAAAACTGTTGAAGTAATAGATCTTCTTGGGAAAAGAATTATATCTCAAAAGTTGGATACTAATGATCCTAAAGTAGATGTTTCTAGCTTGCATCAAGGAACTTATATTCTTTTAATCAAATCAGACAACAATAAAGAATCTTTATTTTTTGTAAAGAAATAATAGCATGTTTTAGGAGTAACCGATCTAAAACCGCAGAAACATAATTTCATTACATAGCAATCACAAAAGATCTTAAAACCAACTAAAAACTTATTATGAAAACACCGAACCTACACAAAATTCAGAAGTATAAGATCATCATTATTTTCCTTCTGATAAGCATTGGAATTAGAGCTCAAGACTGTAATAATTCACAATTAGTAATAGATCAGGATTTTAGCCAATACAATGGAGAAAACCAATTATATACTAGAAGTATGGCTAACAATGATTTTCCAAACTTAGGAGGAAGAACTTCAGGTGGAAATGTTAGAGGGCTTAGTAATGATTTTCCACAAAGAAATCGAGTAATTAATGGCGAGTTACGAGCAGAGTTTACCAAGGATGATGCTAGCGGCAGAACTGGAGGTTTTGTATTCGATAGTAGTTTTGATGGTGTCGAAGAGGCAGTATTACAATATCGTGTAAAATTTGCAGATGACTTTGTTTGGGCTACTGGAGGAAAACTTCCTGGTTTAGGAGGAGCTTCTACTCCGAATGGGTCTCAACCCGCCGGTTGTACACAAAATCAGAACACTATTGAGAACGCATTTTCTTGTCGATTAATGTGGCGTTCTAATACCGCACATACACAACCACCTTATCTTATTGTGTACGATTATTTGCCTAATAGGGAAACAAGATGTGGAGGAAATACACGTCTTGGAGATTTAAAACTGGAACGAAATACCTGGTACACCGTAAAGCAATATCTAAAATTAAATACACCTGGTCAAGAAAATGGTCTTTTGAAGATGTATATCGATGGAGAATTATTGGTGGATTTAGATGACGTTATGTTCCGATTATCCGGAAAAGGAAGCGTTAAAATTAATTCAGTTGTAATGCATACCTATAGAGGCGGAAATCGTTCAGATGATTGGTGGCAATCGCCTCAGGATGATTATGTATACTTTGATGATTTTAAAGTATGGACTAATTGTTCTGATGTTACAGATAATGGAGAGAACCAGTTACCAGTGATATCTTTTAATGATCCTACTTCTCCAACTGTGACAGTAGATGAAGGGCACAATCTAATGGTAAATGTAGCAGCGAGTGATCCCGATGGAACTATTGAGAACGTAAAGTTATATATGGATAACGTAGAAATACGAGAAGAGGTAAATCCACCTTATGAATGGGGACATCGAGATGATCTAGATGAGCAATTAAAAAACTTAGCTGCTGGCACATACCAAATGAAAGCGGTAGCTACTGATAATCGAGGAGGTACAAGTGAGATTTCTTTTGAGCTAGTGGTAGAAGAAAATGTGTTGTCAGTAGACGAGTTTGATGCATCTGATTTAAAGATTAAAATATATCCAAATCCTGCTGATAATATAATCTTTATAGAGAATGAAGGAAATACTACAGAAGATATTCAGATTAAAATAAATGATGTAAGCGGAAGAACGGTTAAAACGATTACTTCTAATAGTTCTGTAATAGAAATAAATACAAGTGCATTAAGTTCTGGAATGTTTTTGATGACGGTAAAAAGTGGAAAATTGAGTACATCCAAACTTTTGGTAAAAAAATAACTTGAGACAAGAAACTTATGGGACAGATAAAATCAAATAGCACTTCTAAATTTCTATGTCTAAAATTCATGGTCATAAACGTTGTATTGTTGCTTTCAATCAATAGTTTAAAAGCACAGGTTTTATGGTATGGAGATCCTGACAAGAGTGTTAATTCTAGCTTTAGAAGGTTTGATTCAGGAAATGCTGGTGATGATTGCAGTAATCAATCTAATAATAATTCTTCGGCATCTACAGTAAATGATTCTGAATATGGAAAGGTCTGGAGGATACAGAAACCCACTGGTCAAAAAAGAGGTGAATTTGCCAGAACTACTGGTACTATAAATAATTATGAACCCGAAGAAGGGGATTTTGTCTATTACGGGTGGCGATGGAAAATAGAGTCTACACCCAATATTACAAGTGGTGTAGCCGTTTGGCAATGGAAAACAGATGCAGGAGACCAGAACAATACACAGAATTACCCTTTAAACATGGGATATGGAAATGGTACGTTGACTTTTAGTGCTTGGGGTCCATGTTTTCCTAGTTGGAATTCCTGTAGTGGATCGATCAGTAAACGTAAAACTACACTATGGAGCAAACCTATTCCAGAAAATACGTGGGTAAGTTTTGTGGTTGGGATAAAAATGTCTAGAAATGATGACATAGGTTACGTAGAGCTATGGTATAATGGACAAAAACAAACACTTTCGAATTCTGATTTTCAAGATTATCAAGTGGATATTTCCTCCGATGGTAAGCGAGCATTTCATAAGACATTTGATGGTAAAGTGGTATATCCAAAATGGGGATCGTATAATTCAAATGCCTGTAATTTTAACACTACTACTTATTATGATGAAATGAGAATCGCTACTACTTTAGAATCAGCAATGCCATCTGGATCGGATTCTGGAGAGAATCAACTACCAGTAGTATCATTTAGTACACCAACCTCCCCAATAATAACAGTAGATGAAGGTCATAATCTAATAGTAAATGTAAATGCTAGTGATCCCGATGGAACTATTGAGAACGTAAAGTTATATATGGATAATGTGGAAATACGAGAAGAAGTAAATCCACCTTACGAATGGGGACATCGAGATGATCTGGACGAGCAACTGAAAAACTTAGCTGCTGGCACATACCAAATAAAAGCAGTAGCTATCGATAATCGTGGAGGTACAAGTGAAACTACTTTTGAGTTGGTGGTAGAAGAAAATGTATTATCTACTCCTGATTTTTCAATAGAAAAACCAATGACTTTGTATCCTATTCCAGTTGTTGATCTTTTAACTATAGAAATACCAAAGGCAGAAATTTCTAACGTTATCATATATGATTTACAGGGGAAAGAGTTATTTCAATCAGTTTTAGATAAAGAATCTAAAGAAAAATTTTCTTTAGATTTTTCTAAGTTTTCTAAAGGGGTTTATTTTCTAAGAGCACAACATGAAGGTAAAAATATACAGACTATTAAAGTACTTAAAAAGTAGATTGTTCACTTCACACTGATGGGGATTAAGAAGTGTAAAATAATCAGAGGGTTTCTTTGTAAAAGGTTTATAGATTTTTAATAAAATATCGTTAACTATGAATCACTTAAAACCAATTATAATAGTGTTTTCTGTTTTATTTATTTGTACTAATAATTTCCTAATAGCACAAGTAAGTTTAGAAAAACATGAAGAACTGAATCAAAACGCTTTGAAGTTTTGGTATGCGGATCCTGATCAATCAGCAGCACGTTTCAACAGAAATATTTCACCTAAGGGGGATTGTTTGCAATTCGTAAATGGGTATCTGTTTTTAACATGGTATAAAGGAGGAATGCAAAACAGAAATTTAATGTTATCCAGACTTCATTTAGAATCTAATACATGGGCTACCATACAATTTCCTGATAAGGTTAGTCTGTATAGTTCTGGTGAAGGAAATTCTCACCGAGTTGCATCATTAGGAGTTTCTCCAATTGATGGAACGATTCATCTAATGTATGATATGCATGCTAGTGAATTAAAATATAGATTCTCAGAAAAGAATATCGCTTTTGCGCCAGATTCGGACTTTACATTAGATAAGTTTTCATCCAGAAGAAATTATTTTAAACCAGGAAATGTAATATCCAGATTTACGTATCCCAATACGGAAGTAAATCAGAATGGTGAATTAATTGTAGAGTACCGTTTAGGAACATCTAGACAAGGAGATAAGTATATTATCCTGTACGATGGAAATTCTTGGTCGGATACTCAATTAGTAATGAGAGGAAACAACGAAAATCCTGAATTTAATCAATATGGAGGATTTAGATATTTTTTTGATCAATTGTATTTAGGATGTTCTGTTCGTATAAAAGGAGACGATGTCGAGTTTAATAAAGGATTTTACTATGCGGCGATTGGAAATAATGGATTGGGAGATACTTGGGAAAATCTCAATGGGCAAAACATTTCTACACCAATTGAAGGACTTACAGAGATGAATAAATTTAAAATTGCAGACCCTTTACCAAATGGAAGCAATGGAATGACTAGTGCTCCCAATTTTGTGGTTTCTAAGAATAAAGCAATTCATTTTACAAATAGAATACCTGGACAAGGAACCGTTCACTACTATACAAAACCGAATTCTGATGAAGTGATCAAAGCTTCAGGAGGTTCTCCACCTGTTAATTTTCCTGGGGATGATGGAAGAGTATATAGCATAGAGGTAAAGACTAATGGAAAAATTCAACTAAGAAGTACCAAAGAAGGTGAAAGTAATTGGCGAACTGATTATACATCTTCTGTAAATGAAGAATTTGATCAAATGGTATACGAGTATGCAAATGGGTATTTACATATTATTGCATCTGAAGAAAGAAATAGTGATCAGTTACCACTGCATTATTTAAAATTGAAACTGGAATCAGTAGATATTCCCAATGAATTACCTATGCTTTCTTTTGTAACACCTACGGAAGATATCGTGTTACAAGAAGGGTATGCTAGTTTTGAAGTAACGGTTGATGCATCTGATATAGATGGAAGTATAAGTAATGTTCAATTATATATTGACGATGATTTTATAAGACAAGAAGTAAATCCACCATATACTTGGGGACAAGGAAATCTCACTGATGAATTATTAGGGTTGTCAGTAGGAGAGCATACTATAAAAGCAATTGCTACTGATAATGATGGTGGAGTCTCAGAAATTTCATTCATATTCATTGTAGAACAGCATATACTTTCTATTGATGAGTTTGAAGAAGTAGAACAAAATGTCAAGATTTATCCAAACCCTGTTAAAGAAAATAAATTAAATATTAAGGGGCTTTCACAAAAGAATATGGTGTTAGAAGTGTATGATGTATTTGGAAAAAAAGTATTCACTCGATCCACCTCTGAAGAAAGTACAATATTAGATCTTTCTGAATTGAGTGCTGGTTTGTATGTCCTTCATATTTCAAGTAATGTAGAGCAAATCAATAAAGTATTTGTAAAAAAATAATGCCAAAAAATGTCTGATAGTTTCGATTATAATCAATTAACACAAACAACTAAATTATTACGTTTTAATAATGATAAAAAAATCTTTAAAGTATATTGAAATTTAAATATTAAATAATTGTTTATCAGTGTTTTGTGATCTTTTAAAGAAAGATTCAATAAAGATAATAGACAATATATTTACTAGTTTAGCTTTATACTTATTAGAGAAGTTCCAGACCTTTTCTAGAATAAAAAAGAGAGTAATTATTAAGAAAAAGTTCATAGAAAAAAGAACTTTCATAGAAGGCTCAAGTTTTCTTTTTTTTGATATAACTCTAAATAGATAAACGAATGTAGTTCGTTTAATATTTAAATATTTTCTTCCCTTAGATCTTTAAATATTTATTCGTTTTAGCGCATCAGTATTTGTACTGAAAATCCTGTGTATAGCAAGGATTAAAATAAGATATGTCATCGATTCATTTGTAATTGAAGACATTAAAAGAATATAAAGAAGAATAGTATGAAAGTATTTCTATGATCAAAAGTAAATGTACATCATTACTCAGTTTTTTTGAGTGATGAGATATATCTATAGGATATAAGTCTAATAATGAAACTCTCAATTAACCAAAATACTCTTATTAATGAACCTTATTAAATTAACCTAACACAAACTCACAATGAAAAATCGTAAACGCACAACTAGGTATAAGCATCTTTACACATTGCTTATAATGATGTTACTATGTATGGGAATAAGTAATGGTTTTGCTAATACACCAAAGAATACTAAACCCAATAAAGTATCTTCTTCTTATGATTGTGTTCCACCAACAACTAGCTTAGCAACTATTAGTCCTGTACAATCAGGTTTCTGGAATCAAGGATCTACGTGGCCTAATGGTGTTGCTCCCACATCAAATGATGATGTTGTAGTGCCTCCAGGTATAGATTTAGTTATGGTAGGAACCTGTAGAGCAAGAAATATCAATGTACAAGGGAAATTAAGTGCTGTTAATTGGCAAGCTGGAGGAGCGTGGATCGATTTAGAAGCGCGAAGCATTATGGTTGCCAATGGCGGTTATATGGAAGTTGGAACTGAAGCACAACCTTATCATGCTAGTAGAAATGCTAATGGAATTAGTTGTCAGATCACACTTACGGGTACCAAAGTAGTTAATGCAGCTGCATCTTATAAAGCCATTATGGTTATGGGTGGTGGTCGTCTAGAATTACATGGAAAGAAAAGAATGAGTTGGACAAATATTGCAACTACAGCTAATCAAGGAGCCCAGCAAATTACATTGAAAGAAGCTGTAGACTGGGAAGTAGGAGATCAAATTGCATTAACTGCTACAGGATTAGCAAGCTCTCAGTCGAAAGCTTGGAACAATGTTGACGAAGCTCGAATAACTGCGATTAGCGGAAATAGAAGAACACTTACATTAGCATCCCCACTGCAATTTACACATATCGGTGGATCTAGGACATACACAAGAGCGCGAGATGGTAAGACCTGGGATGTTAATATTCAGGCTGAAGTTGGTCTGCTGACACACTATATCAAGATTCAAGGAAAAATGGATGCTAATAATGAGCAAACTGGATTTGGAGGTCATATTATGTTGATGAAAAATTCTATCGCTCATGCAGAAAACGTTGAATTATATAAAATGGGCCAAAAAGGAGTTTTGGGAAGATACCCATTTCATTGGCATTTAAATGAAGATAAAGCACAAGGAAGTTATTTTAGAAATAGTAGTGTACACAAATCATTTAATAGAGCCGTAACTATTCACGGTACTGATTATGTAACTGTAGATGGGATATTTGCCTATGATCAAATAGGGCACGGAATCTTTTTAGAAGATGGTGCAGAACGTTTTAACACCATTAAGAATAATGTAGTTTTTGTAACAAGAAGGCCAAAACCAGGAGAACAATTAACACCTTCAGATAATGAAGCAAACGAGCCCCAAAATAGAACTCCAGCTTCTTATTGGATTACGAATCCGAATAATTACTTCGAGAATAATGTAGCTGCAGGTACAGAAGGGACAGGATTTTGGTTTGCTTTTCCAGAAAGACCGATGTTTGATTCTGGAGACTTAGCCTATTATCAGGGTTTAAATCCTTCAAAAGAACCTTTAGGAAGTTTTGATGGTTTCGTAGCGCATACTTGTATGACTGGTTGGGACGTTTTTGACAGATTAAACCCTAATCATTCTTTAAAAAAGAATTTTGGATGGGATGTAAACACCAGACAATTAATTAAAGATGGTCTGATGTACGGAAATGATCAGGCATTATACAGTGGATTGGGAGTAGGAGGTACTAATGAGAATACAGTTTTTTATAATTGTGCTTTTAGTGATAATAAAACAGTTTCTATGCTTGCTGGAGATCTAACTATAGAAAATAGTTTGTTTAATGTAGATACAGATCTTGGAGTATTCAATGGAGTACGAGAATTCTTTAGGTTTTATGATGGGCCAGGAAGACATATCGATTGTCATTTCGAAGGATGGAATCGATCTAATGCAGAAATGATTAAGCAAATTACAGGAGGAGGAGCCACAGAGAATTTTAACCCTACGTTCCGTGGAACTACAAAAGGGTTTTCAGAACCGTTCCCATTTAGATTTTTTCCTTTACCAAATACAGATAATACTCGCGCCAGAAAAGTGGGACAGTTCTTCAAAGACTATGATGGAGGATTAACAGGGAAAGCAAATACAACGCTTATTAGAGATATAGCATTCCTCAGAGATGGACACGAATACAGGCATCCTTCTTGGAGAAATGCTGCGAGATCTGATTATTTCTTCGCTGGATTATGGCTTGCAGGGATTAATTCCAGTGGAACCCGAATATCAGTAGTCCGTTCAAAACCTGGAACAGAAAATGTTTGTTTCTACGAATCTGGAAATGCATCTTCAGGTACGTATAAGTTTCCCACTATCGTTAATGAAGGCTTTAGGTATACCTATTATCTAGATAGAGCACCATCAAATAAAAGCATTCATCTCATTTGGAATAGAGGAGATGCTGGTGATTTAGGATTTGTAGTTTTTAAGGGACTTGGAAAACTAGGTAATTTTAGAGCAAGGGGGCATAATTTTAATTTACCACGTCTAAATTCTATTGTTGCGGTAGAAAATGCAACCGATAATTCTTATTTCATAGCAGGTAACGGTGATGTATATCTTAAACTTAGAAATTTAGGAGGAGATGATAGATCTAATATTTTCTTCAATTGGGATAATAACGGAAGCTTTCAACCAGCAAATCTACCATGTACTACAAATGATCTAGATGGAGTAACTGCAATGGATAGTGATGGTGATGGCAGACCAGATATTGTAGAAACAGATACTTGTGGAAACCCAAATAATGCATCTGATTTAAACTTTGAGTTTAGTAATACAGATGAGAGTTTTCAACGATTTAATACAGCTGCGGCAAATACAAGTAGTGATCAATTTTGGTTAATTAGAGCAGATAACTCCAATGATCCTTATATCGTTAGGAATGGTTTGAAATTTAGTGGAAATCAGGTGCCGCAGTTAAAAATTAGAGCAAAATCTGAAGCTGCTGGTACTTTTCAGCTGTTTTGGGCAACTACGGATCAACCGAATTTCGCTGCTGCTAGATCGGTAACAATTGCTCCGCAAACAACTAACGTATTCGAAGAACTTGTATTTGACATGAGTAATCTGAATACATGGATGGGAAAAACAATTACCAAAATTCGTTTGGATTTTCCACCAGATGCTTCTGCGCCTAGACATACTTGGATAGATTATATACATGGACCCGATGCCTCCAATGCTCCATGTAATAATACTCCAGAGATAACTTTTACAAGTCCATTAAATGACCAGTTTATAGCAGGAGATGATGTTGGTGTTGTAGTTGGAGTTACCAATGGAAATATTGCTAACATCAGACTTTATCTAAATGATATTTTGGTAAGACAAGAAAATGCAGCACCGTACGAATGGGGAAGTGCGAATCCAGGTGCTAATGATACTGCCTTATTAAATTTAGCAGCTGGGACCTATGAGTTAAAAGCAGTAGCGACAGCTACAAACGGTACAAGTACTACGGAAATTAAGACGATTACTGTAATTGATCTAACATGTGATATCATACCATATGTAAATATCAATAATACGGGTTGGGAATCTGTAGATATGGCTAGTGCAAATGTAGGTGATACGGTTTGGTTTGGTCCTCAATCTGAAGAATTTGGACCCACATCAAACGGTTGGTCCTGGACAGGTCCAAATAATTTTAGTCATAATGATAGAGGATTGTTATTGTCGAATGTTCAGTTAGATCAAGCAGGTACATATATCGTTACAAATATTGATGTGAATGGTTGTACGGCCTCAAAAAGTTTCACGCTTAATGTTGAAGAAGATGTAAGTGCGATTGCTATTCCTGGGAATTTTGAAGCTGAAGATTATATTAATATATCAGGAAGTGTACGAATAGAAAATACACCAGGTGGAGGAGAGAACGTTGGATTTATCCTTAACAGTGATTACACAGAGTATGAAATCGATGTGGTTGATTCCGGAACATATGAAATTACTGCTTTTGCTTCTAGTGCTACAGAAGGAGGTAGTATCCAAATTTACACTAATAATACATTGAAAGGAATGATTCAAATTCCTGGTAATGCAAATTGGCATTCATATCAAGCCTACACCAGTTCTATAGCGATGTCTAGCGGGATTCAAACATTACGATTATCATATACAGGAGGAGGTAATTACTTATTTAATGTAGATAGAGTTGAAGTTACAAAACCAACTCAGATAGAAACTACTACCACATTATCAGCAATACATGATGCTTATCTAGATAATGGTATCCGTTTTAATAATAACATGGTGAGACTAGAAAATGGAAGACGTACCGGATATTTAATGTTTGATATATCTGGAATTAATGGAGAGATAGTAAGTGCGGAATTAGAATTTGAAGTATTTGGAGATGCTGGTAATGGAGCAGTTATTATTCAGGAAGGTACACATAGTAATTGGACGGAGGCAAATCTTTCCAATCAGAACAAACCAACTAAGAAATCACAGACAATAGGATCGAGAACAGGTACTTATACCATTGGCTCTATGATCACGGTGCCACTGGAACTTTCTAAGACTACTAGTAATAGAGTAAGTCTAATACTAGAAATGAATGGCGGAAATGATTTTGCTTTTGGATCTAAAGAAAATGGAACAACTGGAGCTCCAAAATTGGTAATTACGTATTTAGATAATAAAAACTCTGAAGGAACACAAGGCACACCTGTGTTATATCCGAATCCAGTGAGAAACATTCTAAGTATGTCTCAAGCAAATTTTACTAAAACTGTAAAAGTGTATGATATGCTTGGAGCAGAAAAAATGAATGTTTCTTTGGGGGAAAACGATAATGAACTTGATTTAGGTCGATTATCCAAAGGAATATATATGGTACGAATTATTGATCTAAATAATCGTAGAGCAGAACCTATGTTATATAAAGTTGTAAAATCGGATTAGTAAAAGTGAATGTAGCCTTTAGACTATAATTCTATTAAAAAACCAAATCGCATATAAAGCGGTTTGGTTTTCTATACAAGGAATGTTATATCAATACGTTTAAATAGACCAATAAAATGTGAAAGTTTATAATGTAAGATCCATTAAATATCTCTTGGACTTAAACCAATCATTATTTACTAACTTATTAGAGGTAATATTATATGATAATTGTATCTCTATTATCTTTTGTCGAATAATATCTACTAAAACAAGAAAAAATAGTTTCAAGTATAGAAGAAATTCCAGACGTTTCTTCTTTAAACATGAATTTACATTGTATCACTTTATAGAATTTATTTAATACAGATCTTATTTGCAAGTCTTTCCATTGTATTAAGATCCTGATTAATTTTCTTTATCGTGAAGAAAACAGTTCAATTGTATTTGTTTTAATGTTCCTTCTCCTCTAGGACCTTTAACACTTTATTTTAAACATAAGATGTTTTCATTTTTTCAGGTTTCAATTAGTTGTCTGCAACATAATTGTATAGGATTTAATTGTCTATGACTTATTAATGTAAATAAAATATAAAATGTAAATATGGTTTCATATGCATATATGAAGATTATCAAATAAAACAATATAATTCTTTTAACCACTAAAATTAAACTAACTAATGAAAAAGCGTAAATACATACCAAAAAAACAACGTTTTTGTACGTTTGTTGTAATGATGTTTTTGTTCGTGGGAATTGGCAATATTTTTGCTCATACTCCTAGAAAGAATACCATTAAAAAGGTGACATCTTCTTATGATTGTCTACCTCCTTTAAATTTAGCCACCATACAACCAATACAATCTGGAGCATGGAATCAAGATAGTACCTGGCAAAATGGTATACGACCAACTTCAGGTGATGATGTGGTAGTGCCAGAAGGAATGACACTTACACTAATTGGAAACTGTAATGCCAGAAGTATTAGAGTAAACGGAACTTTAAGAGCTTATAACCATCAAACTCAGGGAACTTGGTTCAACCTAACGACCAAATATATTATGGTAATGGGGCAAAATGCATTAATGGAAATTGGCACAAAGGATCAACCCTATATCAGTACGGAAGGAGGTGTTATTACCTTAACCGGAACCAATAGAAATGAATTAATCCCAGGAACTCTTGTTAATTCTAAGGCTATTATGGTAATGGGTGGTGCTACTATGAATTTACACGGTAATCCAAAAAAATCTTGGGTAAAAATAGGTGCCCAAACACCTGTTGGTTCTACATCAATTACGCTTGCAGAAGGTGTGGATTGGGAAGTAGGTGATACAGTAGTTATCACGTCTAACAGATTAAATCCTGAGGAGGCAGAAGAAAGAATGATAACTGGGGTCTCCCCTAATGGAAGAACAATTTCATTTGCACAAGGGTTACAATACCCTAGAATGGGAGAGTTACAAACATATTCTAATGGATCCAGAAGTTGGACAATGGATACAAGAGTTGAAGTAGGGTTGTTAAGCAGAAATATTACTATACAAGGTGGTAATGATACTACAGATGCCAATAGATATGGTGCGCATGTTATGATAATGAATGGATCTGTTGGAAATGCTGATAATGTTGAATTCTTCAGAATGGGACAAGGAGGAACCTTAGCTAGATATCCTTGGCACTGGCACTTATTAGGGGAGTCTGGTACAGGACAGTATATCAGTAACTGTAGTATTCGAAAAAGTTACAACAGAGCAATTACAGTTCATGGTACCTGGGGTACTTTAGTGGATAATAATGTTGCGTATGACCATAGAGGGCATGGAATCTTTTTGGAAGATGGCTCAGAGATTAATAATGTGTTTTCAAATAATTTGGTCTTGCTATCCAGAAAACCGCTTGCTCAAGATAAATTATTAGATTCTGATTTTGATTTTTCTCAGAACCAAAATGCTTCTCCTTCTGCTTTTTGGATTACCAATCCCTACAACACCTTTATTAATAATATCGTTGCAGGTACAGAGGGTACGGCCTATTGGTTTGCTTTTCCAGACAAACCCACAGGCTTATCTGAAAGTTTACCTGCTCTTGCAGATTTAAGACCACGTCAAACCGAGTTTGGTGAATTTTCTGGAAATACTGTCCATAGTACGTTTTCAGGATTTGATATTAATGATGCACTTACAAATAGTCATAGCCTAAGAACTAATGTTGGGTTCAGCATCAATAGTCCATTTATTGTAAGAGATTTTACGGCCTTTAGTAATAACTTAAATATATATGCTGGTATTGGTAGTGTTTTAGAAGATATCATTTTTGAAAATGCGACCTTATCTGATGCAAGATTTCATACGATGGTAGCTACCAGATTAACGGTTCAAAATTCATTACTTATATCTGATACAGGTAATGGCATCTTCTCCTCAAACCAGCAAAAATCCCTAAACCTTTTGTATGATGGTGCGATCAGAATGTATGATTCCCATTTGGTGAATTGGAATAGATCTGACAGCTCTATATTTGATAATAACGGAGCAGGATCTAAATTCTCTAATCACTTATTGCGCGGTATCACCTATAACCATGAAGGAACTGCAAACGTGAACATTGCCCATCAACATAGACCTCCTACAACAAATTCTGCTAATTGTATGCAAACTTGGAGTAATGTTATTAGAGATTTGGACGGCTCTGTAACACGTACAGGTGTACCAAGTACATTACTTAGTCAAAACGGTTTTATGTTACTTGATGGCTCCTACCAGCCTTATAACTGGAATGGACTTCATAGTACTCCAGAATCTTTTGTGACGATGAGGGTTGGTAACGATGTAAACAGCACCATTACTAGAAAGAGGGAGGGATGTGATATCTCTAAATCTATTCAAATGAACCCTTGTGCAGTAGGTCCTAATTCGAATTTTCACTTGACAGTTGATGATGCACAAAACAAATATGAGCAATCTATATACTATAATAGTCTTGTTGGCAATAATATGGAAATAAAAATGTATAATGATCAGTTAGCCGGTAGAGAAGTAACCGTTCGTTTTAAAGGTTTTGGAAACCTGAATGGAATAAGAATGGATGGAATAGCTCAGAGTAGTAGCGTTAATGATGTGAAAAATTCCAACACTACTGCTTATACAAGAAATAACGGTGATTTATATATAAAATTTGTACTAAGTAACAAACTGAGATATACTCAGTACATGGTTAGATGGAATTCAGGTAATTTACCTAATTTTAATATCTATAATTCAGAACCTGATTTGATGAATGCCTACGTTACCACATCTAATCAATCAGGTTGTAATGCAAGAGCTACTTTTCATATTGATAACAATCCCAATCGTACGAACGTAGAAATAAGTTTAGACGGAGGAAAAACTTATTCCCAAACGATTAATGATAATGTAGGTAATAGAAGTTTTAATAACGTTCCAGTCGGTACTTTGATTTATGCAAGATGGGCTGGGCAATCCTGTGGTATACCTGTCGGTATGGTAAGGAATAATAATAAAAATGCTGATTGTGACAGCAATATTCCGGTAGAAAACAATCCACCATCTGTTAGTTTTCAAAGTCCAAGTAGTGATCAGTTTGATGAAGGAGCGGATTTAGGTGTAGTAGTTAATGCATCAGATAATGATGGTACTATAACTAATGTTAGATTATATATCAATGACGTTTTAGTACGACAAGAAAATGGAGCTCCTTATGAGTGGGGAACTGCAAATGCAGGTAATGAAGATACTTTATTACTCAACTTGTCTGCTGGTAATTATACCTTAAGAGCAGTAGCAACTGATAATAGTGGTGCAAGCACCACCATTACGGAAACTATTTACGTTTCAGGAGAAAATCAATCCCCAATAGTAACGTTTACAAGTCCTGTGAATACATCATTTGACGTGGGAGAAAATCTTGGTGTAGTGATTGATGCATCTGATAGTGATGGTTCTATTGCAAATGTTAGATTATTTATCAATGATGAATTTGTACGTCAGGAAAATGTAGTTCCTTATGAGTGGGGAACTGCAAATGTAGGTATTGAAGACCCCTTATTACTCAACTTGGTGGTTGGTAGTTATACCTTAAGAGCAGTAGCTACTGATAACAGTGGAGCGACAGCAACTGCTATAAAGAACATTACCGTAGTGGATTCAAATCCCGATCCTGATACAGGTTGTGTAGTATCAAATCTTAAATTCGATTTTAACGGAACCGACGAAGGTTTTACAAGACAAAATATTGCCGCGCACAATACCTCAAATGATACGTATTGGTTATTACGAGCGGATTATTCTAACGATCCATACATTATCAAAAATGGATTAAGTTTTCAAGGAAATCAAGTGCCTAAATTCCGTGTTAGAGCTAAATCAGAAGCAAGTGGTATGTTTCAATTATTTTGGACTACAACAGATCAACCTAATTTTGCACAAGCACGTTCAGTGATAGTAGCACCACAAACTACCAATGTGTATGAGGAGCTGATCTTTGACATGAGTGGTTTCAATACATGGATGGGAAAAACAATTACAGCGATACGTTTGGATTTCCCGACTGATGTAACTGCTCCTAGACATACGTTTATTGATTATATACATGGAACATCAAATGAACCATGTGATGACGGTGACAACCCTATTGAAGGAAATACTATCGTTCACATACGTAAGCGTAATGCTATCAATTTCGCCCTGGATGGTGGTAATGGTGGAGCTCCTAATAATAATGTGATTTTATATGCTGCCAATCCTAATAATGTAAACCAGCAATGGATAGAAATAGATCGTGGGAATGGCTATTATTCATACCAAAAAGTAAATACTGATTTATGTATGGATGGTGGAAATAATGGAGCATTACGTCAAAACATAATTCTATGGAACTGTCAAAATAACAATCAGAATCAGCATTGGAGAAAGGTGAAGATCTCTGGGGATATGTATCGTTTGGAAAAACGAAACTCTAGTGGATTCTCAATAGATGGAGATTTTGGAGGAGCTAATGGAAGGGCTACCTATCTATGGACTAACAGTAATAGTAATCAAAATCAACATTGGATTTTTGAGGTGTTAGATGAGGATAAAACCCCAATAGAAGATCAGGAGTTGAGACTTTACCCTAATCCAGTTCAGAACACTTTATTTATTTCTGGAAATACAGCTGGAAAAGTAGTTACAGTATATGACGTATTAGGAGCTGTTAAAATTAAAAAGGAATTAACAGAAGGAGAAAATATTATTTCTATGGAACCTTTTTCTGCTGGGCTATATTTAGTTAAAATAATAGATTTTGATAATAGTTCAAATACTAAAACTTTTAAAGTTGCTAAAAAATAGGTTGTTTTTCTTAGATAAATAATGGATGATTAGAATTATTGATCTAAAAAACTCAAATGCTACAAAAAAGTGGTAAAACAGATGAATAGAACGATAACGGACCTTTTAGTAATTCTCTAAGAGGTCCGTTACTTTATAAAAAGTGTACAATTAGGTTTAAAGATCAAATGCTTGTGGTAACCATAGACTTAATTCTGGTATATAGGTGATCATTACCAGAACAAGTATCATAATAAGAAATAGGGGCATTAAAGGCCTAATTACTTTCTGAATACTTAATTCTGCAACACTACATCCTACAAAAAGAACAGAGCCAACGGGAGGCGTACATAGCCCAATACATAGATTTAGTATCATGACAATGCTAAAATGAATAGGATTCATTCCTAAATCGGTTACAATAGGTAAAAATATTGGTGTAAAAATTAGTACCGCTGGAGTCATATCCATAAATACTCCCACAAACAATAAAATAAGATTGATAAGGATTAATATAACAATCGGATTATCACTAACAGAAAGTAATGCATTACTAATTTCCTGTGGAATATTTTCATAAGACATTACCCAAGACATAGCAATGGAAGTAGCAATTAATAATAATACAATTGATGAGGTTTTAATCGTTTCTAGTAATATCAATGGAATACTTTTAAATGTAATTTCCTTGTAAACCAATGCTAAAATAAACGTATAGATCACTGCAATTGCAGATGCTTCGGTAGCTGTAAAAATCCCAGCAACAATACCTCCAATAACTACTACTAATAATAAAAGGCTGGGTAATGCATCTAAAAATCTCTTGAAAAAAGTAGCAATACTGACTAATTTTTCAGTGGGATATTTTTTGATAATCGAATAAATTCCTGCCACTAACATTAGGGCAAAGCCAATAAGTAATCCAGGGATATATCCAGCTACAAATAAAGCAGCTATAGAAACTCCACCGCTGGCAAGTGAATATATGATTAATACATTACTTGGTGGAATTAATAAACCTGTCGTAGAACTTGTGATATTCACCGCAGCACTAAAAGATTTGTCATATCCTTCTTTTTCCATCATCGGATTCATAAACCCTCCAATAGCAGAAGCAGCTGCTACTGCAGAACCAGAAATGGCACCAAAAAGCATACATGCAAATATATTTACAAAGGCTAATCCACCTGGTAAAGGTCCTACAATGGCTTTCGCAAAATTAATAAGCCTTACCGCAATACCTCCTCTGTTCATAATTTGTCCAGCTAATATAAAGAACGGAATAGCAGAGAGAGTAAAACTATCTAGTGATGTCGCCATGCGCTGTGCTAATGTAGTAACCGATGGCATAAAGGGCATTGCAACTATCAATGTAAATAATCCTGAAAGCCCAATAGCATATGCTACAGGAACTCGAATCGATAGTAGTACCAGAAAACTTAATGTTAAGATTAAAACTTCAGTATAATTCATAAACTATTTTTTAAGAGCTCTTTTTTGTAGCAAAATTTCCAAAGAATAATAACAAACCAATAAACCACTTAGTGGAATAACCAGATATATAATCCCTAAAGGAATCTCCAGCGTAGCTGATTTTTGTTGAAATACAAAAGTTAACCAACACAGTCTTGCACCACCAATTACCATTACCAGAAAACCAAAGACAAATACTGCTATTTGTATAATCCCGTCGTAGAATAGTTGTTTTTTAGCAATGATGCGAGATGGAATTAAATCTATAGCTAAGTGCAGCCGTTTCCCTGTAGCATATGCAGCTCCTAACAATCCTAACCAGATCAGTGAAAAACTAGAAATTTCATCAGTGATCGTACTTGGTGATTGTAATAAAAACCTTGAAAAAACCTGCCAGATGACACTAAATAGCATTACCAAGAATAATAAAACCAATGCTTTTTCTAAAACCGTATCTATTATCTTTTTCATTGATTTGTGTTTTTGATATTGTGTATAAGAGATACTATTTCTGGGCGATCACTAAACATAGTTTGAATACTTTTAGTGTTTTCTTGAAACGGGACTTTATCAGGTGTAATAATTTCCACACCAGCTTTAGTAATAACATCTAAGGATTCTTTCTCTGAAGCGGCCCATAATTTTCGTTGTTCTATAGTGGATTCTCTGGCAGCTTCTTTTAGCCATTTTTGTTCCTGTTCAGATAATCGTTCCCAAGTATCTAAACCAATCAATAGCACATCCGGAACCGAAGTATGCTGATCCAAGCTAAAGTATTTACATATTTCATAATGCTTAGAGGTATAAAAGCTAGGAAGATTATTTTCTGCACCATCGACAACACCTTGTTGTAATGCGGTATATAATTCTCCCCACGAAATTGGAGTTGGAGATCCGCCTAAGGAATTCACCATAGCAATTGCCATATTACTTTTCTGGACTCTTATTTTAAGCCCTTCAAGATCTGTAGGAGTGTTAATGGGTTTTTCTTTGGTATAAAAACTTCGGCTACCAGCATCGTAGAACGTGAGTCCTCTTAGTCTAAATTTATCACCTTTGGTGAGCATCTCATCACCAATAGCACTATCAAAAACATCAAAAGCATGTTTTCTATCTCTAAATAGATAAGGAATGCTGAACACTTTATATTCTGTTATAAAATTTTCTAAAACAGCGGCAGAAACCTTGGTGATGTCTAAACTACCTATTTGTAATAGTTCTAGACATTCTCTTTCAGCACCAAGTTGACCACTTGGATATAACTTAACTTGTAGGGCTCCATTGGACTTTTTTTCAAGTTTTTCTCCCAAAATAACCATTGCTTTATGCACCGGATGTTTTGTGTCCAAAGTATGAGCTAGCCTAAGAACTTTGATCTCTTTTTCTGTGGAACATGATATTAACAAAACCAAACCAGTAAAAAATAAAATTAATTCCTTCATTTCCATAGACTTTGATTTTTTATTGATTGTATATGCTGTATCACTTGTTTGATATCACTAGTAAGTTTTGTGAAGTTTTGTTTTTTGATATCATTTTTATCAAAAAGTTGAGATCCCATTCCTACACAGCTCACTCCAGAATCAAACCATAGTTTCAAATTTTCTAATGTAGGCTGCACGCCTCCTGTGGGCATTATTTTTATTTGCGGCAAAACAGATTTTACTGCTTTTATGAAATCCGAACCTAAAACGTTACCTGGAAAAGCTTTGATAAGTTTTGCTCCATATTGGTGGGCAGTATATACTTCGGTGATGGTGGCACATCCAGGAATGGATAATAAGTCTATTTCATTGCAAAAATTAATAACTTCTGGAATCAAAGCAGGTGAGACAATGAAATCTGTTTTAGCATCTATAAATTGTTGTGCTTGAGCTTTACTAAATATGGTTCCAATACCTAAAAGTAAATCTTCATATTTAGTTGCGTATTGCTTTAATTCGGTAAATACATTAAGAGCTTCGATATCTCTATTCGTAAATTCGAATACCCTAATGCCAGCATCATACGAAGCGTCCAATACTTTTTTAGAAATTTCAATATCAGAATGATTAAAAACAGGAATGACACCCACTTTTTCCATTGTAGAAATTATATGTTCTTTTGTGTAATTCATTTATCGTAATAATCGTCCAATATTGTTACCATTTACTATTTGTTCAACTTCCTCTACGGAAACTAAATTAGCATCACCAGTAATTCCATGTTTTAATACTGATGATGCTAATGCAAACTCTAAAGCTTCCGTATTCTCTTTGTGTATTAACCCATAAATTAGTCCAGCCATAAATGCATCTCCACCACCAATTCTATCTACGATACTTTGCATATCATAGGTTTGAGAAGTGTATAGTGTATTGTTTTTCCAAAGCACAGCCGATAATTTATTATGAGAAGCAGAAATAGTTTCTCTGTGTGTATTGGATATCGTATGAATGTTAGGATATTGTTTTTGAATTTTTTTACAAGCTTCTTCATAGTTATCCGCAGAAATGTTCAAACAGTTTTTGAAATCTGTTAAACCTCCAACAATCACATTACTTTTACTTATTAGATCTGGCATAATGTCTAAAGGTGATTTTCCATATTGCCAAAGATTTCTACGATAATTAATATCACCACTGATAGTAATTCCTAGTTCTTGCGCTGTGGTAATAGCATTTAAACATATTTGTGCAGCAGAAGCAGAAATTGCAGGAGTAATTCCTGTCCAATGAAACCAATTTGCATCTTTAAGAATTTCGTTCCAGTCAAATAACGAAGGCTCTAATTGAGAAAATGAAGAATGAAATCGATCATAAATAATTTTTGAAGATCGTTGCATGACGCCATGTTCTAGAAAGTATAAACCCATTCGACCTTCAATGAATTTGATATAATCTGTATGAATTCCAGATTTTTTTAAATACGCATTGGCTGTTTTTCCAATTGCATTATTAGGAAATCCAGTGATATGGTAAGTAGATACATCCCATCTCGCTAAAGATGCGGCAACATTGGCTTCTGTACCACCAAAATTAATATTGTACGAGTTCGATTGTTCGAATCGTTCATGGGATGCTGTGGTAAGACGCATCAGTACTTCTCCAAATGTTACTACCCGTTTGCTCATACTAATTTATTACTATAGGATTTGATAATTTATAGCTAGTTTCCTCAACCATTTTTTCGAACCCTTCAGAAGTTTTGAATTGTTTGTCAGATGCTTCCCATCCAGAAAGAAAATAGAAAGTGGTTGGTTTTTGACTGGAAACCTGCATGACAGTATAATAGGTGTTTACAATATCCATTTCTCCATCATCAACTTTTTCCTGAGTAATAAAATCATCTGTAGAAACTAACAGCGCCATGCCTAGTAAATCCTTATTTTCCGATTGCTTACCAAAGGTTTCTAAAACATTGTATTTGTTGTACACTTTGGTGTTCATTTCATTAGGTTTTAGATTTACAATTCCACTTACTAGTTTCATTTGATCTGTTAGGCCTTTAAAAAAAACATCGCTTTGATACCCCCATTGTCCTTTCCAAATAGTAATTCGGTGAATCACTTCTGCACGTAGGTCTCCGATCTTTGAATTCTTATAATTCATTTCGAAAATTGACCGGATAGGACCTTCAGTAATCACTTGGAATTTGGAGTGATCTACTCCAGTAATTCGATATAAAGAATCCCTATATTTAATCGCTAAAGCTCCTGCACCTAATGATTTTCCAACTTTTAGGATATCCATACCCCAATCAGCTAATTCATGGTAGTTTCCTTCTCCTAATCCAACCTTGTCTAAAACAGGTTCTGAAGTTGTTTTACCAAAAATGTCGATGCCATTTCTAGGATCAAAATAGAACCTAAAACCTACTTTATCATTCTCCCAAGCTGGTCCTTCCATTTGATAAAAAATACTATCATTAGTTCTGGGATCTTCCTTTCTTTCTTGAGCTAAAACTTCTTTTACATTTAATTTGTTGGTTCCTATACCGAAACGAATATTTGTTTTTGGTTTAAAGGAAGGAATGCCATCTGAAGGGATAGTTGTCAATGCTAACTTTATAGTTTGATTCGGTTTAAAATCTAAAACTAGACTCATCTCATCCCAGATACGATCATTTTCTAAATCATCGAGTTGAAATGGAACCACTTTTCCTGTAGAATCCTTCAGTACTGGAACATGGTTCGTCGGAATACTATCTAAAATTTTAACGATTCGATCTCTAGAAATAACAATACGTTCATCTATTCTATCAATATCATTAGTGTTCGTAAAACTAAGATACTTTGCAGGTAATTCAGGTTTTGAATTGTCTTTACAACTTGTGACTAGAAATAGTAAAGAAATAATAATAAATAGATGTTTCATCTGTCTATTTTTATGGTTTTAATTTTTAGATGGAATGTACCTTGAAGTATAACCGTTATTGATAACCTAATAATAGGTTTCATTCCATTATTACTCGTTTGAAGGCTTACCAATTGTGGCAAGAATTCCTCCATCTACATAGAGTATATGTCCGTTGATAAAATCACTTGCTTTTGAAGCAAGAAAAATTGCTGAACCAGCAAGATCATTAGGATCTCCCCATTTTGCAGCTGGAGTTCTGTTTACAATAAAATCATTAAATGGATGCCCGTTGATTCGAATTGGCGCAGTTTGTTCGGTTGCGAAATATCCAGGACCAATTCCATTAACTTGTATATTGTGTTTTGCCCACTCCGTTGCCATATTCTGAGTTAACATTTTTAAACCTCCTTTAGCAGCAGCATAAGCTCCGACAGTATTACGACCTAATTCGCTCATCATGGAGCAGATATTAATGATCTTTCCCGATTTTCGTTCTATCATTCCTCTGACTACATGTTTGGAGACAATAAAAGGGCTCACTAGATCTACATTCAGTACTTCTTTAAAGTCATCAACTTCCATATTCTCCAAAGGGATTCGTTTGATAATTCCAGCATTATTGATAAGAATATGAATAGGTCCTATTTCGCTTTCAATTTTCGTGATCGAATCTTGTACTTCGTTCTCATTGGTAACATCGAACTTATAGCCTTTAGCTTTGATGCCTAGATTGGTATACATTGCAACAGCTTTGTCAATTTTTTCTTGTGATGAGTTTCCATTTACAATGATAGTTGCACCAGCAAGTCCAAGACCTTTTGCCATGGCCATCCCCAAACCGTGAGTAGCCCCGGTTATTAAGGCATTTTTGCCTTTGATATCGAATAGTGATAATGACATACGTTATTTATTTAAGATCGGTTATTTTGCAAGTATCCATATCTCCATAATCCAAATTTTCTCCCGCCATTCCCCAAATAAAAGTATAATTAGAAGTACCAGAACCAGAATGAATGGACCAAGGTGGCGAAATCACTGCTTGTTCATTTTGCATCCAGATATGTCGAGTTTCATTGGTTTGACCCATGAAATGGCAAACAGACTGATCTTCAGGAACTTCAAAATAGAAGTATACTTCCATTCTTCTATCATGAGAATGAGCTGGCATGGTATTCCACACACTTCCTTTTTTTAGTTCAGTCATTCCCATTTGTAATTGACAGGTCTCTACAATTCCTCCAACAATGAGTTGTAGTACAGTCCTATGATTAGATGTTTCCAGAGAACCTAATTCAATTTTATTAGCTTTTTCTTTAGTTACCTTTACTGTAGGGTAGGTATGATGAGCAGGAGCAGAGTTGATATAAAATTTAGCTGGATTAGAAGCACTTTGACTCTTAAATAGTATCTCTTTATTTCCTTTTCCTACATATAAGGCTTCTTTATATTCTAAATCATAAGAACTACCATCCACTATAACTGTTCCTTTTCCTCCAACATTGATGATACCTAATTCTCTTCTCTCTAAAAAATAAGATGCTTTTAAAGGATCGATAGGCTCAAGTTTTAAAGTGTCTTTCGGTACAGCAGACCCAGCAATATATCTATCATAGTGAGAATAAGTGAGATTGATTTTTCCAAGTTGCATGATGTTTTCTATCAAAAATTCATCTCTTAACTCGGTAGTATCCATTGCTTTTACAGCCTTAGGGTGAGATGCATATCTTGATTCGTAAGCGGTAGCCATAATTCTATTATTTTATTGATGTCATAAAGATTTTCTAATTCCTAATTCTAAACCTCTCAGTTCTGCAAGGCCTCTTAGTCTGCCTATTCCCGAATATCCGGGATTTGTTTTCTTATGTTGATCGTCTAACATTTTGTGACCATGATCTGGTCTCATCGGAATGTTTATATCTGATCGACCATTTTTTGATCTCTTATTTTGCTCTTTAATGAGGGCTTTCATTACCTCAAACATATCTACATCACCTTCCAAATGATTTGCCTCGTAGAAATTACCTTCTTCATCTCTTTTGGTACTTCTTAAATGAATGAAATGAATTCGATCTCCTAAATGTTCAATCATACTTGGTAGATCATTGTCTTTGCGCACTCCAAAGGAACCTGTACAAAATGTTAATCCATTGTTTGGAGAATCTACAGCCTTATATAAATCCAGAATGTCTTGCTCAGTACTCACTACTCTTGGCAAACCTAAAATGGGATACGGAGGATCGTCCGGATGAATACACATTAGTACTTCAGACTCTTCTGCAACGGGTATAATTTCTTTGAGGAAGTTAAATAAATGTGTCTTTAATTCTTTTGGCCCAATACCGTTGTAGGTGCTTAAAATATCATTAAAATCTTCTAGTGAGTATCCTTCTTCCGCTCCAGGTAATCCAGCAATGATATTATTTATTAAAAGCTTTTTCTGATCTTCCGACATTTGCTGTTCAAAAGCTTTTGCATTTTCTATCTGCTTATCAGTGTAATCATTTTCAGCTGCTGGTCGATTTAATAATAATAAATCAAACACAGCAAATTCTGTTGCATCAAAACGAAGAGCTGTGGATCCATCAGCAACGGGGTACGCTAGGTTTGTTCTCGTCCAATCCAAAACTGGCATAAAATTATAGCAGATGATATAGATACCACAGGAACTTAAATTTCTGATGGTTGTTTTATAATTTTCTATATATTGTTGGTAGTTTCCTGATTTAGTTTTAATGTTTTCATGGATAGGTACACTTTCTACAACTGACCAATGTAATCCAGATGCCTCGATGGTGTTTTTTCTTAATAGTATTTCTTCTTTGGTCCATACTTCTCCATTAGGAATATGATGTAATGCAGAAACAATTCCTGTTGCTCCTGCTTGTTTTATATCTGATAAAGTAACTGGATCATTAGGTCCATACCATCTCCAGGTCTGTTCTAAACTCATAATTTACTTTTTATACTCCGCTAAATGCGCTAAAACCTCCATCAATTGGAATTACTACACCAGTAACAAATTTGGAACCTGATCCACATAACCATTCGGTTGTGCCTATTAGATCTTCAGGTTCGCCATATCTTCCCATTGGGGTATGTTCAATGATTGTTTTTCCTCTTTTTGTTGGATTTCCTTCTGCATCTGTCAATAAGGCTCGGTTTTGATCCGTGAGGAAAAAACCAGGAGCTAAGGCATTTACTCTAATGCCTACTTTAGCAAAATGTACTGCCAACCATTGAGTGAAATTGGAAATGGCAGCTTTGGCCCCGCTATACGCTGGTATTTTGGTTAGAGGTGTAAAGGCATTCATAGAAGATATATTAAGAATACAACAGTCCTTCTTACCAACCATGTCTTTTGCAAAAATCTGTGTTGGTAGTAGTGTACCGATAAAGTTGAGATTAAAAACAAACTGAATTCCTTCTGAATCCAGATCAAAGAAAGTTTTAAAATCACTTTCGTTATTCTCAAGATCTTCTAAAGTTAAATGTGTATTAGAAGTAGTCCCTTTTGGATGATTTCCACCTGCACCATTAATTAGTATATCACAACTTCCTAGCTTCAGTTGTATTTCTTTTTGAGCTTCTAATAAAGACTTTTTACTAAGAACATCAGCAGAAACTCCAATCGCAGTTCCTCCTTGTTGTTTGATTTCTTCTGCTACTTTTTCGGCAGCTTCTTTTCTTAAATCTAAAACGGCAAGTTTTGCGCCTTTTTTAGCTAAAGCTATTGCTAATGTTCGACCTAAAACCCCACCACCACCTGTAAGTACTACGACTTTATTATTCATGTATAAAGAGAAAAAATTGGATTACATCAAATTTGAAGTTTTTATGACAATTACTATTTGAATTTGAAAAAAGGATCATACATAAAGTAGGATAAAAAAGTACAATAATCTGAATATCAATTGTTTATTTGCTTTCGGTAGCTAATAGTGTAGATGTTAAAAATCTAATCACTCTATTGTTAACAGTTGTGGTTATTGATAAAAATGATAAATTTTAAGAGTCTTTTTGTGATTAATTGAACAATTAACCCCCTTAAAGTGAACTCTTGCAATATTTAGATTTGATAGTTTTGAGATTAAATAGGTTTTAAATCTTTTTAGTCATGATTGTTAAATTACCCCTACACGGATTTCTTTTAAGTTTGATATTGTGTTGCTTTAATAATTTATTGAACGCTCAAGATGTAATAACATTATTAGAAGCAGATGGTCCTGGTGACACTTATGAATTGATAGAAAATACTTTTGGCGGTACACCGTATGAAGTACCTGATTGCGATCATACTCCAAGAATAGATCATGTCTCCGAAGTATTTGATGACGATTTAGATAAAAATGTATTTAAGTTCGATATCCATACGGATACAGATACAGATAGATGTCGGATAAATATCGACCGACAAAGAAATGAGATTAAAACATATGATCCTTCTCCAGATAAATTAAAAGCAGTAAAAGGAGAGTCCGTTGTCTATAATTGGAAATTCAAATTAGATGACGATTTTCTTCCAACGAATAGATTTACTCATATTTTTCAAATAAAGGCAAAAGGGGGAAACGATGACTCTAATCCAATTCTAACCATTTCTCCTTTTAAATCCAGTTCTTCTTCTGCGGTACGTAAGTTGAGAGTTCGTTATAGTCAAGGAGATAATCCTCCTTCTGGACCAGAATATGTTACGGTTAGAGAGATAGATTTAGAACCTTTTTTAGGAAACTGGGTTGATGTAAGTTGTGAAGTATATGTAAATGAAGATAGTACTACAATTTCTTCCGAAGAAGAACCGGGGTCTATAAAGTTAATTATCAAAGATATTGTATCTGGAACGGAACTATTAAATTATCAAGACAATGATATTGATATGCTTAGAGAAGGGGGTTCCGTATTTTTAAGGCCTAAATGGGGTATATATAGAAGCTTAGAATCCTTGATGCCTCTAAGAGATGAAACCGTTTATTTTGCAGATTTTTCCATAACAGAAAAAGATCAGTCATTGTTAAGTAATGAAGAGTTTGATCGAAATGACTTCCGTTTTTATCCAAATCCAGTTTTAGAAAAAATATTTCTTCAAAATATACGATCAAATGTAGATGTTCAAATATATAATCTCCAAGGTAAATTGGTTATTTCAGAACAAAAAGATCAAATTGATGTAAGCCATTTGAAGACTGGAGTATATTTTCTCAAAACATCTGATTCCAAAAACTCTTCCGTTTATAGAATTATAAAGCAGTAGTGCAATGCGTATTATATCTTTAAGTAATCTATATATTATCATATGCTTATTATTTACTTCTATGATAAGTACAACTTGGAGTCAAGACACGTATAGTATTCAAGACTTGGCAAATAATAAAGGTCCCTTTATCCCCGATTATAGTTACGCTGGATATCATTTTGGAGAAAAGGAAATTGAAATCCCAAAGAATATTACTGTATTAGAGGCAATCGATTTTGGAGTCATCTCAAATGATAAAAAAGATGATTCTAGAGCATTAAAGAAAGCATTTAAAAAAGCACATAGTGTGGAAGGTCCTGTACTTATTCAGTTACCAAAAGGTAGGATTATTATAAGTGAAATATTTTATTTTGAAAGAAGTAATATCATACTTAATGGTTATGGAACTGGAGATCTGGGAACAGAAATTTATTGTCCAAGACCGTTAATGTATTTAGAAGATCCAGAAGATTTAAAAGAACTTAGAGAATATTTAGTTACACTGGGTAAAATTCAAAAAGAAAAGGAAAATAATATTTCTATACCCTTTTCACAGTATGCGTGGTCGGGTGGTATGTTTTGGACTAGAGTTCCTGGTGTAAGAGTGAAATCATATTTGCAAAAGTATAATCTCCAACCTACTATTCTTGGCACTATTTGTAGTGCTAAAAGAGCAGATTTGATTTTTAAAACAAACAAAAATCATGAATTAAAAGTTGGAGATATTGTCGAAATACAGTGGTTTAATAAGCAAGGAGAAAATGGTAAGTTGCTAAATGAACTATACGGAAATGAAGATTTAAAAATAGGTTCTCATCATTGGAGTTATCCCGAGCTTCCATTAGTAAGACAACAAGTGAAAATAGAAAAAATTAAAAAGAATATTATTACTATTAAGTCTCCATTATTGTTGAACATTTTACCGGAATATGAAGTGAGAGTTATAGAATGGAAGTATTTAGAAGAAGTTGGTATTCAGAACTTTAAAATCACATTTCCATTTTCTAATTATATCGCGCATCATGTAGAGCAAGGTTATAATGGTATTTATTTAACTCGAGTATTTAATAGTTGGGTAAAAAATGTTGTTATTGATAATGCTGATAGTGGAGTTTTAACAGAGGCAGTTGCCAATATTACTATCCAGGATATCGTAACAAAAGGAAAAAAGAAAGCACATTATACAGTTCAAATGGGGGGTGTTCATAATGTTTTGGTAAAGAACTTATCTGTATATAATGACAGTGTACACCCATTAAGTTTTAATACTTTTTCTACAAAAAGTGTATACAGCAATTGTAAGATTTTTAAGAATCCGATTTTGGATCAACATTCTGGAGTGAACCATCAGAATCTCTTTGATAATATAAAAGTAGATATCCATGCTATTGGTGATGATACGTATCCGCTTTTTGCTGGAGGAGGAGCTGGATATTGGAAGCCATCACATGGATCTTATAGTACATTTTGGAATATAGAAGTAAATTTTTTGAATAATACCGAACAAAAAAAATCGATTATACTTAATGGGATGAATGATGGATCTAATGCAAGATTGATTGGGGTTTGGGGGAATAGAAAAATGACAGTAACTTATAAAACAGATGCTTATGTGGATTTTGGGAATAAGAAAATGGAGTTGATTCCTTCGCTATATGAGTATCAACTGGATAAAAGAATGAATATGTAGTATGATTTTCGAGTTATGGAGAGTTTGTTTAGTTGTTAACTTATTAACATTTTTTTAATATTTTAGGATTGTAGACGTTATTAGTTGAAAAAATTAGGGGAATAGATGAAATACATATACTGCGCTTTATTATCATTTTTTACTATAACTGGAGCTATTGCGCAAGATGATTTTTACAACAAGTTTTTACACCTTTTCACTTCGGATGGTTTATCGCAGAGTTCAGTAATTGCAATTCATCAGGATCGTTTGGAACAAATGTGGATAGGCACACGTGATGGTCTTAATAAATATGATGGTAATACATTTACGGTTTACAGAAATATTCCTGGAGATTCTACATCCATAAGCAATAATGATATACTATCCATTCAGGAAGATCAGGAAGGCTATATCTGGATAGGAACCTATAACGGACTAAATAGATATGATCCAAAACTAAATGTCTTTAAATCTTACTTTCATTCTAGTAAACAAGGAAGTTTATCAGACAATACCATTTGGACAATAAATCTGTTGGATAATGGCGAGTTGTGGTTTGGTTCGTCCAATGGTTTAATGCTATATAACCGTGAATCTGATTCTTTTACCACAATAAAGAACGATGCAGCCGATGCTTCAAGCCTATCTAATAATTATATTTTGAGTATTTATCAGGATAGTAAAAAGAATATTTGGATAGGAACAGCAAATGGACTTAATAAGCTTGATAAAAGAGATAAAGACACATTTGTTTTTAAAAGGTTTTATAGTAGTAATAAAGTAAATACTCTCAGTGATTCTTACATTCAGGCCATTGTAGAAGACGAGCAAAATAGATTATGGATTGGAACTAAATATGGAGGACTTAACTATTATAATTCAAAAACTAATTCTTTTAAGCATGTTAAACGAACTAAAAAAAATACATTAATCAATAAAGACGTAAGAAGCTTATCTATTGATCATCGTGGAGTTTTATGGATTGCAACCTATGATGGACTTTGTATAAAAGACACAAACGATGTTATTATTGAAATCAAACATCAACAGAATAATACAAAAAGTCTCAGCCGAAATTCTATTAAGACTATTTTTATAGATAAAAAAGGATCTACTTGGCTGGGGACATACTATGGAGGGATCAATGTATGGGATGAGTCTAATTCAAATTTTATATCGCTTCAGAAGAATAATCATGATATAGAATATGGTGTTGTAAGTAGTATTATACAGGATAAAAATGAGAATATATATTTTGGTACAGAAGGCAAAGGGATTAGTATTTTGAATTCCAGAAGAGATATATCTTTTGATATTAAAACAATTGCCGAAAAGAAACTTCCTAGTCTTAATATAAAGTCCTTATTCTTAAATCAAAATATACTGTGGATCGGAACATATAATGCTGGAATTGCATTGTATGATATTACTGCCAAAGAATTTGTGACAGATCTATTAAGTAAGGAATTACGATTACTTCTAAAAGATGTAGGAGTTTATTCTATTAAGAAGTCGAATGAATTCATGTATTTCGGAACTTTTGGAAAAGGACTGATTCAATATAATTTAGATACTAAAGGTTTTAGATTTTTAACTCATAATAATATTGATAAGAAGTCTCTTTCTAATAACATCATTAGAGTTATGCTTGTAGATAATAATTCGAATCTATGGGTGGGAACACAAAATGGGCTTAATTATATCGATCACACTAAACTTAAAGAAGATAAAGTTGTTATAAAGCGTTTTTTCTTTAACGAAGAACAACTTTCAGGAGATGATATTTTATGTATTTATGAAGATTCTGAAGGAACTATTTATATAGGTACCAAAGCTAATGGAGTCTATAGATATGAAAATGAAGTGTTCAAAAAAGTTGAGCTTAATGTCGTAGGAACTAAGATTAGTACAGTATTTAGTATTGTAGAGTATGATAAGAATTCTATTTGGATAAGTTCTAACAAAGGTATTATCGCATACAACCCTAAGAAGAACAGTTCGATTTTATACAATCAAACCGATGGTCTTACCAGTAATGAATTTAATAATAACTCTTGTCTTAAAGCTAAGAATGGAGATTTGTACTTTGGAGGGCCTTCTGGTGTATCGTTTTTAAATCCTAAACGTATCAAGAAAAATACATTCATTCCTCAGGTCATTCTAACTGATTTTAGTATTCAAGGGAAAAAAATTGACACCTATGGCGAGGAAACAGTGTTAAAGAAAGATATTTCTTATGTAGATAAAGTTACATTATCGTATGATCAGGCTTCTTTTGGTATTGGCTTTGCTATTCCAAACTTTATCAATCCTTCAAATAACCAATATGCATATAGGCTAGTAGGATTAGATAATCAATGGCAGTATACTAAGAATACAGAAATTAACTATACAATACAGAAACCCGGAAAGTATATTTTTGAAGTTAAAGGTGCTAATAATGATAATATTTGGAACGAAAATCCTACACAACTTCAAATATCAGTAAGACCAGCACCATGGAAAAGCCCTATGGCATTAGCGGGGTATGCCCTAATGATTGCGTTAGCATTATTTGGATTAAACTATATCAATAAGGCACGTACAAAATTAAAACACGAACTCGATTTAGAGCATTTAGAAAATTTGAGAAAAGAGGAAATGAACCGTTCTAAATTAGAGTTTTTTACCAATATCTCACACGAATTTAGAACACCTTTAGCTTTGATTATAGCACCATTACAGCAATTGATAGAAAACTATCAAGGAAGTAATAAGATGTATAAAAAGCTTTTGGTAATAGAACGAAATGCCGATCAATTATTAAAATTGATAAATCAACTGTTGGATTTCAGGAAGTTTGAAAATAAGCATTCCAAATTGCAGGTAGCAGAGGGTAATTTGGTAAAATACCTTAAAGAAATTTATCTGTCCTTTAATGAATTTGCCAAAGCAGGATCGTATATCTATACCTTTGAAACCTCTTCCGAAGATATCAAAGTATATTTTGATCGTTATAAGTTAGAACGAGTTTTTTATAATTTGATTTCTAACGCTTTTAAATATACACCCGAAGGAGGAGAAATTAATGTCCGTATTTATGAAGAAAGTGCACAGGTAATTGTAGAGATTAAAGATACCGGAAAAGGCATTGAAAAGGAATTCGTAGATAAAGTTTTTGATCGTTTTTATGAAGTGGCAGGTGATAAAGATTATCAAAAGCAATTTAATCAAGCTAGTGGTATTGGATTATCAATTGCTAAAAAAGCTATTGACTTACACAAAGGAGCCATAGAAGTTATAGATACGAATTTAGAAAAAGGCACTATTTTTAGAGTTAGTTTATTAACTGGAAAAGCACATTTAGAAGAAGCGGATATTATCAAGGATTTTAAGGTGAGTGATGATATTACTCAATACGAAAATCAGATTTCCAGGGCGAAAGAAACTAATGAATTAGATATGGAAATGGTTTTTAAAGATGATGAAAAACCATTGGTTTTAATTGCAGAGGATAACGATGAGTTAAGAAATTTTATTGGTGATATGCTTAAAGATTATTACCAAGTCATTAAAGCTGAGAATGGGCAAGTTGCATTTAAAAAAGCATTGCAGAAAATACCAGATCTTATAATTAGTGATGTAATTATGCCTAAAATGGAAGGTACCGAGTTATGTGCGAAAATAAAGAATGATATTCGAACAAGTCATATTCCATTTGTTTTACTTACCTCAAGATCTTCTTTAATATATAAATTCGATGGATTAGAGTCTGGTGCAGATGCTTATATAAACAAACCTTTTAATGTAAAGGAGTTTTTACTAATCATTCGTAATCTACTTTCTTCTATAGAAAAGCAAAAAGAAAAATTTTCTTCTAATGAATATACATCCTCAGATGTCACCGTTACTTCAATAGATGAAGAGTTATTGAAAAAGGCAGTAAAAATTGTAGAGGATAATATTAGCAATACTTCTTTTGATATTCCTTATTTCAGTTCAGAACTTGGGGTTAGCAGAACTATGTTATTTTCTAAAGTTAAGGGTTGGACCAATTTAACACCTAATGAGTTTATACATTCTATTCGTATGAAACGAGCTTCTCAATTACTGGAACTTGGGCAGATAAATGTTTCGGAAGTTTGTTATAAAGTTGGTTTTAGAAACCCAAAATATTTTACAAAATGTTTTAAAAAACACTTCAATCAAACCCCATCAGAATACGCTTCCAAATTTTATTCTTAAAAAAGCGTCGATTTTAGCATAACTCCCTTTATTACAGGTTCATTTTCAGTGTTTAGTACAGAAATATACCCTTTTTAGGACTTTTAGATATAGGGTTTTGACTAGGTTTGAGTATGAATAGAAAACAAAACAGATATATCATTTTGCAGCTCTTCTTTTCGTTGTGCATCATCTTTTTTTGTCTTCTCATTATATACCTCTACTAAACACACACACACTAACATAAATCAATACTCATGAATGCAAAGCAGACGTATTTAAAAATACTGAAAAAATCTATCCCAATTTTTATTTTAATGTTTGGAACTGGTTTGTTTGCACAAATCGAAATAACAGGAACTGTAACTTCTGATGACGGAGTTCCAATTCCTGGAGTTAATATTAGCGTGCAAAACGAAGCAATTGGAACTACCACAGATTTTGATGGGCTTTATAAGATAGAAGTTCCTGATGAAAGTTCAGTATTACTATTTTCCTATGTAGGATATACGGATCAAAAAATAACTGTCGGTTCTCAACGAAAAATTGATGTAACCTTATCTGCTTCTGTAGAATCGTTAGATCAAATTGTAGTCGTAGGATATGGATCTAGAAGAAAAAAAGATCTAACAGGATCAGTTGTATCGGTGGAAGCAGAGGATATTACAGCGTATCCATCAGCAACTGCGCAACAGACTTTACAAGGAAGAGCGGCAGGTGTATCGGTACAATCTGCCAACGGAGGAGAACCAGGAGCCGATATAAGAATACGAGTTCGTGGTGCTACCTCTATTAATGCTAGTAGTGACGCCATATTTGTAGTCGATGGTTTTGTTGGAGCTGCATTGCCCGCTCCAGAAGATATTGCTTCCATTCAAGTTTTGAAAGATGCTTCTGCAACCGCTATCTATGGTTCTAGAGGAGCAAATGGAGTAGTGATTGTAACAACTAAAAAAGGAAAGAAAGGAAGAATGAGAATAGATTTTAATACCTCTTATTCTACTCAAACAGTTACGAATACTTTAGATCTTTTAAATGCTGAACAATTTGGAGATTATATTCAGGAAATTAATCCCGGATATGTAAGAGGCTCCGCAGATACAGATTGGCAAGATGTTATATTCAAAACTGGTCAGATTGCAAATCATCAGATAGCATTATCTGGAGGTGCCGAAAATGTAGATTACTACCTGTCTGGAACTTTTTTTGATCAAAATGGAGCTGTATTGGGATCTGGATTAGAACGTTTTTCGTTTACAAACAACATCAATATTAATTTTTCTGATCGTTTAAAAGTAGGGATGAACGCTTTAGGAAGAAGATCTACTAGAGAAGGAGCGAGAACACAAGAATCTACTGGTGGAACTGGAAGTGCTGGCGCTATTTCTGCTGCATTTAGATTTAGCCCTGATCAAGGAATTAGAGATGCTAATGGAGATTTTACACTTCCGAGTGTAGGAGATGATATCGATAACCCTTTTGCAACAACCACACAAATCTTTAATGAAAGTGTAAATGATCTTTTTCAAACCAATGTATATGCGGATTTAAAGCTTTTTGAAGGATTATCCTTTAAATCTACACTAGGATATAACGTAAGAAATAATAGAGAAGGAACTTTTTTTCCTACCACCACGGTTAGAGGAGCTGGTGTTGGTGGAGAAGGAAGTATTCAAACAATTAAGCAAACTAATATTCTTTCCGAAAATTATTTTACATATAAAAATGATCTAAGCTTTGCTAAGTTTTCGGCTACTGTTGGATATTCTTATCAGAAAGAAAGATCAGAAAGAGTTACTACATCGGGAGCAGGTTTTTTAGATGATGGTTTTAGTTTTTGGAATTTAGATGGTGCAGCTAATCTACTATTCATAGAGTCGAGATTATTGGAATCGGAATTGGCATCTTATTATGGGAGAATCAATTTTGATATCCTAGATAAGTATTTAATTACATTTAATGCAAGACAAGATGGTTCTTCAACGTTTAGTGCTAATAATAAATGGGGATTCTTTCCTTCTGGTGCTATAGCATGGAATATGGGCGATGAGAGCTTTTTGCAAAACTCTAATCTAATTTCTCAATGGAAATGGCGAGTGAGTTATGGTCTTACTGGTAATAGAGCTATCCAACCCTTTGGAACCTTGGCAACTTATGAAGATATTATATCAATCCAAGGAGGAGAATTGGTGAATGCAGTTGCTTTGCAAAGATTAGCAAATGATAATCTAAAGTGGGAAACGACAAAGCAATTTAATGTAGGTGTAAACATAGGATTATTTAATAATAGAATTAGTTTAACAGCGGACTATTACGATATGATCACTGAAGATTTACTATTAGATAGACCTCTACCTGAGACTTCAGGACTAAGTAATCCAGTACAACTTCAGAATGTGGGAAGTTTAGAAAATAAAGGATTTGAAATAGAACTGTCTACCAGAAACCTAGTCGGAGCTTTTACCTGGAATACCAATATCAATTTTTCTAGAAATAGAAATAAAGTTTTGGAACTACCTGATGGTGAGGATATTCGTGATATTGGAAATTCAAGTCCAGGACACTTACTACTTCCTGATGTGCCAATATTAAGAGAAGGTCAGCCAGTAGGGGTTTATTTTGGATATGTATATGACGGAGTATACCAAAATGGAGATACATTTTTGCCAGGAGCGATTTTTGAACAACAAGCAGGAGGTGAAAGATACCGGGATCTTAATGGAGATGGAGAATTAAATAGTGATGATCAAACCATAATCGGTAACCCTCATCCAGATTTTACCTTTGGGATTAATAACACCTTTGCTTATAAAGGTTTTGATCTAAATGTATTTTTTCAGGGAGCAGTAGGAGGAGACATGTTTAACTTTACCCTTTTAGAATTAAATACACTAACAGGTTCTAGTAATGCTACTACCGAAGCATTAAATCGGTGGAGTTTGACCAATCCAAATACAAATGTTCCAAGTGCTGCTCAGCGAACTAGAATTATATCCTCCAGATGGGTATACGATGGTTCTTACGCTCGTTTAAAAAATATCACATTAGGATATACCTTTAATGAAAGGCTTTTAGAAAAACTAAAAATGACCAAGCTACGAGTGTATGTAAGTGGTCAAAACTTGGTAACATTTACAGATTATCCGGGATTAGACCCTGAAGTTTTATATCGATCGGACAGTAATAGCAGAAGTAATATAAATCTTGGTTTAGACTACGGAAGTTACCCAAATGTTAGATCCTATACCTTAGGACTTAATGTTTCTTTTTAAAAAGATAAACAACAATATAACAAACTTAAAATCTGACAAATGAAAAGGATAATTTTTATATTAATCATGGTAGCAACTTGGAGTGGTTGCACGGATTTGGAAGAAGAACCCATTGGAATTTTGGCTCCAGAAACTTTTTTTACCACTACTGATAACTTACAAGCAGCTGTGGATGGTGCCTACGGACATATAGCCTCAGAGGAATTTTGGGGAAGAAAATTTACGCTAAGTCTCCTTCTTCGAGGTGATATGGTAACCATTGGAGATCCAACTACTTCATCCAGAAGAATCGAAGTAGACGAGTTTCGTATGAATGGTGATAACGGAATGGTTACCAGTTTTTGGCCTAGAAGTTATGCAATTATTGGCTCTACAAATTATGCGATTGAAGGAGCTGCATCAGTAGAAGGAACCGAAGAAGAGGTTAATGCTATAGTAGCTCAAGCTCGTTTTGTAAGAGCATTTACGTATTATCACTTGGTACGCATTTTTGGAGAAGTACCCTATATTGATTTTGCCGTACGAGAAGCCGAAGCCTTATCAAGCATAGAAAAAACTTCTGTTGAAGAAATTTATGAAGGAATTATTGAAGATTTAGAATTTGCAAAAACTTGGTTGCCCGATCAACAACCATTTCGCTCAATGCCGTCTAAAGGTACTGCAGCTTCTTATTTGGCATCGGTATATTTAACTATTGGAAACTGGCAAGGTGCCTATGATGAAGCTACTTTTGTGATCAACAATAGTGGTAGATTTGGATATGCTTTGGAAGCAGATTTTCAGGATTTATTTGATGCAACCAAAGCAGACGGACTCGTAGAGCATATATTTTCAATTGATTTTAAAGGTTTAGATGTTATTAGTGGTGCTCCAGGAATTGATTTTCTACCACCAGTAACAGGTATGAGAGGTCCAGATATCGAAGGTTGGAGCGTGGCAGTGCCAACTGTTGCGGTATTTAATTCCTTTGATGATAATGATTATAGAAAAGCAGTAAGTTTTGATACTGAAGCGGTTTTCGATGGAGTAACTGTTCCTTGGCAAGATTTTGGAATGGCGAATAGGGGAGTTTCTAGACCTCATATTGCAAAATATTATCGTTTTCCAGGTACAGCAGGAAATAATAATAGAGACTCAGATCATAATTATGGAGCTATGCGATATGCAGAAGTGCTTTTAATTGCGGCAGAAGCTTCTAATGAACTTTCTGGTCCTACAGGAGAAGCTGTTGATTATATCAATCAAATTAGGGCAAGAGCTAGGAATGCTGCAGGAACGATGAATACTTTCCCCGAAGATCTTACATCTGGACTTTCTAAAGACCAATTAAGAGATGCTATTTTAGAGGAAAGGAGAATAGAATTGGCATTCGAATTTAAAAGATGGTATGATATTAAAAGACTAAATTTAGGAATGGAAGTTTTCGGACCTACATCTATGGAACCTCAAACAAATTTTGATAGTACTAGAGACTATTTGTTCCCTCTACCAGATGACGAACTAGGAAGAAACCCAAATTTATTGCCTCAAAATCCGGGATACTAATAACACTTATGAGAAAAGAAAAAGGACACATCTTTGTTCCAATAATTATCGTTTTATTGTTGATTTTTACTGGTTGTAAAGACACCTCTACATATAAAGCTGAAGAGGAGATAAACGGAGGAAATACCATTGCCAAATATTCTGATAGATTTTCATATTTGTTAGAATATCCAATAGATTCTATTGCCTTTCCTAGAAGTGCTGATGCAAATGGAGTCATAAAAAGGGTACCATCAAAAGATTGGACAAGTGGTTTTTTTCCAGGAAGTCTTTGGAATATTTATAGGTTGACAGACGATACACGATATAGAGATAGGGCAAAAGAGTGGACGGCATTTATTGAAAAAGAAAAGTATAATGATAAAACCCATGATATGGGATTTAAGGTGTTTTGCAGTTTTGGAAATGGATACAAAATACTAAATGATCCTACTTATAAGGATATCATTATTGCAAGTGCCAAAACATTATCTACACGCTATAACGATAAGATAGGGTCCATTCGATCTTGGGATTTTAATAAAGAAGAATGGCAATTTCCAGTAATCATAGATAATATGATGAATTTGGAACTACTTTTCGAAGCTTCTAAGTATTCCCAAGATCAGAGATATTATGATATTGCAGAGCAACATGCCAAGACTACTCTAAAGAATCATTTTAGAACCGATAATAGTAGTTATCATGTTGTAGATTATGATACTATTACAGGTCATATAAGATCTAAAGTAACACACCAAGGTTTTGGAAAAGAATCTTCGTGGGCTAGAGGTCAAGCTTGGGGGCTTTATGGATATACCATGGCATATCGGTATACTGAGAGTACAGAGTTTTTAGAGCAAGCGAAAAAAATAGCAACATTTTTAATACATCATAATAGACTTCCAGAAGATGCAATTCCTTATTGGGATTTTGATGCACCTAAAATTCCTAATGAACCAAGAGATGCATCGGCAGCGGCAATAATTGCTTCTGCAATGATAGAATTATATGAATACACAACAGACAAAAAGTATTTGGAATTTTCCGATAAGATCATGAGTAGTCTTTCTTCTGAAAACTATGTCATACAGGATAAAACTGAAGTGCCATTTATTTTAAAACATAGTACAGGAAATTGGCCTAAGAATGATGAGATTAATGGTCCAATTAGTTACGCTGATTATTATTTTTTAGAAGCAATATTAAGAAGAAAAGAACTTAAATAATGAAGAAGAATTGTAGATATATAACTGATTTTTCTTCTTGTAAATGCATGGGTTTTTTACTAGTTCTATTTATCTATTCTTACAGTTCGGCTCAGATATATCGATCAAAAGAAAACCTGAATTCTGATTGGCAGTATTTAGAAAAAAATATAGAAACTATTGACCAACTAGCTGGACAAAAGGATTGGATATCCATTAATTTACCACATACCTGGAATAACCATGATACGATGGATTTGGAACCAGGATATAGACGAAGTGCTAGCTGGTATAAGAAGAAAATTCAAATCAAAAATTTTAATGAAGATATAGCTTATGAGTTATATTTTGAAGGAGCCAATATAACCACTCAGTTATATGTAAATAATAATTTGGTAGGAAATCATATTGGAGGTTATATAGGGTTTTCTTTTGATATTACGGATTATCTCAAAAACGGTGAGAATGAGATTTTGGTGAAGGTAGATAATAGTTATGATCCTGAAATTATACCTTCTCAAAAAAGTGACTTTTTTATTTATGGAGGAATTACTAGAGATGTATGGTTGATTAAAAAGCATAAAACCCATATTTCGAATTTAAAAATTACTACTCCAAAGGTTTCTAAAGAAAGTGCTTCATTACAAGTAGCGATAACTATTGAAGGAATACAAAAAGAAGAAAAATATAAAGTAGAAGCTCAGCTGTTTGATCCGAACGGAAAAAAGATGCAAACTGTTTCTAAAACTATAAAGAATAAGCAATTTAATTTGGATTTTGAAAAGACTGCGAATCCTATCTTATGGGATATCGATGCTCCAAATTTATACCAAATACAGTTGGTATTATTAGAATCAGGAAAACAAATCGATAAGCTATCAGATCGGTTTGGTTTTCGCTGGTTTGAGTTTAAGCATAAAGGACCTTTTTACCTAAATGGTAGGAGAGTATTATTAAGAGGAACACACAGACACGAGGAACACGCTGGTTATGGAGCCGCAATGCCTAATGAATTACATCAGAAGGACATTAAAGCTATTAAAGAGATGGGAGCTAACTTTATAAGGTTAGCTCACTATCCACAGGATCCAGAAGTCTATAAAATGTGTGATGAGTTAGGACTTTTAGTGTGGGACGAACTGCCATGGTGTAGAGGTGGAATTGGTAATGAAAATTGGAAAAGGAATACCAAAACAATGTTAGAAGAAATCATCAATCAAAACTATAATCATCCAAGTGTTATAATATGGTCTTTAGGTAATGAAATTTATTGGTTGCCGGATTTTGAAGATGGAGATAATCAGGAAAAGATGAATACTTTTCTTAAAGAATTAAATACGCTATCACACACTTTAGATCCTTACCGAAAAACAGCCATTAGAAAGTATTATGCTGGTTCGGATATTGTTGATGTTTTTTCACCATCTATATGGTCTGGATGGTATTCAGGTAGTTATGTTACTTATGAAAAAGCTTTAAAGAAGTATATAAAAGAGTATCCACACTTTCTTCATGCAGAATACGGCGGATCCAGTCATTATGGTAGGCATACAGAAACTCCGATAGATGGTTTAGGAGAAATGGATAATGATGGTTGGACCGAAGCTATTACCCAAACCGCCGTCACAAACATTGCCAAAATTGGTGATTGGAGTGAGAATTATATAGTAGATCTATTTGATTGGCATTTAAAAACTTCTGAAACTACACCCTCTTTTGTAGGAAACGTGCAATGGGCATTCAAGGATTTTGGAACACCATTACGACCAGAAAATGATATTCCTTATGTAAATCAAAAAGGAATTATGGATCGAGAAGGAAATCCAAAAGACGCTTATTATGTTTTTAAAAGCTATTGGGCCAAAGATCCATTTGTTTATGTAGAATCTCATTCCTGGACAGAAAGACAAGGACCAAAAGACAAATCAAGAACAGTAAATGTTTACAGTAACTGTGATACCGTAGAGTTGTTTTTTGATGGGAAATCTTGTGGGAAGAAACAAAAGGATATATCTGTGTTTCCTGCTTCTGGACTTACTTGGGAGGTTCTTTTTAAAGAAGGAGAAAACAAACTGAAAGCTGTGGGTTATAAAAATGGAGATAAGGTTACAGATAGTGTGGATATTAATTATAGAAATAAGAAAAATGGAGTAGCTAATGCTCTGAATCTTTCCTATGAGAAAATGAATAACGGAAATTATTTGGTAATCGCAACAGCATTAGATAAAGAAGGGTTAAGATGTTTGGACTACGAAGAAAGAGTATATTTTCAATGTCTATCGGGTGGAGAAACTAAAAAGTTTATGGGGACACCGATGGGAAGTGAATCTATAAAAATGTCAAATGGAAAAGCAGTAATAGAAGTAATACCTCATAATGGAAAAGAAAAGATTAAAATGATGGTGTTAAACCAGAGTTTTAAAGGGACTTATTTAACCATACCATTATGATTAAATAAAGTTCTCACATTTTGTTAGTTTTTGAATTGTTTTTAGGGGAGTTATCTTTCGGGATTTCTTCCCTAATACTTTTTAAAAAGGGAAGTATGCTTTTGCATTATAAAAACAGATATCAGCAACAATCTTACCTAACCATTTTTCATCTTTGGGAAGCATTCCATTTTTTACATCATTTCCCAATAGATTACAAAGAATACGACGAAAATAATCATGTCTTGGAAAAGACAAGAAACTTCTAGAATCTGTAAGCATACCAACAAAACAACTAAGCATCCCTAAGTTGGATACCGTATTTAGATGCTTTTCTATTCCATCCTTTTGGTCTAAAAACCACCAGGCGGCACCATATTGAACTTTTCCTTTTGTGGATCCATCATTAAAATTACCAGCCATTGTTGCAAAAACCTCATTTTGCGAAGGGTTTAGATTATATAGTATTGTTTTAGATAGTTGATCAGATTTGTCCAAAGAGTTTAAGAACTTGCTTAAGTTTTTGGCTTGCAAAAAATCACCAATAGAGTCAAAACCTGTATCAGGACCAAGCTTATGAAGAAGTCTGGAATTATTATCTCGTATTGCTCCTAAATGGAATTGTTGTACCCATTCTCTTTTATGATAAAAAGTACATAAAAAATAAAGAACTTGATATGTAAAATGATGTATCTCGCCATTTTCAAGAGGTTTTTTTGATTGTATCTTTTTAAAAATACTGTCGATAGAATAGTTTTCTTCTAGCTCAAAAGACAGTGTTTCTAAACCGTGATCAGCCAACCTACAACCTAATTGATGGAAATAATCAATTCTGCTTTCCAAAGCTGTTAAAAGATCATCAAATGAATTTATCTGTATGTTTGATGCATCACTAAGCTGATCTAGATATTGTAAATAAGTATTTGAATCCTGAATAGTATAGGCTTTATCTGGTCTAAAAGTAGGTAACAGCTCCATAGATTTTTTCTGAGTAGCATAACTGTTATGATACTTTAAGTCATCTATTGGATCATCAGTAGTACATACAGTGATTACATTATTCATTTCCAATAATCCTTGTGTCGAATGATTCGGCATTTGCAGCTGTTCATTGGTTAATTCATAAATTTTATCTGCTGTAGTTGGAGATAGTATTTCAGAGATAGAAAAGTATTTCATTAGCTCCATTTGTGACCAATGAAATAAGGGATTTCGTATGGTATAAGGAACTGTTTCGGACCATTTTAAGAACTTATCTTTATCAGTAGCTTTTCCTGTAATAAAATCTTCAGTAATACCAAGTGTTCTCATAGCTCTCCATTTATAATGATCACCATGAAGCCATGCCTCAGTGATGGTATTAAAATTTCTATTCTGACAAATATCTTTTGGGGATAAATGATTATGATAATCTATAATCGGTAGGTTTTTTGCGTAGGTATGATATAGAATTTTAGAAAAATCATTTTGTAATAGGAAATCATCATGTATAAAAGGAGACTTAGCTTTCATGCTATCTATTCTTTAATTGTGAACGCAAGATAAATAGTTGCAGGAGTCTAATGATCTACTTTAGGGTAGTGGATTGTTCAGTATTATGGAGTGTATTAAAATTTTGTTTAGCATTAAAGCGCACATAATCATTTTTCAAAGTGTCTAAATAATAATATTAATGCCAGAAAGATTAGCTATATAAAAGTTGTTTTCTACAATTAGTATCGTCCACATATTACACAAATGCTGTCGGCTATTACTTAGTGCTTAGAATCAAATGGTCCTTATATATATCTTGTGTCAAAGCAGGATTTAATTTTCCGAATAAAAACTCTCTTTGATGATTTATAAAAATGATATTATAAAAAGGTTGATTCAAGCGATATTGAAAGAAATTTCATTAACCAAAGAAAGAATTAGGAGAAAGAAAAAAAGAAATAAAAAGTATAATAAAATTGATAGTATATTAAAACCACAAAATTCGGAAGACCTATTAAATAAGAAAAGACTGGATCATTATATAGAACTGTTAAAAAGCTTACCTTTTTATGATCAAAAGATTGTTCATAAAGGAAGTATAGTTCAGCAGCAAAATCTGATCACAAAAACAAAAAGGGAAATACATAAACCCAAATTATCAAGATAAAATCATATAAGAGATTCCAATAAAAGTTCTGCAATAGTCCTATGTTCTCTTATACAATTTAGGCTGTCGTAAGCAGATTCTTTGTTTGAAAAGTGTAAAGCCTTTTTATATTTAATAATTAGCTTAGCCCAAAACTACTTCTTTTATTAGTTTTATTTCTAGAAGATGATGTTACATTTTTACCTTCTGTATTTCTGTTTGTAAAAGACCTTGAGGGAGCCTTAGTCAGACCATTGATGAATCCAGAGTTTAAGCTATGCTGTTGTGAATTGCTTTTATTTGATTTCCCTATGCTTCTAGTATTGTTGGTAAGATAAAGGGCTGCTTTTATCTTTTTTAAGCGAATAATATTTCTTAATCGTAAGATCGCAAACTTATATTTTAACCATTCCCGACGAATGGATGTTTTTGATACCTTATAATATTTATCGAAATTCTCTAAACTGTCTAACCTTTTTTCGTAATCTTTAATGGCACGATTATATATTTCTATGAAGCCAAGATTTTTATCTATTTGTTTCTGATAAGAATTTTTTATTTTTTTCTAAGGTCACGTTTTTCTGTATTTTCTAATTTTTGACGACGTTCTTGCGCTAAACTATTATATCTGTCTACATATTTTTGGCGGATTGTTTTGTAGAGATTATACTTTTCTAGATACTGTTTTTTGTAATTCCTCTTATGTCTATTTTGTACTGCTTTGATATACGAACCACTTTTAATTGCATTTTTAATGCGTCAATGGCTGTTTCTAATGTAGATATTGGAGTAGTGGATTTTGATAATTCTTTAAGTTGATCTTTAAGTGTTGCTTCCATAATAGATGATATTAGTTTAGGTTAGAGTATGGCTTTTTTATTTGAAAGGAGTTATAAATATATAGGTATCAGTAATCCTTTACTAAGGTAAGTTAATAATTGAGCAGCTTCCTGTAATAAATGGTAGATTCCATATTGAAGCAATGTATTTTGTTGTTTATTTTATTCCTAAAAATTGAAAGAGTGATTCTTTTTTTCTTTTTGCTACAGGAATCATATCTCTATTATTCATTTCTACATAAACCCCATCTTTTTTTTGAACATTAACTATGTTATCCATGTTAACTAAAAATGAGTTATGTATTCTGAAAAAGTTATTGTTCACTAGTTTTTTTTGATATTCTCCAATATTCGTACTAGAAACGACTGTTTTGTTTTTAGAAGCATGAAAAGTTGTATAACGGCCTTCCGATTCTAAATATAGAATGTCACTTATTTTTAATAGTTTGATATCATTGGAGGAAGGAATAGCCAATAAATTAAGAGGTTTTGGTATAGAAATATTATTAGGCGGAATGTTAGGGAAATCCTTTTGAGTCAGTAGGTTTTGTTTTACTTTCTCTATAGCATCGACAATATTTTTAGAATCAATAGGTCGGGTTATAAAGTTAATAGAGGTATCTGCTATTACCTTTAGCGTTCGTTCTTGTTTCGTGGTAATTAAAAGTAATTCTTTTTCATGGATAGCATATGGAAGTTCTTCTAAAATTTCAAATGCATAATCAATACCTGTTTGAAGCCCTAAAATGATGATATCATAAAATGTATTGTTGATAATCCTTTTAGTTTCTTTTGGATTATTACTTATACATCTAATTGAAATATCAGGACACTGTTTTTCTATGAAACATTTTAATTCTTGCGCTTCTTGAGTGTTTTGTTCTATGATGATAGCTGTAATAGTTTTCATATTGTTACTACGTTTATAGGTTTAATGAAAATCTAATTCTTTAACTCCTTTAACATCCCTTCTGCGATCTACTGCTATCCTTATTTTTTCGGTTAATTTATTGCCTTCTTCTATTCCTTTTAAAATATACAAGGGATCGGTACTATCAGAAGTGGTTAAAATGATATTAGATAGTCCAAATATTCTCAGAATGAGCGGTTGTTCCAGTCTAATGTCTTTTACTCTATAGAGTTCTAATTGGTTTGTTGATATAGAAAGAATCCCTCGTTTTTCAATAATTCGCTGATCTGTTATTGTTACTTTATTATATTTCGTATCTAGAAACTTCCATAAGGCAAGGATTAATCCTAACCCAAATACCACAATTAAAATAACACAGCATATGTAAAACATAAAGTTCATCCACTGTGATGGTGTACCTTTCCAGATGTTATTTTCTACTTCCATAGTTAAATCTTTTACTTAGGAATACTAATAGGTTTAGATTTTAAAAGATAGTTTTCTATTAATAAACCATGAGGATTTTCATTAGTTCTGGCCACATTATGAAGCACGAAATTTGCTCTAAACTCATTCACAGATTCTACTTTTTGATCAGTTCTGGATACTCTAAGTTTACCATAGAATTTTGCTTTATAAGGAGTTACCTTATCATTTACTTTTATAGAGTCTATATCTATTTTTTGAGTTAGGTTTTCTGTTACCAATTTGGCAAGATGACCATTAGCTTGTAATGTTTTAAATAATTGCTTACCTGATCTTCCAGACAAGTATAAGGCTCTATCAATTCGTCTTTTGTAATTAAATTGGTCTATTTCCCAGAAAGACTCATGAAACATTTTTATATGATTTATGATTTCTGGTTTTCTGAATTCATCCACTTCATTTAATGAGATTCCTTGCATCATAGCGGCCTGACCATCTTTTGTCAATACGAAAGCGGTGTTTTTAATATTGTTCGTTGTAACAAAGGCCCAGACAAGACTTCCGATAGAAATTAGCGTACTTATAATTAAACAGTATAATAGTGCTCTTTTTGCTAAAGCAAAACTTGCCGGAATATTCTTTAATGATTTTAAGTCCATTAGTATTAATTTGTGCTATTAGTTATTTACAAACGTTAAGGGTTATCCAGATATGAATTGATATTACTTGCGATACTTTAGTGGGGAAAAAAGCAATTCAAGAATATACGATAGAATAAGATTTGCTTGGTATTTGCTGCAAATTATTTTCTAAGTAATACCGAATAACCCTTTATATAGTTTAATTGATTAGGATATATTAGGTGTTAACCGTATTAGTCTTGTATTTCTAAGTCTGCCGCATCTGGTAAAAAGATATTGGCTATTAGTGCTACTAGCCCAAAGATGGCTAACCCCATGATGAATCGAACAAAGTTTTTCTGAGCTTGTTCATTTCCTTGCATATATTGAATAAATATTAGAAATCCTCCTCCGATAGAAAAAATCCCAACAGCAGCATTTAAGATAGCTCTTATAGAAGTACTCCATTCACCAATCTTTTCTTCTACACTCTGTCCAAAAACTGGTGCCATATACAATAACATTAAAAGAATTGTGCATATTAATTTGGGGATTTTAATTTTTGATTTTAGGGATTTAACATTCAATTTATTTAGATGTTGTTGTACTAGATTTAACTTGATTGTTTTCATTGTTTTAAAATTTGATTTAGTGATTATATATTTAGTTAAAGAGTTTATTTTGTTTTTAAAAGAGATCTTAAGGGCTGTTCAATTCGTACACATTTAATACTGGAATTATATTTTAATAAGGTGCTTAACTGACCTTTTTGAGGATATTTTTTTTGAATTTTTACAAATACAACTGCGATTCCGATAAATACAATCGATAGTAGAAATGAAACAAATACAGTGAATAAAAAGAGTATAGAGCATACCGCAATCACTACAATTGTTACTAGATCAAAGCCTGCTATTACAGGTTTTTTCTCTAATACTTTGGGTGTTTTATATTCCATTGTTACTTATTTTCCGTTTCGTCTATTATTTTCTCTGGAAGAAGATGTTCCTCTAGCGAACTTACTGTAGTACATTTCTCTGGCAGCCGCAAAAAGATATCCATTAGTATCACCGTCACCAGAACCACCAACTAAAAAGTTTGCATATTTTGGTACTTGTAGAATGAACATAATCATAACGATTTGTAGCACCAGAGAATATAACGGTTGTGCAAATCCCTCTAAGGGAGCTTGACTTATTAAGGTTATAATAGTCTGAAATATTCTCAAAATAGGAACCCACAACAGTACCGAAAGAAATCCGAAAAACCATTTTTTAAGAATTTCAAAATTGGCTGGGACTAGAGAAAGAGGTAATACTAATACACCAATAATAAAGTATACAGCTTTTAATAGCAGTTGTCGTATCATGAGATATCCTACTACTACTAGAGCAACTATTTGTACAAGAAAGTGTATCATTTCTAACAGTGTGGATACTTGAAGTATGTCATATATACTTGGGATATCTGCATTTCCTGTGGCAACGTTTAAAACACCAATTAGAGTACGCTGCATGGCTCTTTCAAAAAGACCCCAGTTGCCATATCCTGTTGCGGAAAGTGCCGCGGTTTCTGTTATTTGTGTAATTAGTCTAGAAGGTTCAAATAGTAGTAATTCTACCAATGGCTGATATAAAACCAGTGCAACAAGTATTAGCACTGGTTTTACTAAGATATAAGGATCCATGTTCCCTGCTGGGTTCATGAAATATGTAAAAACCTTGGAAGATACCAAAATTATCATGATAACTGCTGCCAACGCGTAGCTATATGGCATCAAAGTTTCTACGAAAACTTTGACTCCTGTAATATTAGAATCACCTCCAAAAATATAGAAGTTTATTGTGTCTAAAAATTCAAAAATATCCATGATATAGTTTTTGTGTTTAAATTATCTAGCTAGTATTCTGGTTACTGTCATTTTAGCTTTTATTTCTTTATTTATCCTAAGTATGTTGTTTTTAATAGGGGATATCCTTGTCAATAGTTTTAGATACGAAGTATATACATGTCCTGTTCCTCCACTTATAAATACACCGCTGGCTATAATGCTATTTTCATTTTTTATTTTCATTAGGTAATTCTCTTCTTTTTTTAATTCATTTTCGTATCTAGATAAACCTGAGCCAAATAGAAAAGAAGTTACTTTTAGAATTCTAATATTTGCACGTATATCTCTTATCTTTTGTTCTAGAAATTGGATTTCTTTTTGTGCGGCATAAATGATCAATGAATTAGCTCCAATATTTGAAGCAGAAAATGTTCTTTTTGAATTATAGCTTTCTTCTGTTTCTTCTAACCCTTTTAAAAGAGCAGTTTGCAGGTTTCTTTGGGATAGTTCATAACCGAGCATTGCGTTAATGGTAGCTTTTTGACCGGCAACAAAAGCATCAGCAATACTCTCTGAATGTGTTTGTGCCAGCATCCAGTAGTTAGATAGTAGTAAAACTATAACAAGTTTAATAGGTTTCATTTTCTAGTGTTAGATTGATTACATTTTCTAATGCGGTAAGTATTAGTAATACACGTTCACCTTCTGGGATAGGATTTATAGGATTAAGGTAGTCGCTAAGTTTTTGACTCTCGGATTCTAGTTTACGCTTAAATCTTAGTTGAATGACACCATTCTTAAAAGTATCATTGCCGAAGGCAGGGTTCAAAGGGTATTTTTTCTTTATATACCCGTAGCTATTATATCCAGTTACACTGCTAAAAGTAGATCCGCTGATAAAGTTTTTAAGCGATACCAATTGAATCCCAAAAGCTGGATTATAACTAGTTAACTCTGTTAATTGATCGTTTATAGGAGCAGTAAATATTCTTGTACTACCAGCTCTTGCTAACTCTTGAGTATTTAATGTTCCGTTAATTAAATTAATGCGGTTATAGGAGGACTGTGATAATAAATCTGGAGACCATCCAGGTACTGTCCAACTTATTGTTATTTGTGCATTTGCCAAATTGAGCATGAGTAAAAAGGTAATACAAGTTAGTATGAGTTTCATGAGTATTCTTGATCTATTAGGTTGCATTTTTTAGTTGAAAAAATTATGAAGGAGTTTACTGCGATCAATATTGTCTTCCACAATATCCATGGATCTATGTATTTCTGTTAAAGACTTCATTGTATTTTGAAATAGATTGAGCTTTTCTCCATAAATAACATTAATACTACTTTGAGCTAGCAATGCTTTTTGTGTGTTATTAAGCATTTTTTCAATGAATTTTAGCATTTTTTGATTTTCCTTTCTCTTGGAATAGTTAAAAAAAGATAATGACTCATTTCTGCGTTTTAAATCATAGTACCTATTAAAAGAAACAGAAATTTCATCTCTTATTTTATTAGAGATCACAGCAGAAGTAACAAGATAGGTCAGTCGTTTTCCGTAGTCTACATTAAATCCCGATACCCTTCTAAGTGTATTTCTCTCTGCGGTTGTTGAACCAGAATATAGTCCTGTAGATACACCAGAGCCAGTTAATGATCCTGGATCAGTAAGAAAAGGAAAGCTTTGTGCATTTAATACAACTGAGCATAGAATGAATAAAATTGTTAACCATTTTTTAGTTTTCATTGTTAGTTGTTTTTAGAAATAAGTATGTTCATCATAAATAGGATTTCATCTAAAACTATTTTTATTCGTTAAGCTTATTTACTTACCTTACATGGTAATTTGAATAAGTTTTAAGTATTTATATAATTCTAAAAACTCTTCATAGTTAAGAACTGAGATTCCTGCTGCAGATAGGAAAAGCGATTGTCTGGCATCTCTTCCATTTTTAGAAAATTCTCTGAGAAGTTTACTACGTAGGCGATAAATTTCTTGTCTTTTGGAGGATTTGATTTTTGAAGTACTTACATATTGTAGAGCAAGTAAAAGAGCAAGATCCATATTTGCTTCCTTCATATATTCTCTTTTTTCTTTGGTCATATATGGTAGAGAACTATTCGCTATCTCCGAAGTTCCTAGATTTAGTAATGATGTTCCCAAAGAACTAGCAATAAATTCATTCCGTTTGTCGAAAAGGGGGTTTCGTCGGTATTGTAAATTAAGTTGAGTTTGATGGCTTACTAAAGCTCTTGATAATTGGCTGTTAACAGCAGTTAATGTGGTATTTCTAATCCCTAGAATAGTAATCAAGCGTGATAATTTTGCTCTGGTTTGTGCATCGTTATTATTAATATGGGTATGAAGGTGAATAAATTGACCATACCCAACCTGAATACTAAAAAGTACGAGGATACATAATTGATAAATTATTTTCATGATTAGAATTTTAAGGATTATCGAACAAAAGCCGTGTATAAAAATTATCTTTTTCTACTTGTATTTTTAGAGTTTCTAGTTCTTTTAAAATGGTGTTCGTTATATGAATGTATTTTTCTGTGATCTGCTCCTGTACACCACGATTAACCTGATTTAAAGTGGGTGTGGTGGCTAGTAATAAGACCTTTTGATGTGCATTTCTTAAATAGTTATACTTGTTCTGACATTTACTTTTTTTAAAAGGATTTATATAACTGTTGCACATGGTGTTGTATTCAAAGTAATTGATATAGACCAGACTTGTGATCCCAGAATTAAATCGTACTCTCGAAGGTTTCTCTAGACCTGCTGTAGCTGCCGCTGCCGCAAAACCTAGATTGGTTGTTAAAGATTGTCGCTGTAAGTTTTGAACATTATTAGCCTCAAAGTGTCGGGAAATAAGACCGGGAATATCGAAATATGGTATCTGTGCAGAACTAAGATTGTAAGTGCATATAACCATTATAGATATGATTAGCTTTTTCATTATTAAATTACTTTAGGTTTTAATAGTTCTTCTCTGGAAATGTTCAGCGTTGCTGATCTTCCTCCATTCTCTTCAAAAATGTCAACAGATAGTTTTTCCTTTTCGTTGAGCATGAATTTGTCAAATAATAAGGTTACTTTTTTTTGACCTTCGCCAATGATTTCAAAATCATCTGTACAGATATTAATTGGCTGTATGACACGTTCCTGGTATAAATAGTCTTTGGTAAATCGTTTACGTAACTTGGTTCGAAACAAAAAATGGTCGATATCAAAGTCTATAGGAGATTCATTTTTTAGTTCAAGACGTAATCCGATTTTTTCTTTGATATAAAAAATTCCTGTAACACGAATCCTGATATCACCAGACTTTCCGTTTTTAATGCGTAGTTTGTTGTTGCTATGGCGATCCAGTTGTTTGCATATAGATTCGAAAATAGCAGATTCTTCTTTATCCTTGTTGGCTTCTTTTTTTACTACATCTACATAGGCTTTAGTTCTTTTTACTTTATAAGTTAGATTATTAGAAAACCTATTAAATCCTAGTACTATAGAATAGTAGCCCCCATCTTTAGTAATTACCGTTAGGTTGGATATTTGACTTCTTACATCTACTAATTCTTCTCCTATATGTTTTAGCCTAATCATTTGTTGTGTGGTATCTGCCACGAAATAAGGAGATCCAACATCTAGGTATTTAATTTTTTGGTCAAACAAAAGATGGGTAGTCTTTATATCCGATACTTCTAGCGTATCTTGTTCATATAATGGGACTAAATTTTTTTGACAGTATATAGTGTTGCAAGTCAGTAAGGTCAAGCCGACTATGAAAGTGATTTGTTTTTTCATTGATGTTTGTTTTAAAGTGTCTCTACAAATTCAGTTAATGCTAGTTCCATGTTTTTTTGATTATGATAGGTATCAAAAATGATCTTGTTTTCATCTGCATTCGAAGAATAACAGGCGTATCGCTCTGGTGATACACTCACTTTATATACATTAGAAACACTTCCAACTTTTATGAAAACTTCTCGTTTATCTGTGGAAAACAGTTTCTCTAAATCTGATTCACTAAATGAAAGATATTGAGCAAACTTATCTTTAGTAGCCATTTTCTTTTTATGTGATAAAAGAATCATCGTATCTGTATTGTTGATCATTGCTGGTCCTGCAGGTGTATCCAGAATATCCTCTACATCCTGAGTCGCAATAGCTACTTCCCCATAAAATTTCCGTACAGTTTTGTACAAATATTTGATAAACTGAGCCATTTCTCCTTTAGAAATGGGTTTCCAACATTCATCAATGAAAATGGATTTTTTTGCTTCAGGAATTTTTCTAATTTTACTCATAACTACATCAATACATAGCATAGTTACTAATGGGAATAATACAGGATGATCTTTGATATTGTCCATTTCAAAAACAATAAATCGTTCTTGTACCAGATCGATAGGAGTTTCGGAGTTGAGTATTCTATGATATTTCCCATCGTAGAAATCTCGTAAGGAGAGTTGAAAACTTATTTTATCAAAATACTTTTCCTCATTATCCATTACTTCATTTTTATCCACAAACTCATAGAATGAAGCCATGCAAGGATAAGTATCGTCTTCATGCTTAAATGTCTCATAATACGCGTCGAGATATAAACCGATTACTTGTTTTTCTTCTCTTCTAAAAGGATCTTCACCCTTCCATAAAAAGATGATAAGTGAGGTTAAGAATATCTTTTTGTCGTTATTAACTTCATCAATATGATTAAAATGAAATGGGTTGAATTCCAAAGGTACATCTGGATCGTAAGCGTAATATTGTCCTTTTACCAAATTGCACAGTTTTTTATAAGAATTACCAATATCAATCATTACAATATGATGTCCTTGCTCATAATACTGACTAGCAATATGATTGATCAAAAATGATTTACCCGTACCAGATGGACCAAAGATTAAACGATTTCTATTTACAATTAATCCTCTTTTTACAGGTTCTATCCATAGATCTAATCGCACAGGAGCTCCATTTTTGCGATCAGTGAGTAGTATTCCGTCCTTATTACCCTGATAATAACTTTCAAAATTGAGGAAGACTGGTGTTTGTTCGGAGATACCAATAAACTTGTATATCTCGGGAATTGTAGCACAGGCTCCAGGAACATTAGCCATAAAAAGATCTTTTAAAGAATGCTTTATTTGATAAGGGGTAATGGATAGTTCTTTAAATGCATTCTCTAGTTGATTTTTATGGTTTTCTAACTTATCCTCTTCGGTATCCCATAAAATGATATTAAAGTGCTGGTACACAAAACGCAATTCCTTTTCAATTACATTATTCACCAATTGATCAATCTGATCATAGGTAACCTCATTTTCTTTGGATAAAATGGCTAAACTTTTAAACTGATTTAGTTTTGTTTTAAGTTTTGAAAATACCTTTTCGGAATTATCAATAAAGATTACCTGATTATAAATATGATTGCATTCCAGACCGAGACAAACAGGTTGTATAAATGGAATCTGAAAATCGGTTCTCTGTGTAGAGAAATCTATATTTTTTTTGGTGGTTTCTATAGATAAGGGTAATTGATTGTAGGAAGTAATAGCGTACATTTCAGCGATTTTTTCGCCAACTTGTAAGCGTTTGTCAAAAAACAAATCTTTTAATGATTGCTGTCCTTCGGCAGATAATGAAATATACTTTCCAAGTATGTTTATGATTGTTTCAGAATCCAGAGAATTCACTTCAAAAAACTCTTCTTTTGCCAAAAATGAAATGCTTGTATTTACAACTTTTAGAAAGTCGTTAACCTCATCCATATATTTTTGATACAATTTTGTATTACTTGTTAGGCTAATTTTATTCTTAGAATCCTTGGTAATAAATAAATAGCATTCATGACTAAGAGTAGGTTTCTCATAAAAGAATTTGTTATCACTTCTAGAAAGCATTTGATCTCCTTGGGTTACTGCTTCTTTTATTTTATCAACGAAAAAATAATCTTGTTTTTGAATAATGGTATTCTCTGGAAGAGAACGAATGATTTTGTCAAATAACTGATTGATTCGGTTAATACTCTCTTTATCTAATGAATAAATTTGTGGTAGTTGTAGTTTGTAACCTACTGTGATATCCCCATTTTTTGAAATGATCAAGTCATTTTCTACTGCGTAAATAGGGAAAACCTTATGTAAAGATTCATTATTCATCTTATTTGGTGTTTATATTAAACCATAAATGATATTTCTTCGGCATAAAAACTCTTCGTTTGTCAAAGACTTCTTTACCAGCTTCTTTAGTAGCAGAGAGTATGGCAATATCTTTGGCTTCATCTAGATTTACTCCAGAATCATTATTGCCGAAAGTAGCTGCTTGAGTTCCTTTTTGATAGGCATAATTATAGACATCTTTAGCAACTTGTCCAGGCATTTTAGGCCATGTACGATTCCCAAGATGAATTCCTTCAACCCCATCGAAGTCAAAAAGACTAAAATCTAGGATATAAAGCTGATCTCTGTCCTTATAGCTATTGATATCAATTAATAAGCGATTTGTACCAAAGGATATTCTACCATATACGATCGCACCTTTAGGAATTAAAACTGCTGGATTCGTAAGACGGACTTCTTTTTTTGTTCTGATTGCGATTGTACTTCCTTGAACAAGAATTCCTTGATCGACAGTCTCAGCAGGGATAAGTCCTAAAACTTCATCCTTGTTGGAACCTGATCCAGCGCCATGGAAATAATTTTGTTGTTTGAATTTAGATTGAATTTGCCCAGCGATTTTTTCAGTAACATTTGTACTTATTTCTGTTATTTTTTCGGGTGTTAGTTGATTAACAGCAAGCCCTCCTATACCGGTTTGACGTTGTTGCGAAGCCTGAGTAATTTCGCTATAGGTTTCCATTAATTTTTGAATGTCTTCTATATCTGTATAATTTCCATTAGGTGAAGCCTGCTCCATGGACTGTGCCATTAACTGCTCTTGTAGCTCCATGAGTTGTTGTATTTCATCATTAACAGGTTCTGGACGAAATGAAGGGATAGACTTATTTCCGTTTCTAGATTGTTTTCTTCTTGTATTCTTTAAAATTTCGGGTAAATTTTCACCAGTTTCAGCTTCGTCTCCAATGATCAAAGATTCATCGATAATATGCTCTTCATGTTCTTTGGCAACATCCCCTAATCCTTTAACCACATCACTTCTTTCTATGTTGTCAAAAGACTCTCTTTCGTACTCTTCTATTTTTGATTTAGGTTTTATTTTTTGCTCATCTACTTTGGGAGTACTAATCGATAATTGATTTTTTCTTTTTTGTACTTGATCAGAGGGGAAGATGATTATTTTCAATAACACTGTTAAGAGTACTATGCAACCTACTCCAACAATAGCAACAATAGTTTTCTTTTTTTTGTCCATGGTTTATAAAATGTTTTGTGTGAAAGTTGATAGGTTTTATACTTTGTCTTTAGTTTGATTTTTTAGGATATATTTCCATATGGATACCGGATCAATTTTTTGATTGTTGATATGTATCTCATAGTGTAGATGAGGTCCAGTCGTCATTCCGGTATCTCCTACAAATCCAATAACTTGTCCTTGGGATACGATATCTCCTTTTTTGGCCAGATTTATCCATAAATGAGCGTACACAGTTTTTACAGATGATAAATGATGTATCGTAATACAGTTTCCGTATCCTTTTTTAAAGCAAGAGTTTTCTACAATCCCTGCAGCAGTGGCTAATACTGCAGTTCCTTTTGGTGCAACTAAATCAATTCCAGAATGCATTTTGGTTTCTAAGTGAATTGGATGTTTTCTGTAACCAAAAGGAGAAGATACTCTTCTGAAATCTTTCTTTTTTAAAGGAAAATAGGTTGGGATATTTTTGACAGATATTTTGGTTGTTTTTTTCTGGATTTCTTGAGCCTTGCATAAAAATCCAAAAGCAAATACCGCGAGTAGTGTATAGGTGAGTTTGATGTTCATGAGAGATGATTGAAGGTGTGATGTTTAAATGGTTTTAGGAATTCATTTCTTCCTTAATAAGATCATTTAGGTTGCTATTATCAGACTGTTCCGTTTGTGTTTCACTAAATTTTGATAATTCTTCATCAATTAGATTGTCTATCTCGGCTACAATTCGATTAAAATTGCCATCAAGTAATTTTTCAATATCATTGTCTTCTCCAATGGTTCTTGGAATTGTTTTTTTAACTTGGTCTTGGCGATTATCAACTTTTATTTTTCCTCTAAATATTTTTCGGGTAATTTCTTCACCAAAATTATCCGCTACAACACCTACGAATTCTCCTTGTGATAGTTGCGAAATAGTAGCGACTGGGATTGCGTATTCTAGATTTTCATTAATGGTATATGAAGTACTGCTCGTATCTACATTTACATTCTTCAGTTTTTGTTTCTTTTTACCAAAAATCTCCTGTAGTTTAGAGGCAGTTTCACTTCTTACAGATCCACTGAAAATGTTACCGACAATGTTGAATATCGTTGCGGCTACTTCATTCCCATAATCTCTTTTTAATTGCTCTAGATCCTGCATACCAATGGTAGTAGAAATTTTATTAGATCTCGCGGTAGCGATTAGATTATCTAATCCCATAAAATACATGGTAGGTAACTCATCAATAATGACAGAACAAGGTTGACGTTTCTGAGTATTAATCTCTTTCAGTAATTGTGTTGCAATAAGACCTAAAGCAGGTGAATTAGTAGTTTGAGTGGAAGGTGAATTTGCCAGTACCAAAATCGAAGGTTTTTCGGGGTCATTTATACTTAGAGATACATTAATTTCTGGATATATATTGTTTCCCATTACCCAAAAAAGTTCTTTTGTTGCAAGCTGTGATAGGGGAATTCTGGCAGAAGCAGTTTGGCCAGACAATTGTTCATAAGCTTGTTTTTCTAAAGCATCCGCAAAAGGGGTCATAAAAAACTTTAGTTCTGGATAAGAACCAAGAATTCTAAATACTTTTTCGTCTGAACAAGATGCCAAAGTTATTGCATGTGGTAGTGTGCAGTATTTTCCATTTTCATAAATCTTTAGGAAATAGATGCAGGAAGCGAAATAAGAGATTGCAGATTGAGCAAAAAAATCCTTTTTAGTTATCCATTCCTTATTTAAGTTATAAAGTACCGTTTGGGAAGCTTCTATTGCATCTGCAGCTTTACGTATGAGATCCGGACTGATAGGATTTACAAAACAAGATTTCTCAATGTCATCAAGTGAGATTACGTTAAACGTGGGTTCAATGTTAAATTGATTTTTGTAGTATTCATAGAAGGCATAGGTCTCTTTGGCTAGTGATGGGAATTTAAAATCATAAACCAACATAGAGAACTGCTTCTTAATATGTTGTCTTATATACTCTTCTATTACCGAATAAGACTTACCAGAACCTGGTGTACCAAGTACCATTGTAGCTCTAAAAGGATTAACTACATTAATATATCCGTTATCGGTTTTAAAATTCACCGAATATTTATTATTCATTACTCCTTTTTCCTGTTTAAAAACGAGGTTTTCATCATTAAACTCGTCTTTACTTCCGAAATAATTAAAATGTCTTCGGATCATAAATAAGGCCCAGATAAATCCGACTAGAGATACAGTCGTTACAATCAGGTGTGGAATTAAAGAAATAGGAAATTCAGCACTTAGAATAAATAGGAGAGCACCTATGATTAGTGTTATGTAATAATGCATATGCTGTGCATCTCCTTCTGGTTTTTTTTTCACATGAAACCCAAAAGAAGCAAAAGAAAAAATAGAAAGAACAATGCTTCGATTAAAAAAAGAGTGTTCGAAAATAGGAGCTTCTTTATATAGCTTATAAATAAGATTATTCAGATATTTAGATGATATTCCGTGTTTGGTAAAATCATCTAGATAATACGTATATATATCAACACCCAGAATACAAATACATAGCAGCATGGTAACTAATATGATCATATCTATAGAAAGTTTACTGTCCTTCATGTGTTATAGTTTTTTTCAAATTGAACTTTTATGAATCAATGTGTTATTGCTAATCATAACTGGGACAAACCTAGATAAAATCGCATGTGCATCTGGGATTTTGGGTGAGACAAAAGCGGGACACTTTTATTAAAAAATATGCTCTTAATATTCACTTTACACTTAGTTAATATGCCTTTTTTCGTTTTTAGAAAGGATATTATTGCTATGTATCTGTAATATCAGTTAATTACAAAACAGCAAGACGTACATCGAGATTAGAAATTTTAATTTTCTATAAAATCAAGGGGTTTTATTTTTTGGAATTACCATAAATATTATTTTAAAGTTTGAACGAAACAATATTTATAGTAGTATGGCTTGTGTATTATGTGCTTTGTTTTAGGTTTTGGCTTTCATTTGATTGTTTACTTTCCTATGCGAATTCAAACATTTTGAAACTTGGTATATAGCTTATAAAAGTTTTGAAGAATACTTTCAGGCACTATTATTTGTGTCTATTAGAATGCTAATTTAATCATGATCATTCAAGCAATGTAAAGTTATCCAAACTTGATTGGTTTGTGGCGTCTTCCAGGTTTGTAACCTTCTGGTTTCTTTTGTTTTTTATTGGTTGTTTTTTCACCACGATTAACATTAATAAACGACCTAATTTGTTCTTTAGTTAATAATAATGTTTCATTAATATTATTTTGCCTCGTTCCCATTCCTTGTTCTAATTCAAGCGGTGGCGGTGGCGGTAGTACACCATATTCTTTCATCTGCTGAATTGCTAGATGATTTTCGTGGTCGTTTCGTAAAGCTCCTATTTCATGGTCTAATTCTCTTTGCCTACTTTCTCGTTTAGTTCTTTCTTTAATCAATTCTTTTACTGATTTGGCTTGTCTTCTTGCTTTGCTTCTTGGTATGTAATCTCTTACTAGCCAATAGGATAAAGGGATTGCCACCACTAGCATACCGAAGATGCCCCCAAACGCGGCACCAATAGAAGCTGCAGTAATAACAGCCGCCGCAGTTGCTGACTCACCAGCGGTAAGAGCTCCGATTATGGTACCTACGCCCATACCGGTATTAAGCCCCAACCTACCAATATTAGAAGAGTGTTTTTTATCGCGATCTTTTCTTTTTTTATCAGCGTTATTAATAGCAGTTCTATCATCCCAGGGTTTTGGATTGTTTCTAAGCCGTTCTTGTAATAGCACTTTTAATTGATCATCACTTAAATTATGCTCTGCTATCAATTGAGCTTTTTTACTTTCCTTATCTTTAATGTCATTTTCATGTTTAGTAAGAGCCTCATTATCTTGAGGAATTACTCTTTCCTTTTGTTTTATTTCCTGGTCTAATGATCTTATGGATTCACTCAAATGTTCTCGATGTCTATCAACATTGATAGCATCTATTGTTTCCTCATCTGTGAGTGTTCTTTTTCGTAACGAACGAAAAACTTTTCCTGCTTTTGTAGTTTCCTGTTTATAAAATAACTGTCGTAATTCCTCTTTTGTTATAGTTTGCAACACCCGATCAACCCTATTTAATAAATTCCGATTATTAGCTATTCCAACCACATCATCGCCTTGCATTTCTGCAAGTTTAAAGTCATATTTATGAAGTTGGTTTAGATCTTCTCGAGTTATACTTCCTTCTGATTTTTCTATTAAAAGGTTATCAATTCCTAAGTTTTTTGGTAGCCACATGTATATGTTTTTTTAGGTATGAGTAATTTTTTAAAGTTTTGATTCTTGTTGTTTTAAATTCTGGGATTCTTTCCGGTTTTTAGACTGTTTTGCTTCAGTTTATTTTCGTTTAATGGTTTAGGCGTTTCATTCCTTTTTCCTTGTGGTAATTGTGTAAGCTGAGACAACATATCAGGGGCGAAGGTTTCTCCAATTTGTTGAAATTCATTAGACGATTTGTATACATTTTCTATAGCATTATCTGTAGCAGCTGTAAGAAATTTTGATGCTTCTTTCGATAGCGGTTGCGCCAAGAGGTTTTCCTTGATTAGTTTTTGTATCTCTTCTTTACTGAAACCTTGTTGGTGCTCTTCTATAAATTCTTTAGTGGCTTTATATGCATTTTCTAGTTTTTGGGACATCGATAGCTGATCTCTAGATGCTACAACTATTTCATTTATAAGATTTGCTTGATATGTATTTAGGTGTTCACTTTTTGTATGATCGGTGATTATTTTTTGGAGTGCTAACGGTGTAAGATCCTGATGTAATTGAGTGATTACATTGTCCTGAACAGATACTATAGTGTTAAGTAGCATAGTTGTGTATTGTTCTTGGTTATGTTGCAGGGCACGTTCAATTTCTTTTTGGTATCTGTTAGCAATAGATTCCAAGATCATATCACGAACTAATTCTAATTGTGCTAATGACTCTTTTCTTTCCATTGTAGTATCATTTTCTTTTTTCCATTCCTTATTTTTTGCCAGCCTCAGAAAGATTTAAATCACGAAGATTTTTTTATATTTTACAAGACTAAGGTAATTAGGTAGTTGTCCTTTCTAAGATGACAAATCAATAAGCGGTACGTTTTATGTAATATCTGGCAAGACCTTCTGTATTTTTAATAAACTCATAAGCACTAGGGTGTTTTTAGGCTGATCATCTTATAATCAAACCCATCTACTTTTGCACCTTCTTTCTCTTTTAATAGTAACATTGCCATAGGATCTCCTTTCTTTACAGATTTGTTAAACGCTCGAACTGATTTTGAATCATAAAATTTTAATGCATATTTTACTCAACATTTATACAATAATTTAGCTTTTTGAAGTAGTCTTACTGCTTTTATTAGGTCTTGTCTATTTTTAATGTCAATTCCGTATTTATGTTTTTTTAGGTTGTATTATAATTTATAACAAAGATGAATGCTTTGTTATAGTTAAAATAAGACAGTGTAATAAATGGTTGGATCGATGTGATTTTTGGATAATAGATAATCTGGAGAAAGTTTTATACCGACATAACCAACCACTTATTACTTAGATCTGCCGTTTATTACTTCTCATTAGTTTTTATGCCCGGTTACTTGCGAGATTAGCATGCTATAAATAAGAACTATGTAATTTAATACAATACAATATGGCATCAGATAACAATAGTTTAATAGATAATATCATAGATTTTAATCATAGATTACAAAACTCACTATTACAGTTACGAGCGAGAAATCCGTTCATAAATCAAAAAAAGTTTATGATGAATCAAATGGATAGATTCTTGAGAAGTACTGCGAATATAGAGATAAGGAATCAAGAAGATTTAAAAAGGGTTAAGCGCTACTTACAAAAAGCTTTGAACATGCGTCACAGTGCGGAAAGAATTATGGATATAGAGAATAAAAAACTGTTAAGAAGCAACACGGATTTAGAAAGAGGAAATGTTAGAAGAAAAGGCAAACCTTTTTTTGACAAAGAAGCTGAATTATCGATAAGAACAACACAATTACTAAATAAGATTAAGGAATATGAAAGTTCTCAGTCTATAGCTATAAATAATCCTAAATATCGTGGTGGGAAAAATATACCGCCAAACAACGCAGTAATTGGAGCTTTGATTAAATCTCCACAATATATGGCACGACAGAAGAAAAATGGGGCTCATAATAAAAATGGGAATAGTGGAGGAAAAGCATTAAAATCATTAAGATATTAAACAATTAGATAAAGATTTTAGAAAGAAAAAATAAGCATAAACATAAAAATAATAGAAGTAAAATTTTAAGCATCCTTTATTCAGTTAGCACTATGAATAAGCAGAATCATTAATAATACCAACCAACTCATAAAACCAATATTACATGAACCTACCTATTGTAGAATTACTTGGATTTATAGCAGCAGGCCTAAGTTCTTGCTCTTTTATACCACAGGTATACCGTGTATATAAAACAAAGTCTATGCAAAATATTTCTTGGTGTATGTTAGGCATAAGTATATTAGCTGGAACATTATGGTTAATATATGGCTTTTATCTAGAAAATTCTATTCTTATTGTATCCAGTGCTATTACATGTTCATTACACATCAGTCTTACATATTTTAAATTTAAGTTTAAGATGCGCCTACAGGAGTACCCAAAATATTAATATCATTATTTTTGTGATATCTCATGTTGGTTTCTAAAAAACAAGAAAGACTTCAGTAATGAAGTCTTTTTTAAGTTATACAAAGTTCTAATATACGCTAGTTTACGTTATGGATATGAACGTCTCGCTGTGGATAAGGTATTGAGATACCAGCAGCATCTAATGCATTTTTAGAATCTTCTAGAGCGCTAAAATATACATCCCAATAATCATCAACATTTGCAAAAGGTCTCACAACTAAATTAACTGCATTGTCTCCTAACTCGCTTACCGCTACCGTTGGAGCAGGATCTTTTAATACTTTAGGATTATCAGTTAGCGCTTTCATTACAACATCTTTTGCTTTTTTCATATCATCTCCATAACCGATTCCAATATTCAGATCAACTCTCAACTTACCTTGAGAGGTATAATTGATAATATTTCCATTAGATAAAGTTCCATTTGGAACAATAGCTTCTTTATTCTCTGGAGTAGATAATTTTGTAGTAAAAATTTCTATTTCCTTCACTACACCTAATACACCTTGTGCCTCTATTAAATCCCCAATCTTAAAAGGTTTGAAAATCATAATAAGTACACCACCTGCAAAATTTGCTAAAGAACCTTGTAAAGCTAATCCAACTGCTAAACCTGCCGCAGCGATAATAGCAGCAAAAGAGGTAGTTTCTACACCAACAGTTCCAAGAACAGCAAGGATTAATACAATTTTTAATATCCAACCTAGTAGATTGGCAAGGAATTTTTGCAAACTTTCGTCATAATTTCGGACGGACATTAGTTTAGTAATTCCTTTTATTAATTTTTTAATAATCCAGGAACCAATGATCCAAATAAGAATTGCACCAATAACTTTTGGTCCAAAATCTACAATAAAATCTAATCCTTTATCTATCCATTTTTGAATGTCCATGAGCCAATTTTTAAATTAATTATCTGTTATGTATTAAAATTAATAATTTAAAGTTTTTGTAGTGGTTATTTTCTACTAAGAATCCCAAATATTCGATAAAGGACAAATCAGTGCTTTAAAAGGCAAATAATCCTAATTTTTTTATAAGAGTTCCTACAATACTTCTAGATTATTCTTTTTAATCGTACATTACGCAACCTCAAAAAATAGTGAAATTTATGTCTGAGTTTATGTATTTTTTTAAAGCTGGTTTTTTCCATGTGTTGGATTGGGAAGCTTATGATCATATTCTGTTTTTCATTGTGCTTACAGTCGCATATAATTTCAATGATTGGAAACGAGTATTAACACTAGTTACTTTATTTACTTTAGGTCATACAGCTTCACTGTTTCTAGCCGCTTATGATATAGTTTCAGTAAATTCAAAACTAATAGAGTTTCTGATACCAATTACCATTTTTATTACTGCATTATTTAATGTGATTACAGCGAAAAATTCCACCAAACAAGATAAAATAGGTATCCTGTATGCAGTTACAGTTTTCTTTGGATTAATACATGGTTTAGGTTTTTCGAGGTATTTTGATTTGATCAGTACTATGGGCGAATACAAAGCACTTTCTATATTAGAATTCGCACTGGGTATCGAAATATCTCAAATAATAGTTGTAGTAATTGTTTTAGTACTTGGCTTTATTGTGCAAACCTTTTTTAGATTTTCTAAAAGAGATTGGATCTTAGTGATTTCGTCTATAGTAATCGGAATGGTAATTCCCATGATTATATCCAATAGAATATGGTAATTATTTATTAATTGGGGTTGTATTTGACACATAGTCATAATATATTCGTAGTTTATTAGATAGTAATACAATCCAATTTTTCTATATGCCCAAATCGAAACAATTAAAGTATGATAAAGCTTACCTAAGAATTGCCAGAGAATGGGGTAAACTGTCACATTGTGAAAGAAAAAAAGTTGGTGCGGTTATTGTAAAAGATAGAATGATCATTTCTGATGGGTTCAATGGAACACCCACCGGTTTTGAGAATCCATGTGAGGATGAAGAAGGATATACGAAGTGGTATGTGCTTCATGCAGAAGCAAATGCAATTTTAAAAGTTGCATCGTCAACACAATCTTGTAAAGGAGCAACTTTATATATTACATTATCTCCTTGTAAAGAGTGTAGTAAATTAATTCATCAGGCTGGAATTAAAAGAATCGTTTATCAGAATGGATATAAAGATAATTCAGGGCTTTTGTTTTTAGAAAAAGCTGGTGTGGAAATAGAACAGATAACTGACTTGGAAGATTAATGGGTTATTCAAAAAAATATTTACCATTATTTATTGGTTTGGCAATGGGAGTTGGAGTTTTTTTAGGTAGTAAACTCAACTTTAGTAACCCATCTGCTAAACTGTTTTCTTACAATGCCAAGAAGGAAAAATTAAATAGACTTATAGATTATATAGACTATGAGTATGTGGATGAAATTAATACAGATAGCATTGTAGATGTTACTGTTAATCGAATTTTAGAAAACTTAGATCCACATTCTGTATACATCCCGCCGGAAGAACTAGAGGGTATTACAGAGAGTATGCAGGGAGATTTCATAGGAATAGGTGTAAGTTATTATCCATTCAGAGACACTATTTCTGTTATTAATACGATCAAAGGTGGACCCAGCGAAAAATCCGGAATTTTAGCAGGTGATCGTATTCTTATGGCTGATCAAGATACTTTGTATGGTGAACGATTAAGAAGAGATCGACTAGCAGATAAACTTAAGGGAGAATTAAATAGCCAGGTACAACTAAAAGTATATCGTAGAGGTAAGGGTGTTTTTGATGTTGTGGTAAAAAGAGGAAGAGTTCCTTTGCAAAGTGTTGATGCTAGTTATATGCTACAAGAAAAAATGGGATACATTAAGGTAAACCGATTTGCAGAAACTACGTATACCGAGTTTAAAAGAGCATTAGATTCTTTACAAGATATGGGAGCAGAGGCTTTGGTAGTTGATCTTAGGGATAATGGAGGTGGATTTATTGCGCCAGCACTAAAAATGGCAGATGAGTTCTTAAAAGATGATGAGCTTATTATGTTTACTAAAAATAAAAAAGGAGCCATCGAAAATAATTATGCAACTAAGAACGGAAGTTTCGAAAAAGGAGATATCTATGTTCTGATAAATGAAAACTCTGCTTCTGCCAGTGAAATTTTTGCTGGAGCTATACAAGATAATGATAGAGGAACAATCGTAGGAAGAAGATCTTATGGAAAAGGACTTGTGCAAAGAGAAATGGCATTAGGTGATGGTAGTGCTATTAGATTAACTATTTCAAGATATTACACGCCTACAGGAAGATCCATTCAGAAGCCTTACAGTAATGGTAATAAAGAGTATTTTAATGAATATTTAGAAAGGTATAAAAACGGAGAATTACAAAATGCAGACAGCATTCAGGTGGCGGATTCTTTGAAATTTAAAACTCCAGGAGGTAAGACAGTTTATGGAGGTGGTGGTATAATACCAGATATATTTGTGAGTAAGGACACAACCAGAGTTGGTGAAACGTTAGATTATATGTTGCGTTCTGGTAGAATGGGGGGATATATATTTGAAGAATTAGATAAGAAAAGAGAATACTATAACCAATTAACAAAAGACCAGTTCAAAGAAGAAATCCAAATAGACAATGAGTTTGCCGAAGGATTTTTGGCATACACAAGAAGAAATGGCGTTGATTTAAAACTTAATAATTATAGAGAACAATTAAAAAAGTATCTAAAGGCAATTATGGCACAACAGTTATTTGGTACAAATGAATTCGAAAAAATTATTAACCAGGATGATAAAATGATTCAAAAGGTTTTATCCCTCTCACCGGAGTAATTATTTAGTTGTTCTCGTATTAAGGATAAATCTGATGCCCTAAAAAACTACTAAGTCGTTAAGAAAACTAATGTTTCAAAAGATAATACCTGCCCTTTTCTTAATGTTTTTGTTAATAAGCGTTGTAACTTTGGTAATATTAACATTTTAGTAGTATTTTTAATACAAAAAGCGATCCCCAAAATATGTCAGAATTATCAGAATACCTTCTTGCTATTGCGCTCTGTTCTCCCGTTTTCTTTTTTATTATTGCGGTAGGATTTAGATTGCTAGATAATAGCGCGTCTTTATTTCTGGACAATGAGATTTTAGTTGATTCCTCTTATGTTTCAGGCGATTTAATTAGAGAACATATAGAGAGCACAGAGGATACGAAACTAAAAAAGGCATTAAAAACTTCTTTGATCTTTAGAAAACTCCATAATTTCTTTATGATTCTTGCGGTGGTTTCGGTACCACCAGTAATTATTGCCTGTTTTTTAATTACTTTTATTGCGTAATCCTTATTTATCTTTTTCCATATTTCTGCTGAATGGTTCTAGAAACTAATAATATAAGTAATAGAACAATAACACATGCAGAAGCAATAATACTCATTAAAGCTGTTTTGCTATCTCCTAGTAACAGGTTGCTGAAATCTAAAACAGTAGCATTGTAGATGATCAAGGAAATACCAATTAGTATTAACGTATAAATAAAATATTTCATCAGAATAGACCTTTTATATTAGTAGCAAATAGTTTTACCGCTATAGCTAGCAAAATTACGCCAAATATCTTTCGAATCACATTAATTCCTTGCTTTCCTAATACTTTTTCAATTTTTCCAGAAGACTTTAATACTAGGTATACAAAAATAATATTGATCACTATTGCAATTACAATATTAACAGGTTGATATTCTGCTCTTAGTGATAGTATCGATGTCATAGTTCCTGCTCCTGCAATTAATGGAAACGCAAGAGGAACCACTGCAGCAGTTTCAGGTTCGTCATCTTTATATAATTGAATACCAAGTATCATTTCTAAGGCAAGAAAGAAAATAATAAAAGCACCCGCAACTGCAAACGAATTTACATCGATACCGATAAGATTCAGGATTTCTTTCCCTACAAAAAGAAACAAGATCATTAAAATAGCGGCAACAATAGAGGCTTTTTCACTTTGGATATGACCAACTTTCTTTCGTAAATCTATAATGATTGGGATACTGCCAATAATATCAATTACAGCAAATAATATCATGCTTGCTGTAAGTATTTCTTTTGGGTCAAAGTTCATTTTAATTAGTTTTTTGGTTCATACAAAGTTATACGTACTCTATATTATAAAAGTAGCATAAAAAGATTAATAATCGGTAAATTTTATATTTCATAAAAACTATCTTCGCAATATGTTTCAGTTAGGAAAAACCATAGTTTCAGAAGACATTATAGAAAAAGATTTTGTGTGTAATCTTTCTGCCTGCAAAGGAGCCTGTTGTATTGATGGAGAAGCAGGAGCACCACTAGATGAGGCAGAAACGCAGAAGCTTAAAGAAATATATCCTGTAGTAAAGCCATATTTAAGGCAAGAAGGTATTGAAGCAATCGAAAAACAAGGCACTTTTATCAAAACGGAAAATGGAGAATTAGAAACTCCATTAATAAATGGTGCTGATTGTGCCTATGTAATTTTTGATAAAAAAGGTACTGCTCTATGTGCTATTGAAGAAGCTTATAATCAAGGAGAAATAGATTGGAAAAAACCAATATCCTGTCATTTATATCCAATTAGAGTACAAGATTATACCGAATTTTCAGCAGTGAATTACCATAAATGGGAGATTTGCGATGATGCTTGCACCTTAGGTAAAGAACTACAAGTGCCAATATACAAATTTGTAAAACAGGCGTTGATACGCAAATTTGGAGAGGATTGGTATATGGAGTTGGAAAAGGTTGCAGAAGGACTGAAAAAATAAATTTCATTATTTTTAGGGTTGTTAATGTTTACCTAATAAGGAAAAGGAATACTAACATTAAAACCAAAACAATAATTTTTTATGAAAACAATTCAAGTATGTATTGCTATGATTATGCTCGCTGCTGTTCCGTTTGGCTGTAGCGATGATGATTTAGAAACGGAAGTTATCGATGAAATAGCAAAAGGAGAGACTGTTTTAGAATTACAGTTTGAAGATTATTCACTAAGTGTAGAGGAAACTAGACTTAATCAAAGAAGAGTAGAGCTTCTCATTATTTTAGAAAATGACCCTCAAAATGATAACGCGCTTGGTGAACTAGAAAGTGTAAACAATAGATTAGGCTTTATTGAGGAGCGTAGTAACGTGATCGAAGAAAGACTGGTAGGATTTGGTCTTGGCCCTATTCCTCCACTTCCGCCTTGTTTCGATCCTGGACCAGACAATAATTGTCCTATACCTCTTAACAGTGTAGTTACGATTGCAGTAGAACAAAACCTTAATAGTTTTGGTCTTCAAATTATTGATCCTCAAAGTGAAGAAGTTTTATTTGCTTTAGAAGAGTTTGAAGCTAGTGAATTAAATGAAAATTTATTAGAAAGCCCATTTAATGTAGAAGGAATACAGTTTCCTGAGGAGTTTCTAGTAGTTGTAAAGAAAGTTGAGGGAGACCTTGATTTATCATACAATTTTTATGGCACTTTATAGCGGATAAATTAATTTCACTATAAATTATTAAATTAGCCTTTGTTCATACAAAGGCTTTTTTTATGAAATATATACTGCTAATAATTTATTGTTTTTTTTCAAGTTTTTTGTTTTCTCAACAGAATAGTTCAAAAGATTCAGTGTTGACTAATAAAATTGAAACCCTTAATCAAAAAGCAATGAGTTTTTTGTATAGGGATTCTGATAGTACACGCTTTTATTTAAAGAGAAGCTATAATTTATCGAATCAAGATATTAATGGTTTAGATAATAAGTTAGGGGTACTTAGTTTGTTAATTAATTCGGATGGTTTTCATTTTGATTTAAAAAATCTAAAGAATGATATTAATACGATGGATTCCATTATGGTTTATGATCCTTTAATTGATTCATTGGTTTCAAAAAATGATTACCTTAAATTCCTAAATACTAATAAAGGAAATTATCATTTCAAATTGAATAATTTACCAAAAGCAAAGGGGTATTTTAATGAACTACTTGATGTTTTTTATACAAATGACGATAATTTATCTGCTTTTGATGTTCAAACAAAAATTAATATACAAGAATATCTTGCTTCAATTTATAGGAGGGAAGGGAAAAATAATTTAGCGGAAGAATATTACAATAGAATAATTGGTGATATTGAGAAATACAAAATTCAAGGATGGAAAAAGAATCTTGTAGGTACTAAATATAGACTCTCTCAAGTATTGATGGCACAAAAAAAATATGCGGAAGCTAAAAAGATTCAGTTAGAATCATTGGATTTTTATGAAAAAATGGAAGACCAGACCAGAGCAATAAATTCAATGAAGGCGGTTTATCAAATATTAATAAAAAATTATTTAGAACAGGATAGTGTTAAGGCAGCTTTGGGTTATATCAATAAAAGTAAAAAGCTTTATGAAGTAGAAGGTGTTCTTAGTAATAAATTAGAAATACTTAAGGGAGATGCTTTTTTGAAAAATGGAGAATACAACGCTGCGGAAGAATCATATAACAAAGCTTTAGTGGTAGTTAAAAAATATATAGATGCTGAAAAGCATCCGGATATTGCAGATCTTTATCAAAAGCTTGCAAATTTAGAAGTTACAAAGGATAACCCTTCTAAAGCTTTAGAATATTATCAAGAATCTTTGATGCAATTAGCTCCTGATTTTACAAATAAAGACATTAGAGTTAATCCTGATCCAAAAAAAGTACTATCCAAATTAGAGTTGGTTAAAGTGCTAAAAGAAAAGTTGAAAGCACTTCAATTACTATTCAAAAAAAGTAATAATACTAAAGATCTCGAAATAGCTTTTACCACGTCTAATGATATTATCAAAACGTTAGATCTGTTAAAACCAGAATTCGAAAGCAAAGTCGATAAACAATTCCTAATTACAGAAATGTATCCTGCTTTTCATAGTATGGTAGAGATCGCTTTTGATTTGTATGCTACTACAAATGAATTGAAATATATAGATGCAGCATTTTATTTCTCAGAAAAAAGTAAAAGTGTTATTCTGTTGGAAGCAACTAGAAGTACTCAAGCAAGCTCTTTTGGAGGTGTGCCCGAAGAAATCATTGATAAGGAGCAACAATTCAGAGCAAATATTATTCATTTAGAAAAGAAATTCTTTAATCAAAGATCGGATATTGCTGTTTTCGATTCTTTATTTCAACTAAAAAATAAGTATTATAACTTTATCTCTGATATGGAGCAAAAGTACCCAAAATACTATGATTTAAAATATAATGCTGATGTAGTAAATTTGGAAGATATATCGACGGGTCTGCTCCAAAATAAAGCATTAATCAGTTATGTTGCGACGAGTACAAACTTGTATGTGATCACTTTAGAAAATCAACGCAAATACTTTTATAAGGTGCCTTTAGAGAAGAAGGATCGAGAGACGATAACACATTTTTATTCTTTGTTGTCTAATCTAAATGTTAAGGAGCTACCCGATATTTATGCCGAAGGCTATGAAGTGTATAAAAGAATTTTAATGAAGCCTTTGGAAAAAATTGAATCTAAAGAATTATTAATTATCCCTGATGACATTTTGACTTACCTTCCGTTTGAAGCATTAACAACTTCGAATAATGCTGCAGATTATCTGATTAAGGAGTATCAAATTTCGTATACAAATTCTGCTACCTTACTTAGGGAACAACAAAATACATCAAAAAGTGAGTACAATAATTTAGTGGCATATGCACCTAGTTTTGAAAAAATAGGCAACACTATTTCTCAGGACAGACCTAATTTCGGGCCATTGTTATATAATGTAGATGAAGTAACACAGATTACTAATTTTTTTAATGGAAAAGCTATAATTGGTAATGAAGCGTCTTTGGCTTCTTTTTCAGAGAATTCTGAGACTTATAGTATGCTTCATTTTGCTACTCATGCAGCTACTAACGATGAATATCCTGATTATTCTTATTTAGCATTTGCTAATGATGATAGTGGTGAAAATGGGTTGTTGTATGTGAAGGATTTGTACGGATATAATATCAATGCAGATTTAGTAGCGCTAAGTGCTTGTCAAACAGGGTTAGGAAAATTGGAGAAAGGAGAAGGGATGTTAAGTTTAGCAAGAGGTTTTAGCTATGCTGGCGCTAAATCATTAGTAAATACTTTATGGAAAATTAATGATCAAACCACTGCAGATCTAATGCATGATTTCTATAAAAATCTGAATAAATCATTACCAAAAGATCAAGCTTTAAGAGAGGCAAAGCTAACGTATCTTAAAAATGCTGACGATGATTTATTAATGCATCCGTATTATTGGTCAGGATTTATGATATCTGGTGATACCGCTCCTTTGGAAAGTAGTAGTTCTCTTTTATGGTGGTTATTACTGCTTTTTATTCCTATTGTTTTAGTGGTTATAAAGAAAATAAAAAGCAGTAATACCTAAGATTATTTCAATTGATCTAATAGTTTTTGCACATCACCTTTTTTAAAGGTTCCATTGGCAGATAAGTCTTCTAATAATTGAATAGCTTTTTCCTTTTGATTTTCTTTCAGGTAAGCCAGCGATAAATACCACTTACCTCTTTCTATTAATTCATCCTTTAAAGCAATGTGTTGTTCTAATAAAGGTATTGCTTCAGAAGTTTGATCAATAGCTAATAAAGCGTTAGCTTGGTATAATAAGAAATAAGGTTTTTGGGTGGTCTCGTATAACTTTCCAAATTGTTCTGCCGATACTGCGTATTCTTTATTCTCGTATGAAGAAAAAGCTGCAATTTCTTCATTATCATCTGCTATTCCTCTTACAATAGGAGTTACTACATTTTTGTAAGGCTCAAAATTAGAAGCATATAGATCATTAGTGCTAACACCAAAAGGATCTAATAAAGAAATAACTCCTAGAGAAATTATTAATAATATCGATGCAGCTACTAATAGTTTTTTGTAATTAAATAGTGGTACTACCTTGGTGTCGTTAGCGGCAATTTTAGCTTCAAAATTGGCCATTTGTTTTCTCAAATCATCTCTGTCTTCTGCACCAGCTACACTTTTCAAATTTGATAGTAGATCCAGATCTTCTTTAAATGAGATATCATTGGTAAGCAGGTCGTCGAACTGCTCTTTTTCCGCAGGAGTCAGTTCTGAATGTAGAAATTTGTCTATTAACTCTTCTCGTTCCATTTAAGCGGGGGTTTTAATTAATTCTTTAAGGGATTTTATACAACGAGATTTCTGGCTTTTTACTACATTTTTGTTTTCGTAGCCTAAACTTTCGGTAATCTCGTCAATCGTTAGTCCCCGATAATAGAATAAGGTTAACATTTCTTGACAACGTTTTCCTAAATTTTTAAAATGTTGTCGTAATAATCGCTGTTCTGGACTCAATTCAGGTTCCTCAAAAAAGTCGTGATCTTCAGATGTTTCTTTAAATTCCACGCTACTTTCATAGGAAATAGTTTTTTTCTGTTTCTTGAGTTGATCATAGATCATATACTTTCCGATACTAAATAAATAAGTCTTAATAGAGCTCTTAATAGCATCTAGTTTTCCATTGATTGCATGTTCTCGTAAGGCGATAAAAGCTTCTTGATATATATCTATAAGTACATCGTGATCCAGATCATACTTTTTTGCAAACTGCAAAAAAGCATTTCTATACTCGTTATAGATTTTTTCTAATGCTTGATTATGCCCTTTTTTTAGTGTTAAGAGTTCTTCCTTCATACTTGGTCACCTGACTATAGGGTAATAGGTTCATCTTATTTTCCAAAGATAAAGTTAACCTTTTTTATAAAAAGGATACAAAGAGATAAAACCAAACAACATAATTATGAAATGAGCATAAACAAAATTAATTTTTTGCTTACTACCGAAATAATTAAATTTTTTATGCGAAAGCATAGCGGTTGATCTAAGCGAAAGATTTTTATTTAACTCATTTCTAGTAAAATAAAAATTTTTAATAGATGAAAACTACAAAGCAAATAATCGGAATAGCGGTATTGTTTATTTTAATGATAATACCGCAACATGTAGAAGCTCAGTTTTGGAAGAAAGTAGCAAAAACTGCTGAAAAAGCCGCAGAAAAGACCATATTAAAAAAGACAGAGGAAAAAGTTTCCAAAAAGACAGGTAAAACAATTGATGATACTGTCGACGGAAAACCTAAAAGCAAAAAGAAGAAAAAAAGTAAGAAAACTAAAAAAAGTAATGACGCCGTAATTTCTTCTGATACAGTAAATGAAACGGAGGAATTGGAAAATGGAAAACCTGCTTTTGCCGCGTATTCCAAATTTGACTTTGTCGCTGGAGAGAATATTTTAGCTTACGAAGATTTTAGTCAGGATGAAATTGGAGATTTGCCTGCAAGGTGGAACTCTTCTAACTCTGCAGAGGTAGTTACTTTAAATAATACCGAAGGTAGATTCATTCAAATAGGAACGGGAAAAGGGTCTTATGTTCCTGAATTTATCGAAGAGTTTCCAGATAATTTTACATTGGAATATGATGTTGTATTCGATTTTGATGTGGCGCAATACACATATCAAAGAGATTTAATGGTTGTTTTTTCTGATTTAAAAAATCCCGGATATAGCTTGCAGGATGGAACGCCTGGAGATAACGGTTTCTCATTTGCTATACGAGGTGGCATCAGCGGTGGTGGAGGAATTGATATCTATAAATATAACAAAGACAGAAACCTAGATCTTCGTTCTAAAAAAGGAATTGAGCTTTTTGATAAAGATAATAGAGGAAGAGGAGAAAAAATACACGTATCTATCTGGAAACAAAAACAAAGAATGCGTATTTATATTAATGAGCAAAAAGTATTCGACATACCTAGAGCTTTTGAAAAAAACACTATTGTAAAAAATCTAAAATTCTTCTCAGAAATATCAGAAGAAAATACATTCTATTATTTAGGGAATATAAGATATGCGGTTGGAAAACCTGATATGCGAAACAAACTGATAACCGAAGGAAAACTGGTGACATATGGAATTACTTTCGACACTGGAAAAGCTAGTATGAAATCCGAATCTTACGGTACTATCAAAAAGATAGCAGGTGTGCTTACTGAAAATCCATCAGTTAACGTGTTAATTACTGGCCACACGGATAAAGACGGTGATGATGCTTTTAATCAAAAACTATCTGAAGAAAGAGCAGTTTCAGTTAAGAAGACTTTAGTGAGTGAGTTTGGTATTGACTCCTCTAGGCTAAAAACTGAAGGAAAAGGGGAGAGTGATCCGGTTGATAATGGTGATGCTCCAGAAGCAAAAGCAAAGAATAGAAGAGTTGAATTCAAAAAAATATAAAAACAATGTTTACCTCTTTGTCTTTAACGACACTAATGAAAAAACTTGATAATAATTAAAAATGAAAACAATGAACACAAAATTTAAAAGTATAGGTACGATGATTATGATAGCACTAGCATTAGTGTTTCAATCTTGCGGTAATGATGATGATGGTTTAGTAATTGAAAATGAAAACCAGCTCGAGAATCTTCAGGAACGTTTTGGGCAATATGAAGAATCTATCGGTAATATAGAAGCTCCAGATGCAATGGAAGGATATGCACAAGACAATGTGTATGCATCTAACGCTGTATGGACTATCGCATCACTACAAGTACAGGCATTAACGTATTCTTCAATTTTTCTAAGCATTCCAACTGATGCCGAGCAGCAAAGTGTAGTTGGTAAAAACGGAAGTATGGCAGATACTTGGGTTTGGAGTGCAGGTGGTGTTACGCTTTATTATACAGTAACATCAGATGCTGCTTTTGATTATTTTACATATGATATAGAAGAAGGAGGAGTGCGAAGAACTTTTTATGAAGGTAGAATTAGTAAAGATGGTAATTTCTATGAAGTAAGATTTAACGGTGAAGACGGAAGCTTTATCCTAATGACATATAGAAAAACGGGTAGTGTGATCACTTTCACGATCGAAGATCATAATAATGATAAAATAGAAATGATTTATAATGAAACAGATAGGTCAGGATCAATTAAGGCTTTCGAAGCAGGAGTATTAACAGAAAGTTTTGTTTGGTCAGGTGACGGAACAGGAGTGTATACGAATCATGTTACAGGAGAAACATTCTCTTGGCCATAAGATGTAAATATAAAAATCACCCTTTGGAAAAATCATACTCGTTAATTCAGGTATGATTTTTCTTTTTATTCCATTTTTTTATTAAAAATAAAATTTTTCTTGTCACTTATTAACGTGTGGTTTTGCCGTAAAATAGGGGTTTTTTTTAGTTTTGTTTTTGAAGACAAAAAACTGCGTCAGCAACTGAAAAATAAGTGTTTTTTAAGGTTACTAACAGTGTTGTTTATATCTTTTTTTGTTAATTTAATTATTTGTAAATCAGTGTTTTAGCTGGTTTCTGGTGAATTTTGATTTTTATTGCTTAATTCCCTTCGTGTTGAAAACTTTGTTGAAAACGTTTGCCAAATTTTTGTGAAACATTTGGAGCATTTTTTGATCTTTGTTAGTCCGTAACGGAAACAAAAAAAATAGATAACTAGCTTAAAGAAAAAAAGATGAATGCAGTAGAGCCAATTTTACAAGAAAACAAGGATAGATTTGTTATTTTTCCTATCAAACATCATGACATTTGGGATTGGTATAAAAAATCAGAGGCTAGTTTCTGGACTGCAGAAGAAATTGACCTACATCAGGATATTACAGATTGGAGTACAAAATTGACAAATGATGAAAGATATTTTATCAAACATATTTTAGCATTTTTTGCTGCTTCAGATGGAATCGTAAATGAGAATTTAGCTGAAAATTTCGTAAATGAAGTTCAATATAGTGAGGCAAAGTTCTTTTATGGATTTCAAATTATGATGGAGAATATTCACTCTGAGACCTATTCTTTGTTAATTGACACCTATGTAAAAGACGAAAAAGAAAAAGATATCTTATTTAAGGCAATTGAAAACTTTCCTGCGATTAAGAAAAAAGCGGATTGGGCGTTAAAATGGATCGATTCTGATTCTTTTGCAGAAAGGTTAATTGCATTTGCAGCAGTAGAAGGGATTTTCTTCTCAGGTGCTTTCTGTTCTATTTTCTGGTTAAAAAAACGTGGTCTGATGCCAGGTCTTACATTTTCTAACGAGTTGATATCAAGAGATGAAGGTGTGCATTGTGATTTTGCAGTACACTTACATAACAATCACCTGATTAATAAAGTGCCAAAGGAAAGAATTCGTGAAATAATTGTTGATGCACTTAATATCGAAAGAGAATTTATCACAGAATCTCTTCCAGTAAGTTTAATAGGAATGAATGCAAATCTAATGACACAATATCTAGAGTTTGTTACGGATAGATTGTTGTTAGAGTTGAATTGTGAAAAAGAATATGGAACTGCAAATCCATTTGATTTTATGGATATGATCTCATTACAAGGAAAAACTAATTTCTTTGAAAAGAGAGTATCGGAATATCAGAAAGCTGGAGTTCTTAATAAAGATACCGAGGATAATAAGATAAGTTTTGATGCCGATTTTTAATCTCTAAAAGTCACTTCAGAATAATAATATATTCATTCTGAGCTAATTAATATAGGAAATCTATAAAAGTAATCGATTAGCTCAGTTTGATTAAGCTTTCTAAAAGCTTGCCAAAACAAAAAAAGGCGAAAGTCAATAATTGTATTTTACTTGTATAAATTCTCTGATTTGTATAATGCAGAGGTTTCTTTTTAGTATCTGATTTCGGGGGAGATCACGCAATTAATTATGACTTTCAGTAATGAAGAGGAATATAAACACAAATTAATATCGTAGTTCTTCAAAAGAAGAATTTTATAAAAACCAAAAACGTATGTATGTAGTAAAAAGAGACGGTCACAAGGAGCCAATTATGTTCGACAAAATTACCGCAAGGGTAAGAAAGCTGTGTTATGGGTTAAATTCACTAGTTGATCCAGTAAAAGTTGCCATGAGGGTTATTGAAGGGTTATACGATGGAGTAACTACAAGCGAGCTGGATAACCTTGCAGCAGAAATTGCAGCTACTATGACGATCGCACACCCTGATTATGCCAAACTTGCAGCGAGGATATCAGTCTCTAATTTACATAAAAACACTAAAAAGACCTTCTCTGAAGTAGTGAAGGATTTATATGAGTATGTAAATCCTAGAACAGAGAAGAAAGCACCATTGATCTCTGATGAGGTGTATGAGGTAATCATGGCTAATAAAGAAAAGTTAGACTCTACGATTATCTACAACAGAGATTTTGGATACGATTATTTTGGTTTTAAAACATTAGAACGTTCATATTTACTTAAGTTAAATGGTAAAATAGCAGAGCGTCCACAGCATATGTTAATGAGAGTTTCTATAGGAATTCATCTAAATGATCTAGATGCAGCTATAGAAACGTATGAATTAATGTCGAAAAAATATTTTACACACGCGACACCTACGTTATTTAATTCTGGTACTCCAAAACCTCAAATGTCTTCTTGTTTCTTATTAGCGACCAAAGAAGATAGTATCGATGGTATTTATGATACTTTAAAGCAAACGGCAAAGATTTCACAATCTGCGGGAGGAATAGGATTATCTATACACAATGTTAGAGCTACAGGATCTTATATAGCAGGTACTAATGGTACGTCTAATGGTATTGTGCCGATGTTACGTGTATTTAACGATACAGCACGTTATGTAGATCAAGGAGGAGGAAAACGAAAAGGTTCTTTTGCGATTTACGTAGAACCGTGGCATGCTGATATTTTTGACTTTTTAGATCTGAAGAAGAATCATGGTAAAGAAGAAATGCGTGCTCGTGATTTGTTCTATGCAATGTGGATTCCAGATTTATTTATGAAACGTGTACAGGAAGATGCAGAATGGACATTAATGTGTCCTAACGAATGTCCTGGTTTATTCGATATGCATAGTGAAGAATTCGAAGAAACCTATGTGCGTTATGAAGCAGAAGGAAAAGGACGTAGAACGATTAAAGCACGTGAGTTATGGGAGAAAATCCTAGAATCACAGATTGAAACTGGTACTCCTTATATGTTGTATAAAGATGCAGCAAATAGAAAATCAAATCAGCAGAACCTTGGTACGATTCGTTCGTCCAACTTATGTACAGAGATTTTAGAGTATACAAGTCCGGATGAAGTAGCGGTATGTAATCTAGCTTCTATTGCATTGCCAATGTTTGTGAAAAATGGTGAGTTTGATCATGAAGAGCTTTTCAGAATCACAAAACGTGTTACTAAAAACTTAAATAAAGTAATCGACAGGAATTACTATCCCGTAAAAGAAGCTGAAAATTCTAATATGCGTCACCGTCCGATTGGATTAGGAGTACAAGGATTAGCAGATACTTTTATTCAGTTAAGAATGCCGTTTACTAGTGATGAGGCTAAAAAGTTAAATCAAGAGATTTTTGAAACTTTATATTTTGCTGCTGTAACTGCTTCTATGGAAGAGGCAACTGCAGATGGACCTTACCAAACATATGAAGGATCTCCGATCTCTAAAGGAGAATTTCAGCATAATTTATGGGGGATCAAAGATGAAGAATTAAGTGGTCGTTGGGACTGGGCTACACTTCGTAAAGAAGTATTAGAGCACGGAGTTCGTAACTCATTATTAGTCGCGCCAATGCCTACAGCATCTACTTCTCAGATTTTAGGAAATAATGAAGCTTTTGAGCCATACACAAGTAATATTTATACAAGACGTGTATTGTCTGGAGAGTTTATCGTTGTAAACAAACATCTTTTAGAAGATCTTGTAAAACTGAATTTATGGAGTGATGATCTTAAGGATGCAATTATGAGGGCTAATGGATCTATCCAGAATATAGATATCATCCCTCAAGATCTTAAAGAGTTATATAAAACAGTGTGGGAGTTGAGTATGAAGGATATTATCGATATGTCTCGCCACAGAGGATACTTTATAGATCAATCTCAATCGTTAAACTTATTTATGGAAGGTGCAACGATGGCTAAGCTTACTTCAATGCATTTCTACGCTTGGAAAAGTGGATTGAAAACAGGAATGTATTATTTAAGAACGAAGTCTGCGGTTGATGCGATTAAGTTTACATTAAAAACTGAAAAGAAAGAACAACCGCAAGCAGAAAAAGTAGCAGTGGCTGCTGCACAGGTTATGGAAGCACAAGCCACTCCTAAGACAGAACCACAAGCGGAACAAGTACAAGTTTCTGCAGAAGGAACTTCATTAACTCCTGAAGAATTGAGAGCGTTAATAGCGCAATCTAAAGAAGCTGAAGGAGATGACTGTTTAATGTGTGGGTCTTAATTAAGACCATTTATATAGGGCAAGAAAGGGAAGCATTTAGCTTCCCTTTTTTATGCAATAAAAACAACAAAAATTAGATTTTAAGGGTAACAAATAAGATGTTTTCGATACTTAGATGTGTAAAGGATTAAAAAAAACCGTTTATATCTTATAAAAGCGCTTTTTTAGTATCTTTAGAATCCCTGATCTAATAGTACCTATAGTATGGAAGAGATAACTATCCAACTCCCACATTGCTCTCAGTGCAATGAAGAAATGCTTGACAATGCCAAGTTTTGTACCTATTGCGGTTTTCCCGAAAATGGAGACGACAATGAAAAGGCAAAGTTTCACGCCCAAAGAGTTCTGAAAAAAAGCCAAATCAGAGAAGATCGTAAAAAAATTAGTTCTGCGAGAAATACATTGTATTGGATGGCAGGTATTTTCTTTGTTTCAGGATTGATTTTGTTTATGAATCTGGGAGATATTGCCGTTCTTATAGCTGGTGCTATTCTTGCTATTATCTATTTGGTCCTTGCATATTGGTCTCAGAAAAAACCGTTTGCAGCAATCTTGTCTGGATTACTATTATATCTCATGGTAATCGTTGTAAACATTATTGATGAGCCTTCTCGTATATTTGAAGGAATTTTGCTAAAAATCATAATTCTTAGTTTTTTGATAAAAGGAATGTATTCTGCATCACAAAGTGTAAAAGAACAATAATATGAATATGATTTGTAGAAATTGTGGTGCTTCATTAGAAAACGCGGTTAATTTTTGTCCTAACTGTGGAACCCCTATTAAAAAGAAAATTTCCGGAAAAGTAAAAAGAGAACATCTTAATCTGGTCATTGCATTTTACATTGTTATGTTGGTGTTTTTAATGATGAATTATTTTTTGTTTAATGAAGAAGGTTCATTACTTAAGGAGATCGCTACAGAAAGCATTTTTGCTTTGATTATTGTAGGTTTTACGTTCTTTGATTTTAAGAATATCATGAAATTGTATCGATTTCCTAAAATTAAACCACTTTATCTTTTGGGATATCTTGCGATACCATTTGCTTCTGCATTTATAGTATATTATCTAGTAGAGTATATCAATACAGAAGTATTTGAGGAGCATTACAATTACTATTTTACATATGTCGATTATCCAAATCCAATGTTTTGGGCTATTCTTTTTGTAGCCGTTTTTCCACCAATTTTTGAAGAACTTGGATTTAGGGGTTTTTTATATAATCAATTGAAGAAAATCACCAATACGAGAGTCACTATTATTCTAACAGCTTTTATTTTTGCTCTGGTACATTTTTCGGTAATCTCATTGTTATGGATCTTTCCATTTGGGTTATTATTAGGATATTTACGGCACAGATATAATACTTTATGGATAGGAATGATAATTCATTTTATACATAACTTCATAGTGTTATATTTGGACTATTATTATTTTGATAGCAAATTGCTAGAATTTTGAAAGTATGATGAACTGGGAACAGCTTCTTTCTTTGAAAAGACAAGGGGATACGAATAAAAGATTACGAAAAGAACAAGACGAAACTCGATTAGGGTTTGAAGTAGATTATGACAGGATTATATTTTCTTCTGCTTTTAGAAGTTTACAAGATAAAACACAGGTAATTCCTTTGTCTAAAACCAGTTTTGTACATACACGTTTGACTCATAGCTTAGAAGTTTCGGTTGTAGGTCGTTCGCTAGGTCGTGTTGTAGGTAAAAAAGTCTTAGAAAAACATCCACATCTGGCTACAATTCATGGATATCAGTTTAATGATTTCGGAGCTATTGTAGCTGCGGCCTCCTTGTCACATGATATTGGAAATCCACCCTTTGGACACTCCGGAGAAAAAGCAATAGGAGAGTATTTTGCTACTGGAAAAGGGAAGAAGTATAAAGAATTTTTAACCCCCAAACAATATCAAGATCTTATTGATTTTGAAGGAAATGCGAATGGTTTTAAAATTCTAACAGAGTCCAGAAAAGGAATAGAAGGTGGTTTGCGATTATCATATGCTACTTTAGGAGCTTTTATGAAATATCCAAAAGCATCTTTGCCTAAAAAACCAACTCCTCATATAGCGCATAAGAAGTTTGGATATTTTCAGAATGAAAGTGCATTTTTCAAAGAAGTCGCCGAAGAAGTTGGTTTAATTCCTCAACAAATTGGAGATGAAATAACCTATAGTCGACATCCGTTGACATTTTTAGTAGAAGCAGCAGATGATATTTGTTATACTATTATTGATTTTGAAGATGGAATTAATTTGGGACTCATACAAGAAGAGTACGCGTTGGAGTATCTCATTAAATTGGTAAAAGACTCGATAAATACAGCTAAATACAACAGTCTGTCTACTACTGCAGATCGATTAAGTTATTTGAGAGCACTTGCCATAAATACATTAATTCAAGAAGCAGCAAATACATTTATTACATACGAAGAGGATATTTTATCTGGTAATTTTGATACAGCACTTATCGATAAGAGTAAGTACCAAGCACAAATAGATGATATTATCAAAATCAGTGTTGCCAATATATACCAGAGTACAGAAGTGGTTGAAAAAGAAATCGCTGGATATGAAATTTTGGCGACTTTATTAGATCGGTATTGTACAGCAACCAATAATTATAATAATCAAGAGGCTTCTAATTATGATAAATTAATCTTGAAAGCAGAAGGAAGTAATTTTGATTATTCTCATGAAGATCTATACACTAGACTGATTAGCATAAGTAATTATGTCGCAAGTCTTACGGATGGAAATGCGTTGTTAAAGTTTCAGAAAATCAGAGGTTTACAAGTTTAGATAAACGCTCTAAAGAAGAGTAATAGTTTAACGAAAAAAAGAGATGAAATCTCTCTTGATGTATCGTTAAAGTAGTTTTTTAAATCATTTTTTTGAAAGTTTTATCAAATAATTCCGACAACATTGTTTGGGTGTTACATTGCTTAGATTTGGTAAGTTTTAGGGTAAATAAGAGAGTATAGAAATCTAATTTTAACATTTAAGGTTTCTTTTTTTTACTATTTTACACCTCTGAAAATTAAAGATAGTCACTTTTTTAAATAATTTTAAAATGAAAAAATACTACGTAAGTATTCTATTTTTTGTTATGATTTTTCATTCTGTTGGTATGAATGGACAGTCTTCAAATCTTCAATTAATTAAGGATTATTTAATAGAAGAAGGGATGTCCCCCAACGATATTTTGGGATTACAAATACAGAGAGAATCTTTTTCTAAAAGCTTAGATGCTTCCAATGTATATGTCATTCAACAATATAATGAGATTCCAATTTACAATGCTATAGGTAGTTTTGTTTTAAAAAATGGTAAAGTAGTATCTTCTAACCAGAAATTTTATAAGAATCTTTCCCAAATAGTAACTACAACACGACCTTCAATTTTAGCCGAAGATGCTGTACAATACGTGGCTTCTGATGCAGGAATTAATGCTTCTATTAATTTGAAAACAGTTCAGAAGAAAGGAAATCAAACAGTAGTTTTTTATGATGAAAATGTTTCTGAAGAGCAAATACCTGTTCGGCCTATGTACGTTTGGAAAGATGAGACATTAATACTTACTTGGGATGTTAGTATTTATACTCTAGATGGGAAGCATTGGTATAGTACCAGAGTAAATGCATTAAATGGAGAAGTAGTTGATAAAACTGATTGGATGACAGAATGTTCATTTGATCATTCTCATGTTAAAGAGAAATCTTCGGCGGTAATACATAAGAATTCTTTTGGAGTTCATGCCGGAGAATATGATTTTTTTATGGACGGAACGTATAATGTTTATCCTATTCCTGCTATAGAAAGTCCTAATCATGGTAATAGAGTCTTGGTGTCTAATCCAGCAGATGCTACAGCATCTCCTTTTGGTTGGCATGATACTGATGGTGCAAATGGTGCAGAATTTACGACCACTAGAGGTAATAATGTAATTGCATCTGAAGATGTAAATGCTAATAATGGAATTGGAAACTTGGCTGATGGTGGATCTAATTTAGTATTTGATTTTCCTTTTGATCCTGATGCTTTGGTAGAAAATTTTGAAGATGCTTCAATAACAAACCTGTTTTATGGGAATAATGTTGCCCATGACGTTTGGTATCACTATGGTTTTGACGAAACTGCGGGGAACTTTCAATTTAATAATTATGGAAGAGGAGGATCGGACGGTGATGAAGTTTTTGCAGATGCTCAAGATGGTTCTGGTTTTAATAATGCTAATTTTGGAACACCACCTGATGGTTTTAACCCAAGAATGCAAATGTTCTTATGGAACCCACAAGCAGATCCATCTGTTAATACTTTTGTTGTGAACGGAGGAACGTTAGGAGGATCATATACTACTGTTGATAATTCTTTTAATCCAGGGCATGTAGATGCTCCCGAATTTCCAAGTGGATTAACGGCTAATTTAGCACTTGCAATTGATGATGACAGTTCGGCAGATGCCAATGATGCTTGCTCTAATATAATAAATGCCGCTGATCTTAATGGAAGAGTTGCAGTAGTAAGACGTGGTTCTTGTAATTTTGATGATAAAGTAGCTAGATGTCAGGCTGCAGGTGCTGTTGCTGTGGTAGTTGTAAATAATGTTGCAGGAGATCCTATAGCGATGGGAGGAGATGATGGCAGTATTACTATTCCTGCAGTAATGATTGGTAGAGATGATGGAGAAGCGTTGATAGCTGAAATGAGTTCAACAACAATTAATGTTACTATATCAGATGTAGGAAGAAACTTTTTTGCAGAAGATAGTAGTTTTGATAATGGAATTGTAATTCATGAATATGGACATGGAATTTCCACTCGATTAACTGGAGGAGCTAATAACTCTGGATGTTTAACTTCTTGCGCGCTAAGAGATATTGATGGTAATTGTATCCAGTTTACTGAACAAATGGGTGAAGGATGGTCAGATTGGTTTGCACTGATGATGACTATTGAGTCTGGAGATACTGGCGAAGATAGCAGAGGAATTGGTACATATGCTGCAGGACAACCAACGACAGGTGGAGGAATTAGACCATTTCCATATAGTACTAATATGAGTATTAATCCGGTAACCTATGCTGATACTAATAATGAAACAAATTTTTCTGCACCTCACGGAGTAGGATCTGTATGGGCATCAATGATTTGGGATTTGGCTTGGGCTCTTATAGAGAGAGATGGTTTTGACCCGGATTTATATAACGGGACAGGAGGAAATAATTTAGCAATGCAGTTGATTATAGATGGATTAAAACTACAATCTTGTAACCCGGGTTTTGTTGATGGTCGTGATGCTATACTTATGGCAGACGAAGTTGCAAATTCTGGAGCAAATGCCTGTTTAATATGGGAAGTGTTTGCAAGACGTGGGCTTGGTTGGAGTGCCTCACAAGGTAATTCTCTTGATAGAACAGATCAGACAGAGGCATTTGATATTCCGCCAACATCAGAAGTATCTTGTCTATTAAATGTAGAAGATTTTGAAGATAGTATCTTCAGAATAACACCAAATCCTTCTAATGGAAGTTTTGTAATTAATGTTTCCAGAGCTTTTGGAGGCAGTAATGTGAGTATTATTGATCTAAATGGGAGAGTTGTGTATAATAAAGAAATTCAACTCGATAATTCTTATAATATCAATGCCGAAAATTTAAGAGAAGGGATTTATCTATTACAGATCGAAACTAAAGAAGGAAATAGATTTACTACTAAAATAGCAATCCAGTAAATGATATATAGTTAAAGAAGTCTTAGAATTGTCTCCTTTATTTTTGAAGAAGAAATACCACAGATGTCCTGTAATTCTTCTGTTGTTCCATGATGGATAAAATTATCTGGGATTCCTAGGGTATATATTTTATTTCCAAGTTTATTTTCATTCACAAAAGAGATTATAGAATGTCCGAAACCACCTTTGATAACACCATCTTCTACTGTAATAATTATTTTATGTTTTTGTAATATTTCCTTTAAGAGTTCTTTGTCTAATGGTTTGATAAAGCAAAAATGATAGTGACTTACTTTTGCTGAAAGTGTATCTAAAGTATCAGATACATTGCTTCCAATTGTCCCAGTAGATAGTATTGCTATATCAGAATCCATTTCTAAAAGACATTTTGCTTTACCGATTGGAACCTCTGTCATATCTTTTTTCCAATCTAAAATCCTACCTCTACCTCTTGGATATCTTATGGAGATTGGATTATCTAATCTCAAAGAAGCGGTGTATAGTAAATTTCGTAGTTCAATTTCATCTAATGGAGCAGCAACTATCATGTTTGGGATACAATTCGTGTAAGCAATGTCAAAAACACCATGATGAGTAGCACCATCTGCTCCCACTAATCCTGCTCGATCAATACAAAAGACTACAGGTAGATTTTGTAAGGCCACATCATGTATTAGTTGATCATAAGCACGTTGAAGAAAAGTAGAATATATGGTGCAAAATGGTATTAATCCTTGGGTAGCCATTCCCGCAGCTAAAGTAACAGCATGTTGTTCCGCAATACCAACATCAAATGCTCTGTCTGGCATTTCTTCCATCATATATTTTAGAGAGCTACCAGTAGGCATAGCAGGAGTAATCCCGATAATATCTTTGTTTTTTCTTGCTAACTCTAAAATAGTATGGCCAAATACATCTTGAAATTTTGGAGGTTCTTGAGTATCTTTTTTAGGAACTAACTCTCCAGTAGCAGCATCAAATTTTCCAGGGGCGTGGTACTTTACCTGATTTTCTTCGGCTTGTTTTAACCCTTTACCTTTAGTGGTAATAATATGCAATAATTTAGGGCCTTTTTTATTTTTTAGGTTTTCTAAAGTTTTAAGTAAACCGGGTAAGTCATGACCATCAACAGGACCAAAATAAGAGAAGTTAAGTGCTTCGATAATATTGTCTGTTTTGGGTTTGTATCCTACTTTGGCTTTGGTTAAATATTCTTTTAAAGCACCGACGCTTGGATCAATTCCTATAGAATTATCATTAAGAATTACTAACATGTTTGCATCGGTAACACCAGCATGATTAAGACCTTCAAATGCCATTCCGCTAGCGATAGAAGCATCTCCAATTACCGCAATATGTTGTTTGGTGATGTTTCCTTTTAATTTAGAAGCAATGGCCATTCCTAAAACGGCGGAAATAGAAGTGGAGGAATGTCCTACTCCGAAAGTATCGTATTCACTTTCGCTGCGTTTAGGAAATCCACTAATACCATGTAATTGTCGATTGGTATGAAATAGATCTTTTCTTCCTGTAAGAATCTTATGAGGATATGCCTGATGTCCTACATCCCAAACCAATAGATCGTTTGGAGTATCAAAAATGTAGTGCAACGCAATAGTCAATTCTATAACGCCTAAACTAGCTCCCAAATGACCTTCTTTGGTCGCTACGATATTAATAACAAAATTGCGTAATTCTTGCGCTAATATTGGTAATTGATCAAGAGAAAGTTTTCTGAGATCTTGCGGGTATTTTATACGAGAAAGTAATTTTTCTTTCATGAAGCAAAAGTACTATTTTGAAATGAGCTGGAGTATCAATTTAAAATTAGATATATAAGTTTGGTAGAATATTGATTTCAATGAAATAAGAATAATTATATTTATTAGTTTTACTTGAAATTGAAATTATTATGTTTGATCCCTATGATGATTCTCATTTTATGAGAAAAGCACTGCAGGAAGCTGAAATGGCTTATGATAAAGGAGAAATACCTATTGGAGCGGTAGTAGTAGTAGCCGATAGGGTTATTGCTAGAGCCCATAACCTCACAGAACTTTTAAATGATGTTACAGCACATGCGGAAATGCAAGCTATTACTGCTGCTGCCAATTTTTTAGGAGGGAAATACCTTAAAGAGTGTACTCTGTATGTAACGATAGAGCCTTGTCAGATGTGTGCTGGTGCTCTGTATTGGAGCCAAATTGGTAAATTAGTATATGGAGCCAGAGATGAACAAAGAGGTTTTATTACTATGGGAACTAAACTTCATCCAAAAACTAAAATGGTAGGAGGTGTTTTGGCAGAAGAATGTAGCGAAATACTTAAGCGCTTTTTTGTGGAGAAACGAAACCTAAATTGATCTAAATATTGCCGTGATATTGTGAATTTAGTAATAAGGGAATAATGAGAGGTTTACTTTCTTTAATCGTTGGTCTATTATTCAATACATACTAAAATTAAAGGTGTGAAAAATACAATTGCAGAGCGAATTCAGGATTTTTTAAAACAGTTCCCACCTTTTAGTTTGCTTTCTAAAGAAGAATTGTTGTTTGTTTCTAGCCAAATTAGAGTATTGTATTTGGAAAAAGGAGCTTATGTGTTTAGGCAAGATGAGCAATGTCATGATGAGTTCTACATTGTTAGAGAAGGAGCAATAGGGTTATATAGAACTACAGGAAATATTCAAAACTTCGTGGATATTTGTGATTCTGGAGATCTCTTTGGATTGCGTATTATGATTATCAAAAAGAATTATCGAATGGCTGCTTTGGCTAACGAAGAGTCCATCGTATATGCAATTCCTTCTTCAGTTTTTAAACCTTTTATTGATGAAAATAAAGAAGTAAATAATTTTTTATTAGAGACTTTTGCTACGCATGCTAGAAACTATTTTACAGAAACCGAAAAGGGAAAAAAAATAGACAATACTATTACTATCGAGCCAGCTAGTGACCTGTCTACGTTACGCACTATTTCTTATCGCAAGAAGCCTCTTATATGCACTTCTGACGCTATTGTAAAAGATATTGCTATAGAAATGAATGCTAAAAAATCCGATGCGATCGTTGTTGTTGATGATCAAAAGTATCCAATCGGAATTATTACGGATAGTGATCTTAGAGCTAAAGTGGCTACTGGATTAATATCAACCGAATCTCATGTTACTGAGGTAATGACAACACCCGTAAAAGCGTACTCTAAAAAAATAACAGTTGCAGAAGCACAAATAGCTTTAATTAAAAACAACATAAGTCACCTTTGTATTACAAAAGATGGCACGCGCAACTCTAAAACTGTTGGTGTTTTTTCTAATCATGATTTGTTAGTATCCTTTGGAAATAATCCTTCAGTTTTAATAAAGGAAATCAAAAGGGTAAAAAAAATCCAGCGGTTACGATATATCAGAAAACAAGTAGAAAGGTTACTAACTACCTATTTAGAGCAAGATATTCCTACAATGCATATCTTAAATCTTATTTCAGAAATAAATGACGCCTTAGTAGTTCGAACGATTGATTTGTCTTTACAAGAGATGGATTCATCACCTCCTGTATTATTTAGTTTTTTAGTAATAGGAAGCCAAGGACGAAGAGAGCAATTATTAATTACGGATCAGGATAATGCTATTGTATTTGAAGATGTTGAGGAAATAAGGTATACAGAAACTCAAAATTATTTTTTAGAGTTAGCAAGAAGAATTACTAAGAATTTACATACGATTGGTTTTGAATATTGTCCAGCAGAGATGATGGCTAGTAACCCAAGATGGTGCATGTCGGTATCTGAATGGGAGAAACAGTTTAGAGATTGGATGACAACTCCGACTGAAGAAAGCACTTTACTGTCGTCTATATTTTTTGATTTTCAGGCTGTATATGGTGATACTGATATGGTAAATCAATTATCAGATGTCGTATTTGATGGCGTGAACAAGAGTAAAAGATTTCTCGGGTTATTAGGTGTTAGCGCATTACAAAAACCATCTCCTTTAGGCTTTTTTAAACAATTTTTAGTGGAACAAAATGGAGAACATAAAGATACTTTCGATATCAAAATAAGGGCGATGATGGTACTAATTGATGGTGCACGAATTTTAGCATTATATCATAATTTAAAAGGAATTAATAATACATTACTGCGTTATGAGAAACTTGCAGCATTAGAACCAAATAATAAAGAGCTTTTCGAAAGTTGTGCAAAAGCTTTTAGGGTATTATTAAAGTTTAGGGCAAGGCAAGGGTTGATGCACAAAGATTCAGGGAGATATATTCAATTAAATACACTTAGCAAAAATGATAAATTGAAACTTAAAAGGTGCTTTAGACCCATTAGAGACATACAAGAAGTGCTTAGAGTTCGTTTTCAATTAAAAACATATATGTAAATGAATTTTTGGTTTTCAAATAAGGATAAAAAGAATTCCCCTGAGTTTTGGGTGGAGTATCTTAATTATTTCGAAAACCAGACTAGTAAAAAGAAGGTAGAAGAGACTAGGTTTGTTGCCTTTGATACAGAGACTACAGGTTTTGATTATAAAAATGATAGAGTTCTATCCATTGGGGCTGTGGCAATTCAGAGTATGAGTATTGATGTGTCTGATCAACTCGAATTATATCTAGAACAGGATGTTTTTAATTCTGAAACGGTGGAAATTCATGGAATTCGAAAAAATCACGAGTATATAAGAGTACATGAAAGCGATGCTATTGAGATGTTTTTGGGATTTATCCAAGATGCTGTATTAATTGCGCATCATGCAGACTTTGATAGAAGGATGATCAATAGTGCGCTTCAAAGACAAGGTTTAGGGACATTGAAAAATAGGTTTTTGGATACAGGAGTGCTATTTAGAAAGACCAAACATCTAATTTATAGTAGAGAGAGAAAATATAATCATTATACGCTTGATGAATTATGTGATGATTTAAAAATTTCCAAAAGTGATCGGCATACAGCTGCTGGTGATGCTTTTATTACCGCACTAGCCTTTTTGAAAATTATTTCGAAACTGAAAATTAAACCAACAGATGTTACTTCTTTACTTTTTTAGTACCAAAAAAATCCAAATCTTGTTGCAACCGTAGTTATTGTTTTTCGTCTTTTTGGTAGAATCAATCAAAATGAAAAAAGAACTTTATGTTGTGTTTTCTTTACTAGGTCTTGTCGGTTATGCACAAGAAAAAGATGTCTTGCATGGGAAAATATTGACAGATACTTTGCAACCGCAATCTATAAATATTATCAATCTTACTAAAGGATTAGGTACAATTAATGATGATGTTGGCTATTTTCAAATAAAAGCAGAAGAAGGAGATACCATTGTTTTTTCTTCTGTTCAACATTATCAAAAAACACATATAGTTACCAAAAAGGATCTGAAGAAAGCAAATCTTGCAATACTATTGGTAACCAAGGTGAATGAGTTAGATGAGGTGATAGTTTCTCAATATGATCTGTCTGGAGAAGTAAAAGAGGATATCAAGAAAATAGAAACATATGAGGATAACCTTCCTATGTTTAATGCAAAAGTTTTAGATGAAACTCCTTTTATCAAGGAGATGGGAGTAAAAACGGTAAAGAATAGAGTGATTGTTGATGAGATGGATGCTACACCAGTAAACCTAATAGCGGTAGGTAGAATGGTAGCGAGTCTGTTTAAGAAAAAGGATAAAACAAATCATGGTAATACGAGAATCCGGAAGATAACGGATTTTTATCAGGCAACTTTTATTGTTGAAGAATTAGAAATACCAGCAACAGAATTGTATAATTTTCTGGATTATATAAACGAACAGGCTGAAACAAAGAAGATATTAAAAACAGGAGACGAGCTTAGGGTTCTAGAACATTTGATACAGCAGAGCAAAATCTTCAATGATGAAAATCAGAAGAGAAAGTAATAATGGAAAACTAGTATTATTATTTCTAATGAAAAGATATACAAGTGTTCTGTTGTCACTAATTTCGTTCTTAAGCTTTGGTCAACAAAATTCATGGTTAAAGGGTCAGGTTATAGTTAATGCATTAGAATTAGAAGCGATAAATATTGTAAACCTTACCAAAGAAATAGGAACCATAAGTAGTAAGTCTGGCTACTTTGAGATTCCTGCTGATCTTGGAGATATTGTCGTTTTCTCTTCAGTTCAGTATAAACTAAAGAAATTTCAAATAACAGAAGAACAATTATTATCAGATAACTACAAAGTTTTTCTAGAACCGGAAGTGAATACATTAGATGAAGTTCATATATCTCAATATTCTTTAACTGGTGATATTAAGAAAGACCTAGAGGATATTCCGACTTACGAAAAAAACCTTCCTTTTTGGAATGCAGAACAACTTAAGCAAATGGGTGTGGCTAGACCCAATGATGCGCAATCACCAGTAGAAAACACGGTGCTAAAATCTGGGAATGAAGGTGCTGGAGTTTCCATTGATCTTATGGGGTTTGTTCAGGCGGTTTCCGGTATTTTTCAGAAAAAAAGTAAAGAAGATACCCCAGAAATTAGACTACATCAATATTACAAAGAAGAGTTTTTTATAAAAGAACTAAAGATTCCAGAAACAGAGTTTTATAATTTTATGGATTTTTTGGATCAGGAGACAGAGATACAAACAATACTGAGTACAAGAGATGGATTAAAAATATTAGAGTATCTGATGTTCCAAAGCAAAGTATTTAGAGATAAATATAACATACAAAAATAAAAAAAGACGCTATTTATAGCGTCTTTTGTAACCTTTCGAATATATCTTTATCCATGAATTACGCGAACCTGCGCCGCAATAATTCCTTTTCTTCCTTCTTGTTCTTGGTATTCTACTTTGTCACCTTCATTGAGAGCTTCACCATTTAATCCTGAAGCATGCACGAAAATGTCTTTTCCGGTTTCATCGTTGGTAATAAATCCGTAACCTTTAGATTCATTAAAAAATTTTACTGTTCCTTCCATTGTAATAAGATAATATTATGAATTCTAAAGGTAGCTTTTAATATAATAACAGTTGTTATTAAAATGTAAATATTTGCATAATTTTAGTTTTTGTCAGTTTTTTCTTCTTTAGTAAAATCCTTCATTTTCTGAAGGTTTTCTTCGGTCAACATATAATCCTTTACCTTTTTATCTTTCCATCTATGGTATATGAACAAAGGCATTAGAATAAAAGAAGCTACAAGGATACCAATACCAACCCATTTATCTCCGGTAAGGTGATCTCCGGTGTTTTTATAGTAATAACCTACCGATACAAGAATAACCACTGCTATGAACAATATTCTTATTACATATTTCATAATTGAATTGAGTTTTACAATGAATTTTGGACAATTTATTAACAATCAAAGGTTTTCGTAAAAAAGAGATCTAATAGTTCTGTAAAAGATCCGTTTTGATACAATCAAAAGTTTTTTGAACAGTATGGTTCTAAAACATGACAAATAAAACTTATACGTAAATCAAACACAAACAAAAACTAAAAATTCACACAATGAAAAAGAAGTTACTAATTGCAGTAACCTTTATGCTTTGTTTATCAAAGGTAGGTTACACACAATCAGATAAGAATTTACCATTCGTTTGGGAGAATGCAACAGTATATTTTGTCCTTACAGATCGTTTTGAGAATGGAGATACATCTAATGATATTTCTTACGGGAGGCCTCAGGATGGTCCGGCACTAAGAAATTATGAAGGAGGAGATTTGCAAGGGCTTATTAATAAGATTGAGGAAGGATATTTTGATGACCTTGGAGTAAATGCTATTTGGATTACTCCACCAGTGGAAAATATCTATGGATCGGTACCAGGCGCAGGATATGGTTTTCATGGATATTGGACAAAAGACTGGACAAACATCGATGCTAATTTGGGAACGAATGAGCTTTTCGGAACATTTGTAGACATAGCACATGAACATGGTATTCGAGTATTAATGGATGTTGTTCTTAATCATGTAGGACCAGATACTAGCACCGATCAAAATCAATCTTGGCCAGATGAGTGGGTTCGTAGAGATCCTAATTGTAATTTTCAAGGTCCAGGAGGAACAATTCCTTGTGAATTGGTAGATAATTTACCAGATATTAGAACTGATTCTAATGATAATGTTAGTCTGCCAAATTGGTTGTTAGAAAAGTGGAGTCAGGAAGGAAGAAGAGATAGTGAAGAAAATGAATTGAATGATTTTTTTAACAGAACAGGTAAGTCCAGATCACCAAGAAGTTATATCATAAAATGGTTAACGGATTATGTAAGAAAATATGGTGTAGATGGATTTAGGGTGGATACAGTAAAGCATGTAGAGGAAGCTGTTTGGAAAGAACTAGAAGAAGAAGGAATTATCGCTTTGAGAGAATGGAAGACAAATAATCCAACTAAGAAACTGGATGATTTAGATTTCTGGATGACTGGTGAGGTGTTTAACTATAATGCACCAAGCATGGGAAGAACTTTTACGGGAGATGGATTTAATGTAGATTATTATAATAATGGATTTGCTAATTTGATTAATTTCGAATTTCGATTTAATGCAGAAGAGGGTTTAGAAAGTATTTTTAGTCGTTATGATAATTTGTTGCAAAATCAGCTAGGACAAGGAAAAAGTGCCATGAACTTTTTGACGAATCATGATACAGAAGAAGTTTTTGACCGAAATCGTCAAAAAACATTCGAAGCTGGAACAAAATTATTACTTACTCCTGGACCTGCCCAAATTTATTATGGAGATGAAACAGCAAGAACACTCACACCTGGCGGAGGAGCTACTGGAGATGCTACTCTTAGATCCAATATGAATTTTAGTGATTTAAGCAATCCAAATTCTATTCCTTCCTTAACACTGCTTCATTATCAGAAAATAGGAAGATTTAGAAGAGAGCATGTTTCTGTTGGAGCTGGGAAACATACTAAATTACAGGATACACCATATACTTTTAAAAGAGAATATGATCAGAATGGTATAGACGATAAAGCATTAGTATATACAGGTAATGATAATGATTTTGTAGGAGCATTAGATGTTTTTGGTATGTGGTCTGATGGTACGGAATTACAAGATTATTTTTCTGGTAGTTTAGCTATAGTGTCGAATGGAACGGTAACTTTTGGGACTTCTTTTGGATTAGTGTTAATAGGAGAACCAACGTCTCAAACTTTAAGTGTAGATGAAATAGATATTCCTAATGGCAATTTTGCGAAAGCTTGGCCTAATCCTTTTACAAATTCATTACAAGTAACATTATCTAAGACCAATCTTTCTGCAGATGATATACATATAGAAATGTATGATCTTACTGGTAAGAAGGTGTTAGAAAATAAGAAGATAAAAATTCAGGATAGTAGTTTTAGCATTAATGCACCTCATCTAATGAATGGGATGTATTTGATGAAAATAGAATTTAATGATAGAACTCAGGTAGTTCAATTAATAAAAAAGTAGTTTGAATTGCTAAGTGTATAAAAACCTGTTGAATTTAGTTTCAGCAGGTTTTTTATCGTGTAAAATGAATAAGCTTTCTTCTGTAAGCAGTTAGTAGTTTTGATTTTGAAATAAAACCAAAATATTTTCCATCTTTTATCACAGGAAGATTCCATGCTCCTGTATCTTGAAATTTGCGCATCGCTTTTTTAGCATCATCACTTTCATAAATAATGGAAGTTTCTACTTGTATCATTAACATTTCTACTGTTGTTTTATGATATAAAGAAACATCGAACATAATGTCTCTAATATTGTCTAAAGTTACAATGCCTAGTAAGGTGTTAGATTCGTCAATTACAGGAAATAGGTTTCGGTTTGATTTGGCTACAGCCTCACTTAGCAATTGTTTTAGGGTATAATGCGGTGGTACCGATATAAAATTAGTTTCTATACAATCATCTAATTTCATAAGCGTTAAAACCGTTTGATCTTTATCATGGGTGAGCAAAAGTCCTCGTTCTGCAAGAGATCTGGTATAGATATTATGTTCAATGCTGTTTTTGGAAATGATAAATGATATAGACGTTGTGATCATTAAAGGCACAAACAATTCATAGCTGGTAGTAATTTCAGCAATTAAAAATATAGATGTTAAAGGAGCGTGTAATACCCCTGCGATTAATCCTGCCATTCCTAATAAAGTGAAATTTGCTTCCGAGACCTGAAATCCTATTCCAATGTTATTAATGATTTTAGCAACTACATTCCCCAGAGCGCTTCCCATTACTAATGTTGGAATAATAATACCACCAGATCCTCCAGCTCCAAAAGTAGCAGTCATTGCAATCGCTTTAAAAATTGTAATTCCTGTGAGTAAAGCTATAATCATCCAGATATTATTAGTCATATTATCAAAAGGAGTATTTCCTATCGCTGCCAAATGATTTCCATTCAAAAGATCATTAATAAAACCTAATCCCTCTCCATAGAGTGGAGGTATAAAATATAGCATCACTCCAATAGCAAATCCTCCAATAAGCAATCGATGAATTTTTTTTGGAAAACGATCGAAAAAGGATAATATCCCAAAATACATTTTAGTAAAGTATATAGATGCAATAGCGGTACCAACTCCAAGAATTACATAAAAAGGCGTATCGTAGATATCAAATTTTTCTAGTACTTGAAATCGGAACAATACTTCATCTCCAAGAAAAAAATAAGATGTTATGATAGAAGATACTGAAGCAAATAATAAGGGAAGCAAGGAGGTGAGCGTTAAATCCAGACTAAATATTTCTACAGCAAACACTAAACCTGCTAGAGGAGATTTGAAAACTGCAGATATGGCTCCTGCGGCTGCACACCCAATTAATAAAAATCTGGTTTTTGTATCTAATTTAAAAACTCGGCTTATACTAGAACTTAATGTAGATCCTGATCCTACAGCAGGCCCCAGAAGACCTACGGATCCTCCAAATCCTACCGTTATTGGAGCTAAAAGCAGCGGAAGATAACCGCTTACAGGTCTTATTTTACCATCTTTTTTAGAAAGAGCATATAAGATTAGTGGAATCGCTGATTTGATATCTTTTTTAAAGATAAACTTTGTAATAACATACACTATCAATAATCCGATTACAGGTATGATAAAATAAAAAGATGTCTGCCAGGATATAATATCACTCTCCAACACTACTTGGATCAAATGTGTAATGTTTTTAAGAAGTAGCGATATTAAACCAGCACAAAAACCTACTAGTATACTTAGGACTAAGACAAAGTTTTTGGTAGAAATATGGCGATATCTCCATATTAAAAACTTTAGCAGTATAGATTTTTTGGTGGAGCTACTCATATAAGCACAAATCTTAGGTTAATTACAAGATAATGAAAACATATGAAAGCCAAAAAGAAGAGATTACAATAAAAAATATACCCTGTTATAATAGATTTAATGGATTCATCGAATCTGGATTGTCAAAAAAATGTTCATCATTTTGTTAATTGAATATTTAAGAATCTTATAAGAGTTATTGAATGATTATTTTAGATACAGATGTTGTAGATCCGTCTTTCGCCTCAATTCTTAATAGATATATGCCAGATTTTAAGTTTGTGGTAACTCTGTATATGTCTTTTAAAAGTGTATCCTCATTAAATACTTGTCTGCCATTTATATCAAATATTGAGATAGAACTATTTCCTATTTCCTTAGATAATTTAATATCGAATATACCATTGGAAGGATTAGGTGTTATTCTGAATAAATTCGAATTAAATTCATTTACATTTAAAGTTGTACAATTTATTTGTGAAGTAGGAGGAAGGTCGAAAGCTTCTACCTGATCAAATCTGCTTTGAGAAGACCCCTGATCGGCACTATAGCCAACTCCTCTTCGAGCAAAAACCTGCCAAATTAAACATTTATTAGCTTCACTATTCGGTAATAAATCTGCTGCGGCTAATATACCATCTCTTCCATCTACAAAACCAGGACTACAAGCCTGAAGTTTAAGCCCATCCATTACTAGTTGCATTGCCAAGTTATTTCCTCCTGTACCGTTATAGAGATCAGAATCATAACCATCTCTATCTATAAATGTCCAAGTCATGTCCCAGAGGATAGAAGCCCAAATTGAGCCTATTCCATGAGGTCTGGAATAATTTGTATCGTCACTTACGTCGGCGTAAGTAACAGGATTTATAGACATATCTGTACTGTACGGATTTGGACGATTTCCTGGACCATCAATAGGTTGTCCATTGGCAAAAGTAGCTCTTCCACGGGCATCAGACCCTTTGTCACCTGGTTTAATTGTCATTACAATACCGAACCAATCAGACCAGCCTTCTCCCATTTGTTCGTCATTATCTAAACAACTTGCGGATCTAGGTCCTCCAGTTAGTCTATTGGAAATACCATGCCCATATTCATGGACAACAATACTGTTATCAAAACTAGAATCAGCTCCAACAATCCAATTTAAAGGATCTGTTTTTGCTAAGGTAGCATTTACTGATGGTTGATTTTCTATTTGTGAAATTATTGCTTCACCATCTACTTGATTTATCCCAACGGCGGGGATCTCTATTGGATCTACACCCCGTATATCAAAATCACCATCAACATTATTAACGATTATGATTGCTATAGCTCCTGATTCTTGGCATCTTTCAATTTTGCTAAAAAAACTACATTCACCTCTTCTAACAACTGCAATTTTTCCGTTCATATTACTTGAATTCACTAAATCTGAACAAGCATCATTTGGGTCAGGATCGCTAATATTGTCTATAGCTAAAATTAAGTCTGCTGTTATGTTATCTGGTAATGTTGGTATTTCCGGCGTTCCAAAAATAAAAAAGCCTTCAGTTACTCCAAATTCCCCTAGTATAGATGAGTTGTTTATAGCAAGTTTTACTCTAGGTTGCATGGGATTGTATAAATGCATTTGCATTCTAGGACTTGCTCCGTCTGGAGGCGTTCCAAAACTTGCATTATTAAATCTTGTTCCATCCTGTGCATAGGCGAATACTTGATCATTACCATCTCCTCCTTTACCATAATTATTTACCTGAAAGTTTCCTGAAGCTTCATCAAAGCCATAATGATACCATATATCGTGCGCTACATTATTAGTGTAGAATAAATTGGTAATAGAAGCATTTTGATATTCTCCAATAGAAGCATTTTGGTCATAAGGAAAATCAAATACCAGATTTTCACCTCCATTAGCTCTATTTCCTGGAGAATCTAGTCCTGCCAGATCTTCTGATGCAAGAACATTATTACCTTCAGTGGTGGTAAATTCCGCTCCTTCTATACCATCTGTGTCATGCCACCCAAAGGGAGATGCAATCGGGTCTTCTTGTCCTGATATTAGTTCTCTATTCCCATGATTAGGACTTTCAATACCAGGTAGTGGCAATACATTGTATGTTGGTGACATCGCTAGAGCATTGCTCGATGATTTTTGTTCCAATGGCGAAGGTGTCATTAGTAATGACGATGTTGATTTAGAATTATGAGAATCAAAAGAGCAATGTAGTATCCAGTCATCTTGGCTAAGAAGCTCTCCATTCGTTGCATTTATTCGAACACTATACCAATGTTCAGCATCCTTAGTTAATACACTGAGATCCCAAGAAAGAATTAATTTTTCATCAACTACTTGGTATACCAATTTTGCAGGAATTTCCTCTTCAGAAATGTTAGTTTTCAAAAATGTAGTTTTATTTGAAGTTTTCTCTGAAATCATTTGTAGACTCTCTATAGGGGCTATTTTAAGATGAGTTACAGAACTCCTTAAGGCATCTTCTGCGGATAATACAGGAGATATTATATTGACTTTTGAAGCAATATTATGAATGAAGGAACCTTTAAAAGAAACTATTTTTCCACTCTTTATTGCTATACTTCCTACTGCGTTGTGTATGGGGATACCATTATATTGTTGAATAACATATAAAGTTGATGCCTGCATACTTTTTGAAAAAGACTTAGATTCAATAGTGAGATTTTCTATATCTTCATTATTAAAACCAGAGTCAATAAGGTACTTTTTGATTAAATCGAGATCCTGAGATTGTGCAGAAATTAAATTAATTCCAAAAAGGAAAGGTAAAAAGAAACAAAAAAGTCGTTTCATGATAACATTACTTGAATTGATGATTTACTCGCTTTTTAAATTGAAAGAAAACCGTAATTAATTATTTATTTTAAGGCATAATAAGGTCATCTAACTTATATATGTTTCATAAGCAGACAAAATGTTACCCTAAAATCTTGGATTTTTTTAGATTTAATTTTAAAAGTTATAAATCTAATTTGATATTGAGTTCTTTGAGTTGCTCTTGATCAATATTGGCTGGAGCATCTATCATTACATCTCTACCACTATTGTTTTTAGGGAAAGCAATAAAATCCCTAATGGTTTCTTGTCCTCCTAGTATGGCTACTAATCGATCAAATCCAAAGGCAATTCCACCATGTGGAGGAGCTCCATATTGAAACGCATCCATTAAAAATCCAAATTGTTCTTTGGCTTCTTCTGGAGTGAATCCTAAATGATCAAACATAAGAGCCTGTGTTTCTTTATCATGTATACGTATAGAACCTCCACCTATTTCATTTCCATTTAATACCAAATCATAAGCATTTGCTCTTACATCTCCTGGTTTAGAATCTAATAGAGGAATATCTTCTGGTTTAGGTGAAGTAAACGGATGATGCATCGCATGATAACGTTCTGTTTCTTCGTCCCATTCTAAGAGAGGAAAATCGACTACCCATAATGGAGCGAACTCTTCGGGGTTTCTCAATCCTAATCGTTCTGCCAATTCCATTCTAAGAGCACTTAGTTGACTTCTTACTTTATTTGCATTTCCAGATAATACACAAATAAGATCACCAGCTTTGGCGCCTGTAGTTTCTGCCCATTTTTTTAAATCTTCCTGATCATAAAATTTATCTACAGAAGATTTAAAACTTCCATCTTCATTACATTTTACATATACCATTCCTAGTGCACCTACTTGCGGACGTTTTACCCAATCAATTAGTTTGTCAATCTCTTTTCTGGTGTAGGAAGCACCACCAGGAACTGCAATACCCACTACTAATTCGGCGTCATTAAATACTTTGAATTCCTTATGTTGAGCTACTTCGTTAAGCTCTCCGAATTTCATTCCGAAACGAATGTCAGGTTTATCATTACCATAGGTTCGCATAGCCTCATCATAGGTCATTCTAGGGAAATCACTGATGTCCTGACCTTTGATATCTTTTATTAAATGACGTGTAAGTCCTTCAAATATGTTAAGAATGTCTTCTTGTTCTACAAATGCCATTTCACAATCGATCTGTGTAAATTCCGGCTGTCTATCTGCTCTAAGATCTTCATCTCTAAAACACTTTACAATCTGAAAGTATTTATCCATTCCACCCACCATCAATAATTGTTTAAATGTCTGCGGTGATTGGGGTAAAGCGTAAAACTGTCCTTCATTCATACGAGAAGGCACCACAAAATCTCTAGCTCCTTCCGGAGTAGATTTAATAAGATATGGTGTTTCTACTTCAACAAAATCTTGGTCAGAAAGATAATTGCGAACTTTCATCGCTACTTTGTGTCTAAATAGTAAGCTATTTTTAACAGGGTTGCGTCTTATATCCAGATATCTGTACTTCATACGAATATCTTCTCCACCATCAGTTTCATTTTCAATAGTGAAAGGTGGAACCAAAGCTTCATTCAAAATCTGTAATTCTTTGACCAAAATTTCGATATCACCAGTGGCTATATTCGGATTTTTAGATTCTCGTTCAATCACGGTTCCTTTAACCTGAATAACAAATTCGCGACCTAGAGTTTTAGCATTTTCCATTACATCCAAAGATGTACGTTGCTCATCAAAAATAAGTTGAGTAATACCATAACGATCTCTTAGGTCTACCCATATCATAAATCCTTTATCTCTGGTCTTTTGTACCCAACCTGAAAGAGTAACTTCTTTGTTAATATCTGAGTTGCGTAATTCACCGCAAGAATGACTTCTGTACATAGCTATTTGTTAAGGCTGCAAAAATAAGAAGTTTAAGACGAAAAATATCTAGTTTTTATAAAAATGAGGATGGAAGCTAAAAATTATCTGACAGTAATTCAATATGCGGATTTAACATATTTTTTTTGTGGTTTTACTGTATAACTAATTGATTGTCAATATCTTTTTAACTAACACGCGTTAGTTTTAACATTTTTTTATAAGAATGTTTTAATAGTTTTAACCGAACTTATAAACAAATCATTATGAAAAAACATTCACTAAGTAGCAAGGGGCTTTTGCTATTCTTGTTTTTTTTTCCGGTCGTTCTGTTTGCACAGGAAACGATAACTGGAAAAATAGTTAACGAAAGTACTGGGGAAGGAGTACCTTTCATCAATATCGTAGAAGATGGAACCAATAATGGAACTGCCAGTGATATTGATGGTAATTTTTCACTTACCGTTAACAACCTTCCTGTAAAACTAAAAGTATTTGCACTTGGATTTACTACCAAAGTGGTTTCAGTAGAAAGTACTGGATCGATTACTATTCAGGTTGCTGAAGCTTTAGAAGCGTTAGATGAAATCGTTGTAACGGGTCTTGGGTCTTCGATAAAAAGGGCTAATCTGGCTAATGCAGTTTCTACCGTGTCTTCGGAAGAATTGGTAGGTAATACAGGGCAAACCACGGTAGATGGTGCGTTGTATGGTAAGGTAACAGGTGTAAATATAACAGCATCTTCTGGTGCGCCAGGAGGTGGTACGGCATTAAGATTAAGAGGTATATCATCTATAAATGGAAATAATCAACCTTTATTTATAGTAGATGGAGTATACATTAATAATGTTGAGATACCTTCAGGTTTGCGTTTTGCATCAGGAGCAAATAGAGGAAATGAAGAAAATGCAGGAAATAGATTAGCAGATATCGATCCAAATGATATAGAAAATATCGAAATTCTTAAAGGAGCGTCTGCAGCTGCCATTTATGGAACTAGAGCAAATGCCGGAGTTGTAATTATAACAACGAAAAAAGGAAAAGGGGGGAAAACTAGAATTAAATTTAGTCAAGATACAGGTGTCAATGTAATACAAAAACGTTTAGGGTTACGACCTTGGACAGCAACTAGTGTTTTTGATGCTTTTTTTACTCCTAATCCCGATGATCCCGAAGCTGAAGCTAGATCAAGAGCTGCAGCAGAGGCGGAAGTAGCTGCTTTTAATAACGCTATTCAAAATGGAGGTTTAATTGATTATGAAGATGAGATTTATGGAAATGTTGGATTTATTTCTGAAACAAAATTAAGTGCCAGTGGAGGTAATGACAAAACCAGGTTTTACATTGGAGGATCCTATCGTGATGAAGAAGGAATTATTCAAAAGACTGGATTCGATAGATTTTCGATTAGAAGTAATATAGACCATAAAATATCAGATATTTTTGATATTTCGTTGTCTTCAAATTATGTAAGAAGTAATTCGAGTAGAAGTTTTACTGGAAATGAAAATGAAGGAGGATTGAGTTTTGGATACACGCTTGCTTTTACAAGACCTTGGCGTAATTTGTTCCCGGATGCTGATGGAAATTACCCGAATAATCCAAATTATCCTGGGAACCCAATTTTTGTTAGAGATCAAGCCAAAAATGAGGATTCCAATAATAGATTTATTCAAGGATTAAAATTTACCACCAAATTATTGACTACCGAGAAGAATAGAGTAAAATTTGTAGTGAATGGAGGAGTAGATTATTTAGCAAATGAAACTTATGTATATGTACCGGAAACCCATCAAGCACAGGTTGGTAATCAAGAAGGTTTCGTGGCTGAAGGGAGAAATAATTTCACTCAATTTAATATGCTTGCTTTTGGAGTTTGGGATCATACAGCATTGGATGGTGATTTAGGACTGACAACTCAGGGAGGTGTAAGTTATTTAGAACAACGAGCAAACCTTGTGAATAGTAGAGGTTCTAATTTATTTGGTGGTCAAACTAGTGTAGATCAATCGGTAAATCAAGTTATTGATCAAGATAGATCTAACCAAAAAGACTTTGGATATTTTGCTCAGGTTGAAGGTAATTATAAAGATCAAATTATTGCTACTCTTGGATATCGTTTGGACAAATCAACGTTAAATGGTGATCAAAATAAATTATATGGATTTCCAAAAGCTTCTTTGGCGGTCAATATTGCAAACTTTGATTTTTGGAATGTAGAGGCAATAAATCAATTAAAGTTGAGAAGTGCGTATGGGGAGACAGGTTCTTCTGCAGCGTTTGGTTCTATATACACAAGGTTAAACCCAAGTAATATTGGAGGTAATGGTGGTCTTACCGTCGGAACAAGAGGAGATTCAGATATTGAACCTGAGACCTCTGCAGAATTTGAAGTAGGTATGGATCTTGGATTATTAGATAGCAGGATTTCTTTTGAAGCATCTTACTACAATAGAAAGGTCAGTGATTTAATTTTATCAAGAAATGTTCCGTCATCTTCTGGTTTTACCACTGAGACTACAAACCTTGCTGATTTAGTTAACCAAGGATTAGAATTAGCGATCAGAGGAGATGTTTATAGAAGTGATAATTTTTATTGGAATACAGGAGTACAATTTTATTTTAATAGATCTGAGGTTACTCGTTTAGATGTACCTGCTTTTGCTCAACCAGGAGCTGGTTTTGGTACTGGACTTGGAACTTTTTTCATAGAAGAAGGACAGCCAGTTACGCAAATTGTGGGTAATATTGACCCAGATGGAGATGGACCAATAGAAGCAAGTTTACAACAAGTAGGTAATGTAGAGCCAGATTTTCAAATGGCCTTTAATAATCAGCTTACTTTATTCAAAAATATAGATGTGTCATTTTTATTGCAATGGAAACAAGGAGGAGATAACCTTAATTTATCAAGATTTCTTACCGATTTAGGACAGACTTCACCAGATTTAGAAACTCCAGCAGGTCAGGCCAGATTAGCAACACCTGCTAATGCACAACGTTTTATCGAGGATGCTACTTATGTGAGATTAAGGGAAGCTGCAATATACTACAGATTTTCACCAGAAGTAATCAATGGGTTGTTTGGTGACGTAGTAGAAGGATTAAAACTAGGAATTTCTGGTAGAAATATATTCACAATTACTGATTACAGTAGTTATGATCCTGAGGTTTCTGTGAATGGAGGTGCAGGTTTATCGAGTGGTATCGAAGTAACGCCATTCCCTAGTTCTCAACAATTTTACTTTCACCTAAATGTTAATTTTTAAAGTAACAAATAATGAATAATAGAATAATAAAAATAAAATATCATTTGATACTGGTTTTACTTTTTATGGTAGCAGTATCATGTTCTTTTGATGAGGATATAGATCCAAATGGTCCCAGTCTTGGAGGTGTTGAGAATAATGCTTCCTTAAGACAGTTGAATGAATTGGTGATTGGAATTCAGGCAACATCAAGAGATGGGCATGGAATAGAAACAACTGCTAGTGGTACTTTGGCAAGAGAATTATACTTGTTTGATGCTGATCCTAGAAATACTGGGGATTTACTAGGTAAGAATGGAATACAACTGGATAACAACTCTTTTTATAGTACAGCTCAATTTGCAGGGAGTTACCGTTGTATTAAAAATGCGAATGTACTTTTAGGAGCATTGGATAATACTCAGGTAATAGAAGAAGCAGATAAGAATGGCTACAGAGGTTTTGCTAAAACATATATCGCTTATGAATTAATTCAAGTTCTTAAATCCTATGGAAGTGCGAGAATTGATGTTGCTGATCCTGATAACCTAGGACCAGTATTAGATTTTGATGCAGCCCTAGCAGAAATAAGAAGTTTACTGGATGAAGCTGAAAATGATCTAAGTGGATTTGGGATGTTAGATCAATTTTTATTTCCTGTTTCTGGATTTTCTGACTTGATCGACGATTCGGATGAAATGGGAGAAGATGTTCGAGACAATGAAAATGAAATTACAATAGAAGAATTCGTATTGTTTAATAGAGCAGTTGCTGCACTTGCTGCGGTTTATGCCGGTGATGGAAATGTTGCGCTTGCAGAATTGTCAAATTCTTATTTCGATTTAAACGGAAGTTTAACAACAGGACCAAAATATGTTTTTGGTTTAGGAGCAGGGGATCAGCCTAATGGTGTTTTTCGTTCACCTTCTGCCTCGGCTGAAGAACCTAATAATGCAGATCAAATTATTGTTCATGACAGTTGGATTAATGATGCTGAAGCTGGAGATTCTAGAGTAGCTTCAAAAGCAGCAATGAGACCGGCACCAAGTGCTCAAGATGGTCTTAATGGAACTCATGAAACAAGGTTGTATGCATCAAACGTTACTGCTATAGATATCCTTAGAAATGAAGAGCTTATACTTCTGTATGCAGAAGCTAGCATTCTAGCAAATAATTTACAAGATGCAGAAGATGCATTAAATGTAATTCGTAATTCTGCTAGTTTAGCTAATTATTCAGGAGCTCAAAGCGTAGCAGATCTTACAACAGAAATGCTAAATCAAAGAAGATATTCTTTATGGTGTGAAAACCACAGAATGTTCGATTTAAGGCGATATAATTTATCAAACACACTACCAATTGATAGAGCAGGAGATCAAGTATTTAATATTTTTCCAATTCCATTATCGGAAAACTTATAATATTTAAGTTCTTTTGATATATAGATAATAAAAACGCCGCAGAAATGCGGCGTTTTATATATAATTTTGATATTGTCTACTCGACTACAATTTTTCGTATATAACTCTTTTCAGGTGTTTCCAGTAACACAAAATAAATTCCAGATGGTATGGCACCTTCTAGATTGAAAGGAATGCTATATGCTGTTTGTTGTTCGTCTGTATGTTCGTAAATCAAATTATTATTGGCAATACCAAATAGTTTAATAGCTATAGGTGTTTCTTTATCAAAAGATAATTCTATGGTAAAGTTACCTCTTGTAGGATTTGGATACATGACATATTGTTGTAATCCATCCTGATTTTCCGAATCTCTATCAAATACTGATTCTCTTATTACTACTGTTTTGGTAAAAAACGTTTCGCAGTCTTCAATGGTAGTTTTCAAAATGATATCGTACTCACCTTCTTCGGTAAACATAATTTCTGCATATTGATCTGTGATATCAATTTGTTCTGCAGTTTCAGGAAGTATCCATTCTAAAGTATCCGGAATAGGATTACTAACATCTACAATAATAAAGCTTTCATTCACAAATAAATCTGTAGAGACTAAGAATTCAGCAGATATCTCATCTTCTAGAGCAATAATTTCTATAGTATCTGTACTAACGCATCCGAGTGAGGTAGTAACAGAAACGGTATACGTTCCACTTTCAGATAGTGTTACTTCTGAGGAATTAGCTGCAAATCCATTGTCTCCTGTCCAGGAATATGTTGCTCCAGAATCCAAAATAACAGCATCAATCGTATAAGATTGTCCTAGACATAATGTTTTGTCAGGCCCTAGATCAATAATCAATTCTTCTGGATCCATAAGTTCAAAATCTTGAATGATAGAACATCCTTTACTATCGAAAATCTCTACCGAATATAATCCAGCTGAGAGTCCTGTTAGGTCTTCGGTGTTGGATCCGTTATCCCAAAAATAGGTATATGGCGGAGTTCCACCATTTGGAGTTATATCAATGGTTCCATCATTACCTTCAAAACAAGTTGGATTGGTACTAGTAAATGTAGTGTTTAGCATTTCAGGAGGAACTAATGTAATATTTTCCTGAGTGCTACATCCTTGGCTATCTCTTACGATAAGTATATATGTTCCTGGTAGTACATCTGTTATGTTTGGAGTATTCTGATTTACATTTGTCCAAAAATAGGTGTAAGGTGCAGTTCCTCCGATGACAGTGCTCTCTATCGTCCAATCAAATCCATCTCCACACAAAATAAAATCAGCAGATAAGCTAAGTGTTAATTCGTCAGGTTCAGAAACTAGTACGTCGTCACTTTGAACCATATTGGATTGCGAATCAGTAATAATTACATAATACGATCCTGCTGGAATATCTGATAATAGTTGGTCTGTGCCTACTATATTAGAATTGCCGTTTTCAAACCATTGATAATTATAAGGACCAATTCCTCCCGTAGGAACAGCTCTTAGACTTGCTCCATTATCTCCTTTACATAAAACAATATTTACAATTTCTACAGTTACTAATAACTCATCTGGTTGCGTTAATATATAAGTTTCAGAAGTTTGACATCCTAATGAGTCAGTAATCGTTATGGTGTATGTTCCCGCTCCTATATTGGTAATTGTATTACTTGTCTCGGTAAGCACACCGTTAGCGTCTGACCATTCGAATGTGTATGGAGGTGTTCCTCCAATAATTGTAGTCGTTATACTTCCATTGGTTAGACCAAAACCAGTTGGGTTATTAGGTGCTACATTGCTTATTAAAAGCTCATCTGGTTGATTGATAACTATGGATAAGGTTCCAATAGTACCATTATCTTCATAAAAACAACTATTTCCATCTTGTAATTGTACTTGGTAAGTTCCATCAACAAGATTTTCAATTTGAGTAGTTGTTCCATTATCAAAAGAAATCCAATCGCTATACACACCATTTATTAATCGATATCTATAAGAATAGCTGTTGTTTCCTCCAGATGCAGTGATGGTAATACTTCCATCTGAGCCTCCAAAACAATCTGGCGTATCACCGATAAGATTTCCAGTTACTGGAAGAGGTTCAGATACATTAAATACAGCGCTTTGTTCACTAACTCCTTCTGCATTACTTACGATAATATAATAAGAACCAGCAGGAATTCCGTTTAGTATATTATTATTTCCTATTTCTGTATTATTGGAGGCGTTAAACCATTGATAGGTATTTCCTCCAATACCACCGGTAGTAATAACTTCTAATATTCCATCACTTCCTCCAAAACAACTAATGGCTTGTATTTGAGTGATCTCTACTAGCAATTCTCCTGGATTGGCAAGATTATATGTCTCTGCAATGGTACAGCCATCATTATCGGTAACTAAGATATTGTACACACCTTCTGATTGATTGGATAATGTACTGGAAATAGCATTTGTATTGGACTCTAATTGCACTATAGTACCGGTGTTATCGGACCATTGATAGGTAAAAGGAGGAACGCCGCCAGTAATAGTAATTGAGATACTACCATCGTTAGTTCCCATTCCAGAAGGTCTTATGATAGCAGTATTTACGATCTCATAGACTACAGGTTGTCCAACATTGATTATTCTACTGTCTTCAGAACAAGTATTTTCGTCAGTAACAGTAACTTCATAGGCTCCTTCAGGAATTCCATTCAAAATATTGGTAGATGACCCAAGAGTATTCCATCGATACGAATAAGCACCAGTTCCACCTGCAACGGTGATTTCAATACTTCCGTCACTACCATTATAACAACTAACATCGGTTACTGCAATATTCGTTATTTCTAATACATCAGGTTGTGTTAAGTTTACACTAGGTACTTCTGTTTGGTTTAAATTTGCATCCGTAACGATCACTCTGTATTGACCTGTTGGGATTGGTCCTGTATTGCTAGCTGTGCTGATGAGATTATCAGCACTATCAAACCACTGATAGGAATAAGGAGTGACTCCACCTGTTACGATAGCAAATAATTCTCCATTTTCACCAAAACAAGGAATAGCAGTATCATCTGTTGTTACCAAAAGAGGATCAGGTTCTCCTACGACATATTCGATGGGGCCAAGCATACAGTTATTAGCATCTGTAAGGGTTAGGAAATAGCTTCCAGCTGCTACATTGTTTAATATGTTGCTATTAGTTCCAATAGAAGTATTCGTAGTATCCGTCCAGTTATAGGTATAAGCCGGAGTTCCACCATTTGCTACAACTTCTATACTTCCATTGCTGAGTCCATTCCCAGAGGCCCCCGTAATAGTAAAATCAGTAATATTTAATCCTACTGGAGGTTCTGTAATTGTAATGCTAAGTGTAGTTTCACAAAGATTTGCATCTCTAATGGTAAGATCATAAGTACCTATACTAAGTCCTGAAATATCTTCAGTATTAGCTCCATTACTCCAGAAAAAGCTATATGCTCCAGTACCACCAGTAACCGTTACATCAATACTTGCATCATTTCCACCATTACAAGAAACATTTTCAGGAGTATAGGATGCTTCTAATAAAGGAGGGTTGACTATTATCGTAGTTTCTGAAGTTCGATTTCCATTTGCATCTACGATTTGAACAATATAGGTTCCTTCTCCTAAATTGGTAATCGCATTAGTAATGGATAGATCATTGGTAGGATCTAGTGTATTGTACCATCTATAATTATAAGGGGTCACACCACCAGCTACTGTGGCTGTTAAGGATACAGAAGTATCTCCAAAACATTGCAAAGGATTATCCAATTGTATATTGGTAATTTCTAAAAGATCTGGTTCATCTACAAAATAATCTTTGATTAGTATACAATCGTTACCATCCATGATGGTAACTTCATACGTTTCTGAAGCTAGATTCTCGATACGACTAGTATTTCCTATGACAGTAGTATTTCCTTGTATACGCCATTCATATCTATAAGGACTTTCACCTCCAGAAACCGTAATGTCGATACTTCCATCACCCGTTTGAAAACCAGAAAGCTCTGAGACAGTTTCATTTGTAATTTCTAAGGGTGCTGAAGGCTGAGGTATATTAATGGTAGTAGATGAAAGGACGCAATCATTAGCATCCGTTACAACTACTGAATAATCGCCAGTGAGGAGTCCTGAAATGTCTTCTGTAGTTTCTCCGTTAGACCAGAGATATCTATAAGGAGTGGTGCCACCAGAAACAGTAATATCGATGGCACCCGTTGCATCACCGAAACACTTTATCTCGGTTTCTGCAACACTTATCCCTAAGGGATTCGGTTCGCCTACATAAAACTCATCAAAAGTCATTGCTCCATTAGGATCGCTTATCTCTACTCGGTAATTTCCTTCGTCTACTCCTATTAATAATGCTGTAGTATCTGATAAAGGATCGAAAATACCAGAGCCTACAGAAGTCTCTTTAAACCAATTATAGGTATATGGAGTGTCTCCTCCAGATACCGTTGCGAATAGACGCGCATTATCATCACCATTACATTTTAGATTGGTATTTAGTGTTTCATAAGCAATCGTTACTAGTAATTCATCAAGTTCTGTAACGGTAAAAGCTCGGATTGCCTCGCAACCACTGTTATCAGAAGTGCTGCCAAAACGATTATCCCGTACAGTAACTGTGTAGGTTCCGGCAAATAAATTAGAAAGATCTTTGTCGGAACTCGAAAATCCATTCGGACCGGCCCAGCTGTAGGTATATCCACCATTTCCGCCTGTTGGATTGATGGTAATGGCTCCTGTATTTTGACCAAAAATAGTCACATGAGTTTCTGTTCCAGAAATGCTGATCGGATTGGTAGGTCCAGGAACCGTTTCGGTAAATACAGAAGATTGACAGTCATTAGTATCCTTTACAATAATGTCATAGGTTCCTGCTGGTAGTCCTGTAAAAGTATTGGAAGGTTGATAAGAAATACCATTATCGATAGAGTATTCTAAAGCACCGGTACCACCTGTTGCATTGATACTTAGTATTCCATCATTACCACCAAAACAATTAACATCAGTTACGCCAATGTTGTTTATAATAATTTCTGGTTTACCTTCTAAATTAAATGTAGCTGAACGGTTAGAAATACTATTATTATCGGTAACTTCTACTTGATAAAAACCTACTGATAAATTGGTAGCCACTTCATTAAACTGACCAATTGAAACAAATACATTGGACGCATTTCTTCTAAACCATTGATAACTATACCCAGTAATCGGGTTTGGAACTCCACCTGTTGCACCTGCTCGCAAAGCTCCAGTAGAATTAGAACCGGAAGAGCACAAAATTTCTATTTCTTCTGTAATAGAGGCTATTAGTGGTGCTGGTTCCTCAATTGAAATAGCTAAAATCTGATCACTACAACCTGTTACATTTTCCGTAACCGTTACATTGTATATTCCATCGGACAAACCAGTAATATCTTGGGTGGTTCTACTAAATCCTGGGTCACCGTTTTTGGACCACAAATAAGTATATGTCCCATTACTACCACCGCTTACTTCTATATTAATACTACCATCTGCGGCACCGTTTGCACTTGGATTTTGTACTCCTCCTACTGGAATACTTGCAGTAACAGCCGTTGGTGGTTCAATGATCTCTACAAAATATTCTATAGCTGGGTTTACAGGTAAACATCCTAAAGCGTCTTCTAACTCCAACGTATATAGTCCAGCAGGAATATTACTTAGATCTTCTTGGTTATATACCGTTCCAGAATCCGAAGTCCATCTTACTACAGAATAAGCTCCTGTATTTCCACCAGAAATTGTTAGATCTATACTTCCTGTTGAGTCTCCCCGGCAAACTACATCTGTTTTATTAGTACTAAATGAGAAAACAGGAGGTACCGTGATTTCAAGATCTGTACTGATGGTGATGCCAGTTCCATTATTATCCGTTGCAGTTACTCTGTACATGCCTGCAGATAAATTGGATCTTTGAAAATTAACTCCATCACCTAATGTTTGAGGAGCTCCTTGAGAGATATATTGATTGGATGCATTTCTTAAAAACAATTCATAGCTATAGTTTGCTATCCCACCGATTGCTCGTACGGTAATTGTTCCATTGTCGTTAGAAGAGTCATTATCACCACAGGTTACATTACTCGAACTTTCGGTTGTGAATTGAAATAATGGAGGTTGAGTTATGGTAAAACTTCTAGAAGTACTACAGCCTTCTGGGTTATCTGTAACGGTAAGGGTATACGTACCTGCAGGTCGACCTGATATGTTTTGTTGACTAGATGAAAATCCGTTGGGTCCTGTCCAGCTATAGGTAAGCGGTGGAGTGGTTCCTCCTGAAACATTAGGAGAAATACTTCCATTTGTTCCTCCAAAGACAGTTACGTTTGTAACAGGAGAAGGAGTACTTTCTATAGTTATGGCTGTAGCAGGGTTAATAGTAACGGATGGTTGATTATTTCCTTCAGCAGTTCCAATACATTCATTACCATCCCTTACTCGAACGGTATAGGTTCCATTAGTTCTGGAAATAGTTACATTATTACCAGAGAAAGATGTCCAAGCACCTCCAGATATGCTATATTCGTAAGATCCTGCTCCGCCTGATACACCACTGATAAGAATAGCTCCATTATTACTAGTTCCTTGACCCGATACACATGAAATATTGCGAGAAGAAACACTGTACGTAACAGGAGTCGGTGTTCCTATATTAAAAATTAAAGGTTGATCTGCTGGAGGTTCTAGTGTTCCTACGGGGTTCAATTGGTATTGGACTCTATATTGACCAGCTTCTAAATCGTTCCAAGTATAGAAGAATCGACCACTAACCTCTTGAATATCGCTAGGAAATACATCTCTGTTTATTTGAGGTCTCGAAGGATTGATACCAAACAAATTAAAATCAAGCTTTTCTCCCGCATCTATTGTTCTGTCTAATTCTAAGGTAAACGATCCACCACCAAGACCATCAGAGCAATCAGTTTCATCTGTTGAAATACCAAGAATTTCAGGAGATTGTATTGTCGATATACTAAAAATATATGTGTCTAAGATTTCAGTTTTCTCTCTTATTACGGTATTCCCAGGAGGTAAAAATGTAGCAGTTCCTACTCGAAAAAATTCACTTGATCCAGTTCCGTACAACATAAAACGTAGGATCACATTATCACCCAAACTAATCGTCTCAGGAATAACATTGTCAAATTCTTCAACTGTAAGATCCAACGGAAATCTACTTCGATAGGTAGCATTGGTTAGTTCTTGAAAAGGAGCTCCAGCAATAGAATATTCCCAGTAACCATCTTCAATATCCTGACCGGGCATTTCGAATAGTTTCTGTGTTAAGGACCTGGTGTTTGATGTCCCATTTTCTCCTGGCCTTTCTACAAAGGGTAATAGCCAAACCTTTTGATATGATCTCACCGAACTATAAGTAACTCGATCAGCATTTGTTGAATTTGCATTTCCATACTCAACCATATCATATAAATCAATATTTCGGTTAGCGGTAAATCGTGGAGTACGACAGGCATTAGGACCAGTATTAAATCTGCAATTATCAACAAGAACTAGAAAGTTTTCTCCCTCATCATCCCTACTTATACTCTCATTAAATTCGAGGCTTAATGTGTTATTGGAATTAAAAATATCTGTTTTACCATTACTACTTGCTATTACATTAACGGAGCTTGTGATACTAGAACGAGAATTAACATCAAAATTTCTTATTTGATCAGGAGGTCCACCATACCCAGAAATCTGAATCATTATTCTGTGATCAAATGTCATACGATACAACATTTGATTTGGATCTTGACCATAAGAGGATAAAAAGAATAATCCCAAAAATATACTTAGTATTAATTTCCTCATAACAATTAATATTCTACGGTTATTGTACTATACTTAGAGTATGTACCATCATAAAAAACAGCCCTGATAATGTATTTGTATGAAGAGTTAATGGTTAAGCCTGTGTCGCTAAACCTTTTTGTTCCGGCAGGAAGCACTCGATACAACGAAGATGGTTGCTCATTAACAGCTCTGAATAACTCAAAACTCGAGACCTCTGCTTCTTTATATCGCCAACTTAGTAAAATGGTTTTGTCATAGGTGTTGACATTTCCATAAAACCCTTTTACTGCCGGTTTTAATGTAGTTTTTGGAATTAATACAGAAACTGGAGGCGATGGTTGAGATTCTAAGCCACTGATATCTCTCGCCAAAATAGTGTAACTGTAATAGTTCCCTTCTTCTACTTGTTTGTCTGCAAAAGTAGTTGTTTTGTTTTTATTAGTACTGTGTATAAACTGCCAGTTACTTTCGTCCTTTGCTTTTCTGTAGATATAGTGTGCTTCTACATCGTCACTAGAGCTATTAGCCCATTCTAGGTTCACTTTGCCATTAACAATTTTATAGGAGGTAAATACTGGGGATGTTGGTGGAATTACATCAGGTTTTACCAATTCTAGTACTTCAGAAAATTCAGACATATTATATCGCTTGTCCACAGCCATAATTTGATAATACACTTTGTTGTTCAAGCTTTCCACTTTTACAGTATCTATATACGTATTAGAACTATGCGGAGATTTAGTTACCTGTGAGTATTCTTCATTTTCAAGATTTCCACGATAGATTCTGTATCCTAACAAGTCTTCTTCTTTGTTTGCAGTCCATTCTAAAGAAACGATACCAGTACTGTCTACAACTCCTTTAAGCCCAATGGGTTTTTCTGGAGGAATGGAATCGATGGGTTGCACCAGCATCGAAAAAGAATCTCGTTGATCATTATTTTTCCCAATTGCTGTAATTTTAAAATAATTAGAAGCTCTTAGTTTGTCATAACTTATTTTTCGAGCGGTAGGTGGAATATTCGTAACAACTGGTTTATAAGCTCCACGATCTGTATCTGATCTTTTTAAAGTAAATCCCGTTATGGCATCATTTCCTTCTTCTGGGAATTTCCAAGTAAGTTCCACTTCATCTTCAGATTTGATATGTTTTGTTTTTAAATGCGGTACATATTTTAGTACTTCCTTTCCTTCACCTTCTACTATGATAGAGGCAGGACCTATTTCTCCAAAAGAAGAAACTCCTTTAATTCTATATTGATAATTGGTGTTATTAGCAATGGAGTCTATATATACTGTTCGGGCAGTTTCTTTTTCGTCTCTGTTGATAGCAGCATAAGGTAAATCTCCTAGTTTTTTGAAGGTACTACCATCTTCAGATCTTTCGATGATGTAACTGTTATAGGTGTTTTTTAGCAATTTGGAGTCCCAACTTAATAAAGTAGCACCATCCTGAAAAATACCCACAAAATCCACCGGTTCTGGGAGTGGCTCATAGTCAATGATTCCAGTATACACACCACCTTCTTTGGTGGCTAGTTCTGTTTCGGGAATATTAGCAATTACTTTATACAGATATTTTTCATTGGGTTTTATAGCTGTATCTACATATCCTAATCCTGCTTTTTTTGCAATCTCAAAATCCTGGTCCGCTGCATATAATCCAAAAGCAAAACGTTGTTGTTGCTCTTCGGCTTTATTAATAATAGAAGCAAAACCTCCACCACCTTCTACCACAAAACTTTCTCCATATAAGGCTTGTGCCATAATAGCACCGTTATCACTAGTTTCGGCAATAGTTTCCCATTCCATCATTGGTGCAGGAATGAAGTTTTGACCAATGATCAACTTTTCGGGATCGGCTAAGGTTTTTCTATCTCTAGAAATGGTATAGCGTTCTAAGGTATATCCATATCTGTTTGCTTTTCGCCATGAAACCGGAGTGTTTAGGGTCCATCGCAATAAGATTCGATCTTCTTGTGCTCTCGCAATAACTCTTACTTCTGGAATCACCTCTGTTGATTGTGCAAAAGAGAGTTTTGGTGTAATCAGAAGTAAAAGTATTGTTATGATTAATTTTTGATTCATTTTTATGTTTTTCAACTTTTTGTCTTGATCTGGACTTCGACAGGCTCAGTCTGACATTTTGTTTCTAGTTTTTTATCTTTTTTATTACTCGTAGCCTTTCAAAGGTCTAGTTTGGGTTTACATATGTAAAATTGGCTGAGGTTCCGTTAATTCCACCAGGTAATACATATCTATAAGTACTATTGTAGTTTCCTGGTTTTATATATGGGAATATGCCATTTATGATATAATGATATTGTTCTATCTCGTTTTGATATGATGATGGATTTCCTAGATAAGCATTCACCACTTTATATTGAATATCTATAAAGTCTGCTTTATAATAGATCGGCAAATTATACGTGTGTGGTAATCTTTCTCGCAGATAACCACTATTTACCTCATTTTCTAAATAGGTTTGATACCATGTCAATTGATCCATTCCTTTTTTAGGAGGTAATCCTAATTCATTGATATCTCGATCTACAGTAAATTGAGGTTTAATCGGATAATTTTTATAGATTAAAGGATAGATCTCATTTTGGTAATAAGAATCATCTAGTTTAGCTTCTACCTGAATTAAAGGTTTGTTTTCAGAATATGTACTACCTACTAATTCTGTAAGGTCAAAAGCTTCTCCATCTGCCACGACCGCTTTTAGTTTATGCACATCGGCATAAATAATTTCTCGCAAAGAAGAAGTAAGGTTTTTATTTTCTACTTTTTCTCTAAAGGTATCGTGTGCACTTGTGGTAAATTCATACGATAACATTTCAATCGTATCAGGATTTGTAGCAAGTCCTTCGATACTTACATTTCTGACTTCTAACGTATTTTCTCCATCTCCCGTTGTGGTATAATTCTCAGTAGTATTACTTGATGCAGCACCTGGAGGAAGCGTGAGTAGTTTTATCATTAGCGTTTTGGAGTTTTCTATTTGTGGCATTGGAATATTCACCATTTTTTCGCCAGCATTATAGGAAACAGAACTTTCTACTGCCATATCATACTCATCCGAAAAATAAGCACGTTGCGACCATCCTTCATCTAAACTAAACAGATAGGATTGCCCTCTTTTTAACTTTATATAGGCTTTATTGTATTCTTTAGGGAAGAAATATTGTTGTCCAATCACTGGATAGCTGTATACAATATTCTCTAGCGGAATATAGTCTGGTGCAGTACCTGTTACAAAAGAAATCGTTTCTTCTTCTTTCAGTACTTCTCCATTATACGTAGCAGGTACCCATTCTTTGTTTACTTTTTGTTCGAAAGTAACCGACACATGAAGACTCATGGGAGTTTCTGGTGGTAAGATTTCGTCAGAAGTAAAACTTAACAGCTCATTGGTGTTATTAAGTTTTGCATCACCAGAAATAATCTTTCCAGTATCATCTTTGATCCAAAAATCATCTAGTTTAAAGCGATAATAATTTACATTAAAGTCATCATCTTCTACAGGAATTTCACTTCCAATTTGCATATTAAAGGCTACTTGAGGCACTGCGAAGACATCAACTTCATTTGTTTTATCTCTTGGAGAGATGCCTCCAATAATTTTGATATCTGCTAGGGGAGATCCTCCACTAATGACTTCACATTCTTCTCCGAACTGTAACTCGAATCTAAAACGTCCTTTTACCAAACCACCTAATAGGTTATAATATCCGCCAATATATCCTCTAAACCAAACCGGATTAGGAAGTTTAGCTTGCATTAATGTGGCTGCTCCAGCTTCGATAATTGGAATCTTTTTTCTTTTTCCAAAAAGCTTGAAACTGATTCCTAAGGATCCTTGCAGATACACATAACTCTGTCCGTTGGCGTACCATCCGTTAATTCCGATCTGGCCACTTCCTTTACAAGCAGTATCTCCATAATCCTTGACCATAATGTCAAATCCAAATCCTGCATTGAATCGGGCATAGAACATTAAAAATGTCATATCTCCTGTATCAAAATCAAGACTTGCACCAAATGCGACACCACGTCCTGCTTCTAATGCATTTTCATCACGCATATAATCCAATACTTCTGCATCTAAGCCAAGGATTTCTGCTACTTGAGGCGGCGGTGGAGGAGAAGGAGGCATGTAGTCTCCCATCATAAAATAACTTTTAGATGTCAGTGCTACGCTACCGACTCCAATTTTAATACCTACAGGATCGGAAGGAGTTCCGATATGAATATACCATTCTCCTGGTCCAAAATGAATCACTGCCCAGGCAGCTCTTCCGCCAGGACCAATTCCTTTGAAAACGCCTCCAAGGACATCTATATAGAGTTCAAAAGTACCATGGAAGGTATCCGCCTGAAAATCCATCTCAATCGCCATGTATGCATTTAACCCTTTTTGGCCAGTCATAACTGCAGGATAAATGGCTTTAGAGGCTTCTATCAGATCCGTTTCTTTTAATTGATTTTCGACAGCATCGGGCATTTGGGATTCATTCTCTACAATACCACCAAAATTTTCGGTGATCTCATCTCCTGCATCATCAAAACCTGGTATTTGTAGCATATGAGCTTCTCCATAAAGGCTTACTCGATTAATTCCTCCTCTACTATTAAATGCTACTTCAAAGCCAAAACCACCATTAACTAGGCTGTCGCCATTGGCTATAGAAAATAGCATCATGGCCTTTACCGTAAGTCCCGATTCACGGTCAGGAACATAATTAACTCCTGAAGAACCGATACCAATAGTAGAACTAAATCTATCTTTTCTCATGCGATAGGAAGCACCACCACCAAATCCGGTAATGGCAAATACGGGAGGAATTATGATATTTAAGCCTTCGACCAGTCCATCTACGTACCAATATCTAAAATCTGTTTTTCCAAAAGTTGCACTAATCGTAACTGCGATACCACCACTAAATTCGGCCTTGACCATGCCCGCAAAACCATTTCCATAAACAGGATCATCTTCTCTAAACTCTACAAAGCCTTCTATCTTAAATCCAATATCAGCTTTGATCTCAACTCTACGGAGTTTAATTCTTTTAAATTTCCATTTTTCAAAACCATCTCCTTGTTTTAGATCTCCTTCTATAGATAAGCTTCCTGCTCCCGAAAAGCCACCATCTCCAGATCCCATAAGGTTGATAGAAATGGTGAAATCTAAGGCCGCAATATCATCTTCTGCTCGGATACCAATTTCGGATATGGTTACTGGGAATTTCCCAAAACTTACCTCACCTGTATATCCTGCATGGCCAATTGATATAATTGGACTTACAGTTTGTAATTGAAAGTCCCGAAAAGTAATCCCCTGAAAATCCGCCGTAGCGGTGGCAGATGAATCTCCGCTGTTAGATCCTTTGATGGCCATATTACCATGTAGAACAGCTTTGGGTCTAAATTTACCCTCAGTAAGCTTTAGTTCTACAAAACTATTACTCGTAAGCGTGGCTTTGGCTTTAAATACATTGAAGGCAATACTTTCTTCCGGACTTGCATTAAGAATATATTCTTCGTTCAGTGGGTCAATTACTGCATTGTATACCAGTACTGTGGCGCCAGATTCATAATCAATATTGCTTAATCTACTTTGTTCATTACCATCATCATCGATATATTTTTCTGTTTGCGTGCCCGAAACAGTTTCTGTAGTTACAGGTAATACCAAAGCACCACCAAAGCCTGCACCCGATAAACTACCGGCCACAAAATTAAGCTGTAATCGGTCTACAGAAATTTGCCATCCGTCTGCGTTTCCTTGATTGATAGGTAATACGTTTTCTGCTTCAAAATTTCCAGATACTCCATTGTTATCAATCAGCAGTTTTTCTGCTCCAAAACTTATCCGTTCATTACTACCTTTTCTTTGGAACTGCTCTGGTAATACTACGGTTACCGATTGTACATATACGCCACGCCATAAATCTTCTTCTCCCGCAATCAGATACGTTTCCTTATAATCTTTGGGCCATTGCATACCAGAAGAATTTCTAAGATCACTAAAATCAAAAATGGCAGTATTCAGTTCGAAAATGGTATTTTTTAGAGAAGGCACCTGGAATCTGGGCATATTAATCTCTACCAAAATATCATTCCAATCGCTTGCCACTAACTCAAAGCTAGTGGTTACTTTTTTTAGTCTATTGGTACCTGGAATAGGAGTATTATCTACCTTGTTATTGGCATTAACTGGTAATAATTTATTTCTGGAAAATTCTACATCTACGGCTAATCCTAATTCTTTGAAACCGTCGCAATCTATGGTAACGTATGTTTTTTTGTCTAAATCTCCTGTTTTGAGATCAAATCCTCCTTTGAGGATCATCATAACCTCTTTTCCTTGGAATGGGATACCTACATCACCCAATAATACCAAATCTGCATCGCCAAACAATCCACCTTTGTGCGAAAGTTTTACACCACTGGCTCCAAAAAATAACTCACGACGTTTACCTGTATCATCTACTTGTGGTAACATGAGTCGTACAAATACTTCTAGCTCAGAATAATCTTTCCCAATTTTAATCTGACTTACACCCATGATGAAATCAGAATTACCTACTTTTTTCTTGATTCCGATGGGTAAGGTTACAGGTTGCTGACCGGTTAAGTATTCTTTTAGCGATTCCAAAAACTTATCACCTTCGATAAGCTCATCGATCACAGCTTCTGCTTTGCCGTGAAGATTATTTACGATGGTATCACTTTCGAAACGTTCATATAATTCGTTCTGCCAAAAATCTTGTCCTTCAGAACTTTTTACGAGCGTTTGTATATCTTTTTCGATTTTGATATCCAAATCTGCAAAAGAACGACTCATCATCATGGCTGGCAAAGGCGCAGCCACTTCTTTTGAAGTAGTTTTTTTATCCTCACCGTCTTCCGTACTTGCCTGGGCAGGAACTACGAAGAGTAGTAATAACAATAGTAGGTAATATTGCTTCATATTTTGGGTTTTATATTTTTTATTGTCTCGCTAAGCATGTCGAGGCGCATCTAACCTTTTTGAGTTGAAAAAGGACTTCGACAGGCTCAGTCTGACATTTTATCTTTTATTTTTAACATCCCCCTAGCCCCCTTCTATGGGGGAACAGAGTTATAGGATTAATTTTTTATTTTCCATGGTATTACCCTTAGGGCTAAGGGGAGTACCTCTTTCTGTACTATTTCGAAGTATTATTTTAATACTTCTAAGCATCGTTTTTAGGGTTGCTAACCCATTTGATAACCATTATTTGGTTTATTTTAATGCTTGCTAGGCATATTTTCATACTTCTTCTATTATTATGTGCGGCTTTTAGGCCATTTGTTACCATCACTAAGCTGTATTTTACTCTTTTACACTAGTTTTGTAACGCTTCGAACGAATGTTGTAAGGGCTTTCTCCTATTACGTTTATGGTTCGAAGGGTTGGTTTGTTTTTTAATTAGTTTCTATTTTATTCTTGCTGTCATGACTAGAGGTTCGTGTTAGCGGGCTTTGCACAGCTGGGTTAACTATCAAATACTTGTATATAAAAAGATTTATCTTTAATGAGACAATCGTCAAGAATCAATAATAATTTATTATAAATAACTATTTTATTGTCAATTAATGGTAATTTTAAACCTTTACCTCCTATAGATATTATCTCTCCTAACACAACTACTAATTTTCTTGGGTTATTCCTCAAAAATTTTTCTAAACCATTTCGACTTAAACCTGTTGGAAGAATATTTTTTTCAGAGATTAGATTTAATAACAATTCTTTGAGTCTTTCCCTAAATCTAATAACTTGATGTAAAGTTAAAACTGTAACATCTTGATTAAAATCTATATTAATTAATTCATTAATTTCTTCAAAGAATATAGTATAATCTGCTAAACTTAAATAGTTAGTTTTGTCAACTAAATCATCAATTATTTTTTGACTTGAAAATATTATAACTTTAGGCATTATTTTAAGAAAATTAAATGAACTTCATCCAAATTATTAATATTAAAATCTTTTGAAAACTGAACTCTGTTAAATCCTTTCTCTTTTGCAAATTTACCTATCATAGTTTCCAAACTGACTTATTATTCTAATACAATACTATTATTAAATGTGTCTGAAGAATATGTTAAGCCATTTATATTCGAAGAAATGAATTTGCAATTATTTAGTTTATTCGTAGAAAGATCAAATTTAGAAAAACAGCATAGTACAAAACTTACTCGTAAAAATTCTGAATCTATAATTTCTGAATTTTCAAAATTTGTTTTGTAAAATAGAACATCTTTTAAAGTAATATTGAAAAATCCAAAATCTATTGAATCAAATAAACAATCTTTAAAAACACAATTTTCAAAATTGGAATTATCAAAATAGACAGTTTTAAATCTTACTCTTTTAAAAGTACATTTCTCAAATACTGAATTTCTCAATCCGAGATTAACGAAATCAATATCATCAAAAAAGTATTCACTTATTTTAAACGAATCAATATTTTTTTTATTCCCGTTTTTATACTCTCGTAAAAAAATGTCTAATTCTTTATTTGAAATACTATTCATAATTTTTTACTTTATAAATTAACATTTACTTCTACAATTCGGTTTAATTGTTCTTGAGATAAGCCACTTTGATTTAACCAATTTCTTAAATCAGATAACTGATTTTCATTGATATACGTGCAGTCTAATAAAATTTGTTTAAATTTTATATCTCCAGAATTAGGGTCAATAAACTTTCCAGGAGGATGGACTACTCCATCTATAGTTTTTGATGTTGTCAACTCCTTTTTAATTGCACTTCCTATGGAATTAACGTTAAAATATTCACCAGGAGGAGTTTTAACATCCCAAGGAATTCTATTCTTATCATAAAATTCTATTCCTTTAGGACCTCTTTCAATATTTGATAATATATTTTGACTTTCTGCTTCTAATCCAGTCATTGCTTCCTTTCTAGTTGATGCTTTAATATTATACCCTTGGTCTGGGTCTTTAGCTAAGTCATTAAATCGATTTTCATTAATTAGGTATTTTAACGGGATATTTGAATTATCATCATTAGAAAAGGAATTAAATAGTATCGATTTATCTCCAGCTTTTTTAACTTTTCCATTTACAGTTAAAAAATCTTCAAAATTCTCTTCAATGTTATTAATCTTCCATAGACTATAACCCCCAGCGTTTTTAATTTCATCAGCTAATTGATCAACAGTATTGGGATTTGTTGCTAAATTATCTGAAATATTCTCTAAAGCGGCTTTGCTAACTCTTATTGCTTTTTCTTCATTAGCTAGGCTTAAAACTCTGTATGCATTAAAACCTTCATTCGTATTTAAGATTGTCTTAAATTCATCTGATGAATTGTCCAGGTCATCTGCTAAATTTGTAAAAGGACATTGACCGTATCCTAATTGAAGAAGAATAAAACCAATAAGGAGTAATATATATTTAAGTTGTCTCATGATTGGATGTCTTTAAAGTTCATAGATTCAAAATCATAATATCCTTTGCTTTTATTTGAGTCTTTAAGATTTAGATAGGATATAAGTAGCTTCTGGTTATATTCCATATCTTCTAATTGAAATTGATTTACTGGAAATAGTATACTTTGAACCCTTTTGTTTATCAGGTTTACAATCTGTACGGAACGCTGGCATAAAATAAATAGCTTATCCTCAATAAAAATGTTTTTTAAGAAACCATTATTTTTTCCAGTTGCTACATCAGAAATCTCAAAGTAGTTATCTTCATTTGGTTCGTAAATAAGAGGGTTTTTCTCTAAAGGAAGAAAAATGTGATTTCCATCTTTTGATTCTAAACAGAAGTTGTTCAAATTGCCAAATAATCCGCCATATTTATAATTCATATGCTGATTTTCTACCAGAGTATTATTTATTAAAAACTGATATTTCCAATGGAAGCGACCGTAATTAGGTTCATCATATTCTGTAGCAATTAATACTATGTCATTGTGTTTGCTGGAAAAAGTATGTGATATATCTAGTCTCATTTACAAGTCGGTGTTTCTATATTATGTTTTCTAAATAATTTGAAAGCTTCAATAAGTTTATCCAGTTTTGATGGATTAGCTTCTTTGAAAAGTTTAAGAGTATCATCAGATTTATTAATGTAATCTACTAAATCATCGGCTAATTCTTTTGGAAGATTATTAACTACTTCCTGTAATTCTGTAACGACACCAGTACCTTCTATTATACATTTTCGCCAAGTTTTGTCAGGAGCAATCTGTTCAATACTAATATTTTCGAAAGAGTTAGCATCCATTTTATGAAATGGGATACTAGCTTTTACTTGTTTTCCAGAAATTGACGCTGGTGTCTTGAACCATGGAGCAACCTCTCCAGTTGTTAGATTAATAGCTTCTGATACTTTATCAGATAAATCAAACTTGAAGTAGTAAGTGCCTGGAGTTAAATTATCTGCTAGCATCCTTGAGTCATAAGTGAAATATATTTCATCAACATCACCAGTCTCTTTTGCAATTTTTTCAATTGGAGAAACATATGATCCTCCAAGACTGGGATTGCTAGATGCCTGAAATCTATCAAATGATTCTCCTATATATTCTTTTGCAGGTTTAATTTCATCAATACTTCTAAATCCATCCATTGGAGGCCATATAACACCATTCCAATTATTAATATCATTTGCTTTAAATAGATCAAATAATTCATCAAAGTTCTCTTGTTCGAATAGATCTAATGCTGTTTTTTCTAGAGAAGGGTTATCAGGGAAAAAGTTTTTAAAAGCTATCTTCACTTCTTCAAGATCAAAACCTCTAGCAACAATGTTTTTATAATCCGATAAATTAGCTATCAACAATAATTTAGCTCTCGCTCTTCTTGCTTTTAATGCTAAGTCTGTAGAATTGCTAACTTTTCCTTCTGCTTCGATTTGTCTCAACCAACCTTTAGCTTCTTCAATTTTGTTTGCACCGATTTCGGCAATTTCATCTGGTGTTACTTTATCATCTAAAAGTCTATCTAAAAAATTATTTACTTGATCTTTAGAAGGAAGAGGTTTTGTGTTTTGTTTAGCTTTAGTAAATAATGTTTTAAGGTTTTTAACACCATCACTAAGTTCTCCAATTGCAATTACAGCAGTTAAAACGTTTAAAGATTCTAATACGGCTTTTGCATTCGGACTGAGATTTTCAGAAGATGACGTTAATGTTAAATTGACTCCAGATCCAACCATATCAGCAATGATATATGCTTTTCGTAAAGCGGATGGAGCTTTTGATAATGCTCCATAGCCAGTAGCCAAACTTGCAACGTCTATAGTAGCTTCAATACCGTCGATAATATTTTTAGTGTCTCCTACATTATTTGCATAATAAGCAATTATAGCAGGAGATAAAACTGGAGTTTTATTATAGTCACTAAGCATACTTAGTGAAGATTTGTTTACAAACCAAATAGGAGCAAAAGGATCTACATCTAAGGGATCTGTTGTAGGTAATTCTGTTAAGTTACAAGAAAAACTGTTTTGTATTGTAATAGTGACCGAATCATCAGATTTCCAGTTTGTTGTAGTGTCAGGATTACATGTTAAATATGGAAATGAAGAACTTAAAGAAGCAATTTCAAATACTCCATCCCAGAAACTTCTATGATAAAAATTAATGTTATAGTTAATAAACTCTTCGTCTGTATAATCTAATGCTTGACGCTTAAAAGTATCAGATTTTAAAGCTAGAGTAGAAATTGTTTTAATAAATTCCCGATAGTTATCTTCGGTTAACCAAGTATGATCATTGTCTATTTTATAGACTAATCTTTTAAGAATAAATTTGTCTTCCTGTACTTTTGATTTTCCTTTAAGCTTCTCAAATAAGTTTTCAATGTCACTATCTTTTGTGAATTTAAGAAGGCGAATAATCTCTATTTCAGTATTGTCATTTGTAACGACATTCCAATTTGTTAAAATACTTAAAGCAGTAATTTTATCATCTATACTAATTTCTTTTAGCTCGTTATCTGATAGGTTTCTTACACAATTTATTACTTGATTTAGTGGAGTAGTACTAGTGATATTAGACAGTGTTTCTAAACAATTAGAAAATTTACCCCTAACCTTATTAATAATATCTAGGTAAATACTTATAATATCATCGGTATCTACAGATTGTTCCATAAGAACGGAATATGCTTTTTCGGAAGTGTAAATACTATTCTTTAAAGCAGATATATCGGTTGTCGATTTAAGCTCTTTATATGAGTTTGATACTAATTCTGGATAACTATTGTTTAGAAAAGCGAGTTTGGAAACTATAAAATATTTGCTATTCCAAGCAATATCCTTACCAAGAAAATGTTGGACTAGGCTTTGATTTAGTTTAAATGATGGATCATATGGAGTTGGTTCGCTATATGAGTATTTTTTTTCTAATAATCGGTTTTCGGTTAAAGTTAACTTTTGAAACTTTTCATATGTATTAGACTTTAGTATATTAACTTGTTCATTTTCATTAAAAGTTAAATCTGTAGCGCTTACTTTTAATAATTTTCTAGAGTTGCCATCAGGAACTAGCGTGATTATTGAATTGTAAAAATTATCTTTACCCGTTTGATCATAATTTTTAAATCCTTTATATGTAAAGCCAAAACTTTCAATATTTAAATCTCCTTCAGGAAGATTTTTTTCAATTAATGCGGAATATGTTTTGCCACCTAATTTAAAGGATTGTAATGCTCCAGTTGGATATATTATGTATGGATTTAACTTATCTATTCCTGTAACAAAACTTAAATTTTTTGCTTCTTTAGGTAATGTTATAAAATTACCATTCACTGTGAGGAAAGTAAATGTTCCATCTGAATTAGCAAATTCTTTAGGAATTTTAGAAACTATTGTATTCTCCCCATCCTCATCACCTTGGAACCAGTAGATCTGAATGCCTGGAGCATGCATTTTTTCCCAGTCCATATGAGATAAGCGCACTCCAGTACCATAATCCATCAATAAGTCTGTTGTTCCGGTAGTATTGTATTTTTTAAATGGATGTTCTAATCCAAAGACTCCATGTCCTAATTCATGAGCCGCAGTTCGGCCTTTATCATCACCAGTAAAGACAAAACCAAATTGTCGTTTTAGAGGCATAAACCCTTCTGTACCCGAATCAGAAGGTGGAATATCAGTAACAAATAAATAATAGGTGTCTCGTTGATATCCTGGTAATGTTTTAAACTGGCTAATCCATGTTTTTTCACCTTCGGTATATTGTGATAGTAAACTGCTATCACCTACATCCAAGGTGGTATCTGATACCGTTAATGGCGAGGCAGAGGTAACATTAAATTGAACGCCTGCTGGGTTGTAAATTTTATTGATACGTTCACCAATACCAGATAAACTTGCGCCATTAACCGAGATTAATTTTACATTGATCGTGGCTACATCCTGATTTGCTAGATGCCATAAATTTGCTGCTCCCGCTACTTTGTACTTATCCGTAGAATCTTTAGGTCTAACCGTAGCGATGATTTGTTGTTTGGCAAAATCAAAAGCTTTTTTAAGGGATAGGGTTGCGGTTGTACTATCGCGATCCCAGGTGGCTTGTACTTTGGTTCCTTCTTTGGTTTTAAAAATAATATCCGAAGCACTGTGATCGTTTGTGCTAATGGCTACTTCTGCAGTTACAAAATCTGTAGGATGATCTGGTAATGCAGCGATTGCTTTATACGGGATGTTGTATTCTCCACCGCCAGATATCGGTACTTTGTCATATTCATTGGCAATGGAACCACCAGCATTTTCCGGTACGGTATCGAAGCTATAAAATCCGTTAGTATTGTTAAAGGTAACCGTAATCCCGGCTGCCGTAATTTCATTAACACCACCACTGGATACTCCATCGGTGTTTCCTGAATTAGCAGGACCTCCTTCTGCTTGCTCTCCTTTAGATACATCGCCATCTGCATCTACATGCCACTCTTCTCCGGTATTGTCTACAAATATGATGTCATTACCACCATCAAATGTATCTGGTATTGGGCCATCTGAAGTAATAATGATAATATCTCCATTTTCATCAATTTCAATATTTGTAATATCTACATCTACATCGATCACCTGAACATCACCATCATCGCCAAGAATTGTATCTATGATAACGTCACCATCTACAATACTACCCCAGTTTGGGTCATAGGTAGTAACTACAAAACCATCTACCAGTTTCATCTCGGTATTGATTTTGATATTTTCGAATTTTACAGGAATACGTACTGTTGCCAACCAAGGTGTACTGATATACCCTTCTCCGGTAAAAGAAGTGGATCCTGATACTTCTTTCACATATACAGGAAAATCGCCCGCAGTAAATACATCGTTTACAAAAAGTTCGGTGAGTAGTTCCTGATTCGATAGATCCACAGGATCTGGTTGTATACCACAAGAAGCATAATCTGCTAGTTCTTCGCTAAGTGTTCTAAAGGTGTCTACTGGAGATTCTCCAAAACTATTCTGAGTACAGTTCCCAACAACCCTATATTCATAAACGGTGTCTGCTTTAAATTCATCGATGGTTACATAATCTCTTGGAGTAGTTTTGCTATACCATCTGTCACTACCGGCTTCTCGATATTTTATCGTATAATCTAAATGATCCGGATGTCCAATCCAACTAATAGTAGCATTGGTCATACTTACATCTTGCACCTGAATATTACTTGGTAATTCGCAATTAGCTTGGTAATCGAACCAGAAGATTTCACTATTTCCGTTATTATTAAATACCGAAACTTCTTCGCCATTATTGGTAGCAAATGCTCGCACGCGCCAAGCATATCTTTTACCCGCTAATAACAAAGGCTGAACAGGGCCGTACAACAAGGAAGTATTGGTTGTAACTTCTTGGTATAATGGTGGTGATGCTACAAAAATAGCTTGCGGATCTATATAAGGATCCCAAACTTCTACAAGACTAAATTCGTACGAAACATTCGGTACATTGATATGTCTTGGTGTCCATTGAAAAATAATATTCGTAGGGTTTTGCTCACTTATTTTAGCTTGGTTATCAGGTTTATTCAAAAACGGGGGATCGTTATTGATCAGAAAAATAGTGGCGCAATTTTTTGATGACAATCGATTTCCAGTAAAAGCATCAAATACTTCAAAACAAAACCTATACGATCCATCCGGTAGTGGACTGTTATATTGTACTGAGGATATCCCTTGTAAGTTTTGTTGTTCGAAATAAGGTGCTAATTCTGATATCGTTAGGTTTAAAGGAATACCTCCATCTAAGATTAAAGTGGGTGCTCCGATAACTACTGGGGCACTAATGGCGTTGATTCCATTGCCTTCTATAGCCACTGCTAACCGAACTTCTCTGCTGGATGCCGTTACATCACTTAATACTAGTTGAACTCTTAGAGGACTATTGGTAATTCCAGAATTAGCATATCCAGACAGATTGGTAGGATATGGAGGAATGGCTTGTGGAGTAATACGAACAGGAAAAGTTTGCGCCAAGGCAACCTTTAGCTGTAATAGTGCTATTAGTATAAATAATAGTTTCTTCATAAGCGTTTTGGGGTAATTATCAACTAGTTATCCGAACTGCGATATAGCTCGTCGAAATAGATGATAATTTGCTCCTCTAAATATATGTTAATTTTTTCTAAATCTTTTTTCTCGGAATACATCCTAAATGTAGCTTCCTGAGTGCGTTCTTTTATGTTTTTAATATGGTCACTATTAGCGATTACCTTATTACCTTTTAATAATTGATCTACTTCTATTCTAAGGAATAGATATGCTTCAAACTTTTCTCCTTCTACCTCATATTTGGTATAGATCTTCATGTATTCGAATTGTGCTTCTTCTGAAGCTGCATTTCTTTCTGCCTCGGAGAGTGTGTGTAATGGATGATTTTCTAATTCAAATTTCGCTTTAGCATATACATCCTTCATTTGCTGATCCTTATTTACCAGTTCTTTGCGTAAACTGGATAATGTAGATCGCAATATGTTCTGATATACTGGGATATAATCTTTGCGTACATAAATACTATCCAGAAAATCAATTGCTAAATTTTTGAAATCTTCATCCAATACTGCTTTTTGCTTGAGTTCTACTAATTCATTTTGTAATTTAGATACTCCAAAAGCTTCTTTTTTATCGAAATATTCTTGGTTTGAAATGGTTTCTATTTGATCAGCAACCTTATTGGCATTACCTTCATAAATAATACCTCGATAACGGAATCGATAGTAATTTTGCTTGTCAAGCTTTTCTTCTAGTTGCTGTAGCGTGTCTTTTGATTTTTTAGTATTCTTTTTATCATTTGAAGAATTAGGATCTCTTTTTCTGAATCGTAAATCAGGTTTTTTAACATCAAATGAATAACTATATCCAAGGGTAACCGTAAAATCATTAGCACTGGCTGTTGAAGTATTATTTCTAAACAAGGCTAGTGCATTTAAATTCAGATTATGTTTTTCTTTATATACATAACCAGTATTGGCTCTAAAGTTTGTGACGTTCCCTTGCGAAGTTCCGTTGGCTAAACTTTGATTATAAGAAGCGGAAAATCCTGTTCTTAGTTTCTTGTCAAAAAACTGTTTATTAATGGATAATGTTGGGCCATAGGTTAGGGCATCGTTTTCTTCAATAACATTGTAAGCAGCATTTACAGCACCGTTTATAGTTAATGCATTTTCGGGATATGCTATGGAATAGTTGGCTCCTAGATTATAAAAGTCTGTTTGATTATTCGTTTCATCTGCGGTGCCTTGTTCATCTTTAGTGGTCTGATATGTAAGATTTAAACCGATATTTTGTTGTTTCCGCTTGCTTTGTGAAAGGATGTATCCAAGATTCAAAGAAGCGTTTTGCGATACCTGCTTAAAGTCTAAGGTATCAAGAGTTTCTACAGGGTCCACTTCGTTAATAATATCAAAGGCTGTTCTAATATTGGTAAAGGATTGAAAATTAGAATAAGAAGCAGCAATGTTAAATCGGTCAGATGCTTTGATATTCGTATTTAGTGCTGCTACAACCCTATTGGATTGAGATTCTTTTTCATTTTTGAGATCATCTCTTTGTAAACCAGCATTTAAGGCAAGTGATACACGTCCGTTAAATAACTCTTGTGTTGCGTTTGCAGTGATGTTTTCTAAGTCATTATTAAAGAAATATGCCCCGAAGGTTCTGTATTGAGGATCAATTCGTTCATAACCGATACCAAGACTACCTTTTCCAAAAGAATAAGTAATATCCGCATTAAAAGCAGTATAATAGTCAGTAGAGGCTTTTTCGTTAATAAAGAAACCTAGTGGATTGCTGTTTGCATCTGTTTCGTCATCGTTTAGATTTTCGGTAACGGCACTTTGTGCTACTTCTAGATTAAAGTTTAACCCTTTGGTAATCTCAACTGAAGAGGCTAGGCTGATTACTAAGTTTTCTTTAGGATCAATATTAAGATTATCGGGTATCGGAATTTCTAAAGAAGAAGCTTCATCTTTTGCTTTGAAAAAAATCAAACCGATATTAAATCTATTGAAATCATATGAGGTTTTTAATCCATATCCCATTCTTTTGTATGCGGGTATTGCTTCGGGTACTTCAGAATTGTATTCGGTTGCTTTTAAAAACCTACCGTATAAAGCACTAATTTTAAACGGACCATTTGGGGTAAGATCTGTTCCAAAACCTGTAAATTGATGTCCACTCACTGTATATGGGGAAAAAGTCATGGCAACATCTCCAATATGTGTTGCTACCCATTTATATGAAGGATGAATGCTAAGTCTGTTAATTTTAAAGGGTGTACTATAAGCAAAATCCTGATTTGTATATGAAAATGATAAAGGGATGTTGTAAATACCACTTATGTTAAAATTTAAATTACCATTAAGAAAGTAAGTAAAAGGTTCTCTGTTGGCAGTGCCATTATAGTACACAGAATTAGCAGAAATTCCCCCATTAATCTTGACTAAAGGAGCTTTTCCAATTTGACCAAGGTCTTGGCCAAGAAGGGGAGAAGTGAGTAAAACCAGTAAATAAAGTAATCTTTTATTCAATATGGGGCTTGATTTGGGGTTGGCGAATTTAAGTTTTTTTTAACATTTAACAAAGGGAAAATTCTAACTTTCAGAACTTTAACAGAATATGTAATCTTATTCTTACTTATCCTTTTGTTTTTGAGCTATTTTTCCGACTTTCCTATAAGTAAGTGTCTTTATGGAGGTTAATGTTACCATGAAAAACAATATTTTTTTTATTGCTCTAAAAAATCTTGTGGTTATTATTGAATTATGGGCATAAAAAAACGCCACATTTCTGTGGCGTTTTTTTGGTACAATTAAGATGTGAATTAAGTAGCTGATGGTATCGGCATTTCGCCACTTTCATCACTTTCTAATTCTTCTTTTTCTTCCTCATTAAGTATTGGTGTAGCACTTCTTTTTCTACTGAACCAAACTTTTACCTTGTGTACTATAAAGAATAAACATGGTACAATGATCAGTGTTAGGAAGGTTGCTATGATTAATCCATAGATTACTGCCCAGGCAAGAGGTCCCCAGAAAATCACATTATCACCACCAATATAAATTTTAGGATCAAAATTCGCGAATAAGGAGAAGAAATCTATATTAAATCCAACTGCTAATGGAATCAGACCTAATACGGTTGTAATAGCAGTAAGAATTACGGGTCTTAGACGTGCTCTTCCTCCTTTTACGATTAGTTTCATTACCTCATCATTATCAAGATGTTCGTTTTCTGGAATATTGAGTTCTACCTTTTTACGATCAATTAACAATTGCGTATAATCCAATAATACCACACCATTATTTACTACAATTCCTGCGAGTGATATGATTCCCATCATGGTCATCATAATTACGAATGCAGCACCAGTGATCAGAATTCCACCAAATACTCCAATAAAGCTTAAGAAGATGGCAATCATGATAATAGTAGGTTTAGAAATAGAACTAAACTGGAAAATAAGGATTAACATAATAAGTCCTAATCCCGCAAAAAAGGCTCCCATTAAAAACTCCATTTGCTTATTTTGCTCTTCGATCTGACCCGTATAATTGATTTTAACACTGTTTGGTTTATCTTTAAAACTAGCCATCTCAGTTTCTATTTGTGCTACAATAGCACCTGCGTCGGTATAACCGGGTTGTAATCCAGAATATACCGTAACCACTCTTTTGGTATCTCGATGCTTGATCGCACTAAATGAAGAAGTATTCTTTTTGGAAGCTACCGCAGAAACTGGAATCTCTTTCAATCGTCCTGTAGCTTGATCTCTAAACGTGATATTCTGATTGAATAATGCACTAGTATTGTAGCGGTCATTTTTATCAAAACGCACATAGATGTCGTAATCTTCTCCATCTTTTTTGTACACTCCAGCTTTCTCACCAAAAATAGAACGACGTAATTGGTTTCCAACTTGTCCAGCTGCTACACCTAATTCACCTGCCTTTTGTCTATCAACAGCTACCTGCATTGCAGGTTTTCCTTTATTAACATCAATTTTTAGTTCTTCGATACCAGGAATATTCTTTTCATTGATGAAGTTTCTCATACGTTCTGCAACGTTTATTAATTCATCATAATCTTTTCCTTCGATTTCGATATTTATAGGATATCCAGCTGGCGGACCTACGGCATCTTTTTCTACAGAAATGGCAACACCCGGATAGATTCCTTTCAATGCTTTTTGTACTTTGAATCGTAATTCTTCAGAGTCTTTTCCTTTTCTGAATTTAAACTCTCTCATAGCGGCAATGATCTTACCACGATGAGGCATTTCTGCACTACTACCACCATCTGTTTGTGGATTTCCTGCTCCTTCACCTACCTGTGATACGGCAGCTTCTACCAAGAAGTTGTGATCTTCGCCTTCGATATATTCTTCATCATTAATAATAGCGTATACACGATTTTCAATTTCCTTGGTGATTTTATTCGTTTTTTCGATATCCGTTCCTTGGGGATATTCGATATATACTATAATTTGATTTGGTGTATTATCTGGGAAGAATTCTACCTTGGTTCTCTGACTTCCAACCGAAGCACCAAATGCTCCAAATACCACAAATAATAATAGGAATGTTCCGAAGACAAATGCATAGGTTCTCCATCCTCTTAAGGCAAAAGATAGAAAACGTTGGTAGGTATTTTCTAACCAAGTTAAAATCCTTGTTTGGAAAAAAGTGGCCATTCTTTTTAAAAGATACTTATAGATCCAGAACATGATCGCGGTAAAGATCATTAAGGTTCCTAGTCCTCTTGCTGGTCCACCAACAATCATGATAAATATTCCAAATCCACCAAGAATCAAACTTAAACGAATTAGTTGTTTTAAAGTCAACTCTCTTTCACCTATATCCATAAACTTAGAAACAAGCATAGAATTGAAAAATATTGCCACGAAAAGAGAGGATCCTAATACCACAGATAGCGTTATCGGGAAATAAATCATAAACTGTCCCATAACACCAGGCCACATACCAAGTGGTACGAATGCTGCCACTGTGGTTAATGTAGAAACAATTATAGGGAAGGCGATTTCACCAATTCCTTTTTTGGCAGCTTCAATACGAGACATACCTTCTTCTTCCATCAAACGATATACGTTTTCTACTACTACAATACCGTTATCTACCAGCATTCCTAATCCCATGATCAGGGCAAAAAGAATCATTGTGTTCATAGTATATCCTAATAAGGATAGTACCATAAAGGATATAAACATAGACATCGGTATGGCAAAACCAACGAATAATGCATTTCTAAATCCTAAGAAAAACATCAAAACCCCTACTACTAGGATAATCCCGAAAATGATATTGTTTACCAGATCATCCACTTGATTAATGGTTTTAGTAGATTGGTCATTAGCAATACTGATATTTAAATCAGTAGGGAATACATTTTCCTGCGCATCAGCCACAATCACTCTTATTTGATCAGCAGCTTCTACCATGTTTTTCCCAGAGCGTTTTTTAACCTCTAGCATTACTACATTATCACCAAACTCTCTAGCATAAGTGGTTTTGTCTTCCTCTTTAAAAGTAACTTTGGCAATATCTCTAAGATAAACAGCTCCATCCTGAGATTTTACCACAAAATTGTCTAGTTCTGAAGGTTGATCTATTTCACCAAGAATTCTGATAGTTCTTCGCTGTCCACTGCTAATCATATTACCTGCAGACATCGTAATATTACCATTTCTAATCGTATTCAAGACATCATCAAAGCTTACCTTTGCCGCCATCATTTTATAGATATCTACAGCTACTTCTACTTCTTTTTCCTGAGCTCCTCGTATATCTACTCCTTTGATCTCTTTTAGATCTTCAATCTCATCCTCTAGATATTCTCCAAACTGTTTTAACTTATCAACTGGATAATCTCCAGTAATGTTAATGTTCATAATTGGAGTTTCCTCTGAGATACTTAAGTCGAAAACATTTGGTTCTACCTTAGCTCCATTAAAGGTTGGCCAATCTTCATTAGATTTTTCAGAGTCTACTTCGTCTTTTACCTTTTGTTTAGCTTCCGCAACCGTAAATTTTTCTTCAAATTCTACGGTGATGATTCCGTAATCCTCCTGCGAAGTGGATACGATTTCTACTACACCTCCAAGGTTCTTTAGCTTATCTTCTAGCGGATCGACAATTAATCGCTCTATATCTTCTGAGGTATTTCCCGGATATGGAACGCTAATGTATATTTTAGTTTCATTAATTTCTGGGAAATTCTCTCTTGGCATCGAGAAATATGCCGATAACCCAAGAACGAAGAAAATCGCCATCATCACATAGATGGTTGTTGGGTTGTCGATGGCCCAAGACGATAATCTAAATTCTTTATCTACTTTTTTCTTATTTACTTCCATAAGATGTTAGTTTATAATTTCTACTTTCTGACCATCCTTAACACTTCTTGCTCCTTCACTAATGATATCATCACCATTCGTGATCCCTTCAAGAATTTCGATATAATCTCCTTGAGTTTTTCCTGTTTTTACGATGGTACGTTTTGCTTCGGCGATGTTTTTTGCATCTTTTCCAGAAGTTACATAAGCATACTGATCTCCCTCTGCATTTTCTGAGATAATACTTTGTGGAATTAAAATCGCTTTTTCGCTCGTATAATCGTTGATCTGAACTTTGGCAGTCAGATTAGGTTTGATAATCCCGTCTTTATTAGGAACTGCTACTTCTACTGTAAACGAACGGTTATTTGGATTGATGTAGTTTCCTACCTGACGAATTTTTGTATCGATTGTTTTTCCTAAAACTGGAAAATATACTTTCGTTTCTTTTCCTTTCACAATACTAGAAATATAACTTTCTGGAACTTCTACCTCTATATACATGTCGTCTAGGTTAACAATACGGATCAATTGTGATTGTCCTGGAGCAACCACACTTCCTTGCTCAGTAATTACATCATCTACAATTCCAGAGAATGGAGCAGTTACGGTAGCTTTTGCTAATTGGCGTTTCATTTGGTCAACACCATTCTTCGAAGACTCATAGTTTGTTTTGGCTTGAAGGTACTGAATCTCGGAACCTATTTTTTGCTCCCATAACTTTTTCTGACGTTCATAGGTTGTTTTAGCTAATTCTGCTTGCACTTCCATTTGTGCTACTTGTTGACTAAGACCTCCATCATCAATTCTTGCAAGAACCTGACCTTTGGAAACTCTTTGTCCTTCTTTAACTAAAACTCTAACCAGTGTTCCTGCAGCTTCTGGATATAGTACAATGTTCTTTTTAGTTTCTACACTTCCTTGTAACTCTAAATAGTGGTTAAATAAAGTGTCTTTGGCAGTAATGGTAGTTACTAAAGGTAATTTTTTGATGCTATCCAGAGATGCAATAGCTTCATCTAGCTGCTTTAGTTTGTTGGCAATTTCCTGCTGTTCTGTTACGATCTCGCTTCTCTTTGCTCTAATCGCAGTTAAATCTCCGTCTTCGATAACTTTTTCTATAGACGTTCCATCTTTTTGTCCGCAAGAGGCAAGAAGAAGGGATACTGAGAATATGATAAGTATTTTTTTCATGAGTATGTCTAGTTATTTGGTGTATTAAGTATTGTTTCTAGTTTGGCTTTGTTGTTTATAATGGTAAGCATCGCTTGTAGTACTTCTTGTTGTACACTGTATAATTGTAATTGTGCTTGCCTTAATTCAAAACTCGAAGCCAATCCTTCGGTATATTTGATTTGATTTTTATTTTCTATTCTTTCAGCTAAAGAAAGATTCTGTTTTGATGTTTCATACGTTTCTAAAGAAAGCTGATAATCGCTTACTGTAGAATTGTACTGAAGTTGGATTTGTTGTTGTGCTTCAATAAAAGAGGTATTTGCTTGCTCAAAAGCAATTCTTGCTCTTTGTGTTTTAGCACTTCTTCCTAAGGAACTGAAAATTGGAATGTTTAGGCTAACTCCCAAAATAGAAGATTGAAACCAGCGCTGGTCATTTTCTAAAAATGTAAAAGAATCGCTATTCGCTTGTGTGCCATAGTTTACAAATGCCGATAATGTTGGTAAAGCTTTACTTTTTTCTAGTTTAAGTTCTAATCTTCTTTGTTCAGTTAACAGATATCCTAATCGGTAATCGATATTGTTTTCAATAACAAATGGTTTTAAACCAACAGAATTGTCTATGTTTTTAGTTGTTAGACTATCCAAACTATCAGACAATACGGTATTAGAATCTACATCTACTCCGATGGTAAGATTAAACATTTGCAAAGCTATTTTTGCTAGCCTTTCTGCATTGTTCAACTGATTTGTAATTTGTAATAAGGTAATCTGCAGTTGTTCTACATCCTCTTCTTCGGCTAGACCGTTTTCAAATACCTTTTTTCTTTCTTCATAGTTCTTTTCTAAAGCAGCTTTGTTATTCTGAAGAATCTTTACACTTTCATCCGATACCAAGACACTTCCGTAAGCGTTGATCACACTTTCACGAACATTAAGTTGCGTTTTTTCTTGTGAATCATTGCTGTATTGTAAAAAGCTTTTAGCAGCTTCTAGACCTACAAGGTAAGACCCATCAAAAAGTAATTGCGATAAGGTGGCACTAGCAGTAAGTTGTTGTTTGGTTCCAAATACTACTGGAATGAAACCTTCCAGAGGATCTGGAGAACCATTAGCGGTTAAATCAAAAAATTCTTCTACAGTATTAATGGTACTTTCTCTATTGTCAAAAGCAGAGGCTGGTAATAAAGAAACCGGTTGTTTTAATTGATTTTGGTAATCAATAGCCGCGTTTATTTGTGGTAAACCGGTGGCGGTTGTTTCCCATTTCTGTTTAAGTGCTTTAGCTACATCACGTCTGGCGTTGATAGATTGATAACTATTTTCCAAAGCAAATTCTATAGCTTCATCTAAGCTAAATGAATATTGAGAAGAAGCAGGAGTCTGCTGTGCAAAAGAAAATGTTATGAATAAGCTAAAGAAACATAAGGACCAAAGGTTGTTTCTCATAATTTATGGTTGTTTTAATAGATTGTTTAAAATTTTTAAGCCTTTTTCTGTGGCAATACCACGTACGTGGTATTCTAAGTAATCAGTCATTAGTTTAGCAACTGGAAACGTGTGAATTGGGAACATCTCTTGATCTTTGATACCGGTCATTCCCATAAAATAGAGTCTGGAAATTGTTTCAACATCAATATTATCTCTAAAAACTCCAGTTCGTATTCCTCTTTCTAAATTGTCGATTACACATTCCTGCATCGTATCAAATTGTCGAACTTTAAGGCTGCTATGAATTTTTGGATAGTATTTCTGAAGTTGATATTGAGGAGATGTTTTTTCACCTTTTAAATGGTGCATTACAAAAGCCTTGATAGCATATAGTTCCTCAATCGGTTCTTTATTTTCTTCTAAAATAGCATCGATTCCATCGCTAACCGTGCAGAACAAATGATCGGTTGTGGCTTCAACTAACTTTGTTTTATTCTGAAAATGCGCATAGATAGTTTTCTTAGAAATTCCCATTTCCGAAGCAAGATCATCCATTGTAACACTCTTAAAACCTAGGTTTAAGAACATGTCATTCGCTTTTTCTATTATTTTTTCCTTCATATGGGGTTTACTTAATTACTGTGCAAATGTACGTGAGGAAACTTTAAAAACATTAAAAGTTTCCTAAGTTTCACAATTTTTTAACACTGATCTAACATGAATCGTCATTTTAGAGGGCCGAACTGTTGTTATTTTTGTTTTTTTTAAGTACAACGAAAAAGGCTGTCCAAATTGGACAGCCTTTTTAACAAGATCTTAGTTCTTAAATTAATTATAAAGCTTTTTTCGGAATCTAGTATAAGCTCTAAAACTTCCTGTAGAAGATTGGTCGCGTACTACGCGTAATCGTCTTCCGTATCTTCTTTCAGGACTAAAAGGAGGCCAGCTTGGATCTACAATATGCACAGTCCAGTAACTGGAATTCCATATACCATTTTCAAGCTCTACTTCTTTTCTTAGCTGCCATGAATTAATATATCGATAGAATTTTACGGTAGTTTGTCCGCAAATAACATTTGTCCAGGTAAAAGCTTCATTTAATTTTCTCCAGTTTCCTCCAAATACCGATTGTCTTGTATTATTGGTCCAGGTTTGTGAGTCACAGAATTCTATAAAATCAGGATTTGAATTCAAGGGAACTTGACAACGCTGACTTCTAAAAGTGTTTTCAGATTCATTATAACAACTACTGCTTTTTTCAAAGATTTCTTCGTAGTTATTATCTAAGATTTCTACCTTTTCGAAAGAAGAGTCCATAATTCTTCCGGATGCTTTGAAGGCATCGTAACCAGCTGCTTTGGCTAATGCTTCAGGAATCGCTACATCTTGGTCTGTGAGTTCTATAAATAATTCGAAAGGAGAATGATTTTCCATTTCTATCATCAGTTCTTCGTTTTTTAAAAGGTCATAATCATATAATTTAATAAGTTGAAATATTTCATATTCATTATCATTTTCGTCGCCAATTTCAAAAAGTGTGACATCCAATCCATTTTTCTGTATATGAGCTATTTCTCTCGATTTTGGAAGTATATTGTCATTAAATTCTCCAACCGAATCCTGAACCGAACTGTATTCTGACTGTGGTTTCTCACAAGAATACGTAATAATCATTGTGAGCATTAGCGCTAAAGTTTTAAAAGTGATTTTTTTCATGTGTAAAAGGTTTATATGATTTGCAGCAAAGCTATTTTGAGTATAATTTTTGGATGTCCGAAAACTTTTACATTCAAAATATTAGGACATATTTTGTGTGCACAGGATCTCATTTTCAAGGATTGTTTTTTTATTTTTTGTCATACCTTAGCACAAAAATTCATTCAGTGCATACCATTTCAGATTACCAAGAATATTTTATAGATTATTTATCAGAGAATACTACACAAAAAGAACCTAAGAATCTCTATGAGCCTATTTCTTATATACTAACACTTGGAGGCAAAAGACTCAGACCTGTTTTAGTATTGATGAGTTGCGAAATTTTTGGTGGTTCATATAAAAAGGCTTTAGATGCAGCTTTGGCAATAGAGGTTTTTCATAACTTCTCTTTAGTGCATGATGATATCATGGATGATGCTCCGCTGAGAAGGGGAAAAGAAACCGTTCATGAAAAATGGGATGTAAATACAGGAATTCTTTCAGGAGATGCGATGTTGATCAATGCATATCAACTTTTTGAAAATTATGAAGGAGATATTTTTAGACAGTTAGCGCAGTTGTTTTCAAAAACAGCAATTGAAGTTTGTGAAGGACAGCAGTATGATATTGATTTCGAAACACGTGATGACGTTACTATTCCTGAGTATTTAACAATGATTGAATATAAGACAGCAGTTTTGGTGGCAGCAGCCATGAAAATGGGAGCGATCATAGCTGAGGCTTCTGATAATTGTAGATCATCTGTTTATGATTTTGGACGATTATTAGGAATTGCATTTCAATTGCAAGATGATTATCTGGATGCTTTTGGAGATCCAAGTACTTTTGGAAAACAAGTAGGAGGAGATATTATTGAAAATAAGAAAACCTTTTTGTATCTGAAAGCGATAGAAAATGGGGATGATAGTTTAAAGAAGCAATTAGAAGGTTTGTTTTCTTTGCATCCAGAAAACCCTTCAGAAAAGATTCAAACAGTTAAAGGCATTTTTGAAACAACTGGTGCTAAAGAAAGTACAAGACAGGAAATTGAGAAATATACCAAAATGGCTTTTGATGTATTAGAAGGTTTGTCAATTTCAGATGACAAAAAGAAAGTTTTGGAGACTTTTGGTAAACAGTTAATGAATAGAACTGTATAAATAGAAAGACCTGATCAGAAAATCAGGTCCACGCTTGGTTTGAGGCAAAAAAACACTGCGTAATAAGGTTAATAAAATTGTAATAGGTATATGTTTTATTAACTCCTTTTATTTTTAGTAATCTTGATCGAGTGAAAAGTAAAATCAGAATTTGCGGTGAAGTTTTCTCCAGTTTTTACATTCATAAACTTCCACTGATATCCTTTTTCTGTTTCTTGCACATCAGATCTAGCTATAGAGGATATAGGAACACCAAGATAGTTTTGGATAATAGTATTGATTTTTGTGTTTATTTCTCCACTAACATTATTTTGTGATGATGCTTGGGTAGTTATGTTCTGAGAAGTAGTTACTTTTACTTCTTTAGTTTTTAATGTTTCTTTAGAACCTGAACAGCTTACTGCTGCGAATCCTAAGAAAACAATAAGTAGTTTTGCTTTCATAATGAGTTTGTTTCTTGTACAAATGTATTATTAAACCGTATTTTTTTTATGGTTTAAGTGTATATAAAAAATGAAAAATTAGATGATTTGTTGGATTTATCGATGAAGTGCAAATGCTACAGAGTATAAAAAGAAGTAATTGTTAATTGTATTAAAATGAAGATGTTTACTGGGCTTTTATTTATAGTAATTATCCATGTCGGTTATGGTCAAGATAAATTTGATAAGGTTAATGATCGTTATGAATTTTTTTTAGAAAGAATTAATGTAAAGGATACCTTGTTAAAGAATAGAACAAAATATTATAAATGTGGGGAGGATATATCTGGCAGAATTGAATATTATTATGAGAAGGATGAGTTAAAATTGATGATGCATATATACAAGCAAGGTTTTGGAAATAATTCGTTTTTGGAGAATTATTTTATTCAAAACGATTCATTGCGGCTTAAAACAGTAATATCAGAAGAGATTTTTTTTAATACACTCTATAAAGAGAGTAGTCAAGGAGTGTCTTCTACTAGTGTTGAAAAAGTTGTCGAAATTACTGAACAACGAATGCTTTTTAAAGAAGATGATGTTCCAGCTTGTATTGAAAGAAGGCATGGAGCAATACTTTCAGAGTGGGATCAAGGATATTTTGACTCCTTAGCATTTGATAAAGGAGCTTGCATTGAAAATAAGGAAGATATCTTATATAAATATCGTTTACTTAGAAAAGCAGAAAAAAAGCTAGAGAGTTATTCGAATAGAAATCCCAAATGTATTTTTCATATTTGGTAAAAGGAGTATCTAAAAGTCCGAAACCTGTGTGTCTTCTTTTTTGTTATTCTTTTCTATTTTGACAGTATTAAATTTTAGATCCGAAAATCCTTTAAAGCTACTTCCATTTCTAACATTTAAAAATTTCCAGTAATAACCATTATCTGTTTTAGTTATTGGAGATATAGCTATTGAAGAAATGGAAATACCAAGATGACTTTCGATAATCGTATTTATTTTCTTCTGAATTTTTGGATCGTTTACTTCTCCTGCTCTGGTTGTTTTGTCTTTTTTAACAAAATAGGGATTGTTATTAGGATCGAAATTAGAGGTGGCTACTTTTTTGTTGCTAGAACAAGACGATAGTGCTATTGCTGCTAATAGCGTTAGAGCTAAGTTTTTCATGATGTTTTTGGGGTCTTAATGTTTTAATTATCATAAAATTACTAAAAGAAAAGCAGATTTGGTCTCATAAGCTCTAATATTAGATGACAAGTAATTTTTCTAGATAAACTACCAAGTTTTTATCTTAAATAAAGGGAATTTTTAAAAGAATACTCTCACAAATGGAGCGTAAGCGCTTGCATAGATACTTTTGTTTTCGTCATATAAAACATCATATCTGAGTCCAACACTTACAAAACCAATCCTATATCCTGCACCTATAAAAAGAGCTGGATACCAATAGTTATCACTAAAATCTTCTCCATCAATTTCGAAATTCCTGCTTACACCCATTTGTTCAAATTCCGCGGAGAGCTGTAATTCAGGAAAAGGGTTGTATAGTGTAATAAGACTTGCGCCATAATTTGTAGCAGTAAAATTTCGAGAATCCGTATAACCGAAGTTGAGTCCAAACCCTGCACTGAACTGATTATTAAAATCATACACTGCAGAAGGTGCTAAAATACCATTAAACGTATCATCGGTAAAACCAATACCAATATTTCCACCAATTCTAACTTTGGACCAAAAATTATTATCCTGAGCATAACATTCTTGTAAGGAAAGGAAAATTGATAATACTAATACGGAAATTTTGATTTTATGAATAAGAATTAGTTTCATTGTTAAAATTGTAAAAAAATGTTACAATAAATATATATAATTCGATACTCATTATACTGTAATTGTTGTATTTTTGTGATGTTTTATAATAAAAAGACGGTTGAATACTTACATATGGATAAATATTCATTTTTGAATGCGGCTAATACCGCATTTTTTGCAGACTTATATGATCAATATCTGCAAAGCCCAGATAGCGTAGAGCCAAGCTGGAGAGCATTTTTTCAGGGATTTGATTTTGGTATGGAAAGTGCCGATGGTGCCGGAGAAACAATTTATATCGAAAAAGAATCCGGTGATACTGTTGCAGTTCCAGAAAATGTTCAAAAAGAGTTTCAGGTAATTAGATTAATCGATGGCTACAGAACAAGAGGTCATCTTTTTACCAAAACGAACCCAGTTAGAGAGCGCAGAAAATACACACCTACATTAGCATTAGAAAATTTTGGTTTAAGTCAAGCTGATCTCAATACTACCTTTAACGCAGGTGAGATAATTGGTATCGGACCGAACACTTTGAGTAATATCATTGTTCATTTAGAACAAATATATTGTGATGCAATAGGAATCGAGTATATGTATATTCGTAATCCTGAAGAACGTGCTTGGATACAAAGTCGTGTAAATTTTAATACCAACAGAACAAAGTTTACTAACGATCAGAAAAAGCATATTCTTAAGAAACTTAATCAGGCTGTTTCGTTTGAAAGTTTCTTGCATACCAAGTACGTTGGTCAGAAACGATTTTCACTAGAAGGAGGAGAGTCTTTAATCCCTGCATTAGATGCCTTGGTTGAAAAAGCAGCTGATATGGGAGTTAAAGAGTTTGTGATGGGAATGGCACATAGAGGTCGTTTGAGTACACTTACCAATATTTTCGGAAAAAGCCCAAAAGATATCTTTAGTGAGTTTGATGGTAAGGATTATGAAGAAGCGATCTTTGATGGTGATGTGAAATATCACTTAGGATGGACCTCTAAGAGAGAAACAGATTCAGGGAAAGCTATCAACATGAATATAGCACCAAATCCATCCCACCTAGAAACTGTAGGTTCTGTGGTAGAAGGAATCACAAGAGCAAAACAAGATAGACATTATAAAGAAGATATATCTCAGGTATTACCAATTGTAGTGCATGGAGATGCCGCTATTGCAGGGCAAGGTTTGGTATACGAAATTGTTCAAATGGCGCAATTAGACGGATACAAGACTGGTGGTACAATCCATATTGTAGTAAATAATCAAATTGGTTTTACTACCAATTATTTAGATGCGCGTTCTTCTACATATTGTACAGATGTAGGTAAAGTTACACTTTCTCCAGTACTTCATGTAAATTCAGATGATGCCGAAGCAGTAGTTCATGCAACTAATTTTGCTTTAGATTTTAGAATGAATTTTGGGCGTGATGTATTTATCGATTTATTAGGATATCGAAAATATGGTCATAATGAAGGAGATGAACCACGTTTTACACAACCTAAGTTGTATAAAGCAATTGCTAAGCATAAAAACCCAAGAGATATTTATGCAGCAAAATTAATCGCGGATGGTATTATAACCAATGACTATGTAGCGGAATTAGAAAAGGAGTATAAAGCATCACTGGAAGAAGAGTTAGAAGATTCTCGTAAGCAGGATAAAACCATTATCACGCCGTTCATGCAAGATGAATGGGCAGGTTTCACTAGAGTTCAGGAAGATGAGATGATGGAAAATGTGGATACTACGTATTCTAAAGAGAGTCTCACCGAAATCGCGGAAGTAATTACAAAACTACCATCAGATAAAAAGTTCCTTCGAAAAATTGATAAAATTATAAAGGATAGAAATAAGCGCTTTTTTGAAACAGATGAGTTAGATTGGGCGATGGGAGAACTATTAGCATATGGATCTTTATTAAAAGAAGGATATGATGTGCGTATGAGTGGACAAGATGTAGAAAGAGGAACCTTCTCTCATAGACATGCTGTTATAAAAGTGGAAGATAGCGAAGAAGAGGTACTATTATTAAATAACCTGAAAGGTGATCAAGGAGATTTTTATATCTATAACTCATTTTTATCAGAGTATGGAGTAGTAGGATTTGATTACGGTTATGCAATGGCAAGTCCTAAGTCTTTGACTATCTGGGAAGCTCAATTTGGAGATTTTAGTAATGGTGCTCAAATCATGATAGATCAGTACATTTCTTCTGCTGAGGATAAATGGAAACTTCAAAATGGTTTGGTGATGTTATTACCTCATGGTTATGAGGGGCAAGGAGCAGAGCATTCTTCTGCTAGAATGGAACGTTATCTACAATTATGTGCTAAGGATAATATGTTTGTTGCAGATGTTACTACACCAGCTAATTTGTTTCATTTGTTGAGAAGACAAATGAAAGCTGATTATCGTAAGCCTTTGATTATTTTTACTCCTAAAAGTTTGTTACGTCATCCTAAGGTAGTTTCTTCTATCGATGATTTGGCAAATGGAAGTTTTCAAACGGTTATTGATGATGCAGATGCTAAAGAAAAAGACACGAAAACACTAGTATTCTGTACTGGTAAATTCTATTATGATCTTTTAGAGCAAAAGGAAAAGTTAGAAAGAAATGATGTAGCTTTAGTTCGAATAGAACAATTATTCCCACTTCCGGTGAACGAAATGGATGCTTTAATTAAGAAGTATAGTAAAGCAAAAGATGTTGTTTGGGCTCAGGAAGAACCACGTAATATGGGAGCATTAAGTCATATTTTAATGCATTTTGATGGAGCAACTTCATTTAGATTTGCAAGTAGAAGACCGTATGGAGCTCCAGCGGCTGGAAGCGCAACAAGATCTAAAAGAAGGCATCAGGAAGTGATTGATTTTGTATTTGATAAAACAAAAGACAATCAAAGAAGAAAAAAGAAATAGTAAGGTAAAGTAAAAATCGAAAATTTTTCGCTCACGCGATATAAAGTATAAACTTAGAATTATGGCTTTAGAAATGAAAGTCCCTTCTCCGGGAGAATCCATTACAGAAGTAGAAATTGCTCAATGGCTTGTAGAAAACGGTGATTATGTAGAAAAGGATCAAGCTATTGCCGAAGTAGATAGTGATAAAGCAACATTAGAATTACCTGCGGAAGCTAGCGGTATTATCACCTTAAAGGCAGAAGAAGGTGATGCAGTAGCAGTTGGTGAGGTTGTATGTCTTATAGATACGGATGCTGCCAAACCAGAAGGAGGTGCATCTGCATCTTCTGAAGCTCCTAAAGTAGAAGAGAAAAAAGAAGAATCTGCACCAGTAAAAGCAGAAACACCAGCTCCTCAGAAAACAACTACGTACGCTACAGGTACTGCTTCTCCGGCAGCTAAAAAAGTATTAGCAGAAAAAGGTATTGATGCTTCTCAGGTAAAAGGTACTGGTAGAGATGGTCGTGTTACAAAAGCAGATGCTGTTGATGCTAAACCTTCTATGGGAACTCCAGGTTTAGGAAGTAGAGGAGAGTCTAGAAAAAAATTATCTATGTTACGAAGAAAGGTAGCAGAGAGATTAGTTTCTGTAAAGAACGAAACTGCGATGCTTACTACTTTTAATGAAGTAGATATGCAGCCAATTTTTGATTTAAGAAAAGAATATAAAGAAACCTTTAAGGCTAAGCATGGAGTAAGTCTTGGATTTATGTCATTCTTTACGTTAGCTTGTGTAAGAGCATTAAAGATGTATCCAGCGGTAAATTCTATGATTGATGGTAAAGAAATGCTTTCTTTCGACTTTCAGGATATAAGTATTGCTGTGTCAGGACCAAAAGGATTAATGGTTCCTGTAATTAGAAATGCAGAAAATTTAAGTTTCAGAGGTGTAGAGTCAGAAGTGAAAAGATTAGCTATTCGCGCTAGAGAAGGACAAATTACTGTAGATGAAATGACAGGAGGAACCTTTACAATCACAAATGGTGGAGTATTCGGAAGTATGTTGTCAACTCCAATAATTAATCCTCCTCAGAGTGCTATTTTAGGGATGCATAATATTGTAGAACGCCCAATTGTAAGAGATGGTCAAATTGTTGTTGCTCCTATTATGTATGTAGCTTTATCTTATGATCACAGAATAATTGATGGTAAAGAATCTGTAGGGTTCTTAGTAGCAGTGAAAGAAGCGTTAGAAAATCCAGTAGAGTTATTAATGGATAATAATATTGGTAGAGCATTAGAGCTTTAGAAAAAATATCTTATAGAAATGAAAAACCACTACTTACTAAAATGTAGTGGTTTTTTATTTTTAATAAAATTCGGATAACCCGATTATTAATCTATTGTTTGATTAATTTAGAAGTATAGTTTTGCCCTTCTGCAATTACCTTAACTAGATACAAGCCAGAGGTTACACCACTAATATCTATATTGGCGATTGTTTTGTCTATTTTGCGAGATAGTATTTTCTTTCCTTGTACCGAATATAATTCTACTTTAGAAATAGTGGTAGATAAGGAAGATTGAATGTTTAAAACATTGCTTGTTGGATTAGGGAAAATCTTAAACGCATTTTTGATTTGCTCGTTTTCATCTATAGATAGTGTATTTGATTCTCTTTGATAAAAATCTAACGCATGCATTGCATACACTAACGGAGCATTCCAATTGATAGTGATTTCATTGGTAGAATAAGAACACCAGTGATCTACATATTTAGACGCTGGAAAGTTAGTAGGAAAACTAACACCAGAACCAGAGCAATCTCCAGTATCTGGATTATTTTCGTTTTGTGGTCCACCAACAATCATTCCTGGTACTGGTGCGGAAACACCATCGGCATCAGAAATTCTGTGATGAGGTTCGAATACTTGCTTGTCTCCGAATCCTGTAACATAAGAGAATCCTGTTCCATTTCTTCCAAAAATATAATCCATCGCCGTGTAAGCAGCATCTAAATAGGATTCGTCGTTTGTAAGTTCGTATGCTCTAATTAGTAGAAAAAGCTGGTTTCCAACAGCACCATTACTACCCCATGAGTAATCATTGCCTTCCATGGTAATTTTCATTGCAGACGAATTAACACGATCTCTTAGTTCATTGGCAGTTCCTAACAAAGTATTGTTGGCCTGTGTAACATTTATAGATCCGGTTAAACTGGTTGCATGGTGTGCTATAGAAATAAGTGCTAAAGGATCACTATAAGGCCAACTGGGTGTTCCTCCTCCAATAGAGCTTACATTAATATCATCCTTATAAGTGTTTTCTCCAGTCGTAATAAATAATTCTACGGCTGCCCACTGAAATTCATCAGTTACATTCGTATCTCCATATTCTCCGGTTTGAATATCCGAAACTGGACCTCCGCCTCCTTGACTATAATAAACAGTAGGATTTGCTTTTGCCCAAGTGTAGGCGTCTTTAGCAGCATTCTCTAATTGAGTGCTAAACCCAGGACGTACGCTTTCGTAATCGGCAAATATTCTGGATGCTACCGCTGTTACTGCTGCAAAATTTAATGCGGCTGCGGTAGATTTCTGAACTACATATCGCTGTAAATTGTAATCCGCAGGCATAATTCTTCCAGAAAAAGATTTTGCTGTTAACTTATGATAGACTCCTCCATCAAAAGGATCTTGCATGGTTAACATCCAATCTAAGTTCCATAAGACTTCATCCAAAATATCAGGAAGATCACCACCTTGTTCAGGGATGTTATATTGTAAGTTTTCCCATTCTGTTTTATAGTGTTCGAAAGCAGCTAATAAGGTATAAGTGCTTATTCCGCTATTTACAATATATTTATTATAATCTCCAGCGTCATACCATCCTTTTGGAGAGGATATGATAAAGTTTTCAGGCCTACCAGAAGAAACTGCTGATGAATGTATTCTTACTTGTGTGTCAGGTGTTCCTGCTGGTCTGGCATATACGCCAGCATGAGTAGCCTCTAAAGCAGTAGACGATCGATTGTAATAATAGTATTTAAAAGCTTCTTCTCTTAGTTCGGCATATCCATCATTACTGACCTTAAAAGAAATCTCCTCCTGATCAACTTGAAAACGATAAGTTCCCTCAGCATCTACTCCAGAAATATCAACATTGGCAATATGTTCTCCTGAATCACTCCATAGAGAGGATGGTCCTGTAGTTCCTGATAATACAATATTATCATTACTGTCTAAAACTGTATAAGCCTGATTACTAAAGCTACTTTGCGCTGCAATACTAATAGTCTTATTCCTTCCTGTTAGATATCCTACTTGATTATAACGAACATCAAAGGTAGAAGGAGGAGGAATAGCTTCTAAAGGTTCTCCAAAAGAAATCCAATCTATTGTAATCGTACCGTTGTACTGACCTCCATTGGTTCCTGGATTTACAAAAAATTGTACAAATCGAATTTTAGAAGAATCTACAGGACATGGTGCTGTAGCTTGCGTACAAGAAGACCCTCCATAGCCTCCATCTTGCAAGCTAGAGGAATAATCAAGTTCATAAATTGTAGAAGTACCATCTATTCTAACGGATTGCGGACTAAAGTTGGTTACAAAATCATCTTCATCTTGTATATCTACTCTGAAATCGGGATTAGAAGTTCCTGAAACTTTTATAAAAAGCTTATTGTTACCAGAAGCATCTACCGATATATCTGTTCCGGAATTGTGCAAAGTATACACGATAGGATCAAAATCCCCAGCGGTACCATCTCCTTGTATAACCAGATTTCCTCCAGATAAAGATGAGGAATAAGAACTAGAAGACTCTACAGAGAGTATTCCTTCATCAAAGTCATCGCTATAGACGACTTGGGCATTAACTTGAAAAACTACCAGTAATAAAATTAAGGTAGCAAATAAATTTCTTTTTTTCATCGGGACAATTTTTAATTTCGAGCTACAATTTTATTTCCAAAAATAGATTATAGCCCATTTTAACGATTTGTGGCGAGCGAAAATTAAATCATAAATAAATCGATCAAAAAATGAAATCTGAAAATCAACGAAAACTTACTTAAGATTTTAAGTAAAAAATTGATTTATATTCTTTTTTTATTTTTTAATTAATGACGATTTATTTAGTGAGCATTTTAAGCTCATTTTGAATATTATGTTTAAGAACCAAATTTAAAGAAGGAATGTGTTACTGCTTTAATAATTATATCTTAACATTTTATGTACATTGTCTTTTTTGCAGAGATAACAGGTTAAAACACGCTGAGTAAGCGCGTTTTTGTAGGGTTTTCAAATAAAATAGTATGAGTTTGAAAAGTATAGATTTAAAGATATTTTATATAATTAATATCTCTTTTAAACAGATAAATCCAACGAGGTATATCCTTTTATTTCTATACAAAAGCCTATAAAATCATTTCTGTATATGGAATAATCGTTTGATAACCTTTGTTTTCAAAATATTTCATGTCATTTGTACTTCCTGTAGCTAGTACAAAATCACCACCCCAGCCACCTAAACTTTTTACACTTCCTGAATAATCTGAAAATAAATTAGTTTTTACAGCAGGAGTCTTAATAATTTTTGAGATGATATCTTCATGTAAATCTACTAATACATTAAATTCTTCTAAAGAATCACAGCCAACTATTTTGTGAGTGATTTCTGTGATGGAAGTTGCAGCTTTATCAAAATCTTTAAGAGGTAATGATTGATAGTGTTTGATGGATTGTTTACTGTCTTGTTTTTTGTTTAAATAGATAAAAAATAAAGAGTCTTTGAAAATAGGGTTAAAGTCTATTTCCTTTACAAGAGGTTTTCCTTCTTTACGGGTGTATAGTATAGGACTATTATGTTTGGCACTGGCAATATCATAACCACTACCTCCAAAACTTTTATTGAGTAATGTATAAGCATCTACATCAGCCCATTGAGCAATATTGTTTATAAGTGTGGAAGAAGAACCTAGTCCCCATTGTCTATTAAATTCTAATTTCGTTTCTATACCATATCCTTTAGGATCGGATAAAAATTTTGGATTTAATTCCTGAGCTACTTTTAAAATTTTGAAAAGTGTTTCAGAAATACCTAATCCTTCCTCGTCATGTATCATTGAAGTAGAAGAACTTTCTGTAGAATAAGAATCTTGTAAAGGCAGTGGTATGGTAGTTTCAAACCATTTTAAGTTGTCATTGTCAATACTTTTCCAGGTGATTTGTTCGATCTTATTTTCAGTTACCTCTAGCCATTGCCCTTTTTTGGTTGGTAATGCTAATGCTGGAATACCATCAAGTACTAAATATTCTGAAGTTAAGAGTAGTTTACCGTGACTATAAAATTTGTTTTTCGACATATATGATAGATTAGTCAAAAACAAATGTACTTTTTTAAGTGCTTTTATAAAATTAGGTAAGAAATAAATTAGAAATTGATCGATCAGAGAATTTGGTTCCAATACCTAATTAAGTTGGGAGATAGTTTACGTATCCATAATCTACTAATTGAGAAGATTCTTTTATGGGAATCGATGTATTGTCTTTTATCAAATATAGCTCATTGGATACAGTAAGAATCTGGCGATACATGTGATCGGTGATAATGATGATTTTATGTGCTTTTTCTTTTTTAATAAGTTCGATAAATTTTTCGACATATAAAGGAGTAATGTTAGAAAAAGGCTCGTCTAACAATACAATGTCACCTGAACTCATGAGCATAAGGTAGGTTTCAATTATTCTTTTTTCACCTCCTGATAGATCATATATATGAGGGTTTTTATATTTCCGAAAAGTTTCGAATTCAGACACAAAATTTTCCCAAGTAAGATCGAATAGTCTAAATACCCTTTTTAGAGGTATATTTTTGGGTATGGTATCAATTTGAGATAAATATTTTACTTTTTTGGATAAGTATAAGGGTTTGCTTTGGTGTTTTCCATCAATCCGGATTAACTTATTTTGCGGTTTTAAATGCCCAAAAACAATTTTTAATAAACTACTTTTTCCACATCCATTTCTTCCTAATATTCCCGTTACTTTTCCTTTTTCTGCCTTTATGTAAATACCGTTCAGAATAAACTTATCCCCGTAGGATAATTCTATATTGTCAATTTCCAAAATCATGAAATAAAGTATTGAAATGCATAAAATGTGATTGCAGAAATTATACAATCAAAAAGAAATCCAACCAGAAAAAGATGCATGTGATGCAGGCCAAGGTTTTCATAAAAGAAGAAACGATCTGTATATGAAACCTCCATGTTGGTATAAGAAACAAACTTGTGCCATACTTTTAATCCCAAAAAGTACAGTAGTTTAATGAGGATAATAAAAGAAAGATTTGTGTTGTTATCTCTAAATAATAGCAATAACGTAGCAATTGTAAGCACTACAAACTGCTTTCTGTAAAAATATAGTAAGAGATATAATTTGGTGGGCATAACTAAAAACCTTGAAGGTAATGCTTAAGACTTAATTATTGTTGGGAATGAGCTATTACCAAGATACTTCCTGTAGTAAGGACGAAGGTTTTATTTAGTTATGACAGTTTTCTGAAATTATTGACCACAAAAAGAACTTTTATGTTTTTCTTTTTAAGCTAATATCTATGTTAAAAGTTATTTCTCTTTATTAGTATTCGCATATAAAAAAGCCAACGATACTAAGATTCCTGATACCATTGAAGAAATAGCAGTTTGTAAAAAAGATAAACGATTAAAATAGAAGTATTCTATAGCAATATGAATGCAAAAAGTAATGGTGGCTATTAGGATTAAATTTTTTAAGAAGAAACGGGTTTTCATTATTTTCTCAGCTTTTCGATTTGTTCTACCACTTTACTATGACTTACTGTATTAGTTTTGAAGTATGCTATCAACGATTCCTTTTCCGAGGGTGTTGCCTCAAACTGATTTAGAATGTTCATCAAATGCATTTTCATATGACCTTGCTGAATTCCAGTTGTAATCAAGGAATTGATCGCTCCAAAGTTTTGTGCTAATCCCGCTACTGCGGTAATTTTCATCAATTGTTTGGCATCTGGTTTTCCTAATAAGTTTAATGCTAGTTTTACCAAAGGATGCAAAGAAGTTAACCCTCCAACGGTACCTAAGGCTAATGGTATTTGTATCGAAAATTGAAAAATATCATTTTCAATTTTGGCATCGGTAAGGCTTGTGTATTTACCATTTCTAGAAGCATAAGCATGTGCTCCTGCTTCAATAGCTCTAAAATCGTTTCCAGTGGCAAGTACTACGGCGTCGATTCCGTTCATAATACCTTTATTATGAGTTACCGCTCTGTAGGGTTCTATTTTGGCAATCTCTACAGCTCGTACAAATTTTTGCGCATACGCTTTAGGAGATAATCCCTCTACATTAGGTAGGTTTTCTATTGGGCAAGAAACAAAAGCTTTTACAATACATTCTGGGACATAATTAGATAGTATGCTCATGATGATTTCAATATCCTTTTCATCATCTGAAAATTTATCATAAGAATCGGCAGCATTGGTTAGAAAATCGGCAAACTGCTCTAAGCAAGAGTTTATAAAATTAGCACCCATTGCATCTGCAGTTCCAAAAGAGCAATGAAGTTGATAGTAATTTTCGATTTCATCAGTTTTGTCTCTTAGCTCAATATCAATAATCCCTCCACCTCTTTTTTCCATGTTTTTGGTAATATGAGAAGCAGATGAAATAAGATCAGATTTTATGGTTTCAAAGAATGATTTTAATGTAGTATTATCTCCTTTAAAGGTGAAATGTACTTGCCCGACTTTAGTCGTAGATAATACTTCTGCTTTAAAGCCACCTCGACTTTGCCAAAATTTAGCAGCTTTGCTAGCTGCAGCTACAACAGAACTTTCTTCAATTGCCATTGGAATGGTAAAACGTTCTCCGTTGATTAAAAAATTTGGAGCCACAGAAAATGGTAAGTAGTAGTTCGATATGGTGTTTTCAGTAAACTCATCGTGTAATTGCTGAAGCTTTTCGTCAGAGTTCCAGTACGTTTTAAGTATTTCGATAGTTTTTTGATCATTATTAAAATGATGTTCTACCAACCAGTTTATTTTGTCTGATTTAGAAAGCTTTGAAAAGCCGGAAACTACAGGAGCCATATTGAATTTTTACGATCTGGCGTCAAAGATACTATTCTGTTTGGTTTCAATCGATTTTTTAGAATTCTTATGCGTTTTTTATAATTGTTCTAAGCTGAAATATATTTTCAATTCCCTTAGATTCATTGATGATATGCTAATAATTATTCGATTATCGAATGCTGTTTTATTGTATTTAACGTCAATTGTTGTATTTTTCACGGATTTTTTAGTATTCTTGACGTTAACAAATTTTACAAAAAAGTATGAAGATTACCCAGTTGTTTTTAGGATTCCTATTATGTGTCAGTTTTACAACTGTTGCCCAAAATAAAGCATTTACACTAGAAGAAATATGGGGAGGTGCCTTTAGAACAGAACGATTACAATCGCTACACTCTATGAATAATGGAAAAGAATATTCGGTGTTAGAAAGTAATAGCGAAACTAAAAGTACTTCTATTGAAGTTTATGATTATGCGACAGGAGAGAAAGCGAATACAATTATCAAATCTTCTAATATTGATGATCTTCAGTTTTTTCAGAATTATGAATTTAGTAAAGACGAAAAAAGAATATTATTGGCTACTGAATTAGAACAAATTTATCGCCGTTCTTCGAGAGGGATTTATCATATTTTTGATGTTCCTTCAAACAGTAGTTTCAAAATAAGTGATAAAAAAATACAATCTCCTGCTTTGTCTCCTGATGGAAACAAGTTGGCATATGTGTTGGATAACAATATTTATGTTTTAAATTTTGTAACAGGAGAAGAGATCCAGCTTACAGATGATGGAAAGAAAAATGAAATCATCAATGGTATTACTGATTGGGTTTATGAAGAAGAATTTGCTTTCGTAAGAGCTTTTGATTGGAGTGCGGATAGCAATAAAGTTGCCTTTATACGATTTGATGAAAAGGAAGTTCCAGAATTTTCGATGGATGTGTACGGTACTGCCTTATACCAAAAACAAGATGTTTTTAAATATCCGAAAGCTGGAGAAAAGAATGCGAAAGTTTCTTTGCATATAGCTGATTTAGGAACTATGTCTTTGGATAAGATTAACCTCGGAGATTACAAAGATTTCTATATACCAAGAATTAAATGGTCTGCCAATCCAGATATTTTGAGTGTTCAAGTTTTAAATAGACATCAAAATAATCTGGATTTAATTTTTGTAGATGCCAAAACAAAAACACCAAAAGTGGTTTTAAATGAAAAGGATGAGGCATATATCGATATTACCGACAATCTTACGTTTTTAGAAGATAATAGTTTTATTTGGACAAGTGAGAAAGATGGATATAACCATATCTATCATTATAAAGAAACTGGAGAGCTAATTAATCAAGTAACAACTGGTTCATGGGAAGTTACCGATTACTATGGTTATGACGCAGCGAATAAGACCATTTTTTATCAAAGTGTAGAGAATAAAAATATCAACAGAGATATTTATTCTATTGGATTAGACGGTAAAAATAAGAAGAGACTGAGTAAGAAGGAAGGAACAAACGATGCAGATTTTAGTGCAGACTTTAGCCAGTACATTAATTACTTTTCTAATTCGGAAACACCTTTCGAATTTACATTAAACAATGCCACTACTGGTGATGTAATTCGTGAGATTAAAAATAATCAAGGACTAAAAGATAAACTTGCTCAGTACGATGTGAGACCAAAAGAATTCTCTACGATAGAAATCAATGGAGAAACATTGAATATGTGGACCATTAAGCCAAAGGATTTTGATCCCAAAAAGAAATATCCTGTTCTGATGTATCAATATTCTGGACCAGGATCACAATCAGTGAGCAATGTTTGGAATAGAAGTAATGATTACTGGTATATGATGTTAGCGCAACAAGGATATATGATTGTTTGTGTAGATGGAAGAGGAACTGGATTAAAAGGTGCAAAATTTAAGAAGGTTACTCAGAATGATTTAGGGAATTTAGAAGTACAAGATCAAATTGCTGTTGCTAAACAGTTGGGAGCATTGCCTTATGTAGACGCTTCTAGGATTGGTATCTGGGGATGGAGCTATGGTGGTTTTATGTCTAGTAACTGTTTGTTTAAAGCTCCGGATACATTTAAAATGGCTATTGCTGTCGCTCCCGTGACTAGTTGGAGATTTTATGATACAATCTATACGGAACGATATTTGATGACTCCACAGGAGAATGCGAAAGGGTATGATGATAACTCTCCTATTAATTTTGTAGATGGGTTAAAAGGTAAATTTTTATTAGTACATGGTAGTGCAGATGATAATGTTCATGTGCAAAATACCATGCGTTTGATAGAAGCATTAGTGCAAAAAAATAAAGATTTTGAATGGGCAATATACCCAGATAAGAATCATGGTATCTATGGAGGTAACACAAGATTACATCTATACAATAAAATGACCAATTTTATTAAAACGAACTTATAATAACTAAACAACTTATAAATTTTAATTTTCAATCACTCTTAATTATATGGATTTTACACTTATTTTATTGATCGTAGCTTGGGCCTTTTGCTTAGTATGGGTTCCAATGACAATAGTTGCTAATCGTAAATCGCATCCAAAGGCACTATTTGTATTATTTTTTGCTGAAATGTGGGAGCGTTTTTCCTATTATGGAATGCGAGCTTTACTTACACTGTATATGGCAAAAGTGATGTTTAAAGCTCTTGGAGATGGAGCAGATCTAAAAGCGGTAGCGGTTTATGGTTCGTATACAGCGTTAGTGTACTTATTTCCTGTTATTGGAGGATTAATTGCAGATAAATATTTTGGTTTTAGAAGAGCGATTATTTTCGGTGGTGTATTGATGATGTTAGGACATTTTGCTTTAGCAATGGAAGGTTTAGTGTTTGAAGGTAATGAGCTTTTATTTTATTTGTCGCTATCTCTTATTATTGTCGGGAATGGATATTTTAAACCAAATGTGTCTAGTTTTCTAGGAGAATTCTATGAGGAGGAAAAATATAAACTGCAAAAGGATGGTGCTTATAATATTTTTTATATGGGAATCAATGTGGGAGCTTTTCTATCAGCGCTAACATGTGGTTATTTAGGAGAAAAAGTTGGATGGCATTATGGTTTCGGATTAGCTGGTGTAGGAATGTTTTTCGGATTGATGACATTTTATATGAATAGAAATGTTTTTGGAGAAAGAGGAGTCGTTAAGGAAGCTGGTGTTAAAAAGGTGTTTTCTGGAATTTCATTGAATGTTGTGATCCTTATTGCTACTGTAGTATTTGTACCATTAACTGCATCATTATTAAGTTTTAATGAAGTTTTGGAAATTATACTTTTAGTTGCGGGTATTGGTATTCTGGCAGGTTTAATTATATATGGCGCAATTAGTAAAGAAAGAGTGGAAGGGACTCGACTTTGGGTTGTAGTTGTGCTTGCAGCTTTTAATATATTCTTTTGGGCGCTTTTTGAACAAGCGGGTGGTTCCTTAACCCTATTTACAGATAAAAATGTGGATAGAGTTCTTTTTGGTAGTGAAATACCGGCATCTGCTTTTCAATCTTTGAATGCATTTTTTATTATAACTCTAGCTACAGCATTTACATGGATGTGGAGTAAACTAAGGAAGCGTAATCTAGAGCCATCAACACCTATGAAATTTGTTTTAGGACTAGTTCAATTAGCTATAGGTTTTGGAGTAATTGTACTTGGGGCTAATATGTTTTCAACTGATGGTCTTGTTCCTATGATATTTATTGTTTTAATGTACTTTTTTCATACAACTGGTGAACTTAGTTTATCACCTGTTGGATTATCGATGGTAAGTAAATTATCTCCAGCCAAGATTGTTGGATTTGTAATGGGAGTTTGGTTTGTTTCATTTGCTCTAGCTAACAAGTTGGCAGGAAAAATTGGAGAGTGGGCAGCAAGCGAAAAACTACCAGAAAATGCTCAATTACAGGATACTTTAGATATTTATTCAACTACATACCTAAATTGGGGTGTTTATGTAGTACTTGGTGCCGCTGCGATCCTATTATTATTAGTGCCATTATTAAGAAAATGGATGGGAGGAATTCATTAAACACTAAAATACTACTTTACCCGTTACCCAAAACGGGTAAAGTTTTTAATAAGGAATAGTTTTTGTTCCGACTAATATGTAAAACCAAATTTTAATCATATGAAAAACCTACTTCTTCTAATTGGATGTATATTCATTTTTTCTGTCCAAGCACAGGAAATTAAATGGATGTCAATGAATGAGGCACTAGAAGCACAGAAGCAAACTCCAAAGAAAATCTTTATGGATGTATATACCGATTGGTGTGGCCCTTGTAAGTTGCTGGATAAAAAGACTTTTCATAATAAAGATGTGGTGGATTATGTAAACGCTAACTACTATGCAGTTAAGTTTAACGGCGAAGGAACTGAAGAAATCAGATACAACGATTTTACCTATACCAATCCTAATCACAATCCAAATAGAAAAGGTAGAAATAGTCAGCATTTCTTTGCAAATGCACTAAAGATTAGTGGATATCCAAGTATTGTGTTTTTTGATGAAAAAGGCAATTTAATAGCACCAGTTGTTGGTTATAAAACTCCAAAACAGTTAGAGATCTATCTAAAAATGATTCACAATGATGACTATAAAAGCCTAACAAGTGCAGATGCATGGCAAAAATATGAACAATCATTTGTAAGTACCTTTAGCAACTAAAGTAAATCAAATATACCATATAGAATTGACCCTTTTGTCTAGTAGGCAAGAGGGTTTTTTTATAATTGTTTGATTTATTGGGTGATATAAAGTTTGGTTGCGATTATTAGAATTTATATGGTAACAAAACGAATAAGTTTGACACTAATTAATAATAATTTCAAATACGTAAAGAATGAAAAAAAACTTATTCAGTTTAATAGCTGTTTTTGCCTTTTTTAATCTTGGCTTTGCCCAAGAAGTAAATCTAATAGGAAGACTAAACGGGAGTATTGGGTTTAATTATGATTCTGTTGACTATAATGGAGGGAGCTTGGCCTACAGTCCTGGGGGAGGAATGGGGTTAGAAGTTGGTGCAGAATATCATATGTTCAAGGGACTATATGGTTATGGAACGCTAGGATTTCAATATAATTTAGCTCTTCAGCTACAAAGTGGAACAGAAGGCTCTAATAAGAGTTCAGTAACTTTTAATCGTACATTTTTTACTTTTGGAGTTCATAAACTTTTTAAATTATCAGAAAATACTTTACACGGTTTAGTGATTGGTGCTGGTGGAAACTATAGCCTTCCTGGTAAATTAAAGATTACCCAAAATGATGTTTCTGGAGATCCAATTGAGTATAAACCAGGTCTTGGTTTTCACTTGGATGCCAGACTTCGATTAAAATTGTCGGATAAGTTTTTTCTAGAACCTGGAATTAGGTATAGACAGCTAGAACTCGATGTTAAGTCGTTTGGTAACAATAGTACAGATATTTTACCTCCTTATTTAAGAGAACTAAATACTTCAGGAATAGAAATTTCAGTTTCAGTTATCAAGAAATTATAGATAAAATATAAATCTTACAAGAAGCCCTGTTACCACTTTGGAATAGGGCTTTTTTTTTGTTGAAAAAGGCTTGTCCTTACAAACTTTAGGGGAAAACAATTATTGGAATTATTCCAAATTTTGTATCTTTGTATTGGAATTATTCCAAATTATAGAGATTCGTTAAACTTCATTAAAAGAATCTTAAAAACACAATTTGTGGAGTGTATTTTGCATGTATTACAGAAATATACTTAAAATTCAAATATGCATAACATCAATACCTATTAAACAATAATAGTACTATATGAGTGGTATTAAGTATGAAATACAAAATAGAAAGCTTAGGTCTTATAAGCATACGTTTGATTATAACTTTTGTAAGCAAAAGTATAATGAGTATGCTCGTATGGATTTGGATAAGTTTAAAGCATGTTTGAAGAAACCAGAGAAAATAGGAGAGATAGGACATCTATGTAGTTTCATTTTATGGGTAAAAAACAAAGAACAGGATGAGTACCGAGATTGCCTTGGTGATTATGGATTAATTCATCTCCTTTTCCATTGTTTGGAAAATAAACATAATATAGAAGTCCATGCGGAGTATATTCATATGCTTTTCAAAGAAGATATTAAACTAGTTTGACGAATTTTTGAATACTTTTTCTAAAAAAGAAAGTATTATCCTACAAATAGGTTGGTAAAATTTGTTTTATGTCATTAAAAAATGTTAAAAAACACAAAAAATGGTATTTCAACGATGATATTTGCATATAATCGTTATATTTGAGCGAATTTAAAATATTTAATAAACCAAATCGTTACTAGAATTATTGAAATCATCCCCATTTTCTTGATTTTGATATTCTTAACTTGAGCTTAACCTATTATGAAAAAACGTTTCATCATTGCCCCCTCAATGTTGTTGTTAATAGCATTACTTTTTCCCCTTGTTTCTGCCAATAAAATAGAAACTCCAAAATTACCTACACCAGTGCAGCCGAAGTTAGCTTCAGTTGACTTTTTCAAAAACCCAATTTCAGATAAGCAAAAGGAGCTACTAGCTACAGCTGTAGAGCAATATTTTAATAAGGCATTGCAGCAAAATAAAATTATCGGAGCAGGAGTAAGTATTGTAAAATGTGATTCTGTAATCTATCTAGAAGGTTTCGGAAAGAAAAATGCTTCTTTAAATGACAAAGTAGATCCAGAAACGATTTTTAGAATAGGTTCTGTTTCCAAGGGATTTGCAGGAGTTTTGTCTGGAATATATGTGGAAGAAGGTTTATTAAATTGGGATGATAAGGTACATGATTATGTGTCTAATTTTGAATTGGCAAATAAAAAATGGTCGGATAGCGTAACCTTGTCTCATATCTTATCACATTCTTCTGGTTTACCATATCATAGTTTTACAAATTTGGTGGAGGATGGAATAGATTTGAGTACGATTGCTGGTCAATTTAGAAGCATTCGTACTATTGATAAGCCAGGAAAGATTTATAGTTATCAGAATGCTGTATTCGCTCTAAGCGGTTCTATGATCGAAAAGATAAGTGGCAAGTCTTATGGAGATGCTATTGCAGAAAAGATTTTTGATCCTTTACAAATGAATAGTGCATCTACGGATTACCACTCGTTGCAGACAGCTACTAATGTGGCGATGCCCCATAGAAAGTATGGTAGACGTTGGAGATCTTTAAAATTGAATAAAAAATATTATAATGCAATACCTGCAGGAGGAGTGAATGCTAGTGTTACCGATATGGCAAAGTGGATGCGTTTCTTGCTGGGTCATAATCCAGGTGTAATGAGTACTCAAGGTTTAAAAAATGTATTCAATCCAGTTATAAACCTTCCAGGAAAGAGTAAGTACTATCAGAAATGGAAAGGACATACCGAGTCGCAATATGCTCACGGATGGCGTATCCATGATTTTAAAGATAAGAAAACGGGAGAATCTACTCGTATGATTCATCATGGTGGTCATGTGAATAGCTACAGAAGTGAGATCGCTTTATTTCCTCAAGAAGACCTGGGAATAACAATTCTTTTTAATAGTCCAACGAAACTAGCAAGAACAGTAATTCCAGATCTTCATAAAATTATAAAGAAAGTAATGGAAATGCCTGTAGACGAATTATTAGCGACAACCAATATTTCAGACAATAAAAACGAAATTTAATTTAGTTATTTTAGTATATATGCTCCCTTTTTGTCAGTACGATGAAAAGGGATTTTTTGTTTTAAACAAGTGCTTTCCCATCGGTCGAGATAACTCCTATAATTACTGCCATCGGCAATAATCTGCTCAGGCTGTATTTGTTCTATTACTTTATCTAAATGAATTTTTGGTGAATTGATTAATAAAATGATATCTGCTTTAAAGTTGGGTAAATCATATATTCCATTCTCATCAATAATAAAAATACGTTTGTCTTTATAGGTATAGATATTATGAAGTATTTGGGGAGGCGAGAGTTCGAAGTTATTAGCCACCACGTGGCCTCTGATTAGAAAATCTATGGTTGTATCTGTAATAGAATCTTTAGAAAATATTTTTAGTTGCTGATTTTCAGACACTCCTATGATTGTATTTCTTGGGTTATGAAAAACAATAAGTTCTTCTACTTTATGAGATATTTTTTTTTCATAAACTAATACAGACAAAAATAGTGCTATTACAACAGATAGCGCGAATAGTCTTTTGATATGATAGTTCCTTAAAGTTTGTATAAATACGATTGTCAAAAGATATCCTGAGACAAGTATTTTAGAGGAAAAAGAGATGTCTTTTATGATAAATGCTTTTTGTGCAGCTACCCAATGAATGATGGTGTTTATGAAATCTATAAGGTTCCCATAGGTCATAACGATCCAATCGGTCAGTAAATGGATCTTTGCTAATAAGATCACTAAGATCCCTAAACCAAGAACAATACCCAAAATAGGAATGATAATAAGGTTTGATATAATGAATAGTAGTGGGAATTGATGAAAATAGAATAATAATAAGGGTAGTAAACCTATTTGTGCTGTAATAGTAACAGTTAAAGTTTCCCATAAAATCTTATCAATGTAAAATCTAGGCTTGTATATTTTTACAAGATGAGGTTGCATCCATATTATAGAAAAAACGGCTACGTAACTTAATTGAAACCCAACCGAAAATATGAGTAATGGGTCTAAGATTACTAATATAAATATTGATATTATCAAAGCATTATAAATACTGGTTTTAGAACGAAAGTACGTGCCAATGGTTATAAAGGAAAACATCGTTGCTGCTCTAAGTATAGATGGTGATAAACCTGCGATTATTGCAAAACTCCATAAGGCGATAATAGTAAGAACTATTTTAAGTTCTCGACTTCTTTTAAAGATGTAATCCAAAGGTTTAAGTAAAAAGTTTAAGAGTATTAGTAATATTCCGATATGCAATCCTGATACTGCTAGTATATGTGTAGCTCCGGCGTTTTGATAATCTTTAAAAGTATCTATATCAATGTCTTGTTTTTGTCCTAGAATAAGTGCATTTATAATTGCTAATTGTTTTCCTGTAAAAGTATAATTGCTTAGATTTTTAAAAATGTCGGCTCTAATGATATCTGCCAAACGATAAAGGCTAAAGTTAGTTTTATCGGTAAGAATTAGATTTTTAAAGTCAATAGTAGTTTGGTAATACACATATTCGTAGCCCATATAAGAAGCATAGTTAAATTGGTTAGGGTTAAGGGGTTTTGGTATTGGTTTAAGCAATGCATATGTGAGATACGATGTGCCAGTAATTAACTTAGTTTTTAGACTTTTGTTTGGTAGCTTAAGTAGTACATCTCCTGTAACCTTATTGTTTTCTAATGAAGTAAGACTGATGATATATTTGTCATAAAAAGATGTTGATTTCAGCCTTTTTTTTACTGAAAACTCAAATGTGACATGTGGTTCGGAGTTATTCAACCGATTTGTAAAGTGAAACGGATCATTTTTTGGATGATATAATTCTACTAATGTTGTACCAAAAAAGAAGAATGTAATTATAACTAAACCACTAAAGTGAATAGTACTACGAAATATTCTATTGGCGTACCACCAAGAAATAGTTAAACCAGTTATACTTGCAGTTTGAAGTATAATAGCTATTCTAAGCGATATGGAAATATAGTATCCTAAGATAATTCCAAGAACCAAGGAAATGGTTAAAATTACAAAAGGAACATTAAGTAACTTTTTCACTACTAACAGATTAATGTATAGGTATTATGAGCCTATAATTAATCGTGTGTTGAAAACAGTAGTTGTTACCTGTTAGTACCTATTTTGTTCATCAAATAGGTGTCAAATTCTAAAATTTATAATGTAAGTTATTTTCTGATTCGATTTCTTCGTCTGGTAGTTCCTGAAAGTTCAGCTTTTTTATCTTTGATAGTTACTTTTCCAGTATCTATTTTAACAGTGTAGTCTGGGTGAGGTCCGTGCGGATCCACATCTAGTAAGATGTGGAGGCTAGAATTAGCTGTTGGGCCAAAGTTATACGTTTCCTGATAACCTTCGTGGGTTAAAGCGTCAATTCTTTTACCATCATGGCGAATAATCATTTCATATTCTCCTCCGATCCCACTTTCTTTGTCTAAACGTAAAAATTTTCTGCTATATGGTTTCATACCAACCAAACTTCCGAAATATCTAGATTTAGGTGTATGAAACCAATTTTTAAATCTGGGAGCTTCTTCCCAAATATAACCTTTGTTATCTCTGAATTTATTACCCATGTAGTGTGTTAGAGAAGTAATTTCTTTTTTTACATTAAAAAGATTTCTATTTAGATGGTAATAGATGAATTGATCTTCATCATATTCCTGTCCATTTACTTTAGCATCAATAACTTTTTTTACTTCTAGAGGATCTAATGAGTATTCCATTGGTTTAATGAGTTTTAGTATACTAATTTATAATAAATTAGGGGAATTTAGAAAGAAGGAAATAAAAAATAAATAAAATAAAGTGAAAAAGCTATAAGATCCTTCTAACTCCAGCAAAACAATTATTCCAATAACGTTCGTCTAAACTCGATATTGTAACTCCTTTAGAGGTTGAAGCATGAATGAACTGTATTTGTTTTCCTGTTTTTACTACCAACCCTACATGATTAATGCTACTTTTGTTTTTATTGGTTTTAAAAAACAATAGATCTCCAATTGCTACATTTTTCAAGGATACTTTAATGCCTTGCGTAGCCATAGCTCTAGAAGTTCTTGGGAGTACAACTTCTTCTTTCTTAAAAGAAGTGTATACCAATCCAGAACAGTCCATGCCTCTTTTGGTGGTGCCCCCATATTTATATCTTGTACCTTCAAAAGTCTTTGCATAGTCAATTATGCTTTTTATTTTTTTGCTATTGGCATTAGCTCGAGTACTTTTTTTAGAAGTCTTCGTGGATTTTCTCGAAACGGCACTTCTCTTTTTAGCACCTCCACAGGAAGAGAGCGTAATACTTAGTACAACAAGCAGATACAATAGCTTTTTCATTTTGGGATGTATTGTTTATTTCGTTTTTTCTACAATTAGATTAGCTGTTTTGTCACTGGCTCCTTTTCCACCTAATTTCTTTTCTAGATCATAATATTCTAAGAACATGACAGCTCTTTTATAGTCATCCAATATAATTGTAAGTTCTTCTTTAAGTTTTTTTGTATTAAAATCTCCTTGTATTAATTCGGTAACCACAGGTTTGTCCATGATAAGATTTACCAAAGAAATATAATCAAGATTGATAATTCTCTTGGCTATATGATAGGAAATAGCATTTCCCTTATAACATACTACCTGAGGGACTTTAAATAGCGCTGTTTCCAAGGTTGCTGTTCCTGAAGTTACTAAAGCCGCAGTACTTAAACTTAGAATGTCATAAGTCCTGTTCATAATGAGATGAACTCCTTCTTTTTTTATAAAAGGCTCATAGAATTCTTCATCTTGACTTGGAGCTCCTGCAATGACGAATTGATATTCAGAAAAATCATCGACAACACTGAGCATTACCTCAAGCATTTTGCGAATTTCTTGTTTTCTACTTCCAGGTAATATGGCTATTATTGGTCGATCATCTAGTCGATATTGTTTTTTGAAATCATCTGGCATTACCTGTGTGTGATCCGCTATGGCATCGATAAGGGGGTGTCCTACAAAATTTACATCATAATCATATTTTTTGTAAAAATCTTTTACAAAAGGTAGTATTACGTACATATAATCTACGCTTGCCTTAATAGTTTTTACTCTTCCCGCTCTAGATGCCCATACTTGGGGACTTATATAATAGTGAGTAGTATATCCTTTTGGTTTTGCCCATTCTGCAATTCGTAGATTAAAACCAGAATTATCAATTAAAATGAGTGCGTCTGGGTTGTATTCTTCAATGTCTTTTTTACACTGCTTTATGAATCCTAAAATTTTAAATAAATTCCTAATAACTTCTAAAAAACCCATAAAGGCTCTTTCTTTATAATGAAGTACCATAGTACCTCCAACAGATTGCATTAAATCTCCTCCCCAAAACCTAATTTCGGCGTTGGGATCCTCTTTAAGAATAGATTTCATTAGGTTGGCTCCGTGTAAGTCGCCAGATGCTTCTCCTGCAATAAGATAATATTTCATCTTTTAAGATACGTTCAAAGTGTGTTAACCAAATTTGCTGATAGCAATTCCTACTGCGGCTACTAAGGTAGCTAATAGAACACCTCGAGCTCTATAAGGTTTGTTCTGTTTTAAAAATAAAAAGAAAACTATGAGATTAAGAATCGCTCCTAAAGCGATTAAACTTCCCAAAAAGTTATTTTGTTGAGCTGTTTTTAACGTTTCAGTAATACTTAATTCCGAAAACAATAAAATATATAAAGCAATCCCAACAGTGTTTGCAATAATTCCGGTAATAAAACCGATTATAATTTCTTTTTTAATCATGTAATGACCAGTTGTTTAATTCTTGAATATAATGATGAGCAGTAAGATCGAATTGTGTCGGCACTATAGATACATAACCATTCTGTAATGCCCATTCGTCGGTATCTTCGCCTTTATCTTCATTGATAAATTTTCCAGAAAGCCAGTAGTAGTCTCTTCCCATAGGATTGGTTCTTTTATCAAATTCTTCAACCCAATGAGCATTTGCTTGCCGGCAAATTTTAATTCCTTTAATTTCTTCTTGGCTTAATTTCGGGATATTTACATTAAGTACTATTCCTCTGGGAAGACCATTCTGTAGCACATTTTCGACAATTGTTTTAACGTATTTTCTTGCGGGCTCAAAATCAGCATCGATGCTATAGTCCAATAACGAAAATCCGATAGCTGGTATTCCTTCTATGCCTGCTTCCACAGCAGCACTCATAGTGCCGGAATAAATGACATTAATAGCCGAGTTAGATCCATGATTAATTCCGCTTACACATAAATCAGGTTTACGTTTTAAAATCTGTCTTGTTGCCATTTTAACACAATCTACTGGAGTGCCTGAGCAACTATACTCTTTTTGAGGAGCATTTTTATCCACAACAATAGCATCACAATACAGAGTGCTGTTTATTGTAATAGCATGCCCCATAGCACTTTGAGGGCTATCTGGAGCGACGACATACACGTCTCCAATTTCATTCATTATGTTGATTAACATTCTAATTCCTGGGGCTGTAATCCCGTCATCATTCGTAACTAGAATCAACGGTTTTCCTTGTGACATGCGGTTGTTTTTTTCTCTGGTAAAAATACATTTTTTTTATTCTAATTATATAATTCTAAATCAGGAGTATATATTATTAGTTCTTTTAAGAAAAATTTAGTAATATTACCTCTTATTGGCACGATTTTTAATGTATTTTGCCATGAACACCCCTAAATTAAAAATGAGCGTATGAAAAAGAGTTTTTTGGTATTGATGCTTACCGTAATCGTTTCAGCTGCTTCTTGCAGTTTTACAACAAAAGTAGACAACAATGACCCTGACAAAGATCGAATACTGATTGATCTTATTAGTTATGTATTAAGTAAAGGTCATTATGATGCAAAGGATATTAATGATGATTTCTCTAGAAATGTTTTTGTTGATTACATAGACGCTTTAGATCCATTGAAGCGATATTTTTATCAAAGAGATATTGAAGAATTTAAAGAGTTTGAAACTTTAATCGATGATCAAATTAGAGATAAAGAAATTGAATTTTTTAATCTCACATACGAAAGACTGCAAAATAGAATGGAAGAAGCAAGAACCTTGTACAAGGATATCTTGGAGCATCCTTTTAATTTTGATATAGAAGAGTCGATAAATACAGATTACGAAAAGCTATCATACGCAAAAGATAGAGAGGAAATGAAAAATCGATGGAGATTGCAATTAAAATTTAATGCATTGTCCAGTTATTATGATAAGGTTGATGAGCAAATAGACTCCATTACCAAGAATAAAAGTTACGAAAGAAAATCTGCGGTAATCCTTGAAGAAGAATCACGAGAAATTACAAAAACTTCATTAAAAGAGTATTTTGAATTTGCTGATGATTTAGAACGAAAGGATTGGTTTTCTATCTACATAAATTCTATAGTTGAAGAATTTGATCCTCATACATTTTATTTCGCTCCACAGGATAAAGATAGATTTGATATAGCGATGTCTGGTAAATTAGAGGGTATTGGTGCTAGATTACAAAAGAAAAATGATAATGTAAAGATTATCGAGATTATTTCTGGAGGACCCGCTTGGAGAGGAAATAAAGTAGAAGTTGGTGATTTTATCATGAAAGTAAAGCAAGAAGATGAAGTTGAGCCAGTAAGTATTGTAGGTATGCGACTTGATGATGCAGTAAGTTTGATCAAAGGACCAAAAGGAACTAAAGTATTGCTTACCGTAAAGAAAGTCGATGGAACGATTGAAAACGTGGAGATCGTTAGAGATGTTGTTGAATTGGAAGAAACCTACGCTAAATCCTCTGTTGTAAAGAAAAATGGAAAGAATTTTGGTATCATAAATTTACCTAAGTTCTATTTTAACATGCAAGATTATAATCAACGAAATGCGGCCAAGGATGTAAAGCAGGAAATCATACGTTTGAAACAACAAGATATGGAAGGCCTGGTAATAGACCTTAGAGATAATGGTGGAGGATCGTTACAAACTGTTGTGGATATAGCTGGTCTTTTTATTGATAAAGGACCCATTGTACAGGTAAGAACAAAAGGAGAAACTCCTGAAGTATTAAGTGATAAAGATCGTAATATCTTGTGGGATGGACCTTTAGTAATTTTGGTAAATGAATTATCTGCTTCTGCTTCCGAAATTTTAGCTGCTGCTATGCAGGATTATAAAAGAGCAATCATTATTGGAAGTAAGCAGACATACGGTAAAGGTACGGTACAAAATGTAATGGATCTGAACCGATGGATGAGAAGTAACGATTTTGGAGATTTAGGAGCACTTAAGTTAACGACTCAGAAGTTTTATAGAGTAAATGGAGGATCTACACAATTAGAAGGTGTAAAGAGTGATGTAGTTGTTCCGGATCGATATAGTTATATCGATATCGGTGAGAAAGATCAGGAAAATCCACTTCCTTGGGATAAAATTCCAGCTGCTGATTATAATTTATGGGATGGTTATATAGATTTTGACCAAACTATAAACAAAAGTAAAGCTCGTATGGCTACTAATGAGCAGCTTAAATTGATAGATGAAAATGCTAGATGGGTAAGAGAAAAAAGAGATGTAAACGAGTATTCTCTTAATTATAATAAGTATAAAGCGAATATAGAGCTTAACGAGAAGCAAGCTAAACGTTTTGATCGTTTAAATGATTATAAAACAAATCTGACTTTTGAATCTTTGCCTTATGAAAAGGATTTAATGAAAAAAGATTCAATTCTAGAAGAAAAAAGAAATAGATGGCATAAAAGTCTTAGTAAAGATGTATATGTAGAAGAAGCATTAAGTGTTTTAGAGGATATGAAAATTAATAATATTAGAAGATCTAAAAATCCACTTACGCTAAAGAACTAACATGCTTTAATGCAAGAAACAAAATCAAATTCATTAACACAGCTAGCGCTCCAAAGATTTAATAAAAATTTTTGGGGCGTTTTGAGTTTTTGGTTTATCGTAATGTGCGCTTTTATTGCGATCCTTGCATATATGCTGGCTCCTGATAGTTCTAAAAATGCCAATCAGATGCATTTGTCTATTCATTCAAAAGGACCTGGGTTTTCGGTAAAAATGATCACTATTCCTTCACAAGTAGAATCAGATCAGTCTTACTTGAGTAAGATCTTTTTTGGTACAAAAAATATGGATACCGAGATTCCTATAGAATCCTATAGTTTTAATGAGGAAATAATAAATGTAATACCATACACAGAAGGAGAACTTATTGGAGTTTCTAAAAATATAGCATTATCTGGTTTTCCAAAGGGATTAAGCTCAGAGGAAATCGAAAATCAATTTATTCATGATAGAACTTTTATACTGGGAACGGATAAGTATGGAAGGGATATGTTAAGTAGAATGCTCATAGGGATTCGTATATCGTTTTCTATTGGTTTTGTAGCTGTGCTTATATCATTACTTCTTGGAATAACTTTGGGCGCTTTAGCTGGATATTTTGGGGGTAAAGTGGACGTCTTTATTATGTGGCTCATAAATGTTACTTGGTCTATACCTACTTTATTACTAGTGATAGCAATAACCTTAGCTTTGGATAAAGGGTTTTGGCAGGTTTTTATTGCCGTAGGACTAACAATGTGGGTAGAGGTAGCTAGAGTTGTAAGAGGCCAGGTTTTGAGTATTAAACAGATGCAGTATGTTACAGCCGCGAAAGCCTTAGGGTTCACACATTTTAGGATAATTACAAAACATATACTTCCTAATAGTTTAGCTCCAGTAATTGTCATTTCTGCGGCTAATTTTGCAGGAGCAATCCTAATCGAAAGTGGATTGAGTTTTTTAGGTATTGGAGCACAGCCACCTATGGCAAGTTGGGGAGCAATGATAAAAGATCATTACTCTTATATCATTTTAGGGAAAGCGTATTTGGCAATTATTCCTGGTCTTGGTATTATGAGTCTAGTTATGGCTTTTATGCTTATGGGTAATGCATTAAGAGATGCTCTGGATGTAAAAGGGTAAAGTATTTATAGTAAGGAAACTGTCAATTACTTTTATAAGGTGTTCATAAATCAAAAATACCAAGAAGTTCAAACCTAATCAATCAAGTTCATTGAGGCTAGTTGAACTCAGTTACCATGTGTTTTAGACTTTGTCGAGAATAAGTATTGTTCGTATATAGACCTAGAAAATATCTTCAATTTTAAGAGTAATGAATGTATATTTCTATAATCATTTTTTACTTAAACAGATTAAGAAATTACCAAGTGATAATGGAATAGACTGATTAACATCTAGTTAACTTTATTTAAAGCCTTTAATCCTTATATTTAATAACATAAATTAATGTTTATGATGTAGTGTACATCCTTTATTGATCTCATCAAAGTATTTCCTGGGAGACGACGATCATTTTAGTCTTACAGCACAGATACTAGTTGTGTTTAAAGCTATATGAAAAGGTGTTAAAAACCCTTGGATCTCAATCACTCATCAACTACATAATTTTATAATTAAAAATTGGGGATATGAAAAAAATACTTTTAGCACTGTTAATTTTTTATTCGGGAAATCTTTTTAGTCAAGCCATGATTCAAATACGTTCAGTTGTAGCTGATAGGAATTCGCGTCAACCACTGAAATATGTCAATGTAGGTTTTGTAGATAGAGGTTTGGGTACGGTTACGGATAAAGAAGGATATTTTGAATTGTCATTTTTGGAAAAACGCATTACTAACAATGATACTCTACAAATTACATCACAAAACTATTATCCATTGAGGATAGCTTTCTCTGATCTTAAATCTATTATGGATAAAACAAAGGTTTTTTACCTGTCTAAGATTCCAATTGATTTAGAAATAACCAAAAAAGAAGCGATAGAGGTAACTGTTAAAGGTCAGGTGGGTTCCACAGATATTTCGGAGGATAAGATAGGTTGGTCAGAGGAGAGTATGAAAGGTTCTGAGTTTGCAAGTTTGATCGATTTACCTTCAAATAAGGATACTCAGTTACTAAATTTAAAATTTAATGTAGCAAATCACAAAGCGGATAGTTCGAAAGTAAGGATTAACTTTTACAGTGTGGTATCTGGAATACCTGGAGCAAAAATAACTAAATCTTGCTTGTATAGTATTAAAGATAAATCTGGAGAACAAGTCATAGATCTAAGAAATCAAGAAATTATTGTTAATAGTAGGTTTATTGTGGGCATAGAATTGCTGGATAGCTATGGTGATTATGCAAATCAATTACAGTTAAATATGTCAAGAAATTTAGGGATTTCATATCTGAAATCCTCAAGTCAGGATACTTGGCAAAATGTTCCGTATAAAATGTTAGATTTTTCTTTTGATGTACTAAGATCACAAGATGTTTTGGTTAAGGAAGATGTAGGCGAACAGAGCATCAATGGTGTTGTTAAAGTAGGGAAGAAGCCTCTTCAGGGATGTGAGGTAATGGTAAAAGGTCAATTGTATTATACGTATACTAAATCAGATGGAACTTTTAGCATTAAGGCAAAAAAAGGAGATGTACTGGAATTTCGATCTTTGGTAACAAAGCCTAAAGATGTAACGGTTCAGGAACCTCAAAACATGAAAGTTGCTCTCAGATCAAAATATGATAGTTTGTCCGAGGTAATATTAAATTCAGAAAGTGAAGAAAATAAAGAACTGGTTATAGGCTTGGGAATTGGTCCTGTAAAAAAGAGAAGTTTAGGGTATGGAGTTTATTCATTGGATAATAAGGATTTTAACAAGTTTGCTATCAATGTTCCAGATTTAATTAGAGGAAGGTTTCCTGGGCTTTTTAATGGTTTTGGTCGAGGTTCTTCTAGTTTTATTCTATCCAATCGAAGAGCTGTTGTGGTAGATGGAGCAGTTTTTATTGGAGATATTAATACTATTGATCCTAATATTGTTGCCAGTATTTCTTGGGTTCCTGGTTTAGCTGGGAATACAATTTATGGGACTAATGCTAGAAATGGAGTTTTATATATAACTACCAAAGCTGCTATGCGAAATCTGGAATCTGTCAAAAGAAAAGAAAAAAGAAATTCTTTATTAGTAAAAGGCAATTATTATAAAAATTCAGCAAGGGAATATCAGGAGACTTTTAAATTTGAGACTTCTGCGGTTAATCTGCTAACTGCTGCTTCTTTTGAAACGGCAAAGTCAATCTATCTCGAAGAGCTGCCTAAAAATAAAAGTAATATAAGTTTTTACAAGGAAGCTTTTACCTATTTCTTACAATGGGAAGAAAAATACGCCTATGAAATTTTGGGAATTGGAATTGAGATAACGTATAATAATCCGAAAGCACTAAGAGCCTTGGCATTTCTCTACGAAGAGAAAGAGAGATTTCATGTATCCCATAGGATTTATAAAAGAATTGGTGAGCTAGAACCTCAAAGAGCACAATCATATATGGATCTTGCTCAAAGCTATGTATCCATTGGTGATTATAAAAAGGCATTTTCGCTATATAAACTTATCCTAGATAATAAAATACCTGGGGTAGTCTTTGGTGATTCGGTATTACAGATTGCTGTTACAGAAATAAAATATCTTGTGACAAAACATAAAATAGATGTAGATTATAGAGATTTGCATCCTTCTTTTTATAGTAAAGCGCAAGATTTAGATGGAAGAATTGTTTTTGAATGGAATGATCCACAAAGTGAATTCGATATTCAGTTTGTTAATCCAAATGGTAAATATTTTACATGGCAACACTCAGTCAGTGCTAGTCCAAAAGAACTTAATAAAGAAAGGTTAGAAGGGTATAATACCAAAGAATTTATTTTAGAAGAAAGTGATCCTGGAATTTGGTTAGTAAACCTTAAAGGGCATACCAGAAATGATGAGTATCATAATGTTCCTCGTTTTGTTAAATGCACATTATATAAAAGTTATGGAATGCCTGATCAAAGTAAAACAATTAAAATAATTGAATTACATAAGATTGTTGATGATAATTTTTCTATTGCTAGTTTACAATTGGATTAGGAACTTCTTGTTTTCAGAATTTATTAAAAAGGAAAGGGAATTTATAAATTCCCTTTCCTTTTTAATAAAATATAACGTTTGTTATGTTGTTAAAAGCATGGAGGTCCTTGAACCCATGTAGTTCCGTTGTGGTAGCAACAACTTAATGCAGGATTACATCTTCTTCTTGTGTTACCAGGTTTCGTAAGCACTAAACCACCTTGTACATCCTTTTGTTGTGATTTGGATAATGTTTTTGCTCCTTTCAATTTTTTAATCTGATTCATAATTTTTTAAAGGTTTAAGAGTTTGTAAATATTCCCCGAAAGTTTTAAGACATTCGGGGAAATGTCTGAGTGAGTGTGTGAAGAAAAAGAGTATTTACATACGTCTTTTACAAAAATGTTCTTTTCTATGTATATATAGAAAAGATAAATAACATTGTAATTAGCCCCAATTACAACATTATTATGCTTCCATAGGTTGGTTTTCTACATCATAATCTTGTTCTTGTTGGTTCTCTATCATCATACTGGTAAAATGAAAGAATTCATCATAACTGTACTTTTTAGGATAGATAGAAGTATTCATTAATGATGCAGGAGTATAAAATAAATTATTTTTTTCTGCCCAATTAGATTGATTTTGTAATGTTTCTATATGTACTTTATCGTTTTTCGGTGCGCCATATTGTTTTATCCATTTACTGAAAGTTCTGTCATTGAACCATTCAGTGTAAGCTTTTATAAAACTTTCGGAACCATCTTTTTGATATATTTCCATAAGGCGTAAACTTACTTGTGTTGCTTGATTATCTAGGTCATTTAGAGCTACTTTTAATCTAATTACTACTTGTAATTGATCACTCATAGTTCTTAAAACTCGAGTGTAAGCTTCAAAAGCTCCTTTGCAATAACCGCACATTGGATTGGTGAGACTTATGATCTTAAATTTTGCATTTGGATTACCTAAGACTATTTCGTTAGCAATTGCATTATTATCCTCAATTTTTTCGGATATGCTCAATAAATGATCAAAAATTTGACGATCTCTTTTGAAGTGATTTAATTTTACATTCTCGTTTTTATAGTCTTTGTTCTGAACCATATTTTCTTTCACATACATGTAAACCAATATACTTAGTGCTGAAATCATTATAAAGCCAGCTATGGAAACTATAGAAAAAGTAAAAGGAAGATTAATAAGTGAAATAGCTGTTAACCCTATTGAAATTGCGCTAATAGCTAAACATATAGCACACCATTTTTTTATAACAAAGGCTTGCGAGTATAGTGAATAAATGATGAAAGGAATTCCAGCAATTGTAGGTATTAGTAAAGTACTATTAAAACCATAAAATAGTTGGTAAATGGTAAGTATTCCGAAAAAGGTGATGCTGGCATCTGCTAAAGAAAAATTCTTTAATAATTTACCAGTGTTATTATTTATAACATCTCCACAATTAGAATTTCCTACAGAAGTACAAAATTGGTGCATGGTGTTAGATTGAATACCGAGACTTTCTCTAACAGCAAAAAGACCAAAAACTACTCCTGTTACAGATAATAGTAAGAAAAGTATTTGATATACATTAAAAGGTTGATAGAATAAAGATGCTGCTGCTCCTATTAAAAGTGCTCCAAACAGTATGTTTTGAACCAAAGACTCCTTAGAAAAAAGAGATCTGTTTCCAGTACTATGTTCAACAGCAATTACCTTTGGAACCCAAATTTCTTTAAATTCCTCATAGGTAAACTTTTTTTTCTCAAGGTCAGTGTGCTTTAGTTGGATTGTCCCATTTTTGTTGATCACAGCAACAATTTCTTCTGCATGATCTTTTTGTATTAAAGAAATGAAACTTTCTGGTAGTTGATCTAAAGCATCTATTGGAACTTCTACTGCAATATTATCAATGTCAAAATAATCTAAAGTATCAGTTATCGATTGAAAACTTGGGTAATTTGGATGGATTTGGAGTTGAAGCTCAAGGTCTTGTTTATCGTAATTACCTATTCTGTTTTGAATAAGAATTGTTTCCACTATTTTCTCAATACTATTTTTCATGAATACTTTAGATCTTTTGTTTTGTGTGTTTTATTCTATTAAATATACTATAAGTAAAGAACCCCATGCTTCACCTATATAATTTTTTATAAAAGTATTAAGAATTAAGATTTAAAAACTCATAATTCTGATAAAAAAGCTTTGTAAAATAGAAACTTTAGAGCAATATATCGATGAGGGTATTACATAAAATGATAAGGTAATAACCGTATTTTTGAAATTTGAAATCATTTTTAATTTGTAAATAATTGATTTTCAAATTATTAAACAAATAAAGATTAAAAGTAAAGTGTATTTTTGAAGATGTTAAAGTTTTAGAACCTAAAAAGAATGAAGAATGGGTTTCTAATAATGTTTCTTCATGTTTAAGGCTTTTGATACTTTTGTGGTTCTCAGAATGAATTATAAAAGAGATTGATTTGAAAAGAAAATTTGTATATCCAATTTTAGTAATAATTGTAACTATTTGCTTCTATTATGTAGAAAAACATATAGATGCTCAGAAGCCTAACAGTATGGAAAATAATACTATTGGTGATGATGAATTTGGTTTTTTTTATCTACCTACTTCTACAACAGGTGCAATTGTAACCCATCAAAATTATTTTTTATCCTATTCTGAGACACATGAGCAACCAGAATGGGTGGCATATGAATTAAAAAAGGAGCATTTATCCAAGAATGATTACAAAAGACCATTTTTTGAAATGGATGCTAAAGTAAGATCATCATCAGCGGATTGGCGGAATTATAAAAAATCTGGATTTGATAAAGGTCATTTGTGTCCAGCTGGAGATCGTAGATTTACCTATAAGGCTTTTAAAGAAACATTTCTTACCTCTAATATCGCTCCGCAAGATCATGATTTTAATGCTGGGATATGGAATAGACTAGAGCAAAAAGTACGCTACTGGGCCAAAAAATACGATGGTGTATATGTAGTTACAGGTGGTGTTTTATCCAAAGATCTTAAAACAATTGGATACGAAGCTGTTACAGTACCAGACTATTTTTATAAAATTATTCTGGATAAAGAAGCCAAAAACACAAAGATGATAGCTTTTTTGATTCCTCATAAAGATACCAATAAATCGCTTCAGAGTTTTGTCGTCACTACAGATGAAATTGAAGCATTGACTGGAATTGATTTTTTTTCAAAATTACCTGATAATATAGAAGAAAAGTTAGAGAAATCTTCTAGTATTGACGGATGGAAGTTTTAACTGAAGTACTGTAAAGATTTTTTAAACTTCTATATTTCAATGGAAAATATTACCATTCGTTAACCCTATTTGCATCAAGTTTGATAAAAATAAAAAGTAATAATGTAAACCCCCATAAGCCAGAACCTCCATAGCTAAAAAAGGGCAATGGAATTCCCACAGTAGGAAGTAGTCCGGTTACCATACCTACATTAATAACAAAATGTATAAATAGAATCCCGACAACACTATATCCGTAAACTCTACTGAATTGTGTTTTCTGTCTTTCTGCAAGGTATAAGAGTCTTATCAATAGGCCTACAAATAAAATAACCACTGTTGTAGCTCCAAGAAAGCCCCATTCTTCTCCCACTGTACTGAATATATAATCTGTATGCTGTTCCGGAACAAAACCACCTTTAGTTTGAGTTCCCTCTTTCCAGCCTTTTCCGATCCACCCTCCACTTCCAATTGCAATTTGGCTCTGATTCGTGTTATAGCCAATACCTCTAGAATCTACTTCCTTCCCTAAAACAATATTGAAACGATCTCTATGTCTTTGTTCAAAAACATTATTAAAAATATAGTTGACAGAAAAGCAGAACCCAGTGATCACTATGATCGCTAATAGATATCTAGAGTACTTTGGTTTTTGCTTTCTATTTTTAATCAATAAAAGTGTCATCGCTAAAGCAATTCCTAGAACGACCCACAACGGTGAAAATAATAGAGTTAATATGAATAGTGCGGCTGCAGAGGCTCCAATAATTAGATACATAGCGGCTAAACCTTCCCGATATAACGGAAAGAAAAAAGCAGCGTATACTAATGCACTTCCTGGATCAGGTTGAGGAATTATAAATAAAGCCGGTAAAGCAATAATTAGAAATGCTCTTAATTGGTGATTTATTCGGTTAATATTGGTTTGCATATCACTTAGGAACTTAGCAATCGCTAAGGCAGTGGCGGCCTTTGCAAATTCTGAAGGTTGCAATCCTACAGGTCCGAATGAATACCAAGAAGTAGCTCCATTTACATTCTTACCGAATAAAAATAATCCTAGGAGGGATACTAATGAGATGACATATATTAAACCAGCGAAACGTTCGTAAAATTTTGTTTCAATAGCCTGGGTTATTACAATAATTACAATGCTAAGGGCAATCCAGTACAGTTGTTTGATATAAGGTTTCGAAAGATCTGTGATAGAAAACTGTTCATCTCCATAAGATGCTGAGTATATATTAAGCCATCCAAAACCCACTAATAACAAAAATAATAATACGGTTAACCAATCTATGGTACCGACAGTTGATTTACTCATTATTGGTTAATTTTGAAAGGTTCACCACTATAAGGCTTTGCATATTCTTCTTCAAGGCTGTGAGTTAAGACCCAATCTTCTAAATCTGTTCTGGAAATGGTTCCTTTAATATATTTTTCTATCATTAAACTAGCTATCTTACCCGCATATCGTGATCCCCAGTATCCGTTTTCTATAAATACTGTAAGAGCGATTTTAGGGTTGTCTTTTGGAGCAAACGCTACAAATACGGAGTGATCTGTAAGTTGCATGCGCTCTCCATTAACTACTGTGTAATTTTCTGCAGTACCAGTTTTACCACAAATTTCTATATCGTTTACTTGAAGTGCTTTAGCAGTACCCTGAACATAAACTTGATGCATTCCTTCTATAACAGGTTCGAAATGTTCTTTGTCTATAGTAGTGTATTTTGGTTTGGTAAAGTTTTCTATAGCTATAGGCTGACCATCAACAGCTTTTATGATATGAGGTGTGTAAAAATATCCTCTGTTAGCAATTGCTGCGGTCATATTAGCGAGCTGTATCGGTGTTGCCGAAATTTCTCCTTGTCCAATCGCATTAGATATGGTAGCGGTAGAATACCACTTATATTTTGGATAATTATATTTTCTATTGTAGTAATTGGAATTAGGAACAAGTCCTTTACTACCACTAGACAAATCATTGCCCAGATAATTACCTAGTCCAAAGCTTTTTACGTGTTTTTCCCAATTGTCGATACCTTCTTGTGGAGTATCAAATTTATTAATACTTCTAAGGTATACATTGGCAAAATACGCGTTGCAAGATTGTGCAATTCCTGGTATCATACTTAGTGGACTCGCGTGTGCATGGCAACCAAGTTTAGCTTTTTTTCCATATCTAAAGCCATGACTGCAAAAGAAGCTTTCTCTTTGGTCTACAACACCTTCTTGCAAAGCAATTAATGCAGTAATTGCTTTAAATGGAGATCCTGGAGGGTATTCTCCTTTTACACCTCGATCAAACAAAGGTCTCGAAATAGAATCATAATGTAATCTAGTGTAGTTGGGGGATCTTTTTCGACCTACCAATAATTCTGGTTTATAATTTGGTGCCGTAATTAAGGTTAAGATTTCTCCAGTTGAAGGATCTAGAGCTACAATTCCACCACGTTTATTTACCATTAATTTTTGACCATACGCTTGAAGTTCTTCATCTATAGTAATGGTTAAATCTTTTCCATTAACTGGAAGTGTATCGTATTTACCATTTTTATATGGACCAATATCTCTATTAAAACGATCTTTTTGAATTCTCTTGATTCCTTTTATTCCTCTTAATTCATTTTCGTATTGTTTTTCTACACCTTGCATTCCAATAAGATCACCAGAAAGATAATAAGGATCTTTTTTAATTAATCCATCATTTACCTCGGCTATATATCCCAAAACATTGGCTGCATTTTCTGTATGATAATCTCTAAGAGAACGTTTTTGAATATAAAAACCATCAAACTTTCGCATTTTTTCTTGTAGGTAAGCATATTCGTCTTTAGTTAGCTGTGGAATAACAACAGAGGGAACTCGAGGCGAATATATTCTAGCTTTTTTTAATTGTTTGTTGAGCTTTTCTTTAGTGATTTTCAGTATGGAACAAAATTCTAAGGTGTCAAATGGTTTTAGCTCTCTTGGAATTACCATTACATCATAAGATGGTTGATTGGTAACCAAAAGTTTGCCGTTTCTGTCGTAGATAGCACCTCTTTGAGGGTAGTCATAGAGTACTTTTATGGCATTATCTTCTGATAAGGCTGCAAACGAGGTATTATAAATTTGCAAATAAAATAACCTTCCGATAAAAACAACACCGGTGGTAATGATTATTAAATAAAGTAATAGTTTTCTCATGAATCTTTTCTTCTAAACAATACCAAAACAAGCATAATTACAATGATTGAGAATAAACTAGAAAATAACGTTTTTTTTGCAATTAATAGTATATGAGAAAAGTTAAATATTTCTAATGTAAAAAGTATAATATGATGTATAAAAACCATTAGGGTAACATACGCTAAACGCTGTCCAAAATTCACCTTGCTTAACTTCACGGTCTGAAATTCATAGCTTAGTCCAAAAACAGATCTAAGAATAACAGGTCTTAAATATGCTATCGATATGCAAGCGGTAGCGTGTACACCTCCAGAATCTCCAAATAAATCAATAGTTATTCCTAGAATGAAACTTAACACAAGAAACAAACTTTTATTAATGTTAATTGGAGAAAGTAATATGAAAATAATGTAAATGTAAGGGTTGAGGTATCCCCAAAAGTTAATATGATTAAGAATGAAAACCTGAACAAATACCAAGCTTATAAATCTACCTATATATAATGGAATATTATTATTCATTAGTTTTAGGGTTTTCTAACAATCTCACTTCGGCGGTATCATTACTTTTTATAGCATAAACAAAACCAATGTCCGTCATGTCATTAAATAGCAGGACATCTATTAGAAAATAACTTTGGTTTTTGTCTAATTCATAATTGAGGATCGTTCCGATACCAATTCCACGTGGGAATATGGTTGAACGACCGTTCGTAATAATAGTGTCCCCTTTTTTTAGTACTGCTTGTCTTGGTACGGTTTCTAATTGCACAATATTTGGATCTTTACCATTCCATACTAATGATCCATATTGATTAGATTTTTTTAGACCAGCGTTAATTCTAGAATTACTATTTAGTATAGAAATAACTCTACTATAATTGGTAGAAGTGTTTTCTACGATTCCTATAATTCCTTTATCGGTAATGACTCCCATATCTGGTTCAATCCCATCTTTTTCACCTTTATTAATAAGGATGTAATTATCAATTTTACTGTAGTCATTTTTATAAACATTTCCTTTTATAAAATGATACGGTTTATCAAAGGAAGTAGTGTCGGTGTAATTAGTCTGAATGGTATCTGTAGTGAAAAAACTTAATTGATTACGTAATAGTTTATTTTCTTCTAATAGTCGTTCGTTTTCGCTTTTTAGCCCAAAATAATTACTTATAGAGTATCTCCATCCATAAACTCCACCAGATAGAAAATTCGTGGAACTTATGAACTTGCTTTTGTGATAACTATGCGATTGAATGGTAAGAACAAGAGATATAAATAATAACAGCAGGAATAATAAGAAGTTCTTATTCCGTATTAAAAAATTAATAATTTGCTGCATATGTTATCGAGATACTAAAATTTTATCTATAGTAATAACAATCGCTCATACCACGTTATGAAAACAAGTATGAATGATCAAAGCAGAATAACGTAAAAATTACTTTTTAGGTATATTCTAATTTGTTTTTTCTAAAAAATATTATTTAATCAATACACTTTTGTAACGATTGATATTTTTTAGGGTAATACCTGTTCCTCTTACCACTGCTCTAAGCGGGTCTTCGGCAATATAAACAGGCAAATCGGTTTTTTGAGATAATCTTTTGTCTAAGCCTCTTAGCATAGAACCTCCACCAGCAAGATAAATTCCTGTGTTATAAATATCCGCAGCAAGCTCTGGAGGAGTTTGCGATAATGTTTCCATTACAGCATCTTCAATTCTAAGAATTGATTTGTCCAACGCTTTTGCTATTTCACGAAATGAAATTTGAACTTGTTTTGGTTTTCCGGTAAGAAGATCACGTCCTTGAACGTTCATTTCCTCTGGAGGTAATTCTAAATCTTCTGTAGCTGCTCCAATTTGGATTTTTATTTTTTCTGCAGTGCGTTCTCCGACATATAAGTTATGTTGAGTTCGCATATAGTAGATGATATCGTTGGTAAATACATCACCTGCAATTTTTACTGATTTGTCACAAACAATTCCACCTAATGCAATAACCGCAATTTCAGTAGTACCACCACCTATATCTACAATCATATTTCCTTTAGGTTGCATGATATCCACACCAATACCAATGGCAGCTGCCATTGGTTCGTGGATTAGATAGACTTCTTTACCATTTACACGTTCAGCACTTTCTTTTACTGCTCGCATTTCTACTTCGGTAATACCAGATGGAATACAGATAACCATTCTAAGAGCAGGAGTGAAGATTTTTTTCTTCAAAGCAGGAATATCTTTAATAAACATGCTTATCATCTTTTCACTAGCATCAAAATCTGCGATCACTCCGTCTTTTAGAGGTCTTATCGTTTTTATGTTTTCATGTGTTTTTCCTTGCATCATCGCGGCTTCTTTTCCAGCGGCGATTATTTTTCCAGACATGATATCTCTGGCAACAATGGATGGACTATCTACCACCACTTTGTCGTTATGAATAACTAAGGTATTTGCGGTACCTAAATCTATAGCAATTTCTTCAGTAAAGAAGTCGAAAAATCCCATATAAAACAGTAAAAAGGGTTAGAGTTGAGTAAATGTACTAAAATTAATGTTTAAAATGACGTGTTCCGGTCATTACCATAGCAATTCCGTTTTCATCGCAGTAATCAATACTTAATTGGTCTTTTATAGAACCTCCTGGTTGTATAACTGCCTTGATTCCTGCTTTGTCTGCAAGCTCTACACAGTCAGGAAATGGGAAAAAGGCATCACTAGCCATTACAGCGCCATTAAGATCAAAATTAAATGAATTTGCTTTTTCTACAGATTGTTTCAATGCATCTACACGAGAAGTTTGTCCTGTTCCACTAGCTAAAAGTTGTTTGCCTTTAGTGAAAACAATTGTATTAGATTTTGTGTGCTTACATATCTTTGAAGCAAATAAGAGATCTTCTATTTGTTCATCGGTAGGAGCTACTTTGGTAACCGTATTTAAATCTTCCTGAGCATCGGTTTTTAAATCTTTATCCTGTACTAAAGCTCCGTTTAAACAAGAGCGTACCTGAGTTTGTGGAAGCTCTATGTCTTTTTGAATTAAAATAATTCTATTTTTCTTTCCTTTTAATATTTCAATAGCTTCATCACTGTAAGAAGGAGCAATTACCACTTCGCAAAATAGTTTGTGAATTTCTTCAGCTGTTGGAACATCTATTTCTGAATTACTTATTAATATCCCTCCAAAAGCTGAAACCGGATCACCAGCTAATGCATCTACATAAGCTTGATGTATTTTCGAACGTTGTGCTAAACCACAAGCGTTATTGTGTTTAAGGATTGCAAATGTTGGGTCTTCTCCTTTAAATTCATTCATTAGGTTAACCGCAGCATCTACATCTAATAAATTATTGTATGATAATTCTTTTCCATGCAATTTATCAAACATTGCATCGAAATCTCCAAAGAAAAATCCTTTTTGATGAGGGTTTTCTCCATAGCGAAGTGTTTTACCTTTAGTTTCGCTAATTTTTAAAGAAGCGATCTCATGATCGTTATTAAAATAATTAAAAATTGCACTATCATAATGGGAAGAAACATTAAACGCTTTTGCTGCAAATCGTTTGCGATCTTCTAAAGAGATACTTCCATTTCCTTCAGAAATGATTTCTAAGAATTCTGCATAATCTTCCACAGAAGCTACGCAAGTAACATCAGCAAAGTTTTTAGCAGCAGCTCTAATCAAAGAAATACCTCCTATATCAATTTTTTCAATAATATCTTGTTGTGATGCTCCAGAAGCAACTGTTTTTTCAAAAGGGTATAAATCAACTATTACGATATCGATCTGTGGAATTTCATATTGCTCAAGTTCAGCTACATCACTATCATTATTCTGACGGTTTAGTATACCTCCAAAAACTTTGGGGTGTAATGTTTTAACTCTTCCACCAAGAATTGAAGGGTAAGAAGTAACATCTTCCACAGGAATTACATCTACTCCTTGTTCTTTTATAAATTTTTCAGTTCCACCAGTGGAATAAATACTAATTCCAAGTTCATCTAATTTTTTAACGATTGGTGCTAATCCTTCTTTACTAAATACAGAAATTAAAGCAGATTTAGCCGTTTTTGTTGTGTTCATAACAATGTTTAGTTGATAAAACGCAAAAGTAGCAATTTAGTTGCCAATTAGACAACCCATTGTTAGTAATTGTTTTAGATATTTTGTAACAAAATTATTAAGAAAACGTCCTATCTTTATATTGTTCAAAAATTAGCGCATGCTTATCTATTTAAGAGTACTTAAGGAAAGTTTTAATTTTGCTATTAATGCATTGAAAAACAATAAGTTAAGAACATTTCTTTCGTTATTGGGAGTTACTATTGGTATATTCTCTATTATTGGTGTGTTAGCGGCCGTGGATTCTTTAGAAAAAGAAATTAAAGGAAGTATTAGTTCCTTGGATAATAGTACAATTTATCTTACGAGAATTTCTTTTGGTCCAACAGATGTTCCTGATTGGAAAAGAGAACAATTTCCTGATGTTACCTTTGAAGAATATCAGCTTATCAAAAGAAGTATGCCCGATTTGAAAGCAGTAAGTTTTTTGTTGAATGTTGGGCAAGAAACTTTGAAATATAATGATAAAAGTATTAGTAATGTAAGTATGGCGCCAGTTACTAATGACTATTACGATATCGAAGATTTACAATTGGTAAAAGGAAGATTTTTTAATGAGCAAGAGTCTGTAGGTGGAGCACCAGTGGTAGTAATAGGGGATGAAATTGCAAAAAGTTTATTTGGTGATAGTGATCCCATAGGAAAGAAAATCCGTGTATATGGAAGAAAATTCACAGTTATCGGTGTTCTGAAAAAAGAAGGAAGTGGTCTTTTTGGAGATTCTAAGGATACAGCGGCTATACTTCCTGTTAACTTAGTAAGAAGAATCTATGGAGATAATAATAAGTTTACATTTCCTATGATTATCATGAAACCAGAATCGGGAATTGATATCCCAGAATTTGTGTCTACCTTAAAACAAAAAATGCGTTCATATAGAGGTTTAAAACCAAGCGATATAGATGATTTTTTTGTAAATCAATTGCAAGGTTTTACTGATTTTATTGATAATATAACAGGAACCATGTCACAAATAGGAGGTTTTATTGGTATGTTCTCTTTGTTGGTTGGAGGTTTTGGAATTGCAAACATCATGTTTGTAAGTGTAAAAGAGCGAACTAATCTGATAGGTATTCAGAAAGCACTAGGAGCAAAGAGAAAGTTTATATTACTTCAATTTTTATTTGAAGCCGTTATTCTTGCAATTTTTGGAGGATTAATAGGATTGGTGTTAGTTTGGTTGATTTCAAAAGGAGCTTCTCAGTTTACAGGTGATTTTGAGTTTGTACTTTCATCCTCTAATATGTTTTGGGGTATGTTTTGGTCCACACTGATAGGGTTGATAGCAGGAATTTTTCCAGCATGGATGGCTGCAAGATTAGATCCTGTGGAAGCTATAAGAACCGGAATGTAATATTTACTCATTACATGAATCGAAATAGTAGGTAGATATTCATACCTAAAGCAATTAATATAAGTATTAATACTGCAATTGGAATTACTTTCATCATCTTCTTGTCTTTCTTTGTATTTGGGGTTACTACATTTGTCATTATATAGACAAAGATATAGTGAATTCATGGCGATGGAAATAGGTAAAAATACTTGATTATGAAAATAAAAGGTCGAGATTATTCTCGACCTTTATATTTAATGAGGTTTTATTAGAAAACTATTCTTTAATTATTCGCTTAGTAGTGGAACCAGTTTCGGAATATATAGTTATTAAATATAAACCAGAAGGTATGGATGTGATATCTATAGTATTTATAATATCATTTTTATTTAGTTGTTGAGAAATAATTATTTTACCTCTAACATCAAAAATTTCTATATTTTTTAAGGCTACATTAGTTACTCTTGGTATATAAATAACATTTTTAGAGGGTACTGGGTAAATGTTTAGCTCTCTTTCAAGTATCTCATCTTCAATGCTTAATAGATTGTCAAACATAATAGTAAATTGAGAAGCTATTATGTTTCCATTACCGGCTCCATCCGTAGCAACATCTGCAGCTATATCAGCTGTAACTGTACCATTTGCAATAGGAGTAATATCAAAAGTGTAGGTATCTCCAGATCCAGTAAAATTAGTGGCATTTCCATTTCCTATAGTTACATCGTTAATATCAAATCCTGTAACAGATTCACTAAAAGTAACTGTAATAGGAATAGGGTTGGCTCCTGTAGGGCCAGGACTTTCAGTTGATGTAATGCTAACTGTTGGTGCTGGGTCAATAATAGTTACGCTTATATCAGATGAGTTCGGGCAAGTTCCTACAGTGGTATAAGTTACCGTATATGTATTAGGAGTTGAAGCAGATAAATCAATTTCTCCTGTAGAACTGTTTAGAGTTAACCCTGTTGTAGAGGCAAAGCTACCTCCGGTTACACCGGTAATTGTTGGAGTAGGGTCAGCATCAGTAGTTAGATAAGAAGAAGCAGTGTAGCTAAAGGTTGCATCATCCAATGCATTGATAGTTACAGAAGTATTCGATGAGTTCGGACAAGTTCCTGTGGTTGTATAAGTAACTGTGTATGTGTTAGGAGTTGAAGTAGATACATCAATCTGTCCAGTAGTAGTATTGATACTTAAACCAGCGGTAGAAGAGAATGTTCCACCAGTTACTCCAGTAATTGTTGGAGTAGGATCCGCATCATCTACACAATAAGTGCTTGTACTATAATTAAAAGACGGATCATCCAGTGTATTGATGGTCACCGATACATTCGATGAGTTCGGACAAGTTCCTACGGTGGTATAAGTTACCGTATATGTATTCGGAGTAGATGCTGATACATCGATTTGTCCAGTAGTGGTATTGATACTCAATCCAGCAGTAGAAGAGAATGTTCCACCCGTAAGTCCAGTAATTGTTGGAGTAGGATCGGAATCATCTACACAATAAGCGTTTGTACTATAATTAAAAGAAGGATCATCCAGCGCATTGATAGTTACCGACACATTCGATGAGTTCGGACAAGTTCCATTAGTGGTATAAGTTACCGTATATGTATTTGGAGTTGAGGCAGACACATCAATTTGTCCGGTAGCAGTATTGATACTTAAACCAGTATTAGAGGAGAATGTTCCACCCGTAAGTCCAGTAATTGTTGGAATAGGATCCGCATCATCTACACAATAAGCACTTGCATTATAATTAAAAGACGGATCATCCAGCGCGTTGATAGTTACAGAAGTATTCGATGAGTTCGGACAAGTTCCTGCGGTGGTATAAGTTACCGTATATGTATTGGGTGTAGAAGCCGAAACATCGATTTGTCCAGTAGCAGTATTGATACTTAAACCAGCTGTGGAAGAGAATGTTCCACCCGTAAGTCCAGTAATTGTTGGAATAGGATCCGTATCATCTACACAATAAGCACTTGAACTATAATTAAAAGACGGATCATCCAGTGCATTGATAGTAACAGAAGCATTTGACGAGTTCGGACAAGTTCCTGCTGTAGTATAAGTTACCGTATATGTATTAGGAGTAGATGCTGAAACATCAATTTGCCCTGTAGAGGTGTTGATACTTAAACCAGCAGTAGAGGAGAATGCTCCACCTGATACTCCTGTAATTGTTGGAGTAGGATCCGCATCATCTACACAATAAGTACTTGAACTATAATTAAAGGATGCATCATCAAGATTATTCACTGTAACGGAAACAGAGCCACAAGATCCTGGTGTTACACAACCACCTTCTCCTCTAATAAAGTAAGTTGTTGATGGTGCTGTAGGAGTCACTACAATAGAAGAGGTAGCTGTTGTACCAACTTGTGTTCCTCCGCAAGAACCAGTATAAACTACCCATTGAGTAGCATCGTTTAAACTTCCAGTGATATTTAATGTTGTTGTGCTACCATTACAAACCGTTGTAGGTGAAGCAACTATTGTCGGTGTGTCAGGATCAGAGCAGGATGAAAGCGATGTGAAATCACAAAGTGGAGGAGATTGGGTATATGGATTATCATTGTCAGTTTCCCAATTAGAACTTGTATTTAATAAAGTTCTTAAAGTAGCAACATCTGTGAAATTGGAACAATTTGCGGCAGTCAATCTTGCATTATCTACTTCTGGGGATATAGAAATAGAGTTTGTTCCATCAGTAAAAACAGACGGTTGTGCAGATGTAGTAGTTGAAGATGCATCTGTATCCCAACCTCCATTCATTTGAATAGCCGCAACGAAGCCGGTTTCATCTCCAATAGAAGGAACATTCGCAGGGTCATACGCAAATATTTGATCTCCACCAACTGCAAGACTAAGTCCAGATCCGGATAGAGTGCCTGCAGAACTTCCATCTTGATCTAATGCCTGAAATGGACTACGTGAAATAACAATCTGAGTTCCTGTTCCATAATTACTGCCAAAAGTTAGTGTAAAACTATTTTCTCCTGATCTAAATCCTCCGGTTGCTAACCATCCGTTTTCTGTAAAACCCAAAGATTCTCCAGAAGAGACATCTCTTAATAAGATTATTGTAAAACTGTCTTCTGGAGTAAGGGAATTATCCGAGTTGTAAGCTGAGAAAGCAATATCACCTAAAGAGAATTGGGAAAATGCGCTTATACTACTAAAAATAAAAAGGGACAATATGCGCGCGCGTAGTTTTGATTTCATGGTTAATATTTTAAAAGTTAGCGTATTATAACCCTCTTAATTTAGTGAATTTAAATTTACATATGGTAATAAAGTTTTTAACTTCTACTCGGATAAATACCTTGTAAACAAATTATGAAATAGGTAGCAAGAGAAGGTTGTAAATTATTAAAAGACTGTCCTGCTCCTGTATTTTGTGTGTTTATATTTCCCGTAACTGATGCCCTGAAAGGAGCTAAGTTGCTATCGATAGCGTTGCTAGGACCATAAATATTGGTAGTTACGGAATTATTGGAGGAAGCAACTGCTAATACGTTTCCATCTGATTCATCTAGTGTAGCTTCATCATTTATTGTTGGGATAGATACGGCAGCATTTAGTACATTAGTAGTTCCGTCAACGGTTACCATATGATGGTGTGGTGGTAAATTGCGACTGGTTAGTGTTGTAGTTTCTACACCGGTCTTTTGGCCTTCTCGATAAGTAGATAATCCAGGTCCGCTTCCTGGTCCAATAGGAACACGTCCTCTAAGATCTGGTAAAGCAAAAGTAGTTCTTCCATCACCACCATAAGTGATTCCTATAATTGAAAATAAAGCTGTGTTTTGAGCTACAGGTAATAATTGTCCTTCACAAAATGCCCAGGATCTTGGTGCAAAATTACCTGCAAACATTCTGATTTCTCCTATAGTTCCCTCCATATGTTGTTTTTATTAGTTGTTATTAATGATTGATTTTAAAGAATAATCTGTTGTGTTGTTTTTAATGATGTTGTAAAACAATGTCCTTTGCGTACGCCAAGATGTACATATTTTGAACCTGATAAGATCCCCGCGTCAGAACTGATCATATTGATACGAAGAACTTTTCCATATTTGCAACAAACAAATAGTCCTTCTTGGGGATGAGCATGTATAATTTCTCCCGGAGTTTTTCCTAATAGCGGAATATGATAATCTACTGGTGATACTTCTAAGATTTTAATAATACTCCCTTGGTAATAACTTATAGCTCCTCCATATTTTGGATTGCAAGCATTGATGAGTTGCTCGATTTCATCTGCAGTCTGGTTTTCCCAGTCAATGGTAATGTCTTTATCTGTTGGTTTTTTTTGGTAACATATATTCGTTTCTGATTGAGGCTTTAAGTTTTTCGGATCTGTAATGAGTTCAATTGCTAGTTTTGTGATGTTTTCCAGCATATTACTCATTTTAGAATTGACCATACCTAAGGTTTCTCCGGGTATCAGAGCAACGGATTGTTCTAATAAAATTTCACCTGTATCCCAGTCTTCATCTATTTGATGAACTGTTATTGTTGTTTGTTTTTGTCCTTTTTTGATAGACCAAAAAACCGGATCTGCTCCCCTGTTTACGGGTAGTTTGCCGAAATGAATATTTAGAAATCCAAACTTAGGAATAGGTAAGGCTTCTTTAGGAATTTTGATAGAAAAACCACAAACCAATACTAAATCTGGTTCAATATCATATAACCATTGTAAGAATGTATTCTTTATATTTTTTTGGTCTACAACGAAAGTGTTATAACCTTCTTTTTGAATAGAAGTTAACCAGAAATCTTTTTTAGGATTTAGTACTAGTGATTTTTGAAAACAAACAGCATTAAGGTATTCTTTTTCTGTTAAGAATTTATATACAGTAAGGCATATAGGAAAGCTTCCGATTAGTACCGTTTTCATGATCTTTTGTTTTTATAAGCTGCCATATTCCAATGAATTCTGGGGATTTTAATCATTGAAGTGTGTTCCAAAATCACCAAGAATCAAATCTAATCAGGGGATCACAAGGAGTCAATACGTAGAAATACCTGATTTATACAAATAGAAGAGTGAATTTCTAAAAACTTAAGAATATAATTTTTGTAAACTGCTTCTAATAAAGATAGTATTAATGGAATGATTTTATGTCTAGATTCGCTTCAGAAAAGTTGAAGAAAGATAGTGATCTTCTACTTTAAATAGAGACATTTTTTTTCATAGTCAATAACTGCTTTCCCTTTTTTTAACACATCGGCTCCGATAATTCCATCTACGGGTGTAGCATCATGTGCCGTTAGTGCTGTGTTAACATGGGTTAAGTCAAAAAGAATTAATGAAATGTTTTTTCTGGACCACTTGCCCAATTGTAAGCTGTTCTTTTTGGAGAGTTGGGTATGCATATCTGTAGCACCAGCACCAGCAGCCTTAACATCACTTTCTTGGGTAAAAAGGTTAAACTTTTCCACAGCATCAAAGCCTACACAAGAATTAGAAGCTCCCGTATCAACAATAAAATTTCCTTCTACGCCATTCAAAAGTGCTTTTATTTCGAAATGGTTGGTTTTTGTATAGTCAAGTTTAATCCGGTGATACTCTTTTTTGAGTAAAAATTGGCGAAGTGTGGTCATTTTAATTTTCGTCTGATCAGTAGCAAAAGTACTATAATTATAAAAAATAGAATGCTAATAATTATCCAATGACTTTTTGCTACAGGATGTTCATAAGAACCATAGTATACAAAGGAAGCCCAATAGTATGGAGATTTTTGTGCGTTGGTAATTTTTTTAGAGGTCAAATACTCAAGTTTTGCAGTATACAAACTATGCGTTTTAGAATGCTGATCTTTTAGGTTTTTATAGAAATAATGCATTAGTTGCGAGGTGGTTTTGTCATTAACCTTCCATAAAGAGAACAGTGCGTTTGGTACTCCCGCATATTGAAATCCTCTTGCAATACTCAGTGGTCCTTCGCCTTTTGCTACAGCGCCTATGCCCGTTTCGCAAGCGCTTAATACAACCAAATCAGCATCTAGTTGTAAACCGTATAATTGGTTCACTAGTATGTTTTGATCTGTAAATTGTATGGATGCAGGTCTTGCAAAACTTCCTGATGCTGCATGAGTTGATAGGTGTAAAATTTTATGATCTTTTAATTGATCTATAAAATTAGCATAAGTAGCGTCTTCGTTTTTCAAAAAAGTACCATCGAAATGTTCTTCAATATGTTTTTTTTCTTCTATAGAAAAAGGTAGTTCTAAGTTGGTTTTTTGGAAAATGGGAAATATGCCTAAAACATTTTTCTTGGAATGTTTGCTATTTATAGTTGTAAGATATTTATTGATAGAATTTTCATAAGTAATGATAGAGGACTTTACTAAGAAAGGCATGTTCTCAAAATTGAAAGCAGCGGTTTCTTCTTTCAATAAAGCTTCAAAAGGAACGAAATTTAGAAGTCCGTCTGGTATGATTAGTAACTTTTCAGAATTTGGGATTTTTAAACTTTTATATAAATTAAAACTAGCTTTGGAAAAGCCATTCACATCATTAGTGATATTTGAAGCCTCCTCGAAATATCGAATATATTCTCGAATACTATTTTTCAAAATTGTATTCTTTTCAATTTTGAGAATGCTGAGTGTTTTGCTATTACCTGTAAACTGATAAATGTTATTTTTTCCGAAAAAATAAGAAACTAACAATAGCTTGTCTTCTTTTAGTTTTTGATGAAGTTGAGGAACGGAAATAGTTTGTTGATCAGGAATTAGATCAGGATATTTTTCCTGTAGTGTTTTTGATAGTTCTTTCAGTTGTATAGAGATATTTGAATGCTGCTCAGTCCAATTTTGGATTTGAGAAATATTTGCCTGATCTTTTTTAAGTTTTTCCTTTAGAATATTGGTTTCGTAAAAAGCTAATTGAATATGAAATTGTTTGTTCTTTTTGATCAAAGAATCATTTTGGTATTTAGATAAAAGTCTTTTGGATACTAAGGCTTCATTTACAAAAGGAGCCTTAGAATTTTCTGAAGCATTGAATGCCTTTTGTATATACTTAATTTCATTGGTTTTTTGGTATAACGCGTATAACAGCTCAATGTAGTTTTCAGTTCGATTTCTGTTCTGACCATGTTGCATAATCTTGGTGCTTTGTAGCGGATATGCAATATTTAATTTAGAGTTTACTATAAAAGCTGTTTCTAACGATTTTATTGCTAAAACAGGCTCATTTAATTGCTCATAGGTATATGCTTGAATATCTAATGCTTTTAACAAAATTTGATCAGCAACAAGTGTTTGTTTTTTAGGGATAGCGACTTCGGAGTCATATCTGGGTAGTAAAAGAGAATGGATTTCTTTTAAGGATGCTAATGCTTCTTTGTATTCTTTTTTTGAAATGAGGATGTCTGTATAGGCTAATTGCCACTTTGCAATATCTCTGGCAGATACATTGGATTGGTCTAATAAGAGTCTTTTTGCAGTTGATAAATGTTGCTTTGCAGCCGTTGCATTATTGTTTTCTAGTGCAATAAAAGCTAGAATTTTATATGCGTTTACTTGTTTAGGGTCAATAGAAAGTACTCTTTTTGTAAGTTTTTCAGCTTTTGTGATTGCTCCTTTATCCAAATAATTTGTGGCTAAATTGGTGAGAATATTTGGATTGTTAGGCTGTATCTTTTCTGCTTTGTGTAGAATCTCTAGTGCTTTGTCATATTCACTTTGATTATTGTAGTTAATGGATAAATTTGTAATGGCTGAAATTATTTTTGAGGTGTTTCCATTTTGTTCAGCAATGAATAAATAATTTGTAATGGTACTTTCTGCTTTTTTTAGGTCACCGATTTTTAGATATAAATTTCCTAGCGGTTGCAAACAGTTTTCAATAATATCATAATCCTTTAGGTTGTTTGTATTGAAGGTTTTCCAAGCTTTTTCATAATGTATTATTCCTGAAGAGATATCATCATATCTATTGTAGTAATATCCTAAATTACTTTGTACAATCACCCAGGCAAGAAGGTCTTCTTCAGAAGATAGTTTCGACTCTTTGGAGGAAGTGATGTTTCTAAGTTGTTCTAAGTTTTGGTTCGAAGGTTTTTCCAGGAAATTATCTAATTGATTGTATAGAAACTCTGAAGTTTTTGAGATGTCTTGTGCATAATTGACTGATCTCCCAAAAATGAGTAGCAGTATGAAAACTGTCTTTTTAAAACTTCCAAATCCCATACAATTGAATTTGAGAATTTGGTTCGTTAAGGTTGTACACATATCTAACACCTACGCTTGGACCAATTCTCACGGTTCCAAGGTTCATTCCTATAAAAACACCTGTTTGTAAATTGGTAAAGCTGTCATCAATTTCAGTAGTATTAAAAGAATCTAAATCGGGATTAGGGATTATTTGATTAACGTTTTCGAAGACGGTAAAACCTTGACCAGTAGTTTCCTGATCATTTGTTTTTGTTACATCTAATTTTAATTGCACGCCAGCTTCCATAGCAAAGAAATTGGAGAAATTATAACGATAGGATGCCGGTACTGCATACACAGAAATATTGGTAAATTGATTAACCTCAGAAAAACGGATTAAGTTTACATTACCTGTAGGATCGGTAGTTCTTGTTTCAAAATTTCTTGTTTCGTCATAAGAGGAAGTGGAGAACATCAATTCTGCCTGATAATATCCTCTATAAGATTTAAAAGGAGATAAAGTTGCTCCAACAAAATATTCACTTTGATTATCTAATTCTGGCACTGTAATATATCCTACTTTTGCTCCAATAGAAATTCCAGGCATAAAACGAGTGGTCGCATAATTCGTAATAATGGGTTCATTCTTGTCAAAATAAATGGCAGTTCTACTTTTTGTCTTTTTTTTATGAAAGTTTTTGCCAAATTTCATAGAATATTTTACAAAACCTTTGGTGGAGTCGATTTCAGAAACATTCTTTTGCTCACTTCCTGGAAGGTAGATTCTGTTAAACTTAAATATAATTTTGTCCTTTTTTAAAATAGTATCTAAGCAACTGTAATTTACCTCTCGTTCCTTTGGACAAATTGGACATTCTGGGTACATATTGTCAATTTGTAATGTGGATTTGTCAAACATTTCAGGCGTGTCTACCTCTAATCTTATGGTATTCGCAGGTCCTTCGCCATTATTCTGAAAGCGTACTTTAAATTTTAATCTTTTAAACCGTACTAGGCGATAATTCATTAACCAGCCATTAGATGACATTTTATTAGGGTCGTGAGAAGTAACAATTTCCATTTCGGTATCCTTTACCGTATGATCGTCAAAATTGCTATCCGGAACATAAACACTTCTTAACGTTACAATCGCACTTGTGTCCTTAATCATTTCTGGAGTGGTTTTTAACGTTCTGAAAATATTGCGTTCTTCACCGGGTTTCATGTTGTCAAACTCAATAATCTGATAATTTCTATAGAGTGCTTTTGATTCTTCTAACGTAAGTGGAAGGTTTTTGCGTTTTGTGGTATCCTGTACAAAAAGAGTTTTCTGAGAGGATGAGTAATTACTATTAGATGCTAATAAAGTGTGGTCATTATTCGATTCAAGGTTCATAGAAATAGCGTCTAACGGAATGATACGTTCACCATGATGTAGTCGAGTATCTTCAATAATAAAATTACCATTTTTGAACTGTCTGTCATTGTAAAACAGGTACATTTTTCCACTAGACACATAATTATTATTGTTTTTATAACTCGTGATAAATACCATTTCCTGATTAGGAATTGGTTCTCTGTTTCTTCTTAAAATAAGATCTTCATCTTCTAAGAAAGATGTAGTGTTGTTATTTATAGAAGCCTCATCGGTTTGATCAGTATCATCAGTAATAGTCACTGATTTGGGTCTACTGGTTGGAGGTTTTCCATTGTCGTAATTATTAGTAGCCCATAGCTTTACTTCGTAAGAACCCTTTTTTTTAAAGGAATTGGTTGGATTTTCTTTAAAACTATAATTACCATCACCAAATTCCCAATAATAGGAATAGAAGGCTTTTGGTGCGCCAGCTATTTGATTAAGTGGAGGCATTGTTGCACCATATCTAACCTGATTGCCTTCAATTTCATATGATATTGGAGCGATTCTAGGAATCGTATCATATAATGCGATTTGTCCTGGACAGAAATAGGGTAATAGTATCAGAAGTAATAAAGCCGAAAATCTGTTCATGTTCTTTTGTTAGTGTTAATAAAGATAAACAAAAAGTTATATGCGATATATGACTATAATTAGTCAATAAAAATTCCGGAAGGTAAACCTCCGGAATTTTTTCTGAAATTTGCTGTAACCCCCATTACCTAATTCGCATATTCCAGTGTGAGATTTATTTACGGGAGATCGTTTATTAGAGCTACTAATCCCGTTTCGGTAGTAGTGCTTGTTGTTTCAATTGTTTCTAAGTGATCTTCTTCGATGGTTGTTTCCTGAATCGCATATACGTATTCATCGTTCTGAACGGATACAAAGATGATGTGTACTTCTAATCCTATTGGGATTAATCCATAATGTTCAGAAAACAGTTCTGTTTCTGGATCGTAGATGTCTAGTAACGCTAATGCAGTTGGTTCTCCATCATAGGATACGTATACATTGCAGTTGGTATTATCGAAACCTTCTGGAACATCTACTTGTAATATAGTTTTAGGTCTTGGGTCATTATACCAACGGTCGATGTTTGTCCATCCAAAATTGCTTATAAAACCTCCATAACCACTTACACCTTGTCCATTAGGTCCTTCTCTTTGCATGGGCTCCAAACCTCCTTGTTCCTCTTCTTCCCATACAATATCACATTGCATTTCATCTCCATCACAATCATTATCCTGCCCATTAAATAATCGCATATCATCATTAAATTCATCTGCTGGAGCAAAAAGCATAAAATCGTTGGCAAGTTGCAGTTGTTCTCCGTTTTGAGTTGCGTTTACATAAAATTCTCCACCAGAAACCAATGTTTCTATATCACCATTAGGGCGTTTTCCGTTGGTAGGCATTTTAGTAAGTAGCATTTTTGCTTTATCGTAAATTTCAATCAATTCAATAGTAACGGTTCCGGTAACGGGACTTCCGCTATCATCTACGATACTATTTGGAGGAAAATAAAGGATCGTACCTTCTAATCCATAGATTTCTCCAGTTCCACCACCATTTAGTGTAAAGGTTTGTAGCGCTTCTTCTCGATTTTCTGTAATCTCTGTTTCTAATTCTAGTCCTCCTAAAGTAGGACTAGCTAAGATAATGTCATTATCATCATTTTTGCTGCAGCTTGCTAATAGCAGTATTACGAAACCTAAAAATAAAATTTGTATCGTCTTTCGGTTTGCATGCTTACTATTATTAGACAATGCAATTGTTCTACTATTGTTTTTCATTTTTTTCTAATTTTAATGGTGCTTTTTTAATTATTACACTTGTTGTTTACATCTTCATATCAATACCTCTTGTTTTTTGTTACCCTTTTTTTAAAAACTTTTTTAAATTAGTTGCATAGACCAATCTTTTTTATGGGAAATAACAAGGTGCACGCAGATCAAAAATATATCGAAGCTCTTTTGAAGAATGATACGCTAGTATTGAAAGAGATCTACGAAAAATTTGCTCCTAAAGTAGTTGGGTATATTAAAAAGAATAGTGGGGATGAATCTAAGGCTCGAGATATTATTCAGGAAACATTGATGACAATTTATGCTCAGGCCAAAGAAAAGAAATTGGAGCTCGCATGCCCTTTCGATGCCTACTTTTTTTTGTTGTGTAAAAGAAAATGGTTGAATGAATTAAAAAAGAATAACAAACAAAAGGTAACAATTAATGAAGAGATCGTATCTATAGGTGACGAGAGTGAACAATACGCAAATGAAACCATGATTTTTGAAGCTAGGAATGAACTGTTTTCAGAGATTTTCGAACAACTAGGAAAGGCTTGTAAAGAATTATTGAAGGCTACATTTACCATAAAGTCAATGGAAGATGTTGCTTCAAAGTTGGGAAAATCTTATGGATATGTTCGTAAAAAGAAATCTTTGTGTATTGGTCAGTTGACCAAAATGGTTCAGAGCTCTCCAAAGTATAATCAAATAAAAAACTTGTTATGACCCCAGAAGAAAAATACGAGCTTTTTGAACGAAAAATTAGTAATGAAATCTCTATAGAGGAGGACCGGTTGTTATCCCAGATAATTGAAGATGATCAGACGATAGCGAAAGAATTTAAAACCTATAAAGAATGGAATTCATATTTGTCATCTAACCTTGGTTTGGATACTGAGAAAGCAGAAGTTGCTAATAACCTAAAAGATATATCAGATTCATTCTTTACTAAAGAAACTCAAAAAACAAAATCTAAGGTAATTAAGATGCCTTCTTGGGGATATGCAGTAGCTGCCAGTGTGTTAGTTCTTCTTGGGGTTTATACCTTTACCAAAAGTACTACACCGGTATATAGTGATTTTGTTTCGATACCTGAGTTGTCAATAAGTGAGAGAGCTGATGCAAATGAAATAGGTAAAAAAGCAGAAGAGGCTTTTAATTCCAATAATTATAAAGAAGCTGAGGTGTTTCTTAATCAATTATTAGAAGAGGATAAGTCGAACTCAGAGTATCTATTTTACTACGGAATATCTTTGGTGGAATTGGATGAGTTTGAGAAGGCGTCAGAAGTTTTTACAACATTACAAAACGGAACATCAATATATAAATATAGAGCTATCTGGTTTGAGGCTCTGAATCAATTAAAACAAAAAAATACAGATAAGTGTAAAGTGCTATTGGAATTAATCCCCAAAGAAGCAGAAGATTATCAAACAGCTCAAGAATTACTTGAGGAATTGTAAAATAATTCAGAATTGTTCGCTTTGAATTGTTAATTAGTTGCTAATAATGCAATAAAAATTAAGTTTTTGTGTAATTATTAATGCGCTATCACCACTAAATGACAGAATGTTTTAATAATTGTGAGTCATGAATGGATATAGATCAGTACCAGCTGTTGAGAAAGAAGATATTAAATTTTTGCGTTTTCCTAATCAAGAAGTGCTTCGTGATAAAAAAGATAAATATTGTAGATCAATCAATGTAGAAAGAGCTATGCGCTTAGGAAACTTAGAACATGAAAAAGTAAAAATAATTTTTGCGGATGATCAAGGAGCGAAAAAAGTAGAAACTACCATATGGGGAGTAACAGAAAAGGCTGTTATTCTAAAACAATCCACTATTATACCCTTAAGAAGAATTATAAGTGTAAATTAAATAACTAATTTTAAAAATTAGGAGCGATTGTTTTTTTTAATAACCGCTCCCTTTTTATTATTAACAGTTATTGCTGTTTGGTTTAAAGCATACATCAAAAGATGTACAAACAAAACCACAACCAAGGTTGGAGCAATCTCTGTTTGTTGAACAAGATTGGCCAAACCCACCATTAATCATTGTTTGTTGTTTTCTGTTAAGGACTTTTGCTCCTTTTAGATTTAATAAGTTTTTCATTTTAGAATAATTTTGTTTTAAGTCTACTCTTTTGTTCATTGGATTTTCGTCATGCTCTATGTAGAAAAAGTCTGCACTTTTTGGATTTTGCTGTAATCATACTACATATTAAGTACCTTCTCTAAAACATGAAAATGTTACTATAACTTTGTTAAATCGATGAATAAGGTTAAAAAAGATTCGATTTTGATTTTTTTAGTAGATAGTTTTTTATTCCAGCGGAAATTAAATTTAATTACTTTTGCCGCATGATACTTACAGATACACATACACACATATATAGTGAGTCCTTTGATGAAGATCAAGAGGAGATGATGCAAAGGGCTATGGAGGCTGGAGTAAAAAGATTCTTTGTTCCAGCGATTGACTCTGAGTATACAAAGTCGATGTACGCGATAGAAGAGAAGTACCCAGAAAATGTATTCCTTATGATGGGTTTACATCCTACACATGTAAAAGAGAATTATAAAGATGAATTGCTGCACGTAGAGGAGGAACTAGGTAAACGATTAGATCGAGATAATGATTTAAAGTTTTACGCTGTAGGAGAAATAGGTATAGATTTATATTGGGATAAAACTTTTCTTACAGAACAACGGGAAGCGTTTAGAAATCAAATACAGTTAGCTAAAAAATATAAGCTACCCATTGTGATTCACTGTAGAGAAGCTTTTGATGAAGTTTTTGAAGTATTAGAATCGGAAAAGGGGCCAGATTTATTTGGAATTTTTCATTGTTTTACGGGTACAATCGAACATGCACATAAAGCTATTGATTGTAACATGAAACTTGGTATTGGAGGTGTAGTTACTTTCAAAAACGGAAAAATTGATAAGTTCTTACATGAATTTTCGTTAGAACATATCGTTTTAGAAACAGATGCTCCTTATTTAGCGCCTACACCTTATAGAGGAAAACGGAATGAGAGTTCTTATCTTATTAATGTAGCAGATAAACTATCTGAAATCTATAATAAATCAACAGAAGAGATTGCGAAAATCACCACACAAAATTCAAAAGATATATTCGGAATCTAGAATATGTTTTTAATTTAAATTTTGTTCATTTGTGATGTCTTATAAATATAGGTAAGCAATGAAGAACTCTCCTAATATATTGTTGATTTATACGGGTGGAACCATTGGAATGGTTAAGAATTTTGAAACGGGTGCATTGGTAGCTTTTAACTTTGATGAACTTTTATTAAGAATTCCCGAATTAAGACAATTGGATTGTAATATCGAAACAGTAAGTTTTAAAGAACCAATTGATTCTTCAGATATGGATGTGGATCGATGGAGAGAATTAGGAGATATAATTAATGACCATTATAGCTCCTATGATGGTTTTGTGGTGTTGCATGGAAGTGATACGATGTCTTATACAGCTTCTGCTATTAGTTTTATGTTTGAAAATTTAGGAAAACCTATCATTTTTACAGGATCTCAATTGCCAATTGGAGATTTAAGAACAGATGCTAAGGAAAATTTGATTACAGCAGTTCAGATTGCTGCTTTGCAGAATAAAGGCAAGCCAGTTGTTACAGAAGTAGGATTGTATTTTGAATATAAGTTACTACGAGCAAATAGGACTACCAAAATAAATGCTGAACATTTTGAGGCTTTCCAATCACTCAATTATCCCGCTTTAGTAGAGTCTGGTGTGCATTTAAAGGTGCATACTTCTTTTTTGCGAGAAGTAAATCGTAGAAAGAAAATGGTTTATCATACTCATTTTGATAATAATATAGTGTTGATAAAAATGTTTCCCGGTATTAATGAGGCTATTCTTAAGAGTATATTTGCCTCTGAAACTATAAAAGGGATTATTCTGGAAACTTATGGATCTGGTAATACTACTACAAAAACATGGTTTTTGAAGCTTATTTCAGACCTAATTAAAAAAGGAATTCCGGTGGTAAATGTTACGCAGTGTGCTGGTGGAAGTGTAGAAATGGGTAAATATGATACTAGTGTTGCGCTGAAAAAAGTGGGTGTAATATCAGGAAAAGATATAACCACAGAGGCAGCTTTGGCAAAATTGATGTATTTGTTGGGAGAAAAATTACCGCTTAAAGTGCTCAAAACCATTTATGAAACCTCTCTGCGCGGCGAAATGTCAGAAAATTAACGCCTCAAATTTTAGTAGTTAACATTTTTTTTGTTATTTGCTCAACCATTTTGGGCAAACAATCATAGAGAGGTGGCCGAGTGGTCGAAGGCGCACGCCTGGAAAGTGTGTATACGTCAAAAGCGTATCGAGGGTTCGAATCCCTTCCTCTCTGCATTATTATTAAAATTATAATGGATATTATAATATTTTTTTATCTTTAACCCTTTAACTAATTAAAATTAAGAATCAGCGCAATGAAAAGACTATTTTCTATTCTGGCAATCGCAACAGTAATGGCTTTCGGAAATATACAAGCAGCTACTGCTCCAGCCCAGTTAACGACAAACGTGCAATTATTAATTGCTCCAATAACAACAACTATTCAAGCAGAAGAAGCTGCTGCTGAAGAACCAGAATCCTTTCACCAAAATCTTAAAAAACGTTTTATAGAAGGAGGTCCTAGCTTTATGGGAATCGTTCTTTTATGTTTGATTTTAGGTCTTGCGATCGCAATTGAGAGAATTATCTTTTTGAATTTATCTACTACTAATAGCAAGAAACTACAGCAAAATGTAGAGGATGCTTTAAATAGTGGTGGAGTAGAAGCAGCTAAGGAAGTTTGTAGAAATACAAAAGGACCAGTTGCATCTATCTATTATCAAGGTCTTGACAGAGCTGATGAGAGTATAGACGCTGCAGAAAAGGCAGTTGTTGCTTATGGTGGTGTTCAAATGGGACAATTAGAAAAGAATGTTTCTTGGGTATCATTATTTATCGCTCTTGCACCAATGCTTGGGTTCATGGGTACGGTAATTGGTATGATTGATGCATTCGATAAGATTGAAGCAGCAGGAGACATGCAGCCGTCATTAGTAGCAGGAGGTATTAAAGTAGCACTTCTTACTACAGTATTTGGACTTATTGTTGCAATTATCCTTCAGGTATTCTATAACTACATTATCGCTAAGATCGATAGTATTGTAAATGATATGGAAGATGCATCGATTACTTTAATCGATATGTTGGTAGCTTACAAAAACAAGAAGTAATAAAAGTTTTAAAAGACTTTCGTAGTCAGAAGAATTAAAACATTTATTATTTAAAAATAGAGTTGTTGTAATTAAACGACTCGTTATAAAACATAAGTCACATGAAAATTTCAAAAATATTATCATATGTTGTACTAGCGGTAGGTGCAATAGGTGCGGTATTGTTATTTCTAATGAATGGTAACTTTACAACGCTTATGGATAACTATGGTATCACGGAAGCTAAAGATTTGGTGAAAGATACATCATCATCCGCTTTTGCAGAAGCTACTTCTTTAGTTAGTCCTATGTATAACCTTACACTAGTAATTTTTGTAATCATTATTATCGCTACATTGATTGCAGTTTTTTCAGCTTTAGCAAAGAATCCTGCTGGTCTTAAGAAAGCAGGAATAGGTATCGTTGCTTTCTTAGTAGTAATTGGTATTGGATATGCAATGGCACAAGGTGTAGAAACGCCAATGAAAGATGGAGAAGTTCTTTCTGCTAGCGGTTCGAAATGGGTAGGAACAGGTATTTATGCGTTCTACTTTTTAGCAGCAATTGCTGTTGGTTTAATGGTTTTATCAGGAGTTAAAAAATTAATAGGTAAATAATATGGCAAGAAGATCAGCACCAGAAGTGAATGCGGGATCTATGGCGGATATTGCGTTTTTACTTCTTATATTCTTTTTGGTTACTACAACCATTGATACAGATAGAGGTATTAGCCGTAAGTTACCACCGCCATTGGATGAAACTGTAGAACCTCCTATTCTAAAACAGAAAAATATTTTTGTAGTAGAATTAAATAAAAATAACGATCTTTTAGTAGAGGAGGCGCCAATGCAGTTGAGTGAATTGCGTGCTGCAGCTGTTGCTTTTCTAGATAATGGAGGAGGAACTGGTGATGAGGCTTGTAGTTATTGTAAAGGAGAAAGAAGTCCAAGTTCTTCAGATAATCCTGAAAAAGCCGTGATTTCCCTTCGAAACAACAGAGAAACAAGTTATGCAGCGTACATTGCCGTTCAGAACGAATTAGTGGCAGCATATACTGAATTGCGTAATAGAGAATCTGAACGTCTGTATGGTAAATCTTTCACTCAAATGGAAGAAGAGCTTAAAGATGTAAATTATTCTGGTAGTAAGGATAGACTTAAGGATCAGATTAAGCAAATACAGTTAATGTATCCAGAAAAGCTTTCTGAAGCAGAGCCAAAGAAATAATAGTATAAACGTAAAAACGAAATTATGTCTAAATTTAAAAAGAAAAAAGGTGGTGAATTGCCTGCTATTTCTACAGCATCATTGCCAGATATCGTATTTATGTTATTATTCTTTTTTATGGTTGCTACGGTAATGAGAGAGAATAATCTAAAAATCGAAAATAGACTTCCTCAGGCAGACCAGACTGAAAAATTGGATAAGAAGAACTTGGTAATGTATATTTACGCTGGTAAGCCTAGTTCTAGGTATGCAGCGAGTGCAGGTACGCAAGCAAAAATTCAGTTAAATGACAAATTTGCTGAGGTTAGTGATATTAAACCTTTTATTTTAGCCGAAAGGGCTGCTAAAAGGGAAGAAGAGGTACCATTCCTGATTACTGCTCTAAAAGTAGACGGTGATACGAATATGGGTCTTGTGGGTGATATTAAAAAAGAACTTAGAGAAGTTCAAGCGCTAAAAATAAATTACACTACAAGAGAAGGTGCCGCAACTGGAAATTTTGAATAAAGGTTAAAGACTTTATATATTTAAATCCCGCTGAAAAGCGGGATTTTTTGTTTAATATAGTTTTTGAATAAGAACTCTGGTTTGTTCTCTGAAAGTTACTATTCAAAATCTTTTTATACTTACAATTGTAAAACACTAATATTCAATTTTTATACATGATCATGTCGATATGGCATAACTATTGTTGCAAATATATAAGACTGTGATCTACTAATTACATCAATATCTAACCTTCCAAGCCACGTGATATTGAAATAATGGAGTTATCGGTTTTATCTTTAGTGGATGCTGTTTTTAGCGTCACTTTGAGGTTTCTATATGTTTTTTATATAGGTCCATTTTATTTTCAAATATACATATCACTTCGAGTTCGCAGTAATTGATTTAGTACGTAATTATTAACTAAATATGAATTATTATGGCTAGAAGATTAGCACCAGAAGTGAACGCAGGTTCCATGGCAGACATTGCCTTTTTATTATTGATCTTTTTTTTGGTCAGTACAACTATCCAAACGGATTATGGAATTAATAGGAAGCTACCACCACCTCCTGAAGAATTAAAAAATGGCAGTGTAATGGTAAAGGAGAAAAACCTTTTTAGGGTAGAGCTAAATCAACTTAATGAGTTGTTTGTTGAAAAAAAGCGATTAGAACTAAAGGATTTGAGAGAGGCGGCAATTGCTTTTTTGGATAATGGAGGAGGAGAGTCAGATCAATATTGTTCCTATTGCAAGGGAGCTCATGATCCTAAGTCTTCTGATAATCCCAATAAAGCAATTATTTCACTTATTAATAGTAGAGAAACCAATTATGAGGCATATATCGCTGTTCAGAATGAATTGGTAGCAGCTTATACCGAGTTAAGAAATAGAGAGGCGACAAGATTATATGGAATGACTTTTACTTTAATGAGAGATCATTTAAAAGACCCTAACTATTCTGGAGATAAAGATAAACTTAAACAACAAATTGAAGAGGTTAGAGGTATGTATCCGGAGAAGCTTTCGGAAGCGGAACCAGTAACGGCCGAATTATAATTAATAAAAAAATATCCATATGTCTATATTTAAGAAAAAAGAAAAAGAGGGTATGCCTGCTATATCTACAGCATCACTACCCGATATCGTGTTTATGTTATTGTTCTTCTTTATGGTGGCAACAGTAATGAGAAAAGATACATTAATAGTTAAGAATGAATTGCCATTTGCGGATCAAATAGAGAAATTAGATCGTAAAAATATGGTCATTCATATCTATGCCGGAAAACCAAGTTCTCGGTATAAAAATGTAGGATCCGAAGCTAAAATTCAGCTGAACGATAAATTTGCAAATATTAAAGATATTCAACCCTTTGTATTGGAAGAGATAAAGTCTAAACCGAAGGAGTTACAGCCTTATTTAACAACTGCTTTAAAAGTAGATAAGGATACTAAAATGGGGTTAGTTGGTGATATCAAGAAAGAACTGAGAGATGTACGTATGCTTAAGATTAATTATACTACTAGAAGTGGAGAAGCTACAGATAATTTGAAATAAAAACCTATTGAATATTTATAAGAATTCCATGAGTATTCATGGAATTCTTATTCTTTTTCTAAAACGTTATCTTTTCTAAAGAAATAGAATTATTTTAGTGAATTGTATGGGAGGGATATTGAAAAATTCAAAAATTCAAAAATTATTATTGACTTTAATAGGTGTTATGTTTGCGGTAACATCTGGTTTTGGTCAAAGTGATACTACGGTAGAGAATGTAAAAAAAACGGTCTTAGATTCGCTCTACAGGGAGGATCAATTTTATGCAGGTTTTACGTTTAATTTACTTTGGAATACACCCTCTGGGATAAGTCAATCTGGATTTTCTGGAGGATTCCATCTTGGATATACCAGAGATATGCCGATCAACAAAAGACGAAATGTGGCTATAGGGTTAGGTTTAGGATATTCAATTAATACCTATGGACAAAATCTTTTCATCGGAGAGGATATAGATACAGGACAGAGTATTTTTAGGAATCTTGATGGAATAGATTATGACAAGAATAAATTTATCACACATTTGGTAGAAGCGCCTTTGGAATTTAGATGGCGTACCTCTGTTCCTAATACGCATAAGTTTTGGAGGATTTATACAGGATTACGAATTGGTTATTTGTACTACTTCGATGCTAAGTTTGAGCAACCTGGTAACCAGGTAAGGCAGATCAAAATTGATGAGTTAGATCGATGGAGAGTAGGAGCTACTTTTACATTTGGTTGGAATACCTTTAATTTCCATTTTTATTATAGTCTTAATCCTTTGTTTAACGGAGATGCTAGAATAGGAAATGAGAGAGTTGGTCTAAATGCTGCTAAAATAGGCCTGATGTTCTATATACTATAACCAGAAATTCAGCAAAGTGAGCTGGGGTATTACTCCAATCAGGAATCCTAATGTTAATTCTAAATTTGTATGCGCTTTTTCGTGCAATCTGGAAGTTGCTACAAGGCCATTGGCAAATATCATTGCTGCTATCAATAATATTAGATTGATCTCAAAATGGATGCTTAAAGCAATGGTAAACATCGTAACTGCTCCTGAGCCAAGCATATGTAAACTTGCTTTAATATCAAAAAAGACAATAAATATGGCGCTTAATGAGGATAATAAGACCCCAAGAAAGAAAAAATATAGTTCTGGATAATTATATACATCTATAATCATTTTAATTACTAGAAGTAAAATTAATGATTGCAGAAGAAGAGGGATTTTTCTTTGTTTTGCATCTTCTAAATGTATAGAAGAGACAATACCCATTGTCTTTAGAAAAAAGTAAAGGACAATAGGAATTAAGATAGTAACGACTACTAATCCAAAAATTTTAGCTTGTACTATGTTTTCAGGAATAAATCTTGGAGCAGTAACAAAATAAACTACCGCGCCAGCAATTGGCATCAGTAACGGGTGAAAAATGTATGAAATGCTTTTTAGTAAAAAATTCATTAAATCTTCTTTCGCAGCCTGGCTACAGGAATATCTAATTGTTCCCTATATTTAGCTACCGTTCTTCTAGCTATAGGATATCCTTTTTCTTTAAGGATTTTAGCTAACTTTTCATCTGTAAGAGGTTTTTTCTTATCCTCTTCTCCTATGGTTATTTCCAGTATTTTTTTAATCTCTCTTGTGGATACTTCCTCACCTTGATCATTGGTCATAGATTCAGAAAAGAATTCTTTGATCAGTTTAGTTCCGTAAGGAGTGTCTACATATTTGCTGTTAGCCACTCTGGACACAGTACTTACATCCATATCAATCTCATCAGCAATATCCTTTAGGATCATCGGTTTTAGACTACGCTCGTCTCCACTTAAAAAATAACTTTCCTGATAGTGCATTATTGCACTCATCGTTAAAAAAAGTGTTTGTTGTCTTTGTTTAACAGCTTCTATAAACCATTTGGCAGCATCTAATTTTTGTTTTATAAATAATACTGCATCTTTTTGAGATTTAGATTTTTGTTTACTGGCTTTATAGCCCTGAAGCATATTATTGTACTCTCTAGAAACGTGCAATTCTGGAGCGTTTCGACCATTTAGGGTAAGTTCCAGTTCTCCATCAACAATTCTTATGGTAAAGTCAGGAACTACGTGTTCTATTAGCTTGTTGTTTCCTGCATAAGCTCCGCCTGGTTTTGGGTTTAATCCTTCGATCTCTTCAATTGCTTCTTTCAACAGATCTTCTGTAATATCAAACTTAGCAAGTAGTTTTTCATAATGTTTCTTGCTAAAGTGATCAAAAGACTTTTCTAAAATCTGTGTGGCCAATTTTATGGGAAGCGTAGTTTCTTTTCTGTTTAATTGAATTAGTAAACATTCTTGAAGATTTCTGGCGCCAACACCCGCTGGGTCCAGTTGGTGAACTGTTTTTAGGATGCTTTCAATTTTTTCTTCTGTGGTATATACATTTTGTGTAAATGCAAGATCATCCAGTATATCTGTTAGAGATCTTCGTATATAGCCACTTTCGTCAATACTGCCCACAAGAAATTCTGCTATTTCTCTTTCTTCTGGTTCGAATCGATACGTATTCAGTTGATTTACGAGATGTTGATGGAAAGAAGTTCCCGAAGCATACGGAACATTTTTTTCTTCATCATCAGAGCTGTAATTATTAGAACTTAAGCGATAACTAGGTATTTCGTCATCGCTAAGATATTCATCTACATTGATTTCGGTTTCTATTTTTTCAGTACCATAATCATCATCTACACTGCCTTCATTACTATAAGCATCTTCGTACTCATCCATTTTTTCTTTTCCACTATCTAGTGCAGGATTCTCTTCCATTTCTTGCTTTAGACGTTGTTCAAAAGCTTGGGTAGGAAGTTGTATTAACTTCATTAATTGAATCTGCTGTGGAGAAAGTTTTTGAGAGAGTTTAAAATTTAGTTGTTGCTTAAGCATAAAAATATCAATGTTCTTATACTTACAAAAATAAACAAAATACAGCGTATTTTTGTAGGTATTCGATGGTTAGTTTAGTGAAACTTTTTTAAAATTTGTTGAAAACAAAGAATTAAAAAAATATAGTTGAACCAATCCCATATGTAGTATGGGATCTAATTCAAATAGCTCAAAAATTTACTTAAAGCATAAATTTTTAAAACTATTTCATGCAACTAATCAATAAACGCGCCAAAATAGATTTATTACACATTAATAGACGCTTTTTTTAGTTAAAAAAAAGCCAAATAAATACTGATCAAGGAATGAAAATTTTATTCTTAATCGCATAAATGACCAACCCTGTTCGGTTTTTAAGATGTAGTTTTTCGAATATAGAATCGCGATATCCTTCGATTGTTTTAGGGCTCAAGCACATATCGCTTGCAATTTCTTTATACGTTTTTTCGGTGCATGCATGTTTAATAAATTCCATCTCGCGATCCTTAAGTACTACTTTGTTTTCTTTCTTAGGATTTAGAGAACCTAATAATAAATTGGTCACATCTTTGGTATGGTAAAACCCGGTTTCCTGTACTTCTATTAATGCATTTTCTAAGATGCTTTTCTCTGTGTCTTTTAGTAAATACCCTTTGGCACCTGCTCTCAGCATTTTAAGAATGGTTTTTTCATCTTCTTCTACCGAAAGGGCTAATACATTTACTTGTGGATATTCTTCTTTAAGAGCAATAGTAGTTTCGATACCATTCATAATGGGCATATTAATATCCATTAATACAATATCTGGAATGTTTTTTGGATCTTTAAATCGCGTAAGTAACTCTCTTCCGTTTTTACACAGGTATAATATTTTAAACTTAGAAAACCCATTCACCAATCCTGCTAGTGCCTGTGATAATAGGATATGATCTTCTACAATAACTACTGAGTATTTCATTTTTTTGATGTTTTGTGTGTATAGTGCTTTTTATGCGCTTGTTTATTTTGATTCTTACGTTAGTCTGAGCCTGTCGAAGACTCTCTTATTTTTGTACACTTCGACATCTGTCCGTCTTAGGATGAAGCTCAGTGTAACAAACTAATATAAATCCTCTTCCTCTTCTTGTTCCAGTTTTTTATAATGATAAGTTAGTGTAATCGCTGTTCCTTTTCCTTTGGCCGCATCTAAGCTAACTTCTGCATTGATCAATTTAGCTCTGTTTTGCATATTACATAAACCAATACCTACTTGCTTTTTATTTCTCACATCGTTCATGTCGAATCCAACTCCATCATCCTTAGCATGAATCACCAGCTTCTCATTGCTATATTTTACGTTTACACTTAATGTAGAAGCCTTAGAATGTTTGATGGTATTGCTAAAAAACTCTTGTAATATCCTAAAAATAATGACTTCAGCTTTGTCATCTAAGGTACGTACTTCTGTATTACTACTTAAGGTGGCTTCTATAAACTGTAAACGATTAAAACGTTCTACTTCTAGTGCAATAGCTTCTGTAAGACTTAAACTCTTAATCGCATCAGGATTAATGAGTTTTGATAAAGCTCTTAATTCTATTAAGCTCTTTGTAATAGTGTCCGTAACCTCTGGTAACTTTTCTGGATCTTCTTTGGCTACATCTACCTGTATTTTGGCAAGCGTTAATAACTGACCAATATTATCATGCAATTCCCAGCTAATATTGCGCAAGGTTTCTTCACGTATTTCTATCTGGGTTTCGGCAATGGCTCTTTCAAATTTCTTTTCAGCTTCTTTTTGATGTAATAAAAGACTGTTCTTTCTCCTCTGGTATATAAGAAATAAAACAATCATCATGACTATAATCATGACAAGAATAATGCTAGCAACTAGTATTGCTCTTTCTTCTGGCTCCATATAAAACCTATTATATAGCAAGTATTCATGATAACAGTTAAGGTTATCATTACGGCAATAATTGCGGATGATTTATCAAGTTCAGTATATATATTTCTAATGATCCGGTATGGAGTATATCCCGCATAATAAATTAAAAGACCTACACTTATCCAGAACAATAAATTTTTTTTGATAGCTAAAATTTTGTTTGAATTCAAGATCTCAACAAAGTATAATATTATAGTTATGATTAAGCATAAAGACGCTATTATATATGCTGTTGTTTGAAACTCTTTTATGTAATTTTTAAAGAATCCTTCGAGAACATAAGCTAACAAATAAAGTATTAAAAATCCTAAAACCAAATGTTTTGATTTTTTGTTTGTAAGATATCTTCTGTAAAGTATTAGAAGGTATGTGAAATTGATGCCATAATATACATTATATATTATGGCATTATGATCGGAGATATATTGTCTTATACAAAATCCTAAAACTTCATTGAATAATATATACCAAAGTAAAAATGGGAATAATTTAAGAACAGGAACTTTTTTGTATTTATCATAATATATAAGACTAAAAATAGCGCTTAACAATTGAATAAATACAGCTAGATTTCGTGGATCAGATAAAAGTTCTCCCATTCATTATAAATTTTAGTGTTCGCCATTTGGTGGTGATCCTTGAAGTTCATTAGCGATTAAACTATTTTCTTCTTCAAAGGCACTTAAATTAAGATTAAAAAATCCTGCTTTTTGAATATTTCCATTTTTATCGATTCTACTATCCAGGCCTATTTTATCTCTTAATAATTCGACTTTAAAGTTATTGTCTAAGGTGTATCCCAGGTGTTCTATATTACCAGCAGCATCTTTTACTTCTTGTGTTGGTGCTATAAAAAAGGTCTGTCTTTTTGCGTATCTTTTATCTTCTTTGTCTCTTAAATAGTTATCTGGATATAAGGCAAAATAAAATCTAAATCCAGATGGCTTCACTTTAGCTCTACGAGATTGCACTCTTACATATCGAATGTACTTCTGTAATTCATCGATATCATAGAACAAAGATCGAGTAGCTTTAAATTCATTTCCTTCTCCATCTTGCCCTACTACTTCGTTGATTAATTCTTCTCGTTGATCATATAAGTGGAAGATCTCTTTAGCAAAACCGGATTGGATGATATTTTCGGGTTTTCGTTTATCATCGATACTGCCCAATTGAGATTTTAATTCTGCAATTTCTTTTTCATAGGTTTCGATCTTTTTTTTATAAGTTTCTAATTCAGCGCAATTTGTGGCTTCATTGGATTTATTGCATGATCCTAATAAAAGGCAGGCACATGCAATCATTAGATACTGTTTGATAAGGTTAGTTTGTAGTTTCATTTTTTGATAGGTTTAATAAGTATTTGTGTGATTTTGGCAACGGCCAAAATGTTAGTTAGTTAAAAAACTTAAGTTTTTGTTAAGTTTTCAGTTTTAAAAATACCATTTTAAATAGTTTTAAAAAATTCAGCGAAGTAGCAATTACGGTTTTATTGTTGAAAATACTGAATTACAAGCGCTTCTGAGCATTTTCTGAGAAATTGAGTTGTATCTAAAAGGGGTAAACACCCCTTTTAAAAAAAGTGGAATAACGGTTGATTTGTTGTATCCTCTCCCAACCTCTCCTTCAAAAGTAGAGGAGCTAATAAAGTCCCTTTGTTAAAGCCTGTCCGCAGATTAGGGAGGAAGAGATTTTGGGCAATGTTTTTAAGTAAGGTAATCTACCAAGCATCTGTATTAGATTTCTATCCCTTATCATCTTATTGTAAGAAAAACTGTACGAACTTGTAGTACGAGTTTATTAAATCATTAACGATTGTCTAGCTATAAGAGGTGTTTTGTTTTCGTAATCGATAATATTTGGGGATTTTTCTACTAAATTTTTGCGAAAACAGGCACGAAAGTTTTTCGATAGAATTGTCAATTTTCTAGTAAATAACGGGGAAAATAGAGCGACTTGATAATGTCAAAAAAATGGATTTAAAAAAATGTTAATTTTTGATTTTAGCGAAAACGTTTTTCGTTAAATAAATTGTTAAAAATTAACTTTCAAATCGCCAAGCGGCCTTTTCTTTTCTTACTTCATAGTAGCTAGAACAGCTAAGAACTAAACTTTTCGAAAAGTAACTTTTGCTAACTCACAATGTTAAACAAAAACTAATAACCGCAATCATGAGAAAAATTTATCTAGTACTTAGTGTAATCTTTGGTTTGTATTCCTGTGCATCAGATGTAGAAACCTTGGACTCAGAAATGACAATCGAACTATCTTCAAAAAATAGTTCCGAAAATGTGAAACTCATAAGCGCATGGACCGCAAATAGGAGTAGTCCTGTTCAGATTAACTACCAACGTAAATTTAAGGTAAAGGTTAAAAATTTAGCTTACCAGAAAGAAGTAGCTATACACCACGCAACCAATAATGGTAGTTGGGTCGATATTCCATTAACGTATGATCAAAGCATTGGTAATAATGAAGAAATTTGGGTAGGAGAGGTAACACCTGATAACGAAATCTATAGTACTGACTTTGTGGTAAAATATACTGTAGATGGTGAAACGTATTGGGATAATAATAGTGGCAAGAACTATAGCATGTTGGTCAATGTAGGAGGCTTTTTATCGCCAAATGTAGATGTAGAGGTAAATGATAGCTTTACTAGATGGGCTGGAACTTCGTTTGCTATCAATGTAAATGCGAGACGAAATTATGGTGCTAATGCCACAGTAGAAGTAGTGTATACTACAGATGACTGGGCAACAAAAAATACTGTACAGATGTCTTATCAACGATATTTTAGAGTAGGATATGCACATTATATCATGAGTCCAAATCAGCATGATGTTGATATTTATGACACACTAATCAGAGTCCCAGATGAAGTAGATTCTATTGAGTTTGCAGTAGTGTATAAGGTAAATGACGAAGAATACTGGGATAATAACTACGGAAATAACTATACCCTAAGTAAAATCACGTATTAACCAATAATAATCAACAAATCATTTAAAATGAAAAAGTACCTTTATCTATTAATCAGTCTTGTAGTACTCTCTTGTAGTCAAGATGATTTTATGGAAAACTCAGAAGCTTCAATAAATTTATCAGAAGTTTCAACAAAAAATTCAGATCCTGTACAATTAGTAAAAGCTTGGACGGTTTACAGTTCTTATAGAGGATTTCAGTCGTATACAAGAAACTTTACGGTGGAAGTTGAAAATTTAGCGTATGCAAAGAATGTTAGTATTTACCATCAGAAAGTTGATGGTAGTTGGGATGATATTCCATTAGCTTATGATCAAAGTATTGAAGATGGACAAAAAGAATTATGGACTGCAGCCTATACTCATGGTGGATTTGCAATTGATAGAATATACTCAGATGAGTTTGTAGTTCGATATGAAGTAGATGGAACGGTATATTGGGACAATAATAATGGTTCTAATTATGCTATGTCTAGAATGGAAGGTTGGTTCTTTGCAGATCCCGAACTTAACGTCAATGTAGATACAAACTATACAAGCTTGTCATATTTTCCAAATGGTAATACCAACTCTCTCAATGTTACGGTAGATGTGCGAAACTTGGCTCCAGACAAAGAGGTAGGAGTAGTGTATACATTGGATAATTGGCAAACACAAGGGTATTTGCCGCTAACGTATCGTCAGTTTTGGTCTAATGGCCCTTTGTTTACAGTGCAAAGTCCGAATAATTTTGGTATAGAAAGATGGCAAGGATATGTTGCATTAGACCCTTCAATTAATGAAGTGGAGTACGCTGTTGTGTATAGAGTAAACGGAAACGAATATTGGGATAATAACTACGGTAATAATTATAAAGTAGCTATAAACGATTACAATTAAATAAGCATATTTATTGTAAGTGTGGAAGTCCACCTGGCATGTGTGTTAGCTGGGTGGGCTTTGTTTTTATAGTATAAGCTCCATTTTTATGTTACTTCGTAAATATGGTGAATCTTTCTCAAGTTCAATTTCTGTAAAACCATATTTTTTATAAATGTAGATGGCATTTTCTAGTTTCGTATTGGAGTAAAGTATAAGTTTGGTCCAGTGCTGTTTTTTGGCAAAGTCAATGCAAAAAGTTAAGAGTTGCTGTCCTATTTTTTGTCCTTGAAATTCTGGAGACACTGCCATTTTTCCTAACTCATAGATACCTTTTTGATTTTTGATCAATGAAAAGGTTCCCGAAATTTCAGAGCCAACTTTAGCAAAGAATATATGGCCTCCATTATTGATAATGGTTTCTTCACATTTTTCTAAAAGTTCTACGTCGTGAGGTTCTACAACGAAGTATTTTTCTAACCAAGCGACATTAAGATCAGCGAAATCTTTGGCATACTTTGGGTCAAATGGGATAATTGTAACTTCTTTCATGGCGTTTATGGTTGTTGTCTAATGTTTTCTAATATACGTTTGCTAAGAGATTTCTCTTTAAACTGATTCTCCATATAGGTTAAGTGGCGTGTTAAACTAGTCGATGAACCTTCAGTAACCCATTTGACTTGCTTGTCTATAGTTTGCCAAACAGGAACTAGTTGATCATGTGTTTTTTTTCCTTGAGAGGATAATTGATATAGTTTTTTTCGCTTATCCTTGGTGTCTGTTTTATATCGTATCAAACCTTTCTTTGATAGTTTTTGTAAACCTTGTGTAATCGCTGGTTGCGTATAATGTAGTTGCTCCTGAATTTCTGAAGTGGTTACTATGTTTTGATCTGCAATAATCTTGAATATAGGAAATAGATAAGGGTCGAATTGTATTTGAAGCGTGTTATACACTATTTGAGTTTCTTTCATCAAGTAGTCGCTAAGACGTTTAAATCTTGATCCCAATCCTAATTCTCCAAATTCTTGTAAAGAATCTTTCATCAATTAATAAGTAATTATATAAGTGCTTATGTAAAAATATAGAATTTAGAAATTGTATACAAGAAGAATGTTGATTCTATATCATGTATTCTTAATCAGGAATATGGTGAAATATGAATTATCGATGGTAGGTTTTCCTTTTTATAGGGTTTTTATAGGAATTTCATTTTCGAATTCTTTCTGTATTACAACGAATACTACTTTAATTACTACTAATACTATTCGTCATAGATTTTCGGTAATTTTTGTTCAATAGTTTCGTTATCAATAGATTATGGTCTTCGGGGATGCGTCTGTTTTTTTAATCCTTGATTTTCAATAATAAACCCGAATATAACAATCAACAAAATTAACCACACAATGATCACTTCAACTCGACTAAAACTATTTGCACTATTTGCATTCTTTTCTTTTACAATTAGTGCCCAAAATCCTCAAGGCGAATTAAAAAGATGGCATAAAGTTACCCTTTCATTTACAGGGCCAAACACTTCTGAGACGGCAAATCCGAATCCATTCTCAGATTATCGTTTGGATGTTACATTTACCAATGGTTCTTCTTCTTACACAGTTCCAGGCTATTATGCCGGATGTGAAGACCCGGCAGAATCTAGTTGTGATTCCGGAGCGATTTGGAAAGTTCATTTTGCACCTGGTAAAATAGGTACATGGAACTGGACAGCTTCTTTTAAAACTGGAGATGATATTGCAATTACGAATGGAGGAGCATCAGCTGGATTTATGGATGGAGATACTGGTTCTTTTAATATCGCAGAATCTGATAAAACAGGACGTGATCATAGAGCCATGGATAAAGGTAGATTACAATACGTAGGGGAACACTACTTAAGACATTCTGGTACAGATCCAGAAAACCCTAATGGTAACTGGTTTGTTAAGGCAGGTGCAGATGCTCCAGAGAATACCTTGGCTTATGAAGATTTCGATAATACACCAAACCGAGGAAACCGACGAAAAAATTGGAATCCCCACCAACAAGATTATGTCGCATCTGATGCTTCAGCATATACTTGGGATGGAGGAAAAGGGTCTGAACTATTAGGAGTGGTTAATTATCTTTCTACCAAAGGATTGAATGCGTTTTCTTTTTTAACGCTTAGCCTACATGGAGACGATGAAAATGTATTCCCCCATTTACTAAAGGTTACCGAAAGCGTGTATAATGGATATAATGATAGTCAGCAATGGAATCAGGGTGTACATAAAGATCGTTTTGATGTTTCAAAAATGGCTCAATGGGAAAAGATCTTTGAATATGCTGATAAAAAAGGGGTGTTTATGCATTTTAAAACCATGGAGACGGAGAATGATAATATGATGGATAATAATACCAACGGTAGAGAAAGAAAATTGTATTACAGAGAACTGATTGCGAGATTCGGACATCATTTAGCATTAAACTGGAATATTACAGAAGAGACAACAATTCCTGATAATGTGGTGAAAAGTATTGCATCTTATATTAAAGATGTAGATCCTTATGACCATCATATTGTGTTGCATACATATCCAAATCAGCAGGACCAAAGATATGATCCTTTATTGGGTGCTAATTCTGAACTTACTGGAGCCTCTATTCAAACAGGAAAAAACAATGTGCATAATGATGTAAGAAGGTGGCTTGAGAAATCTAGAAATGCTGGAAAGAAATGGGTAGTTGCTAATGATGAACAAGGAAGCGCAAATATAGGAGTAGATCAGGATGGTACTGAAGATAAATTGGTTCGTGATCAAGTACTTTGGGGAACATTTATGGCTGGTGGTACAGGAGTAGAGTATTACTACGGTTACCAAACAGGCGAAACCGATTTAACAGCTCAGGATCATAGGTCCAGAGATGTAAAATATACACAAGCTAGTCATGCATTGCACTTTTTTGAAACGTATTTAGATTCTTATTTAGTGGATATGGTGTCTTCTGATGGTCTTACTTCTGCTGACGATTATGTACTAGCAAAACCAAATGAGGTATATGTGGTGTATCTTCCAGATGGTGGATCAACTAATATTAGTTTACCTTCAGGAACTTGGCAGGTACAGTGGTTTAATCCAAGATCAGGAGGAGCATTGTCTTCTGCACAAGGAGTTACCAATTCTTTATCTGCCCCAGATACTAATGATTGGGTAGCTTTGATAAAAGGTGAATCAGACGGAGAGCCAACCTGTGATGATTTAGAAAGTATAGCAACACAAGATGCCTATTTACAAGGAACTACTAGATTTAATACGGATGAACTCAGAGTGGAGCAAGGAAATAGGGTTTCGTATTTACAGTTTGATGTGCCATCAACAGAAGATGCAGTGAGTGCTATTAAACTGAGATTAACAGTAAACGATGATCCTGGTCAGGGTACTATAGATGTTTATAAAGGAAACGCTAACAATTGGACAGAAGGAAACTTATCCGATGCTAATAAGCCATCAGAAGGTGATAAAATAGGCTCTATAAATGGTGCATTTTCTGCTGGGCAATCATATGAATGGACCTTATCTGATGTTTCACAAGGAGAAACAATTTCATTAATACTAAAACATACAGGTTCTAATGATGTTTCGTTTCATTCTAAAGAAGGAGCTGTGGCTCCAAAAATCATTGTATCCTTAACTGACTGTAATGATGGTGGTGATGGAGATGGTGGAGGAGATGGAGATGGTTCTTCATGTGTACCTACAGAAGAGAATGGTGTGGTAGCAATAGAAGCAGAAGACTTCGTAAACCAAACCAAGACAGAAAAAAGACAATGGTATTTCCAAGATGGAACGGTTTCTACACCAACTCCAGATCCAGATCCTAGTCATCATGCTTCTGCCAGTGGTGGTGGATACTTAGAAATTTTACCTGATACCAGAGTAACTCATGATGATCCATTGGTTAATGGAGAAAGCTTTTCTAACACACCTGGAGTAGTGGGGGTTTTAGACTATAATGTGAAGTTCAATTCTCCAGGAAAATATTTTGTTTGGGTACGTTTGTATTCTACAGGTTCTGAAGATAATGGGCTACACGTAGGAATCAACGGTACTTGGCCAGCTTCTGGACAACGTATGCAATGGTGTGCTGGTAAAAATCAATGGACTTGGGAAAGTAAACAACGGACAAATGCGAATCACTGTGGTGAAGAGCAACTTATTTATATTGATGTTCCTAGTGCGGGAGTACATACAATTTCATTGTCTATGAGAGAAGATGGAACAGAAATCGATAAATTTGTTCTTTCTAAAGCATATACAAAACCGACGGGTACAGGACCTGATGTAGTATTATCAGATTGTCAATTGTCTGTTGGAGAATTTGATAAGGCTCAATTTAGGGTATATCCCAACCCTGCAAATAATATAGTAAATGTAGCAGGACTAACTCAAGGAAAGGTATCTGTATATGATATGACTGGTAGAAAAGTGATTTCTGCTATAGAAATTTCGGAACCTGATAATAATTCTTCGATAGATATCTCTAGTATTCCTTCAGGAGTTTATTTCATGGTGATTAGAGATGGAAAAAATCAAAATACTTTAAAGTTTATTAAACAATAGTGTAACTAACTATCTAACTATTTGTAAAGAGGATTGGATATGATTATCCAATCCTTTTGCTATTTTCTATATTAGATTTTACCTTTCTAATCCCTTTTTTAATACTTCTTGAATTCCAGATAGGTGATCACTAAATTGCATCATTTGTGCAAGCACTTGTGCCATTTCGTTTTTATCGCCAAACCCTTTTAGTTTATTGTTTTTTACAAAGGTTTCTTTGATAACTTCCCAGCGGTTTTTTTCTTCCTTTGAAATGTTGTTTGTTAGCTCTTTGTACTTCAAAAGATTGGCTTCTGCAGCACTTGTTAAAGTTTGAGATTCATTTTCATAATGAGATAACAATAATGTCTGCAATTCCTTTTCATTCATAATAGGAACTACTTTGGCTACTAATTTACTCATATCACGATACGAACCTTGTAATTTAAATGATGGCTCTGTACGATACGAATCTTCCATTGCAGCAGACTGTATATACGTTGCATTTACTTGCATGACCGTATCACGAATCGTAACTACTTTTTCTAATATAGCTAAGTAGTCTTGTACTTCTTGTTTTGTATGGTTTCCTTTAAGCTCAATACCTTCTTGGGTTCCTGATGCTACCATTTCAATTAGGCCGTAGATATCTTCGAAATATTTACTACTTAATTGATGTAATATAGGATTAGAAGTGAGTGCGTTTTCAATCAAACTCAATTTGAATAAATCAGCTGTATCACCAATAATATCTCCCAAGTTATAGATGTCAGCTCTGTTGGCTAACATATCTGGAATCTGAAATTTTTCACCACTTTCTGTATATGGATTTCCGGCCATGATTACGCAGAATTTCTTACTGCGTAAATCATATGTTTTAGGGTTTCCTTTGTAAACCCCTTCAATCTTACGAGTACCATCGGCTAGAGAAATAAATTTCTGTAAAAACTCTGGATTACAGTGTTGAATATCATCTAGATATAGCATCACATTATTACCCATTTCGAATGCAAGGTTTAGTTTTTTCAATTCTTCACGAGCGGCGGCATTATTAGCTGCCATAGGATCTACAGAAGTTACTTCGTGACCAATTGCAGGTCCATTTATCTTCATGAATACCAATCCCAAACGATTTGCCATATATTCCATCAGGGTAGTTTTACCATATCCTGGTGGAGAAATAAGCAATAACATTCCCATTCTATCCGTACGTTTGTTATCTCCAACACTTCCTAATTGCTTGGCTAAATTGTCACCAAATAAAGGAAGATATACTTGATCAATTAGTTTGTTTCTAACAAAAGAGGATAAAACTCTTGGTTTAAACTCAGAAAGTTTCAAGTCTTCTTTTAGCATTTCTGTAACCTGATGCTTTGCATCTCTATACGCTTCATATGCAGGAACATCAATCTGCACAAAGTCAGTTACATTGGCAATAAACTTATGATAATTAAATTCAAAATTTCCTTCTTGTATCGTTGAATGACTTCCTTGTAAACCATCAATAATTTGCGATGGACTTACATGAATAATTTCTGCTATGGATTCTTTTTTGTACAACAGACAACAAACAATCTCATGTGCATAATCAATTTGTTTTGGATGATGTGTTTTTAAATAGGCGGTTACCCATTGCAATGCTAAACGGATGAGATCTTTTTGATATTTATCTCCCGTTGCTTCCAATGATTTTTTGAATTTGTCGAGTACCTTTTTCTTTTTTAATTCGGTTAAAAAGGACTCGTGTAGCTCATTTGCCGTTTGACTAATACAAAAAACATTATCGCTTTGTAATTCCTCAAAAAGATAGTTACTAATGATCTCTGCATGATCTGATGCAAAAAGTTGATGTTCTTCTGAGAATAAAATCACCTCTTTTGCTAAATCAGCAAGTACAGTTTTGTACTCAGTACTATCTGAGAATATAGTTAATACTTCACCTGAAGCTTTAATAGTATCATTCCAATACCCCTTTTTGTTATCATCCAAACTATTCCAGAAATATTGCGCATACGACCTTGATTTGGAATCATATCTTAATAAGCCGAGATCATGATCTTTTTGTACTAAAACTTTCAGAATTTTTGCAGCGTCTACATCATGTACGCCTTTTACATAACCTTCTGCATAGTTCTTGCTACTTTCTGATTTTATAATTTCTAGTAGATCTTTTTCAGATATACTAGAAAGGTCTTCTTTTGAGTTTTTGAAAATCTTGTAAGCTAGATAAGCAGCACGATACATATCTTGATTTTCGGAAATAAGTTCTTGATCCCAGTATTTTTTAGAAACTAATAGGGTCTCATTTTCAATCTCCTGATAAAAATCGGTCCCTGTAAGATGATATTGTAAGGTCTTATCTTTGTAAACAATGGTAAGATCTAGTGGTTGCTTGTTAACACCAAACTTATGTTTTCCTAATTTGATGATATTCTCACCATCTTCATATAGGTCTTGTTTGTCTTTTAGTTTACGAGTAGCATCTTCTTTGGCAACTTTTAATGCTGTTTCAATGGTTTCCGCTTTACCAGCATCATTTAATTCCATTAAATTAGAGATGATATCACGCAGTTTATTGATCATCAAATCCGAAGCAAAATAGCCATTAATATCTGCAACAGTATCAAAACTTAATGCCTTTTTAGTAACTCCTTTGAGTATTCTGTTCGCAGCATTTTCTAAGGCAACTGCCTTTTTGTTTCTTGCCTCGATCAGACTATTTTTTCTAGCTTCAAAAGCATTATATACTTCTTCTCGCTTCTCTATAATCTGAGTGATGAATTCTTCAAAATCCGCAAATCGACCTTCTAAATCTTCTAGTTGAACAGATACTTTGTTTAACAACTCATCTGCTTTTTCTGGAGTGTTTGCGATATCTAGATAATTGATAATGCTCTGATCCACTAGTTTTAATTGGGCTGCAAACTCTGCATTGGCTTCTTTGCTACCAAGCGATTTTATCGTGTTCTTTATTCCTGCCTTTAATTGATTAATAGTAGCAAAAATCAAAGAAATATTATCGATAATCTTAGTAGAATGAGATGTGTCTTCAATCTGAAGGTTGGAAACAATATCAATAAGCATTTCTAAGTCCGTTGCAATCTGATTTACTTCATCTTCTAACTTTTTAGCATCGATTACTTTTTTTATGTTATCCAGGGATTGCTTTTTTTCTTCTACTCTCTGATGATAGGGTAGTAGTGCCTTGTCATCTAGCAAGAATTGCACACACCGCTGAGAAATTTTATCCGTTTGCTCTGCAATTTCTGTTTCAAGCTCAGTGATAAAGGTTTTGTCTACATAACGAATGTCTTGTAAACCGATTACTTCACCGCGCAGGGTTCTTAGTTGTGATAAAACTTGCACAAAATCATCTATAGATCGGAAGGAGCTACTTTTTATCTTCCCAAAGATTTTTTCTGCTTTTGCTTTGGTTTCTTTGGTTACATTGGCAGCAGTTCTTCTTAGTTGTACTACCTTTTCAAATTCATCGATGGCCGCATTTGCAGCGTTGCTGATCTCTCCTAACGGAATATCTAAGCGAAAGGTGTCATCTTCTCTAATCCAATAATAACTATCTACAATTTCTCCCGAAGATTTAGCCAGATCATCATACAAACCATCATAACTATCTTCTTTATTCAGAAGTGTAATGAGTGCATGGCATTCTGCCATTGCTTTTACGATATCTTTATTTCCTATTTTGTAAATTAAAGTGTCTGTATGCTGAGAAGGAATTTCGTTTCCGGTTAAGAAAGGAGTTTGCCAAATCTGAATAACATGATGTTTTGTTTGCTCATCTTCAGTTTTGAAATAGCACAACTCTCCATCTTCTAAAATGGTAAATCCATTACAAACGATAGGAGTCTTTACCTCTTGTTCGATAACATTGTATGACATCAAAGTATATAATCCTTTTTCGCTTTCATAGAAAACATATAGAAAATCTTCTCCATTAGGAGAGCTTATTTTTTCTTGAAATTGAACATCAGAAACTTCATTGGTGAACAGTTTTACTTCTCCAGATTGTAGATAATAACCATTAGGATAGATGATTCCTTGATCATCAGGCAAAAGCACACAAGCGTCTTTTATACACTCGATTTTTTTTACTTCTTGTACTTTATGATTGTATACAAAGTATCTAGGAGTTTCCTGAAATGGTTTTATTTCTAAGGCGATGAGGTTGCCTAAATCTGCATAACGATATTGACCATCATCTAAGGTTTGATCTACTTGCGCTACCGCTTCATTGTAGATTCCTTTTCCATCATCTGTGTTGTCTTCGATTTTAATGGTGAGATCTCCACCAACGGTTTCTACAAATACTTTATCTAAAATAGAGATATGCGGATGGGTTCCGTATCTATGCATATCTCGAGTTACTTCTGTCCACTCGAAATCATACTGATTCGGGAATTTAAATTCGTGCTCACTTCGATTATCAACATAGGTAAGTGTTCCTTCATTGATTAACCATTTAAAGGTTTTAATATCGGATACGCTTTCGCTTAACTGAAAAACCATATGAAGATAGTTGCCTACAATAGCAAACTTTGAAAAAATGGTGTTTCTGTAGTACTTGTATAAATTCGTGAAATCATTAATAAAAATATCGTCCTCGATGAGGTCTAATTTTTTATTTACAAAGTGATCATCTGTGTATGTATAAATACTAAAAACATCTTCTAACTTGATTTCTGTTCTTAAACCAAAATGTACGTTGTAACCAAAGAGACAATATTTACCAATGGTTACAATGTCTCTGGCGATACAATTGTTCTCTGTATTGATGCGATTATTGGCAATTAGTTTAGTTTCTACACTACCAAAAACTTCTTTTCTTGCATCATTTAGTTGGGTAAGACGATTCTGGAGTTCACCTTTTTGTTTTTGCAAACGATTTTGGATGATCTCATAGGTTCCACCGTCTAATTGTATAGTATTTTTATTGGTTTCTTCCATAGTTGTTACCCTAGGTTTTTTTAGCTTTGATTCAAGTTTATCAATTTGTTTAAAAAAATATTATTTCAGATTTAATATTTAATTTTTATAACATCGAATCCTCCTGAATCAGTTATATATAAAATAGTTCGTTCTCTTCTCTTTAGATATTTTAATTCTGTCAATAAATCTGTATCTGGTTTATTTAGTTCTTTTATTCTTTCATAACAGTAATAATAGTTTTGTTTATCAGATTCATAGAGTTCTTGATAAGTTATAACTGCATTTGCTTTGCTTTTGATTATTTCGTAGTAATTACCGATTAACCACTTGAAATCTTTATTGATCATTGATGCTTCCTTAAGTAACTCTAAAGCTTGTTTGTACTGCTGTTTTTTGATATAACATCCAGCAATATTTGCATCATTCTTTAAGTTTTTGGTTGACTGTTTTTTTATTAAAAGAAATTGATCTAAAGCTAAGTCTATTTTATTGTTATCATAAAGAATTTCTCCTATGATAGTTTGTATTTCTATTGTCTTATTTTCTTTATGCAAGAACTTGTCATTTTTGATTAAGGAATCTGCATATTTAAGAGCATCGAAAACGTTTTTGTCTGATCTTTTATAAATTTCTTGTATTCTTAAATGTAATTGAGCATTTCTTTTGTCTAATTGCTTATACAGAGGTGTTTTTTTCTGAACTTTAGAGTAATCTTTTTTAAAAGGTAATTTAATAATGTTATGTGGTACAGTATTCCATAAAATATTTGTAAACAGACCTTTGTGTTTAATATAAATAATAGAATCACCTATAGAGGTGCTATAATACATTTCCTGATTTGGGATTACATTAATAGTTTTATTTGATTCTCCTTTTATAGAGAAAGAGAAGCCCTTAGGGTCTGTTTTTTGTGCAGGTATTGGTGCAAAAGGGGTTTCTCCAGTTGAACTCCCTCCTGCACGACCAGTATTATTTTGGTATTTTTTTTCCACGATAATCCCGCCATGATGTTCTTTTTTTGAAAATACACCATCAATTACCAAAAGAATTATTAGTGAAATAATTAAATAAATACCGACTTTGAATATGGACACTTGTTAATGTTTTTTGCTCTAGTTGTAAATCCTATTTGTATTTATTATTTAAATAAGTACTTCTCGCTTTATTAAATTATACGTTTAGTTTGCGAAGTTGAACAATTTATTCTTTAATCTTCTCAATCCTTGAATTCGTTGGTTTTTCTGAATCGTAGACAATTTTTAAAGAATCTCCAACTTTTCCTGGTTTTTCAAAATACAAATCATGCTCTTGTCGTACTATTTCTTGGATCTTTTGATAACTCTTTCCATTTACCTCGTATTCATATGTTACATGAAAGTTGTCAATGTCCAAACCAATATCACTATCTAATTTGTTGGTAGTGATTTTAGTTATCACCGCGGATGTTTGGACTCCATTTTTTGCTAAACTTTCTTTTTTGTAATAGGTATTAAATGCTAATACGCCAATGCATATAAATAATACTGCGATTAGTCCTAAAAATTTTCTACTCATGATTTTGTGTTTTTATTATCTAAACGGTCCAAAACTTACACCTAGATCGAAATACTATTGATAAAGTACAAACCAGAAAAGCAACACAAAAATGACGATACTTAGTACAATTGTTAGTATGTGTTTTCTACGAGTTTGTTTTCGTTGTTTTTTTAGTTTATCCCTAATCTCTTGCAATAACTCTTCAGAAACGGCTACGGTTTCAATGCCTTTACTTTCACTGTCACTTTCTGTCCATCCATCATAGGCTTTTCGTTCTTTTCTTCTACTATTTTTAAGAAGATTGCTTAAGTTATGACCATATCCTCCCATTACTATGCAATGTATATCAGAATCGATGTGATCAGAACTATTATTATTCCAAAGACAGCAACTTGTTTTCTATAAAGTACCTGTCTTTGTCTTTTTAGCTTGTCTCTTATCTTTTGTAAAGTTTCTTCCGAAACGGGTTCTACCTTGATACCTCTGCTTTGGGTATCCGTATTTCCATTTATATGGCTAAAAGCATCTCTTTTATTTCTTCGATCATTAAACTTAATCGAAGCGACCATTGCTGCTATACTCATAATTAAACCAGTATTAAAAGTTAAACAAATCCCATCTAGTCAATCACTCGCTACCCCAAAGAGAGCTCAAGACTTTCAGGGATTGACTTTTATGGGTCTAAAAATGTATATGTGTTAGTATGCATATATTTCATGAAAAGAAAAGGGTAGGTGATACCCTTTTCTTTTTGTTTTCTCTGCACAGAGAGAAGTTTATATTATTTCAATTTCTTGTCCGAAATTCCTAATCCTTTGGCTAGATTAAACAGGTTACTAAACAAGGTGTTTTCTTCTTCGTTAGTAGATTTCTGTTTTAAATCCATTAGGATATTGGCAATCGTTAGATTCTTGATGTCTTCAGAGGAGATTCCGTATTTAGTTGCAAACTCTCTTACTTTTTCTAAAAGGTTTCCTTTTACATCATCACTTCCTAGAATAGCATCTTTTACTTCTTGTACCGTACTAGAATGTTGTACCAATCTATCGTATCCTTTGGCTTTGGTAATTTGACCAATAATTTGCTCGAAGAACATAGTTTCACCACCTACAATATCAATATTGGCAGCTTTTAATGCAGCTCCGATAACATCTGCTTGTGCAAAGGCAATCTCTTTCTGAATATTGATTTGTGCAAGATCCACTTGTAATTCCTTATCTAATTTCAACTTGAATTCTTCGTGTTCTTTACCAACACCATCCAGCTTCTTCATTGCTTCAGCTTTCTCTTCGATTCCCGCAGCTTCTGCTAATGCAATTTCTTTATCGCCTATAGCTTGTGCAAGTGCTTTTTCTTTAATCACTTCAGCCTCTGCGATTCCTTCTTCTTTAACAGCTTCTGCTTTTGCAAGAATACCTGCAGCTTCCGCTTTCGCTTTTTTCTCGATGATATTCGCTTCTACTAATCCCTGACGCTCGTTAGCATCGGCTTTGGCATGCATTACTTGTGCTTCAGACATTCCAATAGTCGCTTCTTCTTTAGCCTGTGCTTCTGCTAATGTTTTACGAGCTTCCGCTTCTTTTTCACTAGCTTCTTTTTGAGCTTGTGCTTCGATATTGATTTCTTCAGCTTTTTGCTTAGCAGCTTCTTTTTGTGCTTCGGCTGCTTTGATTGTGGAGATCAGCGCTTCTTCTGCATTCGCTTCAGCAATGGTAATTTTCACTTGCTTTTCACGATCTGCAGTTTTAAATGCTTCGATATCTTTCATGTTTTCTTGCTCTTCGACCACACCTTTTTCTAGCATCACTCGATCACGAATCACATCCTGAATGTTCTTTTTCTCTACTTCAACTACTTTTTCTTTTTCTATTTGTGCTAAGGTTACAATTCGCTCACGTTCAGTTGCTTCTAGCATTCTATCTTTTTCTACTCTTTCTGTTTCAACAGCATTAGTACGTTGCTTGTTTTTCTCAGCAACAATAATTTGACGTTGCATATTTTCTTCGGCAACTTTTACTTTCTCTTCGGTAGCAATACGTGCTGTTTCAGATTTAAGTCTTTCTTCTTCACCTACTTTTAGTATTTCAGCTTCTTCACGTGCTTTGATATTAGCAATTTCTCTACGTTGTTGCTCTTCTTTTTCTGCCAATTGCTTATCAAGTTCTAGGATAGCTTCTCGTGCTTCTACGTCTTGCTTGCGAATAACTTTTTCCTCATCGCGCTTGATCAGATTAGATTTTACATTCTGTGCAGCAGTTAACTCAGTGATTTTCTTAATACCTTCAGCATCCAGAATATTATCTGGTTTCATAACGCTTAGTGAAGTTTGTTCTAAGTCATCGATTGCGCAATCATCTAACACGTATCCATTTAGATCTGTACCAATGATATTTACAATTTCATCTCTAAATTCTCTACGCGCTTCATATAATTCTACAAATTCAAACTTTTTTCCTACTGTTTTTAACGCTTCAGAGAACTTAGCATCGAATAAACTTCTCAGTGTGTCAATTTCTGAAGCTCTTGCACATCCGATAGTTTGAGCCACGTTAATAATGTCTTCGACAGATTTGTTTACTCTTACGAAAAATGCAACTTTAATATCTGCACGGATATTATCTTTACAGATTAACCCATTAGTTCCTGTTCGTTCTATTTCTATTTTTTTGATAGAAATATCCATAATTTCGACCTTATGTAATACGGGAATTACATACAGACCTTTATCAAATGCAACTGCCGTTCCTCCAAAACCTGTTCTTACAAGAGATTCTCCTTGAGGTATCTTTTTGTAAAAAATTGCAATTATTATAAAGTATAGTATAATGAGAAGTACTATCGATACCACGACTACAATAGCTATTGATCCTATATTGCCCATAGATGTTAAGTTATTTAGTTAATATTATTTGATTGTTTTGTTTATATAATTAATTGTTTAAGTTTCATTTTCTACTATGTCATAAATGGCGCAGTCATCTATACTATACCCATTATGATCTGTACCAAGATGGTGGACGATTTCATCTCTAAATACATCTCGGTTTTCTAATATCTCTTCTTTATTAAAACGATAAGCTATTGTCTTTAGAGTTTCTTCAAATTTTACTCTAAATAGATTGCTTATTTCATCGTTATTAAATGTTCTTTCGCAACCAAAAGTTTGAGCCACCCGAATCATATCTTCAACACTTCTATTTATTCGAACAAAAAAAGCAGCTTTTAGTTCTATTTGCTTATTGTTTTTGCAAATCAACGCCTCCGATTTGATTCGGTGTATGTCAACTTTTTTTATAGTTAAATCAATTTTGTCTAATTTATGAACAAAGGGGATTGTTAATATTCCTCTATCAAAAACAACCTTAGTTCCTCCAAATCCACTTCTTATCAATGCTTGTCCATGAGTTACTTTTTTATAAAATATTAAAAGTAATATGACCAAGGTCGAAATACCAATTATTACTATTGCAGCGGTTGTTAAAATATTAGTCATTTATATTTTCAATATGTTGAAGGCTGGACAATGTATAATGGTTTATTCTTCACTTGATTTATGATTTCCACCTTTGTATTTGCAGCTATCTCAATTCCATCTTTAGATTTTACCATAACCTTTATAGGGTCTGATTGAATTTTAATTTCTAATGTTGATATTTTTTCACCAGAAAGAGGACTTTGTAAAATCCCTTCTCGACCAAGTAATTCTAGTTTACTCTCACCTTTGTTATTAAAATTTGTAAAAAATCGTTTAAAAGGTGTAGTGATAATTTTTGTAATAATTAAAGCAGGTAAAATACTTCCAAAGAAAAAGACAAATCCAAAATCATTATTATAACTGTGTGTGACTGATGTTCCTGTCATTGTTAATGCCCACCAGAATAGTACAAAAAATGTGAAAGTGAACATAAAAGGAAGTCCTACAAAATTGAAATAAATCAGAAATATTTGAAAGAAATTCAACTTGCCACGGCGTCGTATTACATCTTCTTTTTTTACCTCCGTATTGGAGATATCCTGGACATCTAGGTTTGCTCTGGCATCAAATTCTGCTTCCGCATCTACATCCATATCCACGTCTACATCTGCATCTATATCTATATCTGCATCGAATAAGTCTAAGTCTAATCCAGAAAGTGTAGTTAATAGCCAATATAGAATAAGCAAACCAAATAAAATCGTTAAAGGTAAATTAACGTTAGATATGGCTATGTCGAATAATTCTTTCAATGTTTTAGTTGTTTAGTAAGTTAATTGTTATCTCATTAATTATCCCTCTTTTCAAAATCTTCAGTTTGATAGATTTTTATTCTTCGTATTGCTAGATAAATCAGAGCGACGAGGATACTTGTCCAAAAAATACCTATAAATAATGCTCCCATCTTCTTATTATTTAAGTTTTACTGCTGTTCCATAGGCAAGGATTTCTGAAGCTCCTTGCATAACCATAGAGGTAGTCAATCTTACATTAATAACCGCATCTGCTCCTAATCGTTGCGCATCCTGATGCATTCTTTGTAATGCTTGTTCTCTGGACTGTGCCTGTAGTTTGGTGTATTCTTCTATTTCTCCCCCTACAATATTTTTTAGCCCTGCAAAAACATCTCTACCAATATTTCTGGCTCTCACTGTACTTCCTCTTGCAATTCCTAAAATTTCAATAACTTCCTTATTAGGTATCTTTTCTGTCGTAGATGTTACCATGATTTATTAGTTTTTTTGTTACTATTTTTCTGAATGGACTAAAAGTAACTGATAATCAGTGTATTTTATTTTTTGTCTTTCAGCCCTAATTGTTCTTTTAGCTTTGCTAAATCATCTTCTGCATTTGTTCTAGTAATGTCTACCGCTTTGTCCAATTCCTCATCTATAGATTTAGAAGCATTGGCAATATCTCCATAAGCCTCTGCTAAAGCTTCTTCCTGATGTACTTTGTCCTTCATTCTTTCTAACATAGAAACAGTACTAGAACTATCTATTTCTGCCATTTGCTTATTTACATTTTTGGTAGCAGCAGAAACTTTTACTCTTGCTTTTAAAGTTTTTAACTCGTTTTCCCACTTGCTAATGTTTTGTTTGATTTCATCAACATTTTTTTCTAGCTGAGACACGGATTTATCAAACTTTTCTGTTTCACCTTTACCGCGAGTAACATGCTGTAATGATTCTTCTTTTTTAATTAAAGCTTCTTTAGCTAATCTATCTGCCTCTGCAGTATCTAGATCGCCGCTTTGTGCTTTTTTTAGAATCAGCATAGCTTTTTGTTGATAATCTTCTGCTTTAGCAGCAAATTCTTCTGTGTCATTTTTAGATCGAATTGCTAAAGCTTTTACCTGTGCTAAAGCTTCCAGGCTTTTTTCTAGATCAACTTTCATATCTCTAATTCCTTGCTCTGTCATCTTAATTGGATCTTCCATTTTATCGATCGCAGAATGTGCTTCAGCTTCACCTATTTTAAATAGTCTTTTGAAAAAGTTCATAATTTAATATTTTGAAAAATTTATAATTTGTTCTGAGTATTCACTTAATAATAATCCTAATGAGTTTAATGTTCCTTCTAATTCATTAAGATCTAAGTTTTCTATTTGTAATGTGTCTCTGAAGATTACCTTTTCACCAGTTTCGTCCAGGACAAATGCTCCGTGAACAATATCTCTATTCTTTTGAAGCAAACTACGATACACTAGTTCATTCTTATTTTTTATATTAAAAATGTGCTGTTCAATGATCAAAATAGGTGGTGCAACACCTAGAATCAAGTTTTTAATCCCTTCATTTTCTTTACTAATCATTATAATTCCATCACCGATATTTTCATGAATGATGTTGAAATTAAGGGTTAGTAAATATTCTTTCACCAGTTGGAAGTGATCTTGCATATGATGGTTGTTTTGATTGATAATTAGTAATTTATTCGCTGTTTATGACTTAGTATCAATATTACAAAAAGTAAGATAACTTTTCTACTATATCGACGGCTAAATTGACAATGTATTGTACTACGGATATCATGGGTATGTTGTTGTTTTATGATTAATGAATTTAGTTATGATGCTAAAATTTTTAGTATGCCCTATGATTTTGCCCAAAATCATTATACTTTTAAAAAGTATTTCTACTAAAATTAGCATTTATTGAATATATTAGCTAATATTGTTAGTGTAAAAGTACAATAATTTTTTAAAATTGCAAATAAAATTAGCAAAAATGTCATTTTTTGGAAAAAATATTAAAAAAATTAGAAGTGTAAAGAGTTTGAGTCAACAAGCTTTTGCGGAGCTATTTGACTTAAAAAGAGGGACTTTAGGGGCGTATGAGGAAGGTAGGAGTGAGCCTAAGATAGACACGATAATAAAAATAGCTAATTATTTTAGCATAGCTATTGATAAGCTGCTAACGGATGAACTTACGGTAAATGAACTTTTAAAGTTTAAAGGAGATCTTACTACCTATGCGGAGGATATAAAGAGAGAACAGTTTGCTGTGATACCTTGTATAACAGAAAGTACAGCTGGAGAATATATCTCACTTTATAATAAAGACAACTTTGTAAAAGAGCTACCAACAATTCAATTGCCAGTAAATCCTGCTAAAAAGTTTAGAGGCTATACGGTATTGAATTTAGAAATGACAAATCATGATCAAGGTTTTTATCCAAAGGATATCGTTATAGGAGAAGAAGTGCCTTCTAATGTCATTAAGAAATTGAATAACGGTACCTTGGTAGTAGTACTAACAGATTCTAAATTGATTTTTAGAAGATTGTATATAACGAACAATAATGTTGTTTTAAGGGCTGATCATAAGAATATTGAAGACGAAGAATATCCAATTTCGGAAATTAAGGAACTGTGGCGTGTACGTTATGTGTTTTGTAAACGTATTCCTGAGTTTGCAGATGGAATGGAAGATAAATTACAAATGATAGAACAAGAGCTATTAAGAATGAAAGAGAAATTGAGATAAAACTTATCATCAAAAACAGCGTAATTTTAAAAAGAGGTGCGACGGCTCCTCTTTTTTTTAGTAAGCGTATCATTAAAAGATGCGCATTCATCTGTTTTCCATTGTAAATTATAAAATTCTCCTAATTAGGGCGTTGCTCAATATTTTTTTGATATCTTCCATTGGTTAATAAAGACATTAGCGTAAATTCCAATATAAATATTGCAACTCCATTTTGATGAATACAATTTTTGATGCGATCCGTTCTCAGAATTTAGAAGCTGTAGATAGCTTTCTAAAAAAGGATCCAAGTTTAGTACATACAAAAGATCAAAGAGGATCTACACCTCTTTTACTTTCTACTTATTATGGTTTTTTGGATTTAGCCAAATTGATTATAAGTCGAGGAGCGGATATTAATCAACAGGATGCTTCTGGAAATACTGCTTTGATGGGAGTTTGTTTTAAAGGACATTATGAAATTGCAGAACTATTGATTTCTAATGGTGCAGATCTGGATATTAAAAGTTACAATGATGCAACGGCATTAATTTTTGCAGCTACCTTTGGTCAAAAAGAAATAATTAGATTATTGATTTCTAAAGGAGCAGATGTTACCATCAAAGATAATACCGGTCGTACGGCGGAAATGCATGCTCAAAGTCATGGAATTGATTTTGCTGAATTATTGAATGAAACAGAGTGAGTTTAGATTCTCATATAACGGATATAAAATCGGTTAATATACGTTCTACAAATATTAAAAGACGGTTATTAATGTCTCCTATTACTGTAGGCAATCTTACGAAATATCTTCAAGATCATATTGGAACTGAAATATTGATTATTAATACCAATGTAGGTATGGAAATCTATTACTGCGCTAAGAATGATCATAGTCATTTTATAAAAGAAACTACATTATTGCATACTATGAAGCCTATAGACGCTTCAAAATTAAGATTTAAGAACTCTCTCACTTCTGAAGAAGTTCGGAAAAATTTCACAGAAACTATAATTACTTTTGCGCAATATCCACAGCTATTCTTGGCGTATGCAAAGAAATTTATTCATTTAAGAAATAATAATTCTCAAAGTAAATACATCATGCCTGCTTTGAATAGTTTTTTTGAAGATGCAATGGCGTTTTTGGCTGAGACAGGTAAAGTGCCACACTATGATAAAATTCAAAGAGCAAAAAATAAATCCCAGAAGTTAGATGGAAATCAAAAAATAATTTACAATCTAATTTCTGAGATTCTATTAAAAAAACATAGAAAAAACTAAATATCTATGTATTAGAATTCTGCGTTTAAAGGAGTTCTAGGGTAAGGTATTACATCTCTAATATTACCCATTCCTGTTACGAATAATACTAGTCGTTCGAAACCTAATCCAAAACCACTATGTGTACAAGTTCCAAAACGACGAGTATCTAAATACCACCATAATTCTTCTTCAGGGATATTTAGAGCAGCCATTTTTTCTTTTAATACATCTAAGCGCTCTTCTCTCTGAGAACCTCCTACGATTTCACCAATTCCAGGGAATAAAATATCCATGGCTCTTACCGTTTTTCCATCTTCATTAAGTCTCATGTAAAAAGATTTAATATCTGCTGGATAGTCAAATAAGATAACAGGGCATTTAAAATGTTTTTCTACTAAGAAACGCTCGTGTTCACTTTGTAAATCTGCTCCCCAATCATCTATAGGAAATTTAAATTTTTTCTTTTTATTAGGTTTAGAATTTTTTAGAATCTCAATTGCTTCCGTATAACTTACTCTTTTAAAGTTGTTCTCTAAGACAAATTTCAGCTTATCTCTAAGTAGCATCTCTGCTCTTTCGGCTTGAGGTTTTTGTTTGTCTTCCTGCACTAATCTGTTTTCTAAAAATTCTAAATCATCCTGACAATTATCCAATACATATTGAATTACGTATTTGATAAAATCTTCAGCCAAATCCATATTTCCATCTAGGTCACAAAAAGCAACTTCTGGTTCTACCATCCAAAACTCGGCAAGGTGACGAGAAGTATTAGAGTTTTCTGCTCTAAAAGTAGGTCCAAACGTATATACCTGACCTAATCCCATGGCATAAGTTTCAGCTTCTAATTGTCCGGAAACTGTTAGATTAGTTTCTCCTCCAAAAAAATCTTGTTTGTAATCTACATTTCCATTTTCGTCTTTTGGAATATTGTTGAAGTCTAAATTTGTTACCTTGAACGCTTCTCCGGCTCCTTCAGCATCACTTTTAGTTATTACTGGAGTGTGCACATAGTAAAAGTCATTTTTTTGAAAGTACTCATGAATGGCAAAAGATAATTTAGATCTCAAACGCATAATTGCTCCAAAGGTATTGGTTCGAACACGTAAGTGAGCTTGTTCTCTTAGTTTTTCCAAAGTATGACGCTTTGGAGATAAAATGGTAAGTTTCAATTCTTCTGGATCTGCTTCCCCTTCAATAACAATATTCGAAACTTTTATTTCTACACGTTGTCCTTTACCTTCACTTTCAGTAAGTGTTCCTTCTATAGCAAGTGCTGCACCAACATTAATTTTGGAAATAATTTCACTATCGATCGTATTATCTTCAATTACACACTGAATGTTCTTAATAGTTGACCCATCGTTAATCGCAACAAAACGATCATTTCGAAAAGAACGAACCCATCCTTTTACAGAGACAGGTTGCAATAGTTTATCACTAGCCAATACTTCTATTACTTTCGTATGTTTCATCTTTCTTTTATTCTTTTTAATTGTTAGTCATAAATAACCATGATACGTTTTCAGTTTATTCAAAATGATACCGTAAGTAAGGTTATTTATATCTATTTAGTTCATTTGTATGATAACAGGTTGATTGATTACTAAATTTTTATTCTTTCAATCAATGTGGCACCTATTTCTGTTTGTGCGTTATACTAAATAAACAGTATAAATTTTAAGTTAGCAAAGATAATTTTTTAATCTAATTGGGGCATTAGAATCTTACTCAAAAAATGGACGAATTGTATTCTTAAACGTTTTAACTCTTTTTTAAATCGGAAATTGATGCTTTTTTTTGCAAAACGTGATTTGGCGGTTTTTTCTAGAAGAATTTGATGTAAAAACCGTAAAAATAGAGGTTTTTGGGGAAAAAATCGCTTTTTTCAAAGTTTTTTTTATAATTGAGTATAAAAATTCTTACGCAAATATTTTTCGTAAATAATTGATATTTAGATTTTTATTTTTTAGCAAACTTTTTAAGGACTACAAAAAAAAAGTTAAATATATATTTTTTTTATCGAAAGGGGGAAATTCCCCCCTAAAATGTGTTTCAAAATACAAAAAGGGAGCGTATCTTGCATATGCAATTATGACGATTGTGTTTACGTTAAGTTTAGTTCGATAGGTTTTGGGGTAATCTATCTTACACGGAGTCTCACTAGTTTACTAGTGAGGCTTCTTTTTTTAGTAGAATTATTTGATAAAATTAATACTTAATTTATCGATTCTTTTTCTTCTTCTGGAAGTTCCTCATCGCTTGCTATAATCTTTAAAGAAGGTTCTTTTAAAGTCTTTTTATTAGCAATGCTACGTTCTAAAGAAAGTAATAGGGATGGTAATAATAATAGATTAGCTAGCATCGCAAACAACAAGGTTGCAGATACAAGACCTCCAAGAGCTTTAGTTCCTCCAAAACTAGAAATCATAAATACAGAAAAACCAAAAAATAAAACGGTAGATGTATAAAACATACTAACTCCCGTTTCTCTTAAAGCTGCAAATACTGATTTTCTAATTCTCCAATGGTTTGATTTAAGCTCTTGTCTATATTTGGCTAAAAAGTGGATGGTATCATCTACAGAAATACCAAAAGCAATACTAAATACTAAAATAGTAGAAGGTTTTATAGGTACTCCTAAAAATCCCATAAGTCCTGCTGTCATTAAAAGTGGCAATAAATTAGGAATTAATGAAATAATGATCATTTTAAAAGATCTAAACATCCATGCCATAAAAAGTGCTATCAATATAATAGCTAACCCTAAAGAAAATATAAGATTCCAAACGAGATATGTGGTTCCTTTTTGAAAGATCAGAGCTTTTCCAGTAAATGAAATTTCATAACGATCTTTTGGAAACAATTTCTCTAATTTTGGAGCAAGATTAGCTTCTATTCTTTCCATTTCTTCAGTTCCAACATCTTTCATAAATGTTGTAATTCTGGCATACTGTCCGGTAGAGTCTACATAACTGTTCATTGCTCCCGCTTCAGACTCAAAACTTTTGGCATATGGTAAAATAAAATTACGCTCCTGACTTGTAGGTAGTTGATAGTATTTGGGGTTTCCATTGTAGTAGGTCTGTTTAGCATACTTTACTAAGTTTACAATAGAAATGGGTTTTGATAACTCCGGAGTTTCTTCCAATAATTCTTCTAACTGTTCCATTCTGCGCAGTGTAGGCAGTTTAAGAACTCCTTGCTTACGTTTGGTATCGATTAAGATCTCTAAAGGCATGATACCATCAAACTCGTCCTCAAAGAACTGAATATCTTGGAAAAAACCAGCAGATTTGGGCATGTCCTCTAACAAACTTCCCGAAACTTTAATGGTATAGATTCCAATGATACTAGCAATAAGAATAATTAAAGAAGTAGTGTATATGGTGATTCGTCTGTTTTTTACTGCATGCTCCATCCAGTTTACTAATCGCTCAACCCATCTCTTTCCTAGGTGTTTTAGGTGTCTTTCTTTTGGCTGAGGCATATAACTATAAATAATAGTAATTACCAGTAAGCATAGGATAAAGAGCGCTACGATATTAATCGCAGCTACAATACCAAATTCTTTCAATAACTTACTCTCTGTTAAAGCGAAAGTAGCAAAACCTGCTGCTGTTGTTACATTGGTCATTAATGTAGCATTACCCACTTTGGTAATAACTCTTTGTAGTGATTTAGCTTTATTACCGTGTTTTTTTATTTCCTGTTGGTATTTGTTTATCAGGAAAATACAATTTGGTATTCCAATAACAATAACCAAAGGAGGTATAATTGCGGTTAGTACCGTAATTTCGTATTCTAGTAATCCAAGTAATCCAAAGGCCCACATTACTCCAATAATCACAGCCGTCATCGATATAAATGTGGCTCTGAAAGATCTAAAAAAGAAGAAGAAAATTAAGGATGTAACTAATAATGCTGCCAAAATAAAAATCTGAATCTCATCCATAATGTTCTGAGAATTCATAGTTCTTATATACGGCATTCCGGATACTTTTACATCCATTCCGTATTTTTCTTCAAAAGCTTCTATTCTAGGATTTAGGATATCTTCAATGAATTTTTTTCGAACAATTGTATTTACAATTTCTTTGTTTAGATAGATTGCACTTTGAATTGTCTTGGACTTGTTACTGTAGATGAGCCCTTCGTAAAAAGGTAGTTTGTTAAATAGTTCATGCTCATATTCAGAAACTTGTTTTTCTGTATAGATACTATCTTTTATGAAAGGTATGAGTTCGAATCGAGGAGGGTTATTCTCTTTTTTAAGCGTTTTTAAATCACTTACGGAGATTACAAGATCAATTTCGCTGTATTTTTTAAATGAATCATTAAAATCATTCCAAGCTTTTAGTTTGGTTGGAGTAAATAATGTGCTATCATTTATAGCCATTACAATAAGGTTACCCTCATCACCAAATTTATCAAGAAATTCCTGATATTTTAAGTTAACTTCATGATCATCCGGAAGTAGATTTGCTTCTGTAAAGGAGAAACGCATATTTTTCCATTGGAAACCAAGAAAAACTGTGATACCAATAATCACGATAAATATTGCTGCTCTATTGCGGAGTATAATCCCAGCTAATGTATTCCAAAACCCGAAAGTTAGTAACTTTGCCATTCTCAATTTTCCTTGTGCAAATGTAAGGATTTGAGAACTTAATCTTTAAAATTCTGAAAAGAAAAACGAATAAATAATAGGGTCTTACAGCTTAAGGTAAAAAGTGAATTTAAAAGCTATGTTGTCCTCAAATTTAGGTAGGTGATATGCACCATATCTATACGCAAAACTAAGTCCAAAGCCAGCAAAAAGTTTGTTGATTTCAAATCCAGATTCTTGGTATCCTCTCTGTAATGAATTAAAATCAACTCCCTGATGTTTGTCTCTATTGCTAACATCTCCGATCGCGTATCTTGTTATAAGAACCATTTCTGGTTTGAACCAGCTAGCAAATTTGAACGGTCTTAATCGATGTCTTATTTGTAATGTAGCTAAACGATCACTAAAAAATTCACTAAAAAACATGGTTTCAAAACTTCTTCTACCTGCTACAGAAAATCTTTGAAAAATAGTTTCTTTGGTTGGAGCATTAGGGTATGCATGATATAAATGTGTTAAAGGTACATCGCCACTTGCTATATCAGCCTCTAATAACAAACTAGTGCTTGATTGATTAAGGCGGTTTATAATATATTCGGCTTTAATCCCAATTTTACTATAATTGAAGTTGCTGTCAAATATTCCTTTATAGCCTTGAGTGTATTGCGCAGTTATTTTGGGGTATCCGTCTTGTATTTCTTTGAAACCATTTGGAGTTTTCAAGAATTTGCTGAAGGGACTCCATCTTAGTGCTATTGTCGATTCTGCGGTTTTGTATTGAGAAAAAGTTTCACCATCACTTGTATATGTATAGCCTCCAGTTTGATCAATATTACTCACTGAGAATTGTGCTTCAGATAATAATTTAGGTAAAATTCTATGTTGTAAGCTAGAACTCCAGGTTCGGTGTTTGTAATAGAAGTCTATATTTACTAAGCGTGGTTCGAAAAGGGAGTACACTCTCCTGTCGGTTAAATAGAAAAAGCTTCCTACTTCTCTTAAATCGTCTGTATAATTTAGATTTAGCCAGGATCCTGAATCTTTATTTAATAAAACTCCTCCACCAATACCAAATTTAAATTTGGCATCTCTAAAACCATAAACTAAGTATCCTTCTGCACGAAAACGTTTCGAAAACTTCTCATTTGTTAAGCCCCCTAATCCCAAACGCAACCCTTCGAAATTGTTGTATTTGATAGGGTAAGTAAGATCAAAATCGAAAAACCCAACAGGGTAATATCCTATATTAAAACTCTGAATAACATCGATTCTTCTTTCAATATTTTGCGCTTGTACAATACTGTCTACGACTGTAAAGGATTTTAGATCTTTTTCTGTTATAGCGCTAGTGCGGTATTTGTTCCAGTATTCTTCACTTCTATTGGTTGCATCGGGTGCAATTTCAATTGCCGATTGCTGTATTTTTATCTTGGTATCTGGTTTTGTGTTATAATCAAAAAAGTCTGTTTTAGATATTAAAAAATCATTATTTCCAGTAAAACTTTTCTTATCATTTCCTAGTCTTCCTACTGATATTTGCCCTCCGAATAAAGTGACCTTCTGTTTTCCGATTCCTGGCCGTATCGTTACTTCTTGATTTAGAGGCAACCATAATTTCTCTTCTGCATTGTATTCGAAATTATGATTTACTAGTACATTTAGTTCTCCTCGCAATTCCGCAACTGCTTTTTGAATTGCTAAGGTTTCCATATCTAAATATAAAACGCCTTCGAGACTTGCTATTTTCTTTGATCTTCTTGGTTGAAATAGGATCACGTATGCAGGTCTTTTTTCTTGAGTAGTGTCTAAAACCTTATAATAATAGTTTTTTAGCGCTCTGTTGGATAGTGGCCCAGCATATCGATTATTGAAAATGACATAGTTTTCTTTATACAAAGAATTAGATTGTATTTTAATTCCTAATACATTATAAACGGGTTTGTTGAAACCAGTCATTCTTGATGCTAGAACGGTTTCTTTTTCATCTCGCCCTTTATTGAATTGATGAAGGCTAATTTTTTCTGATAGGAAGGAGTGGGCGTCATTAAAAATTCTTTCCATATCAGCACCAGTAGTATCTGGAGTTTCAAATCTAGCCTGGTTATCTTCTGTAATCTTAAACTTGTTGTAAGTTTTGTAGCTATAGTTGGATAAAGCTTTGTTGGGGTTATTCTTGTCCTTGTTGGAAATTGCTTGTTTAATGATATTTGAAGCAATGCTTCCTGGAATATCTAATGTTACAGTTTCGAGATCTTCTAGTTTTGGAGATAGTTGTATTTCTACTTTTACAACATCTTCGGATTTAATAGAAAACTTTTTGGTATGATATCCTACATAGCTTATAGTAAGATTTACTGGATAGCTATCACATCGTATTACAAACTCTCCTGTAGAAGATGTTAATGCGTAAGCATTGTGATCTGTTTTAACAGTGGCAAAAGGTAAGGGATTGTTGGTGCTTTGATCAATTACTTTTCCGGTAATGCTAATTTGTGATAGAACAACAAAATGAATAAAAAATAATAAACAGAAAAGTTTGTTTTGCATTATCCGCGAATCATAATAATTGAATTAAAAATGTACAAAAGTGTTCTTTTGGTCAAAAAAAACACTTTTGTACCAAATTGTAAGGAAATTATACCGTCATAATTTCTTTTTCTTTAACGGCCAACATTTCATCAATTTTCTTAATGAAATTATCCGTTAACTGTTGGATATCTGTTTCGGCATTTTTTGCCATATCCTCAGATAATCCATCTTTTTCTAGTTTTTTGATTTCATTATTGGCATTTTTTCTATCATTTCGAACACCAACTTTAGAATCTTCTGCTTCAGCCTTGGCTTGTTTTACAAGGTCTCTACGGCGCTCTTCTGTTAACGGAGGGACACTTATAATTACGCTTTCTCCATTATTCATAGGATTGAATCCAAGGTTAGCTACCATGATCGCTTTTTCAATTTCTTGAATAAGGGATTTTTCAAATGGTTGTATGGTAATAGTCCTTGCGTCGGGTGTATTTACATTTCCTACCTGATTTAAAGGTGTAGGACTTCCATAATATTCTACCATAACACCACTAAGCATAGCTGGAGATGCTTTTCCTGCTCGTATTACAGTTAATTGTTTTTCTAAATGAGCGATAGCGCCCTGCATAGATTCTTTGGTTGAATCAAGAATAAAATCTACTTCTTCGTTCATTTGTGTATAATTCTTTTCTTTATTAATGTATGAATCAAAAAATGAGTCATTTTATGATTACTAAAGATTTACTTTGGTTCCGATAGATTCTCCGGAAACAACTTTAAGTAAATTTCCAGCTTTATTCATATCGAAAACTATAATAGGTAATTCATTTTCTTGGCTTAGAGTAAAGGCTGTTGTATCCATAACTTTAAGACCTTTGCTTAAAACATCATCAAATGTAATAAAATCAAATTTAGTAGCATCTGCATTTTTTTCTGGATCATCTGTATAGATTCCGTCTACTCTTGTTCCTTTTAGAATAACATCAGCGTTGATTTCAATAGCTCTTAATACCGCTGCAGAATCTGTAGTGAAATATGGATTTCCAGTTCCGCCACCAAAAATTACAACTCTTCCTTTTTCAAGATGTCTAAGAGCTCGCCTTTTTATAAAAGGTTCAGCAACCTCATTGACTTTTATTGCAGATTGTAATCTTGTTGGAATATCAGCGTCTTCCAATGCGCTTTGGAGGGCTAGACCATTGATTACAGTAGCAAGCATACCCATATGATCAGCTTGTACTCTGTCCATGCCTTTGCTAGCTCCAGCAACACCTCTAAAAATATTACCACCACCTATTACTATAGCAACTTCAACACCTTTTTCTGTTATTTGTTTGATCTCATGAGCATATTCTGCTAATCTTTTTGGGTCAATACCGTATTGGCGTTCTCCCATAAGAGCTTCACCAGATAGTTTTAGTAATATTCTTTTGTATTTCATCATTTGTTTATAGTGTGCTGCAAATATAATGATATTCTTAATTAAGAAAATACTTTGATAGCTAAAGGTAAATCCCAATAAAACGAGAAAAAATGTTAAAAATAACAGTTTGATTTAAAAAAGGGTTCTTTTCCCCTAACGCCTCTATTGATTGGTGTTTGATAATGTTTTAGGTTTGCCAAAGGGAAAACAAAATAGGGGGAGATGAGAGGCGTTTTTGAAATAATGATAAAACATTTTTAGAGTTTGCAAAATCACTTCGGTGTGATTTGTGATCTAGACTAATTGGGGAGTTAGTCTTTTATGGGGTAGCATTTTGGAGGGGTCCAAAATGTTTAAAGGAGATGTTTTAGAAGTTATTAGAAAATGCTTCGAAAAATGACGAAAAAAACCGCTTCATTTGAAGCGGTTTTTGATTTTATAAACTAATGTAACTGGATACGTTACTTTGTTGTTTTTATAAAGAAATTCTTTCGAATCCTACTACAGAAATATCACCTAATGTTCCAACGTATTCTCCAACAGTTTTCTTTTCATCTTTGATGAAATTCTGGTCAAGAAGACATTGTTCTTGATCTAAGGTTGTATTATCAGAAATAAATCTCTCTAATTTACCTGGAAGAATTCTGTCCCAGATTTGTTCTGGTTTACCTTCAGCTTTTAATTCAGCTTTTAATCTTTCTTCAGCTTCAGCAATTACAGCATCAGTTAACTGAGATCTTGAGATAAACTGAGGAACATTTTTTAAGGTTTTTCCTAATCTTACAAGTTCTTCGTTTTCTTTTTCAATGGCTGCAATTCTAGCTTGCGTCTCAGAAGCTACATATTCTGGATCAAAATCTTTATAAGATAAAGTTGTTGCTCCCATAGAGGCAACTTGCATAGAAATGTCTTTTGCAAGTGTTTCTGCTTCATCTATGCTTGTAGATAAACCTGTAAGAGCACCGATTTTATTACCGTGGATGTATGATCCAACGAAAGGAGCTTCTAATACTTTGAAATCTCCAATTTCTATTTTCTCACCGATAACTCCAGTTTGCTCGATAAGCTTCTCCTGAACAGTCATTCCGTTAAAATCTGCAGCTAATAATTCGTCTTTAGTTGAGCTGTTTAATGCTAACTCAGCTAATTCTTTTGCTAAAGAAACGAAAGATTCGTTTTTTCCTACGAAATCAGTTTCGCAGTTAAGAGAAACGATTACACCTTTATTTTTAGCTTCATTAACTTTTGCGATAACTGCTCCTTCAGAAGATTCTCTGTCAGCTCTTTTATCTGCTATTTTTTGTCCTTTTTCTCTAAGGATTTTTATTGCTTTGTCAAAATCTCCATCAGCTTCAACAAGTGCTTTCTTGCAATCCATCATTCCGGCACCTGTAGCTTTACGTAATTTACTTACTTCTGCGGCTGTTATTTTTGCCATAACGTTTTAGTATTTAATGTGTTTGTGTAAAAAACAAGTCGTTTAGTTGTAATTACTGCGAAAGTAAAGAACTAAACGACTCATTAATTTTATATTAAAGTTAAGTTTTGCAAGATTAACTTTAATATTTATAATTTTTAATGATTAAAAGCAATCAATGAATGTTTATTCTTCTTCTTGCTTAGCAGCTTCAGCAACCACAGGTGCTTCTTCAGCTTTTGGAGCAGCTTCTGCCGCTGGAGCTGGTGCTTTTTCAGCTGGTGCAGCTGCTTTTGGTGCTTCTTTAGAAGCTTTTCTTTCGTTTAATCCTTCGATAATCGCATCACTTACATAAGTCATCACTTTATCAATGGATTTAGAAGCATCATCATTTGCAGGGATTACATACTGAACCTGACGCGGGTCAGAATTTGTATCTACCATTGCAAAAATAGGAATGTTTAATTTTTGTGCTTCTTTTACTGCGATGTGCTCACGAGTGATGTCCACTACGAACAATGCTCCAGGTAGACGAGTCATATCAGAAATAGAACCTAAATTCTTTTCTAATTTAGCTCTTAAACGATCTACTTGTAAACGCTCTTTTTTAGATAGTGTATTGAAAGTACCATCTTTCTTCATTCTATCAATAGCAGCCATCTTCTTAACTGCTTTACGAATAGTAACAAAGTTAGTTAGCATTCCTCCAGGCCATCTTTCAGTGATGTATGGTTGATTAGCTTTAGATGCTTTTTCAGCAACGATTTCTTTTGCTTGTTTTTTGGTAGCTACAAAAAGAATTTTTCTACCAGAAGCTGCGATTTTCTTTAAAGCTTCACTAGCTTCGTCAATCTTAGCAGCAGTTTTGTATAGGTTGATGATGTGGATTCCGTTACGCTCCATATAGATATATGGTGCCATGTTTGGATCCCATCTTCTTGTCAGGTGACCGAAATGAACACCTGCATCAAGTAAGTCTTTTACTTCGATATTGTTTGCCATTTTTGTAATAGTTTACGTTCTGTTGAATTAGCAATATTCAAGTGGCTATCATTTTGTTGATACGGCCTTGAACATTTAGATGCTAAACTAACTCCCATTTGTGGGATAACAACAAATACATTTTTAATAAATTAACGTTTAGAGAACTGGAATTTCTTACGAGCTTTCTTCTGACCGAATTTCTTACGCTCTACCATTCTTGGGTCTCTAGTCAATAAACCTTCTGGTTTAAGAATAGCTCTATTTTCCTGATCTAGCTCACATACTGCTCTTGATATAGCAAGTCTAACAGCTTCAGCTTGTCCAGTAATACCACCACCGTATACATTTACATTTACATCGTACTTGTCCTCATTACCAGTTAAGGCAAAAGGTTGGTTCACTTTATATTGTAATGTAGCAGTAGGAAAGTAAACGTTAAGATCTTTTTTGTTGATCGTAACTTTTCCTGAACCTTCTTTTAGGTAAATTCGAGCTACAGCCGTTTTTCTACGACCAATTTTGTGAATAACTTCCATTACTTAAATTCTTTTAAGTTAATAGTTTTAGGTTGCTGAGCTTCCTGATTGTGTTCTGCTCCAGCATATACCTTTAAATTACGGAATAAAGCTGCTCCTAATTTGTTTTTAGGTAACATTCCTTTTACCGCTTTTTCGATTAAACGCTCTGGGTTTTTGTCAAATAATTCCTGAGCAGTAAGACTTCTTTGCCCTCCAGGATATCCTGTGTGACGGATATAAGATTTATCAGTCCACTTTTTTCCTGTTAAGTTGATTTTTTCAGCGTTTGTAATGATAACATTATCACCGCAATCAACATGTGGGGTAAAGCTAGGTTTGTGCTTTCCTCTTAATAGTATTGCAACTACTGAAGATAGGCGTCCTAAAGTCTGTCCTTCAGCATCGATATGTACCCATTCCTTTGAAACGGTTGCCTTGTTGGCAGATGCTGTTTTGTAACTTAATGTGTCCACACTAACTAATTTTACTAATTAAACATTCCTTTCCTATATAAAATAGGGGTGCAAATGTACGATTATATATTTAGATAGCAAACAGGTAGTTGATATTATTTTGAAAGGATGATTGCTTGGTTTTCAGATAGATCAATTATTCTATTGTTTTTTCAAAGTTTTATTTGTCTTGAAGAAATAAAGCGATGTTAATATTTTATTAAATAATTAAATAAACTGTGACAAAAAATAATTATTTAAGTCCTTGTATAAACATCAATCAACAAAACCAATCAACATGAAGTGCACTATCCAAGTGTTCGTATTACTTCTTTTTACTTTATCGGCGAATGCTCAAGATTCTACCAAAGTTAAAAAAAGAATATATACTACTAAACCTCTTCAGGGTTTTGAGGCACCAACCATAAATGGATTAATCGATGAATCAAGTTGGGATCTAGTCGAATGGTCAGGAGATTTTATCGAAAATGAACCTGATGAAAATACTCCTCCTAGTCAGCAAACAAAGTTTAAAATATTATATGACCAAAAATACCTTTATATAGGATATAGGTGTTATGATAAAGAACCTGATAAAATAGAAAAAAGGTTGTCTAGAAGAGACGGTTTTGCTGGAGATTGGGTAGAGATTAATTTAGATAGTTATCACGATAAAAGAACTGGTTTTTCTTTTACTATTACTGCAGCAGGAGTAAAGGGAGATGAATTTATCTCCGATAATGGAAATAATTGGGATGGTAGTTGGAATCCGATTTGGTATACGGCTACTAATATCGATGAAGAAGGATGGACCGCTGAAGTAAAAATTCCATTAAGTCAATTGAAGTTCGGAAAAAGTAAAGAACAAATATGGGGGCTTCAGGTAAATCGTAGGTTCTTTAGAAAAGAAGAAAGATCCGTTTGGCAAAGAATATCACAAGATGCGCCTGGATGGGTAAGTGAATTTGGGGAGTTACATGGTCTAATAGATATAGAGCCGCAAAAGCAGTTAGAAATACAGCCTTTTGCAGTGGCTCAATATGATACCTTTCCGGCTGAAGATGGAAATCCGTTTAGAGATGGAGATGATTTTAAATTAAATGGTGGTTTGGATGCTAAAATTGGTATTACCAACGACCTAACTATGGATTTAACTGTAAATCCTGATTTTGGTCAAGTTGAAGCCGATCCTGCTGCGATAGCCTTAGATGGGTTCCAGATATTTTTTAGAGAACAACGGCCATTTTTTGTAGAAAATAAGAATATTTTCGATTATCAATTTGCAAATGGTTTTGATAATGTCTTTTACTCTAGGAGGATAGGCAGAAGCCCTCAGGGTTCTGTAGGATCGAGCCCTGTAAATACTGAATTCGTAGATAGACCTAATAATACTACAATTTTAGGAGCAGCAAAATTTAGCGGAAAAACGAAAGACGGATGGTCGATAGGTATATTAGAAAGTGTAACACAACGAGAAATTGCTAAAATAGAGGATGCTGATGGTAATAGGAGAGAAACAATTGTAGAGCCACTTACTAATTATTTTGTGGGTCGAGCTCAGAAAGATTTTAATGATCGGAATACCTATATCGGCGGAATTTTTACCGCTACAAATCGTAATCTAGGTGATATTTTAAATATTGATTATGATAATCCGGATACAGATGAAACTTCTGAATTAACTGGATTGCGAGAAAATAATCTAAACTTTTTAAGAAAGGCTGCGTACTCTGGAGGTTTAGATTTTAGACATAATTGGAAAGATAGAAAGTATTTTATAGAAGGAAATTTTGTGACGAGCCATGTAGAAGGATCTAAAGAGGCTATTGAAGCAACACAAAACGAACTCACACACCTTTTTCAGCGTGTAGATGCGGATCATGTAGAGGTAGATCCAAATAGAACATCTTTAACAGGAACAGGAGGGAAATTGATTGGAGGAAAATCCGGCGGTGGCAATTGGCGATACACCGCCGGAGTTTTCTGGAGGTCACCTGAGTTAGAGTTAAATGATATTGGTTTTTTAAGACAGGCCGACGATATTAGGCAATTTGCCAATGTGCGCTATTTATTTCTAAAACCTACAAAATTTTATAGAAGAGCTAATTTGAGTTTTGAACAAACTTCAGCTTTTGATTTTGAAGGAAATTTCAATAGGATTCAGTATGAGTTTAATGGATTTATTAATTATAAGAATAATTGGTGGACAGAAGTAGGGGCAGCTCATAAGCCAAGAATTTTTACCAATACCATATTAAGAGGAGGTCCAAGATGGCGTTTTTCTGAAGAGAATTTTGCGTTTTTGTTTTTTGGTTCGGATAGTAGAAAGAAATTTAATTTTACCATGGGGTATGTGAATTCGGGAGCGAGACAGAATAACTTTACTTTTCATCGATATGTTTTAAGAATGCGATATCAGCCTTTTAATGCATTAAGCGTTTCTCTGAATCCAGAATTTGAAAGGAACCCTAATAAGACGCAGTATGTAACTGAGGTTGACTTTAATGGAACACCGAGATATATTACAGCTAGAATTGATCAGCAAACATTAAGTGCTAGTATACGTCTTAATTATAATATAAATCCTAATCTAACAATTCAGTATTACGGACAGCCTTTTATTTCCCGAGGAACTTATACAGATTTTAACTATGTAAATAATCCGATTGCTTCTGATTTGAATGAACGAGTAACGCTATATGATAATAACCAAATTTCGTTCGCAGATGGAACGTATTCGGTAGATGAAGATGGAGGAGGGATTGATTATTCATTTGGAGATCCTGATTTTGCTTTTGTTCAGTTCAGATCTAATTTGGTACTGCGTTGGGAGTATATTCCAGGATCGGAAATTTTTCTAGTATGGTCACAAGGGATCACAGGTTCAGGGAATCCAGGAGATCATTTGTTTAGAAGTTTAGATAATCAAATTTTTGGACAGCAACCAGAGAATACTTTTTTGATCAAAGCTACTTACCGGTTTGTTTTATAAAAATTTAAAAAAGGTTTCAAGAAAGTTTTTATATCGAAGTTTTTTACCTGTATTATTGCAATAATTAAGATTGTTGCTTTATGAAATGTTTTTTTAGAATTGCGATTGCTCTCTTTGCTATTGGTTGTACTGCCCAAAAAGAACAAAAAGAAGAGTTTCGGATTGAGTCAAAGCCGGTAGTAGAAAAGACGGATTCTTTGTCCTTTTTTCTAGAACATTACGAAAAGTTTTTTGCAACAAATTTTAATATTTCAGAATGTCCTGGTGCAGCGGTTGTAATTGTAAAGGATTCAACAGTTGTATATCAAAAGGGTTTTGGAGTCAAAGAAATTCATACTACTGACTCTGTTGATGTTAATACGGTTTTTAGAATTGCAAGTTTATCTAAAGGAGTAACATCTGTTTTAGCGGGTAATTTAGCAGATCGAAACGAACTTCAGTGGAATCAAAACGTAAAGCAAACCGTTAAAAATTTTAGCTTAAAAGATAAAGCTCAGGCAGAAAGACTTACCGTTAATCATCTACTTTCCCATACTACAGGGTTGTACAAATACACTAATTCTAAATTGATTCATAAAGGGATGTCTTTGCAGAGCATTATATCTAATTTTAGATATAATGGTGTTGTGGCTAAGGAAGGAACGACGTACGATTATCAAAATGCAGTTTTTTCTGTAATCGAAAAGGTAATGGAAAGTAATACTCAAAAGTCATTTGGTACATTACTGGAAGAACGATTGTTTGGACCTGCTGGGATGACGAATGCTTCTAGTAGCTACCTTGGGATCAAAAATAATGGTAATGTAGCTTTACCTCATAAATGGAATCATTATTCTAAGAAATATTCTCTAACAAATCTTCATAAAAACTATTACAATGTAGCTGCGGCAGGTGGTATTAATGCATCTATATCGGATATGGGGGAGTATCTAAAAGTATTATTGGGGTATCGTCCGGATATCATTTCTAAAGAAAGCTTGTCCGAAATTTTTAATCCTATTATTTGTACGAGTGATAATGATACCTATGTGAATTTATGGGATGGAGTTACGGATTCATATTATGCTAAAGGTTGGCGAATTTTGGATTATCGAAATAGGAGAATCGTATACCATGGTGGAAATGTAAACCAATACAAAACGCAGTTAATGATTGATCCAGAAAATGGAATTGGTGTTTGTGTTCTATTTAATGGTCCAAACCCTTTTAATGGGCCTGTGATACCTACATTTTTAAATTATTACGATTTTTTTACTGCAACAATGGGTAATTAGGGTTTATTGAGTGGTATTTAAAATAAATATGTGCTTCTTTTGTTATAAGAATAAGCAATGAATCTTTATTAATAATTAAAACTCAAAAACAAGGAAAGCCAATTTTTTTCTTTTTGCAATTTGTAGCGCACTAATTTTCACTTCTTGTAGTAATGATGATGATGGAGAAGTTTCGGATATGGTTTCCTTAGTAGGTACTTGGGAGCTTACTTCCGCGACTGGTGGATTACCGGTTGACTTAGATATGGATGGAAATGCATCCACAAACCTTTTAGAAGAACTTTCTTGTTTCGAAGATGTAATTACGGTTAATGAAGATGATACCTATAATCAGGATGTTACAGAAATAACCGTTGATGTGGAGCCAGGTATACCACCAGTAGTGACAGCAAGTTGTACAGGTAATACGCTTATGGAAACTGGCGCATGGAGTTTGGATGGGGATCAATTAACTTTTACTCCTACAGGAATGGATCCCACAACGGTAACAATTACGTTAACAGAAACAACACTTTCTTTTACAGATACTTTGGATGATTTAGGAGAAATCGACTTAATCTTTACTAGACAGTAATACGTTACGTATAAATAAAATAAAAAGAGCTTCCTTAATTGAGAAGCTCTTTTTATTTTATTTGTATTCTTAAGTTACTTTTCTTGTTGGTCAGCTAGTAGGTCTTTAGATTCTTTTTCTGCGAGAGCTTCTTGGTGTTCTTTTTCTGTTAATAGTTTTTTCTGATAGCGTCCTTGTACGATGTCTACAATAACCAATACTACAATTACGAAATAAAAAGTAGTTTTGCTCATTTGAGTAACTTCATTATTAAAAATATGCAGATGGGCAAGGTGACCTCCTTCAGATAGAAGCATAATTCCTACTATGAATAATATAAACAGCCCAAGTACCTCATACATTCTATTTTTCTGAAGGAAATTAGATACTTTATCAGCCAAGACAATCATTAGAACACCACCTAATATGATAGCAATTGACATTAAAATTAGTTGAGGAACATAATCCATATCGCTGGTTAAGGCCATTGCGCTAAGTATAGAATCAAATGAAAAAACCAAATTCATGATAACAATCCATAAAATGACTTTATTAATAGAGCCTTTTTTGTCTTCCTTATCGGTTTCTTCATGTTCTTTTAATAACATCATATGCCAAATCTCCTTTATGGCGGTATATATAATGAATACACCTCCTGCAAGTACAATAAGGCTATGAACGTTAAGATTGAATTCAAGAATACCATTATCATGGAGACTTAAAAAAGGTTCCTGAAAATATTGGATAAGCGACATCAAAACAAAAAGTAAAACTATACGTAAGATGATGGCTAGGCCAACTCCCATTTTTCTTACAAAACTTTGTTTTTCTGGTGGTGCTTTTTTGGATTCTAATGAGATATACAATAAGTTGTCAAACCCTAAAACTGCTTGCAGTAATACCAGCATTAAAAGAGTTACAAGGCTTTCTACGGTAAAAAGTTGTTCCATGAAAATGTTTTGATTGGTTTTTATTCTAATCTATTGGTATAAAATTGTTAAAAGTAGTTACAAAATTAATGTGCTTCGAGCCAATTAGTCCCTAAACCTAAATCTACATCTAATGGAACGGCTAGTTTATAGGCATTCTCCATTTCAGACTGAATCAAGGATTTGATTTCTTCTAATTCGGGTTTAAATACATCAAAAACCAATTCATCATGTACTTGAAGTAGCATTTTCGTTTTGTAATTACTTTCTTTTAGTTTTTTATGAATATTAATCATTGCTATTTTAATAATATCAGCAGCGCTTCCCTGTATAGGAGCATTTACTGCATTTCGTTCTGCTGCTCCTCTTACTACTGCATTAGCCGAATTAATATCTTTAAGATAACGACGTCTTCCTAATACTGTTTGTACATATCCATTTTCTCTGGCAAAATCTACTTGTTCACTCATATAATTACGTAGTTTTGGATATGTCTTATAATAAGTGTCTATCAGTTCTTTTGCTTCGCTTCTGGAAAGGTTGGTTTGGTTACTCAGGCCAAAAGCTGAAACTCCATAAATAATACCAAAGTTTACTGTTTTTGCATTACTACGTTGTTCTCTAGTAACTTCAGAAATGGGGACATTAAAAACCTTAGCAGCAGTTGAAGCATGAATATCTTCTCCATTTTTAAATGCACTGATCATTGTCTCTTCTTCACTCAAAGCAGCTATAATTCGTAATTCTATTTGCGAATAATCCGCAGCTAACAAGGTATAATCCTCACTACGTGGAACAAATGCTTTTCTTACTTGTCTTCCACGTTCGGTTCTTATCGGAATATTCTGAAGATTAGGATTGTTGGAGCTTAAACGCCCGGTAGCGGCAACAGTCTGCATATAGTCTGTATGAACTCTACCAGTATTTTCATTTACTTGATTCGGTAGTGCATCTACATAAGTACTTTTTAGTTTAGATAAGCCTCTGTAATCTAATATGTTTTGGATAATTTTATGATCTTTTGCTAGATAAGAAAGCACATCTTCAGCCGTAGAATATTGACCCGTCTTGGTTTTTTTCGGCTTGTCTACTAGCTTCATTTTTTCAAAAAGAACAATTCCCAGTTGTTTAGGAGAAGCAATATTAAATTCTTCTCTAGCTTCGGAATAGATATTAGATTCTAAGGTTTTAATATCTTTATCTAACTCTTCAGATAATGATTGTAAAAACTCTTTATCTAAATTAATACCTTCAATTTCCATATCTGCAAGTACTCGTAATAAAGGTACTTCGATATCTTCGAAAAGTGATAATATGTTTGCCGCGTTAAGTTCTGGAGTAAAATGCTCTTTTAGTTGATATGTAATATCTGCATCCTCAACAGCGTATTCTGTTTGTTTCTCCTGTGGAACTTGTCTAAAGGATAATTGATTCTTTCCTTTTTTTCCAATTAACTCTGTGATCGACACTGGAGTATAGTTTAAATATGTTTCGGAAAGAACATCCATATTATGTCTCATATCCGGGTTGATCAGATAATGAGCTAGCATAGTATCAAAGAGTTTACCTTTTACTTCTATGTTGTATTTAGCTAAAACTTTGATGTCGTATTTTAAGTTTTGACCAATTTTTACAATATCTTCAGCTTCGAAGAAAGGTCTAAGAAGCTCGATCAATTCTTGTGCTTCATCTTTGTCTTCAGGAAACGGAACATAAAACCCTTTCCCAGCTTCCCAAGAAAAAGCAATACCAACTAATTCAGCAGTTAGAGGGTCTAAACCGGTAGTTTCTGTATCAAAACAAACGTTATTTTGTTTCAATAAATTTTGCAGAAATAATTTCATCGCCATGCCAGGTGCAACACTCTGGTAAAAATGCTCGGTATTAGATATGTTTTTTCTCGATGATAAAGAATCTGTAGAAGAAGATTCTTCATTGCTCCCAAATAATGAAAACTGACCAGCTCCTGCAGTACTAGTTGATTTCTTAGTCGCTGTTGCGGTTGTGTTCTCTTCTGATGGAAAAAAGATTTTGGTGAATTGATCTGTTAATCTTCTAAATTCTAACTCTCCAAATATTTCTTTTACCTTTTTCTCATCAGGCGTAGAAATCTCATAATCTTTTGCATCAAACGTAACATCACAATCTAAAATTATGGTGGCCAATTTTTTTGATAGTAGCCCTAATTCTTTATTAGCTTCTACCTTTTCTTTCATTTTCCCTTTTAACTGATCTATGTTTTCAAACAATCCTTCCATCGATCCATAGGCCGCAATAAACTTTTTAGCAGTTTTGTCTCCGACACCTGGTAGGCCTGGTATGTTATCTACCGCATCACCCATCATACCTAGATAATCAATAACTTGTTCTGGTCGTTCTACTTCAAATTTTTTCTGAACTTCAGGGATTCCCCATATTTCGATACCATTTCCCATGCGAGCAGGGCGATACATAAATATATTTTCGGAAACAAGTTGTGCATAATCTTTATCAGGTGTAACCATGTAGGTTTTGTATCCTTCTTTTTCAGCCTGTTTTGCTATAGTTCCTATAAGATCATCAGCTTCTACTCCTGCTTTTTCTATAATAGGAATATGCATCGCTTTTAAAATTTCTTGGATAATTGGGACCGCAATTTTTATGGCTTCTGGAGTTTCATCTCTATTGGCTTTATATTCAGGAAATATTTCTAATCGATCCTTACTTCCAGCTTTATCAAACGCAACCGCCAGGTGATCTGGTTTTTCTCTTTTGATGACATCAAAAAGAGAGTTTACAAAACCCATAATCGCAGAGGTATCTTGCCCTTTAGAATTAATTCTTGGGTTTTTGATTAAGGCGTAATATCCACGAAAAATTAGTGCATAGGCATCCAGTAGAAAAAGACGTTTTTGTGACATGTTGTGAATTCTATTTTTAGAAATGCAAGATAAAAATAAGATTAATGAAAATGGGTTTAAATCATACTAAATAAGAAATGCCGCCAATGAATGACGGCATTTCGCCCCAAAATAAAATTGATAACAATGTTATCAATTGCTATAAATACGATAGTAATTTTCTATAAATAAAGTAGATTTTTTTTGTACATCCCCATGTTCTTCCTGTGAAACGAAGGTACGAATAAAAATTATACATATGAAAGAAAAATGTAAGATTTCTAACGTTAAGAATTAGGTATCATTGGTAAACCCGTTATTCTGTTATGATTTGGTTCTAAACAGTTAATTTTTACTTAAATATTACTTAGTTTGTTAAAAGGTAAGATAGTTTTGTTTTTTATAAATTATTTTGTGTACATGCGTTGGATAATACCCCTTATATTTTTTGGTTTAATAGAATTATACGCTTATCAGGTGATTCGCACACTTTCCAAAAATCAATGGATTCAAATTGTTTACTTGTTGTTGTCATTATTGGTTATTAGTTATGTTATTTATGTCTTTGCAAATTATGACAGAAGTGTTGGGCCTAATAAATATTCTCTTAGAGCAAGTGGATTATTATTAGTAACATTAGTGCCGAAGCTGATTTTGGTATTATTTATGTTTGGAGAGGATATTATTAGATTGTGTATAGCTGGTTATACCTATCTTACCAATACATTTTTTGATGGTAATGCTACCCAATACTTGCCAAGTAGGAGAAAATTTGTTAGTCAAATTGCACTCGGTGTTGCCGCTATTCCTTTTGCTGGTTTGGTACATGGGATTTTTAGAGGTAAATATAATTTTAAAGTTATAAGTCATGTACTGCATTTTGAAGATTTGCCAACAGCCTTTGATGGCTTTCGTCTAACACAGATTTCTGATATACATTCTGGAAGTTTTGATGAGGTTGAGAAAATAGAATATGCTGTAGATTTAATAAATGAACAACAAACGGATTTATTGGTTTTTACTGGGGATATTGTAAATACAATGGCGAGTGAAATGGATGATTGGATTGATACTTTCAAGAAGTTGAAGACTCCTGAGTATGGTAAGTATTCGGTTTTGGGTAATCATGATTATGGAGAATACGTTACTTGGGATTCTGAAGAAGATAAAAAGGCAAATTTTGAGGCTATTAAACGAATACATTCTAAGATCGATTTTAATCTATTGTTAAATGATAATGCTTTTGTAGAAAAGGAAGGAGAGCGTATCGCTATTGTCGGAGTAGAAAACTGGGGTCATAATTTTAAGAAAGCGGGTGATCTAACGAAAGCATCAGACGGAGTAGCGAAAGATGACTTTAAAATTTTATTAAGTCATGATCCTTCTCATTGGGAATATGAGGTTAAAAAACATGAGGATCATTATCATCTTACGCTAAGTGGGCATACTCATGGGTTTCAATTTGGTATCGAAATCCCTGGTTTTTTAAGATGGAGTCCGGTACAATATGTATATAAGCAATGGGCCGGTATGTATAATGAAATGGGACGATATCTTAATGTAAATAGAGGTTTTGGTTTTCATGCATTTCCTGGTAGAGTAGGAATTTGGCCAGAAATTACGGTGATAGAATTGAGAAAAGGAGCAAAACCCTCTTAATTCATAGAAAATGTTATATTTACAATTAGATATCTACTTTATGCGTTAATAGTAAAAAGTGAGATCATAAAATTTATAAAGCATGTCAAAGTTTGGTGATTTAATAGGTATTGAGGTTCCAGTATTATTGGACTTTTATACAGAATGGAATGAACCATCGGTTTCCATGCATCCCGTTTTAAAAGACGTAGCTGCTGCTCTTGGTGATAAAGCTAAAGTAATCAAAATAGATGTTGACAAAAACGAAGAATTAGCAACAGCACTTAGAATAAAAGGTCTTCCTACGTTAATGATTTATAAAGCGGGTGAGATGGTTTGGAGACAGAGTGGAGAGCAGGATGCGAATACACTCATTGGATTGATAAAGGAATATGTGTAAAAGAGGTTCTTTCTCTCTTTTTTATATTTTATCAAATACACATCCTTGTTCGGTAAAATATTGCAATATTTTTGGTAAAGTTGCAATAAGGTTTTTCGAAGCTTTTACACTGTCATGAAAAATTATAATGCTTCCATTTCTAGTGTTTTTAATTACGATTTTTGTACATTCTTCAGGCGTTATGCTATGCATCCAGTCTTTTGCTAAAACATCCCATAGTATAATTTCATAACCCAATCTTTTTAATTCTGATAGTTTTGACTTATTTAATTGTCCGTAGGGTGGTCTAAATAACTTATTTTTTAGGGAGATGTGTTTAGAAATCTCACTCTCGCAACATAATGTGTCATCAATATAATTAGAGAAACTGGTTTTTCTTGCTTTTACATGATGCATAGTATGATTTCCAATGCTGTGATCATCCTGAATTATTTTATTAAAGATTTCAGGATGTTTTCTGATATTATCACCAATGCAAAAAAATGTAGCTTTTGCTTTAAATAACGTTAATTGCTCTAGCACAAATTCCGTTATTTCAGGAATAGGACCGTCGTCAAAAGTTAGATATATTTTTTTTTCATTTTTGGCATAAAAATCCCAAACGTAATTAGGAAATAGTAGTTTGATACTATTAGGTGTTTTGCTAGGTATAATATCCAAAATTTGTCTAAAAAAAGAGCCTTTTTTAAAAAGCTCTATATTGTTATGAATTAGGTGTTTCCTCTAGAGTATCTAATACTTTTTGACTATCCTGAAGTTCCTTCTGCATTTCTCTTTCTTCCGTTTCTAACAGATCTTGATTGTCATATTCCTCATCTTCCGAGTAAAGTTTGGTGAATAGGCGTAAATATCTGTTGAATTCCTCAGCTTTTTCTTCAATCATTTCTCTATCCTGATTAATCAGTAAAAGATCGACTACACTACGATATCGTTCTACATTACTTACGATTTCGCTTGCATATTGGTATTGGTTTTTTAAGGTAAGACTTCCAAAATAAGTTAGTTGCTCTTGGTATTTTTTGGCAATTTTGTTCCATAGTTCACGTGCTTTTTCTTTTTCTCCTACTTCATAATAGCCACTTACATACGGCTCTAATAATGTATAGTACTCGTAAAACTCAATAGGCATTTTTTCCATTCCTAAATCAAGAATTTCTTTTGCCTTATCATTTTTTCCTTCGTTAATTAAAGCTTCAACCAAACGAGCTAAGTTACTTCTATAGGTAATTGCATTCTTTCTGGTTTCAGGATCATGATAAATATCTGGATTCTCACTGTTACCCCAATCCCAACTGGTTACGTTTTTATACATAACATCGGTATCTATTCTGCCTAAATTGTAAGGATTTCTCTTATCTACAGGAGTTCTGATAGGAACTAATTTATAGGTTACACCATCTAATTGTAAGTAATCTTTCATCCATAAATAATCATCATCTCCAAAACTACCACCAGTAAAATAAATAGGTCTTTCCCAATTGTTATTAGCGATAATATCTAGCATCAATAGGCGATTCTTAAATAATAAATCTCCTTTAAGATGAATGTCTATATAAGGAACTATCAAATCAGCATCCTTTTGTGATACAATTCCGTTTCTAAGAACGGCTTCTTTATCCACTGGTATTCTAATGTGCTTTGTAGGGAAGGTGTTTACTTGTTTTCCATTTTGCAAATCTCCTTTGGTTCTTGGGTCGTCGGTTTCTATCCAGCGCATCCAGTTTTTAATAAGCATGGTGTCATTCGTAACTGGTTTGTAATAAATAGCATCATTATTACCGAAACGATAAAAATCGTGAGTCAACTGTGAAGGAATTGGTTTGCCATCATAGGCAGCTCTTTTCATCTGATCTATGTACCAATCTGTAGCAAATAAACTTGTGTTTACAGTTCTTACATCTGTTCGATATTCTTCTATGTCTTGTGCATACCATAGCGCAAAAGTATCGTTATCACCTATAGTAAATAGAATGGCATCTTTTTGGCAAGATTGTAAGTACATTTTGGCCATTGCTTGCGCAGTATATCTATTAGATCGATCATGGTCATCCCAATTCTGCGCAGCAAGTAATACAGGTACGGCTAGTAAACATACAGTTGTCACAATTGGAGCTAGTAATTTTGGTTTTAGCGCATTTTTCAGAATATCGAACAAAGCGTAAACTCCAAAACCTATCCAAATGGCAAAGACATAAAAAGAACCTACTAAGGCATAGTCTCGTTCTCTTGGCTCAAAAGGTCTTTCGTTAAGATATACCTTTAGTGCTAAACCAGTAAAAAGGAAAAATACAAGTAAGATCCAGAAATTTTTCTTGTCCTTTTGCGCTTGAAAGATAAAGCCTATTAATCCTAACAATAATGGTAAGAAGTAGTAGGTGTTTCTGGCTTTGTTTTTAAGGGCATCGGTCGGTAAATTGTCTTGTGAACCTAAATGCAATTCGTCAATAAAATTGATACCACTTAACCAATTACCTTCAAGATTACCATATTTACCTTGATTATCATCTTGTCTTCCAACAAAATTCCACATAAAATATCTCCAATACATATATCCAACCTGGTATTCTAGCATATACATAATATTAGAAGCAAAAGAAGGTTTTTCGACATTTAGATAGTCTCCAAAAGAACGTAAAAATTTGTTGTAATCATCATTATCAAGTTTACCTACTGCATATTCTCTTCTGAATTGAGTAACGGCTTCGAGTAATTCTGATTCATCCTGGTACTCAGGTTTTATAGTAAAACTAATTGGACCTGTAAAATCCATGTAGTTTGCTATGTGTTCCGTACTCCACATTCTAGGTAAAAACGCCTTATGATCATCATCAATATTTTGTCTGGCATTCTTCCAGTCATTAACGATGTCATATTTACCCGTTTTTAAATTCTTTTCATATTTAGGTTTATCATCCTCGTAAGGGTTATTCTCGTCTAGTCCAGCATAGATCTCTGTAAACTGAGGTCCATAGAATAAATGAGTTTCTGGATATTGTTCAAGATTATAATAGGCTAATAACTCTCTCGCATTATTTGGGTTGTTTTCGTTGATAACAGTTCCTGCATTTGCTCTAATAGGTAACATAATCCAACAAGAGAAACCTATGAAAATGAACAAAACACATAGAACAGATGTGTTAACCAAAGGAAATTTCTTTTTGTTCGTATATTTTAGAATAAAGTAAAATGCAGTACCAATAATGAGACCTAAAAATATAGTTCCCGAATTGAAAGGCATTCCAAAACTGTTCACAAAAGTTACTTCGAACCATCCGAATAATTTTAAGGTAGATGGTAGAAGTAGTTTAAAAATGAAAAGTAATATCGCAACTACGAAAACATTAGCAATCACAAAGTTTTTTATGGTAACCTTGTAGTTTTTGAAATAATAAAGTAATCCAATCGCAGGTATGGAAAGTAATCCCATAAAGTGCACACCGAATGATAATCCAGTGATAAATGCAATGAGAATTAACCATCGGTTTCCTCTAGGTTTGTGCATGTCTCTTTCCCATAGTAATCCTAGATAAAACATAACGGATAAGATGCATGTGGCCATAGCATAAACTTCTGCTTCCACAGCATTAAACCAAAAGCTATCGGTAAAGGTAAATGCTAAAGATCCAACTAGTCCACTTCCTAATGTAGCAAATGCTTTTGCATCAGTGAAATTCTCATCGGTAATAATTAGTTTTTTTACTAAAATAGTTATGGACCAAAACATAAATAGAATCGCAAATGCACTTGCAAATGCAGAGGTCATGTTTACTACAAATGCTATTTGTGTAGGGTCTGATGCAAATATAGAAGCAAAAGCTCCAATCATCTGAAATAAAGGAGCTCCTGGTGGGTGTCCAACTTGTAATTTAGATGAAGTGGCAATATATTCACCTGCATCCCAAAAACTAGCTGTTGGTTCTACGGTTAAATAATAAACAAGTAGGGATATGGCAAAAACTACCCATCCTAAAATTTTATTCCACTTTTGAAAGTTGAATGCATTCATAAGATAACTGTTATATAACGTGTGGCGAATTTAGTAATAAAAATACTTCTCTATTAGTTTTTTTAGCAAACGCTTAACAGAAGTTTATATTTTGATGATACTCAAGGTAAATTCAATTTATTTTCAGTTAAAAATAGTAGTAAGTGCAATTTTTTTAAAAAAAATGTTTGTAGAGCCGAAAGAATGTTTTAAATTTGCACCCGCAATGACGCATTGGTCTATGGTGTAACTGGCAACACGTCTGGTTTTGGTCCAGAAGAGTCTAGGTTCGAGCCCTAGTAGACCAACTTAAAAAGGAATTGATTTTTATCAGTTCCTTTTTTGTTTTATAGGAAATAATAAATGTAGTTTGGTGAATATTTTGTTTTAAGATTTAATGATAAGAAGATAAAGAGAACTTATAGAATAATAAAATCCGAATTCTGACAGGTATTCTTCAGAATTCGGATTTTTTTTAGATTTAGAACTCAGATAAATGAAGGTTTAAAAAGTTTCTTCGCAAGTGTATATCTGAGGGCAATAAACATACGCTCTGCAGTATGCAGGGCCAGTTACAGATCCGCTACAAGAACATCCACAAACGGATACGTCAACTGAAGCAGCTCCTTTGATTGTTTTTTGTCCTTTTTTTGAAAGAACACGCACACCTTTGATCGATAAAATTGAATTTTCCATAATAAATATTGTTTTTGTTAGATCCAAAACTATCATTTTCAGGAAGGTTTTATTTCACTGTTTTCAGGGATGAGAGCTTTAAATTTATGTAAATTTCAAATTTTAAAAGTTAATACGGGTCTTTTGGCATGATTAACAACATCTTCTCCGAGACTTCCATTAATAAAATGTGACAATCCTTTTCTTCCATGTGTGCTAATTCCAATGAGTCCTGCATTAACCGATTTGGCAAAGTTTAGGATTCCTTTTTCAACGTTAATATCATTGTAAATATTTAGGCTGTAGTTGTCTATAGGAAGATCGGAGATCATCAAGTTCATTTTTTCTTCTGTTTCACTAGTGGTTTTAAAACTATTTGCGGTGTTAATCCAAACTAAATGAAGTTTAGCTTCTAATAGTTTGGCAAATTGATGCGCAGCAACCAAAGAAGGTTTGTCTTCATCATCAAAATTGGTGGCGTACACAAAATCTTTAACTTCAAAAATATTACAATCTTCTTTGATAACTAATACTGGTTTTTCTGATGTCCTAACTACTTTTTCAGCATTGGATCCTATGAATAGTTCTTCGAAGCCCGAAGAGCCATGTGACCCCATCACGATCATGTCAACATTGTTTTTTTTGCAAGAATCCATGATACCGTTTAATACATCTTCAAAACTTACGGTTTCAATAACATCTAAGCCTTCCAAATAACTGCTTTCTAGAACTTCTTCAAATTTTTTATGCGTTTGTTTCATAAAAAAAACCGCTTCTGGTGCAGGAGCTGAGCTTCCGGAAGACATTAGGTCTACAAGATGCACAGGCATTTCCAGAATATGTAATAAATATATTTTTGCATTGTTTTTTTTTGCTAATTGTGCAGCTACCTTTAAAGCGCTTTCTGCTTGTGAAGAAAAGTCAGTAGGTACAAGGATATTTTGTATCATAATCAGTTAGGTGTTAATATGAGTAGATATCGTTAAATGTGTTATGTTTTAGCTCTTTCCGTAATGAAAACATTTAACTGTAGTTTATGCACTTATAATTATATCATCTAGATGATGATTTCGGTAAAGGCTTAACAGTCAATTAAATTTACGAATAAATTCATTGTTGTGTGGGTTTTGAATCTAAGATATTATTATTATCTTTGCACCGTTGAAATTAAAAAACCAGGATGAGGGGACGAAAAGTCCCCTCTTTTTATCTACTTATGTCATTAAAAGATAAAGTTCAAAACTTATTAGAAGAAGCGCTTAGTGAAAGACCTTCTCTTTTTTTAATAAATCAAAAAATACACCCTGATAATAGTATTGAAATTATTATAGATGGTGATGATGGAGTAAAGGTGGAAGATTGTATTGCGATAAGTAGGGCTATTGAACATAATTTGGATAGAGAAGAAGAGGATTTTTCATTACAAGTAATGTCTGCTGGTGTTTCGGAAGGTTTGGTAAATCAACGCCAATACAAAAAGAATGTCGGAAGAAAGCTGAAAGTAAAAACAGAAGATAGTACTGTAGAAGGAGAATTAACTTCTGTAACAGAAGATCATATAACACTGGTTTGGAAAACTAGAGAGCCAAAACCAGTAGGAAAAGGAAAAATAACGGTAACCAAAGAAGTTTCTTTTGCATATTCAGAAATAAAAGAAGCTAAAGTTATGATAACATTTTAATTATAAATTGATATGGAAAATATCGCATTAATAGAATCATTTTCAGAATTTAAGGATGATAAGTTAATCGATCGTGTTACGCTAATGGCGATCTTGGAAGATGTGTTTAGAAATGCACTAAAAAAGAAATTTGGTAGTGATGATAATTTCGATATCATTATAAATCCCGATAAAGGGGATTTAGAGATTTGGCGAAATCGTGTGGTAGTTGCAGATGGAGAGGTAGAAGATGGGAATCAGGAGATCTCACTTTCAGAAGCTCAAAAAATTGAGCCAGATTTTGAAATCGGTGAAGATGTATCTCAGGAAGTTAAATTGATTGACTTAGGAAGAAGATCTATTTTAGCATTACGTCAAAATTTGATTTCAAAGATTCATGAACATGATAATACTAACATTTATAAGCAGTTTAAAGAATTAGAAGGAGAGATATACACCGCGGAAGTTCATCACATTCGACACAGAGCTATTATATTGTTAGACGACGAAGGAAATGAAATAATTTTACCAAAAGATAGACAAATACCTTCTGACTTTTTTAGAAAAGGAGAGAATGTAAGAGGGGTAATTGAATCTGTAGAATTAAAAGGTAATAAGCCTGCAATTATAATGTCGAGAACTTCTCCTTTATTCCTTGAGAAGTTGTTTGAGTCAGAAATACCAGAGGTGTTTGATGGTCTTATAACGGTGAAGAAAGTTGTTAGAATTCCTGGTGAAAAAGCAAAAGTGGCTGTGGATTCTTATGATGATAGAATTGATCCAGTTGGAGCTTGTGTAGGTATGAAAGGTTCTCGTATCCATGGAATCGTTAGGGAATTGGGTAATGAAAACATTGATGTGATAAATTACACGAATAATTTACAGCTCTTTATTATTAGAGCATTAAGTCCAGCAAGAGTAACTTCTATTAAGTTAGATGAAGAGGGTTCTAGAGCTGAGGTTATGTTAAAGCCAGAAGAGGTTTCTAAGGCAATTGGACGTGGTGGACATAATATTAGGCTTGCGGGTCAATTAACTGGTTTTGAGATAGATGTATTTAGGGAAGGTGTGGAAGAAGATGTAGAGTTATCTGAATTCTCAGATGAAATTGATTCTTGGATTATAGAAGAATTTGCTAAAATAGGATTAGATACCGCTAAGAGTATTTTAGAACAAGATATTAAAGATTTAGTAAAGCGAACAGACCTCGAAGAAGAGACTGTTGGTGAAGTTATTAGAATATTAAAATCAGAATTTGAAGATTAATAACTTCAATTAATTTATATTTGAGCATAAAATAAAGGGCATTTATGGCTGAAGCAAAAACAATGAGATTAAATAAGGTATTACGCGAATTCAATATCTCGCTTGATCGGGCTGTTGACTTTTTGAGTTCAAAAGGTCATGAGATAGACTCGCGTCCTACCACTAAGATTTCTTCGGAGATCTATCAGCTTTTGTTTGATGAGTTTCAAACAGACAAAAGTAAAAAGGTAGCTTCAAAAGAGGTTGGTGAGGAAAAAAGGAAAGAGAAGGAGGCGCTTCGAGTACAGATCGAAACAGAGCAAGAAGAGCGACGTAAGCGTGCTGAGGCTCGCGAAGTTGTGAAAGCTAAAGCCCAATTAAGTGGACCTAAGCAAGTAGGTAAGATTGAATTGGATAAGAAGGAGAAAACTGCTGAACAGCCCGAGGAAAAAGCAGTAGTTGAGCCTCCAAAAGAAGAGAAGGTAGTAGAAAAACCTAAACAGCCTGAGGTTGTGTCAAATCGACCTGAGAAAAAAGGTATAAAGATTGCCAAGGTAGCTTCTATAGATTTAGAGCAAAAGAAAGCATCTAAACCTGTCAAGCAACAAAATCAAAAGAAAGAAACACCTGTGGCAAAGGATGCTGAAGTTCCAGCAGAACCAGTGAAGGTAGAAACACAGTATAAGAAATTAGATGGTCCTAATTTTACAGGGCAGAAGATTGATTTAACCAAGTTTCAAAAACCAGCAAAAAAGAAAGAAGATAAATCTGATAAATCTGCTGACGGAGACGCTAAAAAGCGTCGTAGAAGAATAAGTAAGGATGGTGCCTCTAAACCTGGAGGTCCAGGAAATAGACAAGGAGGAAACCGTGGTCCAGGTAATAGACAAGGTAATCGCGGTCCGGGTAATAGAAATAATAAAGGAAAGCGTCCTGCTATAGTAAAAGAAGAGCCAAGCGAAGAAGAAGTACAAAAGCAGGTAAGAGAGACTCTTGAAAAACTTCAAGGGAAATCTAAAAAATCTAAAGCAGCAAAATATCGTAGAGATAAGAGGGATCAACACCGTCAGAAGGCGGAGGATGATGTGGCTCAACAAGAACAAGAAAGTAAAGTTCTTAAAGTTACAGAATTTGTAACGGTTTCTGAGGTTGCCACGATGATGGATGTTCCTACTACGCAAGTAATATCGGCATGTATGTCACTCGGTATTATGGTAACTATGAATCAGCGTTTAGATGCAGAAACACTTTCGATAGTAGCAGATGAATTTGGATATGAAGTAGATTTTGTTACTTCTGATGTAGAAGACGCAATTGAGGAAATTGTAGATGCTCCAGAGGATCTTGTTTTAAGAGCTCCTATAGTAACAGTAATGGGTCATGTAGATCATGGTAAAACATCATTGCTGGATTATATCCGTGAAGAAAATGTAATCGCTGGTGAAAGTGGTGGAATTACACAGCACATTGGTGCTTATGGAGTTCAGTTAGAAAATGGGCAGAAAATTGCTTTCTTAGATACTCCTGGTCACGAAGCCTTTACAGCGATGCGTGCTCGTGGTGCTCAGGTTACGGATTTGGCAATTATAGTAATTGCTGCTGATGATGATGTGATGCCACAAACAAAAGAGGCGATCAGTCATGCTCAGGCTGCTGGTGTACCAATTGTATTTGCTATCAATAAAGTGGATAGACCAGAAGCGAATCCTGATAAGATTAAAGAGCGATTAGCTTCCATGAATTTATTAGTAGAAGATTGGGGAGGAAAAATACAATCTCATGATATTTCTGCTAAAACTGGTCAAGGAGTTAAGGAGCTTTTAGAGAAAGTTTTATTAGAAGCGGAAATATTAGAGTTGAAGGCTAATCCAGATAGATTGGCGTCAGGAACCGTTGTAGAGGCATTCTTGGATAAAGGTAGAGGATATGTTTCTACAATTCTTGTTCAAACTGGAACGCTGCGTGTGGGAGATTATGTGTTGGCAGGAAAGAACAGTGGTAAGGTAAAAGCGATGCAGGATGAACGAGGTAAGAATGTGAAAGAAGCTGGGCCTTCTACACCTGTTTCTATATTAGGATTAGATGGTGCGCCTCAGGCGGGTGATAAATTTAGTGTTCTTGAAGATGAAAGAGAAGCTAAGGATATTGCAGCTAAAAGAGCACAGTTACACAGAGAACAGTCTGTTCGTACACAACGACATATTACATTAGACGAGATTGGACGTCGTATTGCTTTAGGTGATTTTAAAGAATTGAATATTATTCTTAAAGGAGATGTGGATGGTTCTGTAGAAGCACTGACAGACTCTTTCCAGAAATTGTCTACTGAAGAAATTCATGTAAATATTATTCATAAAGCGGTTGGTGCAATTACAGAAAGTGATGTGTTATTAGCTTCTGCATCTGATGCGATTATTATTGGATTTAATGTGCGACCAGCAGGAAATGCTCGTCAGGTTGCAGATAAGGAAGAAATTGATATCAGAACATATTCTATTATATATGACGCTATCAATGATCTTAAGGATGCGATGGAGGGAATGCTTTCTCCAGTTATGAAGGAAGAGATTACAGGTACTGCAGAAATAAGAGAAACATTTAAGATTTCTAAAGTTGGTACTATTGCAGGTTGTATGGTACAGACTGGAAAAATCATTCGAAATGCAGGAATACGATTAATACGTGAAGGTGTAGTTGTGTATACTGGTGAATTAGCTTCATTGAAACGATTTAAAGATGATGTTAAGGAGGTTTCTAAAGGTTATGATTGTGGATTGCAAATCAAAAATTATAACGATATTAAAATTGGAGATATCATCGAATCATTCCAGGAAGTTGCCGTAAAGAAAAAGTTATAGAACTTAAGAGCGATATAAGTAAAAAGCCCGATCAAAATGATCGGGCTTTTTGTTTGTTAAATCCTTATTGTGATTAATCTCTTCCTAATTTGAAAGGGAAAGCTGTTGGGAATTCTTTTTTAATTTCTTTTAGAGCTCTGTCCATTTCTAACTTACTTCTGTAATTGCCTATCCATACTTTGTGGTTAGGGGTTTCGTAAACTATTTCTGAATTCCATTGAGGAAAAGCTGTTTCTGCTTTCTTTTGAACCTCATTTGCTTCTTTAAGATCGCCGGTAAATAATTGCACTCGGTAATTTTCGCTTAAAACACCTTCTTTGTCCATTTTTGTTTTGATATTCAGAAGTTGTTGTATTCTTGGGTCTTGATTTATGGTTACGGTTGGTTCTGCAGGAGTAGCTATTTCTACTGTGGTAAAAACAGTAGGATTGTTAGAATTTGTGGAATCCTGCGCATTCAAAAAGTTCATCCCAACAAAACAAAATCCTAATACGAAAACGCTGTTTTTTTTGTTTAAAATTCTCATTACAAATAGATTTGATACAAAGGTAAAGTTTAATAACTCAAAATCCTTTAAAAATATTATTTAGAATTATTATAAATTAGCACTTAACAGTTCGCTAACATTTCTAAAATCGACTTATTGTAGTACTTTTGCTGTCGAATTAAATGGACGTGGTTTTTGCATCGTTTTTTTAAGAATAACGAAAAAACCATACCAAAATTTAGACGATAATTCTACTTTATAATATGAAACAGGTGAAATACCGAAATTCAGCCTCAAAACTCCTACTTCTAGGAACTGTTTTTTTATTCTCTTTAATGAATCCAGTTTTTGCTCAGGAAGAAGCAGCAACAACTGAAGCGGCTACCGCTGAATCTGCCACTGGTGGAGATGTAGCAAAAGGAGAAGCGTTGTTTAAATCGCTTTGTGCTGCTTGTCACAAAAGATATAAGAAAATGACAGGTCCAGCACTTTTTGGAGTTGCTGATAAGTATGAGAGAGAATGGATTTATTCTTGGGTAAAAAATAGTGCAGCGATGATCGCATCTGGAGATGCAAGAGCGGTTGCTATTTATGAGGAGTACAAAAGAACTCCGATGAATGCATTTCCACAATTGACCAATACCGATATAGATAATATCTTGGCCTATGTAATGGTTCCTAAAGCTGAGCCCAAGGCTGCTGCAGCTACAGTTGCAAGTGAAGGACAGGGTGGGTCTGGAGACGGAGCTTCTACTACTCTTATTTTAGGAGCGTTGGTATTAGTGTTCTTAATGTTGGTGGTTGTACTATTCTTAGTGAATAAAACATTAAGAAGTTTCGCAGAAGCTAATGGTGTTGAGTTTGCTGAAGAAGAAGCAAAAACTCCAATTTGGAAAGCTTTTGTGCAGAATCAATTCTTAGTATTAGTGTCAGCGATATTTGTGTTGCTTGCAAGTGGTTATTTTGTATATGGTTATCTAATGCAGGTAGGTGTTGATCAAGGATATATGCCAATTCAGCCAATACACTATTCTCATAAGATTCATGCTGGTGACAACAAGATTGAGTGTAAGTACTGTCACTCTTCCGCTAGAGTTTCTAAACATTCGGGAATTCCTTCTTTAAATGTTTGTATGAACTGCCATAAATCTATAGCTGAAGTTGCAGAAAGCACTGCTACCGATGAATATTCTAAAGAGTTTTATGATGGTGAGATCAAAAAGCTATACAAAGCTGTTGGTTGGGATGAAGCTGAACAAGCGTATACAGGAAAGACAGAGCCAGTAAAATGGGTTCGTATACATAATTTGCCGGATTTCGCATATTTTAATCATTCACAGCACGTAAGTGTGGCAGGTATTGAGTGTCAGACATGTCACGGTCCTGTAGAAGAAATGGAAATTATGTATCAGCATGCTCCGCTAACAATGGGATGGTGTATCAACTGTCATAGAGAGACTAATGTGAAGGTGGAAGGAAATGAGTACTATGAGAAGATACATGCAGAATTGTCTAAGAAGTATGGAGTGGATAAATTAACAGCTGCTCAGATGGGTGGTTTGGAATGTGGTAAGTGCCACTATTAATAAATAATTTATTCGTTTAAACGAAAAAATAAGTAAGAAGCTAATATCAATTATATGTCATCAAACAAGAAATACTGGAAAAGTGTTGAAGAGCTAAATGAAAATAGCTCTATTGTTGAGACGCTACAACAAAATGAATTCGTTCAGGAAATTCCTACGGATGAGTTTTTAGGAGATAAATCATCTCTGGAGAATTCTTCGACTACACGTCGTGATTTTCTTAAATATGTAGGTTTTAGTACAGCAGCTGCATCATTAGCAGCGTGTGAAGGCCCAGTGATTAAGTCAATACCATATGTAGTGCAACCAGATAGAATTGTTCCTGGTGTTGCCAACTACTATGCAACTACTATTGCTGATGGTTTTGATTTCGCTAGTGTTTTAATTAAAACTAGAGAAGGTCGTCCAATTAAAGTTGAAAATAATAATCTGGCTACTTCTAATGGAGAGGCAAACGCTAGAGTGCATGCTTCGGTATTGTCATTATATGACAGCTCTAGATTGAAAGGTCCTAAGAAAGGCGCAGAGGATATTAGTTGGAGTGAACTTGATAAAGAAGTTGGTGCTAAATTAAATGGTCTTGGAGGTAAGAAGATTGTTTTGTTAACGCAAACTTTTGCAAGTCCTTCTACTTCAAAACTAATTGCAGAATTTAAAGCGAAGTATGCTAATGTTTCTCAGGTAGTTTATGATTCAGTTTCTTACAGTGAAGCATTGGATGCTTATGAAATGATGTATGGAGAAAGAGCACTTGCAGATTATGATTTCTCTAAGGTAAATACTGTAGTTAGTATTGCTGCTGATTTTCTTGGAGATTGGCAAGGTGGTGGATATGATGGAGGATATGCGCAAGGACGTGTTCCGAAAAATGGTAAGATGTCAAAGCATATTCAGTTTGAGGCAAATATGTCTCTTTCTGGAGCAAATGCAGATAATAGAATACAAGCAACGCCTACTCAACAAAAACAGGTTCTGGCAGCATTATACAAATATGTAACGGGAGCTGGTTCTAAAGGAGCGTTGGATGCTGCATTAGATGCGGAAGTAGTGAAAGCCGCTAAGCATATTCAGAAAGCGGGCAGTAATGCTGTTGTTGTTTCTGGAATTCAAGATGTAGATGCTCAATTATTAGTATTAGCGATAAACAAGCATATTAATAGTAAAGCGTTTAATGAAAATACACCTCGAAAAATCCGTCAAGGTGATTCGAAAGCAGTAGCGCAGTTGGTAAAAGATATGAATGCAGGACGTGTAGGAGCGTTACTAATTGCTGGTGTTAATCCAGCATATTCATTGCCGAATGCTCAGGAATTTAAAGATGGTCTTGAAAAAGTAGATCTTTCTGTAGCTTTCAGTATGCATAATGATGAAACCGCTTCAGCGTGTAATTACATAGCTACAACACCTCATTATTTAGAGTCTTGGGGTGATGTGGAGTTAAAGAAAGGAAGTTATAGTTTGATGCAACCAACTATTCGTCCTTTGTTTGATACAAGACAATTTCAGGAAACTTTATTAAAGTGGACGGGAAATACTGCATCTTTTAATGATTATATTAAAGATGCATGGACTGGAGTTCTAGGTGGAACTTCATGGAGTCAAGCATTGCATGATGGAGTGTTGGTGAAACCAATATTACCAAAAGAATCTTTAGAAGAAGCAATAAATACTCCAGAAGGAGAGGTTGTAGAAGAAACTCCAGCAGGTCCTAATGTAGGAGCTGCAGCCAGAAGATTAGCAACAGCTAAGGCTAATGGATTAGAGCTTACTTTATATACAAAAACAGCTTTAGGTGATGGTCAGCAGGCGAATAACCCTTGGTTACAAGAAATGCCTGATCCAATAACCAGAGCTTCTTGGGATAATTACCTAACGGTATCTAGAGCTGATGCTGAGTCTTTAGGACTTATCAATGAAAATGTTGCTAACGGTGCGTTAAATGGTAGCTATGCGACAGTAACAGTTAACGGTGTTAATGTTACTGCACCAGTAATAATCCAACCAGGTCAGGCCAAAGGTTCGGTAGGTTTGGCATTAGGATATGGAAAGACTGCTGGACTGAAAGAAGAAATGCAAGTAGGGGTTAATGCTTTTACTTTGTATCAAAATCAGAATGCAGTACAGTCTGTAACTTTGGCGAAAGCTGAGGGTACTCATGAGTTTGCTTGTGTGCAGTTACACAACACGCTAATGGGACGAGGCGATATTATCAAGGAAACTACTTTAGAGATCTTTAATACGAAAGATAAGCATGTTTGGAATGCTGTTCCTGAAGTAAGTAAAAATCATATTGAATATGAGGTTACTTCTCCAGAAGTAGATCTTTGGGATGAATTTGATCGTTCTGTAGGACATCATTTTAATCTTTCTATAGATTTGAATGCTTGTACAGGATGTGGTGCTTGTGTGATTGCTTGTCATGCAGAAAACAATGTTCCTGTTGTTGGAAAATCAGAAATGCGTAGATCACGTGATATGCACTGGTTACGTATAGATCGTTATTATTCTTCTCAAGAAACTTTTGAAGGTGATAATGCTAAAAAAGATGCAATCTCTGGATTAGGAAGTTCGTTATCGGAATTTGGTGAAATGGAAGTTCCTTCAGATAATCCTGAAGTAGCATTCCAACCAGTAATGTGTCAGCATTGTAATCATGCTCCTTGTGAAACAGTTTGTCCAGTTGCGGCAACTTCTCATGGTAGACAAGGACAAAACCATATGGCTTATAACCGTTGTGTAGGTACCAGATATTGTGCAAACAACTGTCCTTACAAGGTAAGAAGATTTAACTGGTTCTTATATAATGAAAACGATGAGTTTGATTATCATATGAACAATGATCTGGGACGTATGGTAATAAATCCAGACGTTACTGTTCGATCAAGAGGTGTTATGGAAAAATGTTCTATGTGTATCCAAATGACACAAAAAACTATTCTAGATGCAAAGAGAGATGGTAGAGTGATTAAAGATGGAGAATTCCAGACGGCTTGTTCAGCTGCTTGTTCTTCGGGAGCAATGACTTTTGGTGATATCAACGATAAGGATAGTAAAGTAGCCAAATTAAAAGAGGATAATAGAATGTATCACTTACTTGAGCATGTAGGTACAAAACCAAACGTGATGTATCAGACGAAAGTAAGAAATACAACAGAAGCCTAATTAACTAAATAAAGAATCAATTCAATTATAAAGGATTATGTCTCATTACGAAGCACCTATAAGAAAACCTTTAGTAACTGGTGATAAAACCTACCACGATGTAACAGTGGATGTTGCTGCGCCAGTTGAAGGTAAAGCAAACAAATCTTGGTGGATTGTGTTTTCAATTGCCCTTGTTGCTTTCCTTTGGGGAATAGGTTGTATAATTTATACAATTTCCACAGGTATCGGAACCTGGGGATTAAATAAAACAGTTGGATGGGCCTGGGATATCACTAACTTCGTTTGGTGGGTAGGTATCGGTCACGCAGGAACACTGATTTCAGCTGTACTATTATTATTCCGTCAGAAATGGAGAATGGCGATTAACAGATCTGCTGAAGCGATGACCATTTTCTCGGTTATTCAGGCAGGGTTATTCCCAATTATTCACATGGGACGTCCATGGTTAGCATATTGGGTATTGCCAATTCCAAATCAGTTTGGATCCTTATGGGTAAACTTTAACTCACCACTACTTTGGGATGTATTTGCGATATCAACATATCTTTCAGTTTCATTAGTTTTCTGGTGGACTGGATTATTACCTGATTTTGCGATGATCCGAGATAGAGCGATTACTCCTTTTAACAAGAAAATATACGGTATCCTATCCTTCGGATGGAGCGGTAGAGCAAAAGATTGGCAACGTTTTGAGGAAGTGTCTTTGGTACTTGCAGGTCTAGCAACACCATTAGTACTTTCTGTACATACAATTGTATCTTTTGACTTTGCAACATCAGTAATACCTGGATGGCATACTACAATCTTCCCTCCTTATTTCGTTGCGGGAGCAATTTTTTCAGGATTTGCAATGGTGAACACACTTTTGATCATTATGAGAAAAGTGTCTAATCTAGAAAACTATATCACTATTCAACATATAGAATTAATGAACATCGTAATCATGATTACTGGTTCTATAGTTGGGGTGGCTTATATAACAGAGTTATTTGTTGCATGGTATTCTGGAGTGGAGTATGAACAATATGCATTCTTAAACAGAGCAACAGGACCTTACTGGTGGGCATATTGGGCGATGATGACATGTAACGTGTTCTCACCACAGTTTATGTGGTTCCCTAAACTAAGAAGAAGTATTATGTTCTCTTTCATAATTTCTATAGTGGTAAATATAGGAATGTGGTTTGAGCGTTTCGTAATTATTGTTACTTCTCTTCATAGAGACTACTTACCATCATCTTGGACGATGTTCTCTCCTACATTTGTAGATATAGGAATATTTATCGGTACGATTGGATTCTTCTTTGTGTTGTTCTTGTTATATGCTCGCACATTCCCAGTAATTGCGCAAGCAGAGGTGAAAACAATATTAAAGTCTTCCGGAGAGAAATACAAAAAGCTTAGAGAGGCTGGGATAGATCATAGAGATGAACTTCCTAAAGTGGAAGCTAAAATCACCGCTGAAGAAGTTGAAGATAAAGTAGAGGAAGTAAAAGAAGCTAGTCAGGAAGACATAGATAGTTTACTGGGTAATTTAGGAACTTTTGACGCTAGTACTCAAACTGCCGATGACCTAAAGAAGGTTAATGGTATCGGTCCAGTAATGGAAAAGAAACTGAATGAAATAGGGATATTTACTTTTGATCAAGTAAGTAAAATGACCGAAAAAGAATACAATTTATTAGATAGTATTACAGGTTCTTTTCCAGGAAGAGCGCAACGCGATGATTGGGCTGGACAAGCTGAAAAATTAAAAAACAATTAGAAGTATGGCATCTAAAGTTATACATGCATTATATACAGATGATGATGTCCTAATGGACGCTGTAAAGCAGGTTCGTTCTGAGCATTATCATATAGAAGAGGTTTATACTCCTTTTCCAGTTCACGGCTTAGATAAAGCTATGGGATTAGCTCCGACAAGATTAGCAATTACATCGTTTATGTATGGATGTGTTGGTCTTACAGTTGCAATCACAATGATGAACTACATTATGATCGAAGATTGGCCTCAAAACATTGGTGGGAAACCAAGTTTTAGTTACATCGAAAACATGCCAGCTTTCGTTCCAATTATGTTTGAGCTTACTGTGTTTTTTGCAGCACACTTAATGGTAATTACTTTCTACATGAGAAGTAAATTATGGCCTTTTAAAGAAGCAGAAAATCCTGATGTAAGAACTACAGACGATCATTTCCTAATGGAAATAGATGCTAGTCATCACGATGTAGATAAGATGACCAACTTTTTAAGCAACACAGGAGCTGTAGAAATTAAAGTAATAGATAAGCAAGAAGATAACCATTAGTTATAATGAAGAATAGTTTAAATATAATAGTAGTCGCAATAATGATGATTAGTATTGTTTCTTGTAAAAAGGATTCAAAGCCTAATTATCAGTATATGCCTAATATGTATGCGCCTGTAGGTTATGAAACCTATGGTCAGTATGAGGTTTTTCCAGGAGGTCAAGAGGCTATGTTACCAGTAGAAGGATCTATTCCTAGAGGTTGGATGCCTTATGATTTTAAAAATGCTCCGGAAGGTTATCAGATGGCTAAAGATTCATTAAAGAATCCTATACGATACACTAAAGAGAATGAAGAGGAAGGAAAGGCGTTGTATGATATTTATTGTGCAATATGTCATGGAGCTAAAGGTGATGGAAAAGGAACTTTGGTAAAAAGAGAAAAGATTTTAGGTGTACCTAGTTATGATGATGCTGGAAGAGCAATTACTGAAGGAAGTATTTATCATGTAATGTATTATGGTATTAATTCTATGGGATCGTATGCTTCTCAAACAAGTGAGCACGAGCGTTGGCAAATTGTTCAGTATGTGCAGAAGTTAAAAGCAGATTTAGAAGGTAAACCAGTTCGCATAGATACTGATGTGGTAGCTCCAAAGATTGTAGAAACTGCAGAACAGACAACAGAAGAACAGCAAGATAACGCACATTAATTTGGTGCAATTTTTAAAAGTTAAGAATAACGATATTATATAAATATGTATACGCTATCAAGTAAATTAAGATTATTTTCTATCATTTTGATGGTTGTTGGATTAGTGGGATTAACAACTGGGTTTTTAAGCACACCAAAAACTATCGAAGACGTTAAAGAAATGATGGCAGGACACGATGCACACGGTGATGGTCATGGTGATACGCACGCAACAGCTGATGCTCACTCTTCTAATGGGCATGGAAATGAAGATGCACATGGTGGAGATGCTCACTATGAGCATACATTACATCAATTACAAAATAAGCCATGGGCAGCATTATATGTGGCGGCGTTCTTCTTTTTCATGATAGCTTTAGGTGTTTTAGCTTTTTACGCTATTCAGTTTGCAGCGCAAGCGGGATGGTCACCAGTTCTATTTAGAGTAATGGAAGCTATTACCGCCTATCTTGTTCCAGGTGGTATTATATTATTTGTGATCTTGGCATTATCAGGATTTCATATGAATCATATTTTCCACTGGATGGATGCTGATTTATTAGATCCTTCAAATGAAAAGTATGATGCTTTAATTGACGGTAAAAAAGGATGGTTGAATGTTCCGTTCTTCTTAATTAGAGCAGCAATTTTCTTAGGAGGATGGTTTTTATATCGCCATTTTGCTGTGAAGTATTCTAGAAAGCAAGACGAAGATAGTACTGGTAACAAATGGTACAAGAAAAGTTTTAAAATATCAGCAGGTTTCCTTGTGTTCTTTATTTATACGGAATCGATGGCTTCTTGGGATTGGATAATGAGTTTTGATCCACACTGGTTTAGTACATTATTTGGATGGTACGTTTTTGCTGGACTATTCGTTTCAGGAATTACTACAATCGCTTTGATCACTATTTATTTGAAATCAAAAGGTTATTTAGAGTTTGTAAATAATAGTCATATTCATGATTTGGCTAAGTTCATGTTCGGAGTTAGTATATTTTGGACATACTTATGGTTCTCTCAGTTCATGTTAATATGGTATTCAAATATTCCAGAAGAGGTTACTTATTTCATTACACGTATAGAGGATTATAAATTACCTTTCTTTGGTATGTTGGTAATGAATTTTATATTCCCATTATTAGTCTTAATGAATAGTGATTACAAACGTATTAATTGGTTTGTAGTTATGGCTGGAATTATAATTTTATGTGGGCATTATATAGACGTATTTAATATGGTGATGCCAGCATCGGTAGGAGAGTCTTGGTTTATTGGAATCTCAGAGATCAGTGCTGTGTTATTGTTTTTAGGTTTGTTCCTATTCGTAGTATTTAAAGCACTTACTAAAGCGCCATTATTAGCTAAGGGTAACCCTTATATTGAAGAAAGTAAACACTTTCATTATTAAAAATTAGATTGTAAAAAAGAAGATAGATAAAAATGACTGTATTCTTAACCATAGTAGTTATAGCACTAGTTGGAATCTCCTTATGGCAGATGTCTAAAATATTAAAGTTATCGCAAGTAAAAGGTGCTGATAATTCTCAAGTAGCAAATGATAAGGATAATAACCTTCAGGGTAAATTAATGCTTGCTTTTGTTATATTTATATACGTCCTAACAATCTTTTGTTTTGTACAATATAACAGTTTTTTCTTGCCAGAGTCTGCATCAGAGCACGGTATAGAGTATGATAGATTGATGTTGATTTCAATGGTGTTGATAATGTTTGTTCAGATTATCACACAAGGACTTTTACATTTTTTCTCATACAAGTATAGAGGAAACAAAAATAACAAAGCATTATTTTTTGCAGACAATGATAAATTAGAGTTTATCTGGACAATTATTCCAGTAATTGTATTAGCAGGTTTAATTATATACGGATTGTTTACTTGGACTGATATCATGAATATTGATGAAGAAGAAGGTGATCCATTAATTATTGAGTTATATGCTTACCAGTTTGATTGGAGAGCAAGATATTCAGGTGAAGATAATGTACTTGGTAAGGCTAATGTTCGTTTTATCGAAGGAGTAAATACGTTAGGGTTAGATGCTTCGGATTCTTACGGAATGGATGATAAAATTGTAAATGAGTTACACCTTCCAGTGAATAGAAAGGTGATATTTAAAATGCGTTCTCAGGATGTTTTACATTCTGCTTATATGCCTTTCTTTAGAGCTCAAATGAATGTTGTTCCAGGAATGATTACTGAGTTTTCTTATACTCCAATAATGACGTCCGAAGAGATGCGTAATAGTGAGTTTATGGTTGAAAAAGTAGCAACTATAAACAAAATCAGAAGAGAGAAGAGTAAGAAATTAGTTGCAGCAGGTGATGAGGCTTTGGAGAATTATGAATTTGATTATTACTTGTTATGTAATAAGATCTGTGGAGCTTCTCATTACAACATGCAAATGAAAATTGTTGTTGAATCCGAAGAGGATTACAATACTTGGCTAAAAGAGCAGAAGACGTTTAAAGAACAGATATCCGCTCAGGCAAGTAATTAAGAAGAAAGAAAAAGAGAAATTATAAATTTTTATTAAAAGTATAATCGTATGTCAGCAATAGCACACGTAGATGGTCATGCAGAAGATCACGATCACGGGCATCACCATAAAGAGACCTTTATAACTAAATATATTTTTAGTCAAGATCACAAGATGATCTCAAAACAGTATTTGATTACTGGGTTGATAATGGGGATCATTGGGATCGCAATGTCTTTATTGTTTAGAATGCAATTGGCGTGGCCTGATCACAAGTTTACGATTTTTGAAGTATTACTTGGTAAGTTTGGAGAAGGTGGGCAAATGGATCCAAGTATGTATTTGGCTTTGGTAACAATCCACGGTACGATCATGGTATTCTTTGTACTTACAGCTGGTTTAAGTGGAACGTTTAGTAACCTTTTGATTCCATTACAGATAGGTGCAAGAGATATGGCGTCAGGATTCTTAAATATGGTGTCTTATTGGTTATTCTTCCTTAGTAGTGTTATTATGGTATTGTCTCTTTTTGCTGAGGCAGGTCCTGCTTCTGCTGGATGGACAATCTACCCTCCTTTAAGCGCACTTCCACAGGCAATTGGTGGTTCTGGTACTGGTATGACGTTATGGCTAGTATCTATGGCGATATTCATTGCTTCTTCATTGTTAGGATCTTTGAATTACGTAGTAACAGTTATTAACTTGCGTACTAAGGGGATGTCTATGACACGTATGCCTCTTACTATTTGGGCATTCTTTGTAACTGCAATTATTGGTATTGTGTCATTCCCAGTATTATTATCAGCAGCTTTATTACTGATTATGGATAGAGGTTTCGGAACTTCATTCTATTTAAGTGATATTTATATAGCAGGAGAGGTATTGCACAATCAAGGTGGTTCTCCGGTTTTATTTGAGCATTTATTTTGGTTCTTAGGGCATCCTGAAGTATACATTGTATTGTTACCTGCTTTAGGTATTACTTCCGAGATTATTGCAACTAATGCTCGTAAACCTATATTTGGTTACAGAGCGATGGTTGCTTCTATATTGGCAATTGCATTTTTATCGACAATAGTTTGGGGTCACCATATGTTTATTTCAGGAATGAATCCATTTTTGGGATCGGTATTTACATTTACAACCTTATTAATTGCAATTCCATCTGCGGTAAAAGCTTTTAACTATATTACCACGTTGTGGAAAGGTAATTTGCAGTTTAATCCGGCTATGTTGTTCTCGATAGGGTTGGTATCTACATTTATTACTGGAGGTCTTACTGGAATTATTTTAGGAGATAGTACTTTAGATATCAATGTACATGATACATATTTCGTAGTGGCACACTTCCACTTAGTAATGGGTATTTCTGCATTGTATGGTTTATTTGCTGGAGTATATCATTGGTTCCCTAAGATGTATGGTAAAATGATGAATAAGAATCTTGGATATGTACATTTCTGGGTAACAGCAATTGGAGCATATGGAGTATTCTTCCCAATGCACTTTATCGGAATGGCAGGTTTACCACGTCGTTATTATACAAATAGTGCATTCCCATATTTTGATGATTTAGCAGATACAAATGTACTGATTACTGTTTTTGCTTTAATTACAGCAGCAGCGCAGTTAGTATTCTTATATAATTTTATACATTCTATTTTCTATGGAAAGAAAGCAACTCAGAATCCATGGAAATCAAATACGATGGAATGGACTACGCCAGTAGAGCACATACATGGTAACTGGCCTGGAGCGATTCCTCACGTTTATAGATGGCCTTATGATTATAGTAAGACTAGAGAAGATGGAGAGTATGTAATACCAGGACAAGATTGGGTGTCGCAGATTACGCCAATGCAAGATGATGAAGAGGAGTTACATCATTAATGGATAAATAACTTCAATAATATATAGAGCCTTTTCAGTTTTATGAAAAGGCTCTTTCTTTTTCTAGTATATTTGTGGAAGCTATAGAGAAATCAAATAATGATTTAAAATGTAGCTATAATGTATCGTACGAATGAATGAAAACCTTAATCCATCAAATGAAAATTTTTCTAATGAAGATCTGGATATAGAACGAGCTTTACGTCCGTTGGCCTTTGAAGACTTTTCTGGTCAGGATCAGGTTTTAGAGAATCTTAAAATTTTTGTTCAGGCAGCCAACCTTAGGAATGAAGCTTTGGATCATACTTTATTTCATGGTCCTCCAGGTTTGGGTAAAACTACCTTAGCGCACATTTTGGCAAACGAACTAGGTGTAGGTATTAAAGTTACATCGGGCCCTGTATTGGATAAACCAGGAGATTTAGCAGGATTATTAACTAATTTGGATGATCGTGATGTATTATTTATAGATGAAATTCATCGTTTAAGTCCTATCGTCGAAGAGTACCTGTACTCGGCGATGGAAGATTATAAGATAGATATTATGATTGAGAGTGGTCCTAATGCTCGAACGGTTCAGATTAATCTAAATCCATTTACTTTAGTGGGCGCTACTACACGATCTGGTTTGTTAACGGCGCCAATGCGTGCTCGTTTTGGAATCCAATCGAGATTGCAATATTATACCACGGAGTTATTAGCTACTATCGTAGAAAGAAGTGCTCATATACTTAACGTTCCTATTTCTTTGGAAGCTGCAATAGAAATAGCTGGACGAAGTAGGGGGACACCAAGAATTGCCAATGCATTGCTTCGTAGGGTACGTGATTTTGCACAAATTAAAGGAAACGGTAAGATAGATATTGAAATTTCGAAATTTGCTTTAAAAGCTCTTAATGTGGATGCACATGGTTTGGATGAAATGGACAATAAGATTCTTATTACACTTATAGATAAGTTTAAAGGTGGTCCTGTGGGAATTACAACCTTGGCTACAGCTGTAAGTGAAAGCGCAGAAACTATAGAAGAAGTATACGAGCCTTTTTTGATTCAACAAGGTTTTATTATGAGAACTCCAAGAGGTAGAGAAGTTACCGAAGCTGCTTATAAACATTTAGGTAGGATAAAAGGAGGCATTCAAGGTGGTTTGTTTTGATAATGAATTAAAGGTTGTATCATGGAAAACACATCAATTCCTAAAGTGTCTTTTTTTAAGGTACTTAGAAATGCAAAACAGATTTTAAGTAATCCATTACCATTTCATCATAGAAACTTTAAAAAATTCGGAAATGTTTTTAAGGTAAGTTTGGGATTTGGAAACTCTGTTATATTTACTAGAGATGCTGGTTTTGCTAAGCATATGTTACAAAATCAACATCGCAAATACTATAAATCGCCGCTTCAAACAAAAGATTTAGGAAAGTATATTGGTAATGGTCTCTTAACTTCTAATGGAGAACATTGGTTAAAACAGAGAAGACTCATACAGCCCGCTTTTTACAAGAAAAAGATTGATATCATCGCTAAGACAATTAGGCAAACCATTGATGAAGAGCTTGCCAGAATTGTTCCAGATAAAGCAATCGATGTATACCCTTTAATGAATGATTTGGCGTTTAAAGTAGTTGCAAAGTCGTTATTTAGTTATACAGATACAGGTAACACTATGGCCAGATTACAGCATATTACTGAAGCTGCTCAGCAATCCTTAATAAGAGAAATAAGACAACCTTATAAACGATGGTGGTTTCATTTAAGTGGTCAAATTAGAAGTACGCTCACCCTAACACAAGAAGCCAGAGATATACTTCATAAGATTATCGAAGATAGGCGTAAATCAAAAGAAACGTATGATGATTTATTGGATATGCTACTAAACTCTATGTATGAAGATGGTAGCTATATGGATAATGAAAGGTTGATAGATGAGATATTAATATTATTTGTAGCAGGACACGAAACTACATCCAATGCCTTATCTTTTTGTCTAAGTTTGTTGGCGCTGCATCCACAAATTCAGGAAAATGTGTACAACGAAATTAGTATTTCAGAAGGGGAAGAGTTATCGTTAATGGAACAATTCGAAAAGAGTAAATACACCGCTCAGTGTATTGAAGAATCTATGCGATTGTATCCTCCAGCATATTTTTCGGATCGTGTGAGTATTGAAGATGATCAGTATGAAAATATCAATCTTCCTAAAGGAACTACAGTATTAATTTCATTTTTCGAAATACATAGGCATAAAGATTTTTGGGAAAACCCTCTCGCTTTTAATCCAGATCGATTTCATTCGGATAATAAAAAGAAATATTCGGATTGGTACTTTCCGTTTGGAGCAGGACCAAGGATGTGTGTAGGAAGCAATTTTGCAATGTATGAAATGATATATGCGGTTAGTGAATTAGTGAAGAAATATAAAATAACTACCACTATCTCCGAAATAGAAATTAAACCACTTATCACATTGAAGCCAGTAAATGCGATTTTAAAATTCGAAGAAAGATAATTTTCTTGAAAAATAGAGCCCAACATACCCGTTTGATTAAGGATGAGGCCAAACGTCTTGGGTTTTTATCATGTGGTATTAGTAAAGCTGAATTTTTAGAAGAAGAAGCTCCTCGATTAGAAAAATGGCTCAATCAAAATATGCACGGACAAATGTCCTATATGGAAAATCATTTTGATAAACGATTAGATCCTACACTGTTAGTTCCAGATTCTAAAAGTGTAATATCACTGCTACTTAATTATTTTCCGTCAGATCATCAAAAAGATGAGAATGCGCCTAAAATCTCCAAGTATGCATATGGGCAGGATTACCATCATGTGATTAAAAAGAAATTAAAGGAACTTCAAGAGTTTATTTTCGAAGAAATAGGAGAAGTTCATGGAAGAGCATTTGTGGATTCTGCGCCTGTTCTCGATAAGGCTTGGGCAGCAAAAAGTGGTTTAGGTTGGATTGGTAAGAATAGTAATCTTTTAACTCAACAAGTAGGTTCTTTTTACTTTATAGCAGAGCTAATCATTGATCTCGAATTAGATTATGATACTCCTGTTACTGATCATTGTGGCACGTGTACAGCTTGTATCGACGCATGTCCTACACAAGCTATAGTTAACCCATATGTGGTAGATGGTAGTAAGTGTATTTCTTATTTCACAATTGAGCTAAAAGAAGAGATCCCTACTGAGTATAAAGGGCAATTCGATAATTGGATGTTTGGTTGTGATGTATGCCAGGATGTATGCCCATGGAATCGCTTTTCTAAACCTCATAACGAACCTCTTTTTAATCCTAAGCCAGAATTGCTAGAAATGTCCAAAAAAGATTGGGAAGAGATCACGCAAGAGGTGTTTTCGAAAGTCTTTCAGAAATCTGCTGTAAAAAGAACTAAATTTTCCGGTCTTAATAGGAATATTCAATTTTTGAAGGACTAGTTCGTTTTTTCCTGAAAAATTCATAATACAAACGGTTGTATATATCATATTAGCTGTTTTTGGTGCTAAAAAATCAATATTTTTAAGAGAAACTTGTATCTTCATCAAGGTTTGTCTAAAATTTGTAAGATTTCCATATTCTAAATGCTTAAAAATTGGAAGCTCTTTAGACTAGCAGTTAGGAAAGGCATTAAACATTTCACACATGAATGAATTATCTTATATCGATATTGCGGTAATCGTAGTATATCTCATCGGAATTATTATTTACGGAATTTCCAAATCAAAACGAGGAAGTTCCGAGGACTATTTTTTAGGAGGTAGAACAATGACTTGGCCTATTGTTGGAATTGCATTGTTCTCTGCAAATATTTCCAGTTCTACATTAGTAGGTTTGGCATCAGATGCATATCAAACAAATATTAATGTGTACAATTACGAATGGTACGCGGTAGTAGTGTTGATCTTTTTTGCAATTTTCTTTTTACCATTTTATCTTCGATCAGGAGTGTATACCATGCCAGAGTTTTTGGAACGGCGGTATGATAAAAGATCTAGATATTATTTTTCATTTATTACGGTTGTAGGTAATATTTTAGTGGATACCGCTGCTGGATTATATGTAGGTAAAATAGTGTTAACCTTGTTGTTCCCATCTATGGATTCTACTTTAATTCTTGTCATATTAGCGGTTGCTGCAGCTGCCTACACAATTCCTGGAGGATTAAATTCTGTGATACAGACTGAAGTTATACAAGCAGTCTTGTTGATCATAGGCTCTTGTTTGCTTACCTATTTTGCTTTTGACCAATTAGGAGGTGGTTGGTCCGGGATGATGGCCAAGTTAGATAGTATGTTATCCGAAGGAGAGGTAGATTTTGGAAATCGGTTGGCAGAAGGTAAATATATCCCTTCTAATGCGGATGAAGTTTTCAGTTTAGTGCGACCAGATAATGACGAGTTTATGCCTTGGTGGGGATTGCTCACAGGAGTGCCATTACTAGGATTTTATTTTTGGGCAAATAACCAGTTTATGGTACAACGAGTTTTAGGAGCAAAAGATCTAAATCATGGACGTTGGGGAGCCCTGTTTGCAGGATTACTAAAATTACCTGTGATTTTTATCATGGTAGTTCCAGGAGTATTAGCGTTGCTATTATTTAGTACGTTGGATATTACCAGTTTGAATTACGCTTTGACAGATGGTTCCATCTGTGATAATCTCGCTGATTGTCCGAATCTTACGTATCCTGTTCTGTTATTTCAGTTATTGCCCGTTGGGGTGTTAGGATTGGTAGTTGCAGGTTTGATGGCGGCAATGATGTCTTCGGTATCAGCAACATTTAATTCTGCTTCCACGTTAGTTACTATGGATTTTGTAAAACAAATAAAACCAGATCTTACGAGTCAACAATTGGTAAGAGTAGGACAAATCACGACAATCATTCTTGTGGTTTTGGCGATTTCCTGGGTGCCATTTATAGAAAGTGTTAGTGATTCTTTATGGACTTATTTGCAGTTAGTGATTGCGTATACATGTCCACCAGCAGTATCAACTTTCGTATTAGGTCTCTTTTGGAAACGAGCCAACGGAAATGGTTCTATAGTAAGTTTACTAGTCGGTTTCTCATTAGCTGTTTTGATGATTCTATCCCAAACTTTTGATTGGGTTCCCGAGGTAAATGAATTGCACTTTTTAGCAAAAGCTACTTGGTTATTTATTATATGCATATTTTTACATGTAGTAGTAAGTTTAATTACTAAACCGCAATCGGAGGCTCAAATAGAAGAATATACATATAAACGTGAAATGTTTATTGAGGAATCTAAAGAACTGGTTGGATTACCTTGGTACAAAAATTATAGAATATTGTCTGTAATTCTTCTGGTAATTACTGCCGTAGTAGTTGGTTTTTTCTGGTAACATAAATAATTAGTATGCTGAAGTTTAGATTAAAACATTTTATAATCGTTGTGTTTTCATTAGTATTGGTTAACTGCAAGAATGAGGAAAAGATTGAATATTTAGGTCATGATGTATTATTGGATCAACTTATTTCTCAGGAAGATACTGATGGAGATAAAAAGATCACAGTAGATGACAAGGGTTCTAAAAAGTTTGAATTTGTAAATGCCAATGGAGAGACTAATGTAGTAGAAGGAACTTATCATTTGTCTAATTTGCTTCAGGAACTGGCAATTGCAGGAAAGAATGATACTATATCCTTGGATAAAGTTACAGAATCCCCAAGTGATCGAATTTCAAGATTAATCAAAACACGATATTGGGATAATCTAACCAGATCGGTAGATAAAAAAGGACTGGCAGTAGTTTTAGAAGATACAAAGTCCGAAACCGATACCTTCCGATTATATGTTCCATTTAATGATAAAGAGGCTATCGCGTATTTTGAGTCTATAAAAACAGAAATCCCTAAGTTAAAAGTAATCACCTTACCAGAAAAAATAACACCAGCATATGTGAAAACCTTAAATAACGCGTCAGGTATTCTTAATCTAGATCATTATACTGATGAAAAAGGGAATTATACTGCAAAACCTTTTGTAGTTCCTGGCGGAAGATTTAATGAGATGTATGGATGGGATAGTTATTTCGAATCTATTGGTCTGCTGATTGATGGTCGTTCTGATTTGGCAATGTCGATGGCAGATAATTTTGGATACCAGATAGAACATTATGGTAAGATTTTAAATGCAAATAGAAGCTATTATCTAACACGAACACAACCACCATTTTTCAGTTCTTTAGTAAAAGAAATTTATCAGCAAAACCCTTCAGTGTCTAGAGAATGGTTATCAGATAATCTAAAAATGATTATCAAAGAATATGAAACTATATGGATGGCGAAAGGAATACGTCTAACTGATACAGGTTTGAGTCGTTTTTATGGAGAAGGAATTGGAATCCCTCCAGAAACCGAGGAAGGTCATTTCGATTTCATATTAAATAAGTTTGCTAAGAAGCATAGTTTAACATTAGAAGAATTTACAGAGAAGTATGATTCGGGAGAGATTGTAGACAAGGAATTGGATCTGTATTTTACACATGATCGCTCGATGAGAGAGAGTGGCCATGATACATCTAACCGATTGGATGATGTTTGTGTTCATTTAAATACTGTGGGTATTAATAGTTTATTGTATAAGTATGAGCAAGATATTGCCTATTTAATCAAAGAAGTCTATGATGATAAGTTTACAATAAATGATAAGGGCTATACATCTTCATATTGGTTGTCTAAAGCTGAAGAAAGAAAAAAGTTGATGAATGATTTGCTTTGGGATCCTGAGAAAAAAGCATATTACGACTACAATTTTATTACTAAAACAAAACAAAAAATTGAATCTGCCACAAATTATTATCCGCTATGGGCTGGATTATCTTCTAAGGAGCAAGCAGAATCTTTAGTTAAGAATTTATTCCATGAGCTAGTGCAGAAAGGTGGAGTAGCTGCAACTACAGATATTGCAAACAAAGAGGATCCAAATGCTCCACAACGTCAATGGGATTATCCTAATGGCTGGGCTCCACATCAGATGATGATATGGAGAGGATTAATGAATTACGGTTATGAAAAAGAAGCTCAGGAATTAGTATATCGTTGGTTATGGATGATTACTAAAAATGCGGTTAATTATAACGGAACCATCCCAGAAAAATATGATGTTGTCCAATGCACACACAAGGTATATGCAGAGTATGGCAATGTAGGTACTGAATTCGATTATATCACTCCAAGTGGATTTGGATGGATGAATGCTTCATATCAATTAGGATTAAGTATTTTAAATGAAAAATTAAAGTCGCAATTAGACGACTTGGTAGATCCTAATGAAATTTTTAACAAAAGGTAGTTGTAATTGATAATTTCGTAATTTATTTCATAAAAAAATATCAACTTCTCTTAAGTATTTATTTTTTTAAAGATAACTTGGATTTGCCTTTTGCATCTCGTTCAGACTTGTACCTTTGTATAGCACACAATTTTATTGAATTAGTATGAGTATCGAAAGTAAACGAAGAGAAGCATTAATTTATCACGCAAAACCTTCTCCTGGTAAAATCAAGGTTGTACCTACCAAAAAATATGCTACACAAAGAGATTTGTCTTTAGCATATTCTCCTGGAGTAGCAGAACCTTGTTTAGAAATCGAAAAAGATACAGCAAACGTATATAAATATACTGCTAAAGGAAACTTGGTGGCCGTCATCTCTAACGGAACCGCTGTTTTAGGTCTTGGTGATATAGGACCAGAAGCATCAAAACCAGTGATGGAAGGAAAAGGACTGCTATTCAAAATATTTGCAGATATCGATGTGTTTGATATCGAGGTGGATACGAAAGATGTAGACGCATTTATCGAAACCGTAAAAAATATTGCACCTACTTTTGGAGGAATTAATTTAGAAGATATTAAAGCCCCTGAAGCTTTTGAAATTGAAAGACGTCTTAAAGAGGAATTGGATATCCCAGTAATGCATGACGATCAGCATGGAACTGCTATTATTTCTGCTGCTGCTCTCTTAAATGCTTTGGAAATTGCAAAGAAAGATATTGATAAAGTGAAAATAGTAGTTAGTGGAGCAGGAGCTGCTGCAGTGTCTTGTACCAGACTATACAAAGCTTTTGGAGCCAAAGCCGAGAATATTGTAATGACCGATAGTAAAGGAGTTATAAGAAGTGATCGGGATAATCTGACTAAAGAAAAAGCTGAATTTGCAACCAATCGAGATCTAAATACATTGGCTGATGCTATGGAGGATGCTGATGTTTTTATAGGACTTTCAATGGCTAATTTAGTTGATCCTGAAATGTTGTTGTCTATGGCAGAAAATCCTATTGTTTTTGCTATGGCTAATCCGGATCCTGAAATACAGTATGATTTAGCAATTGATACTCGTAAAGATATCATCATGGCAACCGGAAGAAGTGACCATCCTAATCAGGTAAATAATGTTTTAGGGTTTCCATTTATATTTAGAGGAGCATTAGATGTAAGAGCGACAGGGATTAATGAAGAAATGAAAATGGCTGCTGTAAAAGCACTTGCCGAATTAGCTAAAGAACCAGTTCCTGAGCAAGTGAATATAGCATACGGAGAAACAAGACTTAATTTCGGTAGAGATTATATCATTCCAAAGCCATTTGATCCTCGTCTAATCGCTAAAGTACCACCAGCAGTAGCTAAAGCGGCAATAGATAGCGGTATCGCGACAGCACCAATTGAGGATTGGGATAAATATGAAAGCGAACTTTTAGAGAGAATGGGGAATGATAATAAATTAGTAAGGTTGTTGATGGATCGTGCTAAATTAAGCCCTAAACGAGTTGTTTTTGCCGAAGGAGATCATTTAGATGTTCTTAAAGCTGCTCAAACAGTAAAAGAAGAAGGAATCGCTTTTCCGATTTTACTAGGAAGAAAGGATATCATCATCGAACTTATGAAAGAGATTGATTTTGATGCCGCAGGAGTAACAATTATCGATCCAAAGGCAGACGAAGAAATTGATCGCAAAAATAGATACGCACAAAAGTACTGGCAAGAGAATAGTAGAAAAGGAATTACCTTATACGGAGCACAGAGATTAATGCGAGAGCGTAATTATTTTGCTGCTATGATGGTAAATGAAGGAGATGCTGATGCACTCTTATCTGGATATTCCCGAAGTTATCCAACAGTATTAAAACCAATGTTAGAGCTTATTGGTTTAGCTAAAGGAGCTACGAGAGTTGCTACCATGAATGTTATGATGACTAATAAAGGACCTTTGTTTATCAGCGATACTTCTATTAATATAGATCCAACATCAAAAGAATTGGCAAAGATTGCTCAAATGACAGCTAGAACTGTCGAAATGTTTGGAGTAGACCCAGTGATTGCAATGATCTCTTATGCGAATTTTGGGTCTTCAAAGCATCCAAATGCGTCTAAGGTGAAAGATGCTGTTTCTTATTTACATAGATATTATCCAAACTTAGTTGTTGATGGAGAGTTGCAGATGGACTTTGCTTTGAATCGCGATATGCGGAAGGACAAATTCCCATTTTCTAAACTCAACGGTCGTAAGGTGAATACATTGGTTTTTCCAAGTTTGGATTCTGCAAATAGTACCTATAAAATGCTTAAGGAATTAAATAATTTTGAATCCATAGGTCCTATTATGATGGGAATGAAAAAACCAGTTCATATTTTGCAATTAGGGGCTAGCGTAGAAGAGATAATTAATGTTGCTGCTGTGGCGGTTATTGATGCTCAGGAGAAAGAAAAAAGAGAAAAAGAGATGTTTTCACTAGTTACTAGTGAGGCATAATTCGAAATATTTATAATATTTTACTAGTATAATAAGCTTCAAAAAGTTATCTTTTTGAAGCTTATTTTTTTAGCAGATTTTGTAGGATAATTTTCTTACTTTTGGATGCTTAACACTCATCTATAGAATGATTACACAAATCAAAGGGCGTCTCATAGAAAAAAATCCAACGGATGTAGTAATAGATTGTAATGGAGTAGGGTATCAATTACATGTTTCTTTACACACATTTTCTCTCATACCAGATCAAGAGGTTTTACAGTTGTACACGCATCTTCAGGTAAAAGAAGATTCGCATACCTTATTTGGTTTTGCAGAAAAATCCGAACGTGAGATTTTTAGACTTCTAATTTCTGTATCAGGAATTGGTGCTAGTACTGCTAGAACAATGCTGTCTTCTTTACATCCGGACCAGATTAAAGAAGCAATCGCTTCCAATGATGTGGCAACGATACAATCTATAAAAGGAATTGGAGCAAAAACAGCGCAGCGTGTAATCATAGATCTAAAAGATAAAATTCTTAAAGTTTATAATATTGATGAACTTTCTGTATCCCAAAACAATACTAATAAGGATGAAGCGTTATCTGCTTTAGAAACCCTTGGATTTAATAGAAAACAAGCAGAAAAAGTTGTGGATAAAATCGTAAAAGTAAATCCAACGGAAACTGTTGAAAATATTATCAAACAAGCACTAAAAAATTTATAAAAACATTGAGTTCATTACATTCCTTATATTTTAAATTTTTAAAAAGACTAGTTTGTTTAATTGTACTTTGTAGTGGTGTGCTATATGGTCAGCAAAACGAGACAGTAAGAGATTCTACTAGTACTACTTTTACTTTAGGGGAAATTTCCTTACCAGATCCAAATAGTATTGTTGCCAAATATGAATATGATCCGGTAACGAATAGATACATCTATCGAGAAATGTTAGGATCTTTTAATGTTAGATATCCATTATTTTTAACTCCCGAAGAATTTGAAGCATTGGTAGAGGAAGAGCAGAGAAGAGATTATTTTAAGGAAAAAATAAGTGCTTTTAGTGGTAAAACAGATGGGAGTGAAGAAAAAAGAAAAAATCTGTTGCCAATTTTCTATGTAAACTCTAGTTTCTTTGAAACTATCTTTGGAGGTAACGAGATTGAAATAATTCCTCAAGGGTCGGTAGAAATGGATTTAGGTATTCTATATACTAAACAGGATAATCCAGCATTTTCACCAAGAAATAGAAGTAATTTTACCTTTGATTTTGATCAGAGAATTAGTTTAAGTTTGTTAGGAAAAGTTGGAAAAAGATTACAAATCACAGCAAACTATGATACTGAATCCACCTTTGATTTTCAAAATCAAATCAAATTGGAATATACACCTACAGAGGATGATATCATACGTAGTATAGAGATTGGTAATGTAACCATGCCAATTAATAACTCTTTAATTCAAGGGTCACAAAGTCTTTTTGGAGCAAAATTAGGGTTGCAATTTGGGCGTACAAGTGTTACCGCTGTATATTCCGAACAAAGATCTGAAACAAGATCAGTAAATGTACAAGGAGGTGGAACAGTCGAAAACTTCGAGATAGATGCGGTAAATTATGATGATAATAGACATTATTTTTTATCACATTACTTTAGGGATACTTATGATGCGGCGTTAACTAACTATCCTTTTATAAATAACAATATCCAAATTACGAGAATAGAGGTTTGGTTAACGAATAGAGCTACCAGTGCTCAGACTCTAACAGATGCAAGAAATATTGTTGCTTTGCAGGATCTTGGAGAGTCTCCAGTAGCTGGTAATTCGGATATACCGGCTTCACTTTTTAATTTACCTGCAGGATCTTTTCCTGATAATAGAAATAATGATTTAGATCCTAGTACGATTGGTCCAGCAGGACCTGTTACGGATGCGGTAAGACAAATATCTACTGTACAACAAGGGTTTACTGGTCCAATAGCAAGTTTTAATGAAGGTTTTGATTACGCTATTCTTGAAAATGCGAGACAGCTAAACCCTAATGAATATACCTTAAATACGCAACTAGGATATATTTCTTTAAACCAAAAATTAAATAATGATGAGGTACTGGCAGTTGCATATCAATATACTGTAGGAGGAGAAGTGTTTCAAGTTGGTGAATTTGCGAATGATGGAGTGAATGCAACCAATGGAGATAATACAGGTACCGGTGTGGAGGTTGGATCCAGTAATAGTTTGGTGGTAAAAATGCTTAAAAGTCCCATTATTAATGTAGATCGTCCGATATGGGATTTAATGATGAAAAATATCTATAATACTGGTGCTTTTAGATTAAATGCAGAAGATTTTAGGTTAAATATTGTATATACTAATCCCTCTCCCGTAAATTATATCACGGAAGCAGAAGGAAGTGCTACGCCCTTGCCAAATGATGTAGAACAAACAAGACTTCTTACAGTATTTAATATGGATCGATTAAATCCTAATAATGATCCTGTACAAGGAGCAGATGGTGCTGGAGATGGATTCTTTGATTATGTTCCTGGATTGACGATTGATCCAGAAAATGGAAGGATTATATTTACCACTGTAGAACCTTTTGGGCAGCACCTTTTTAATAAATTAGACAACGATGGAGCTCCCAATCCGAATGATTATACGAATCCTTCAAATTATAATGATAATCAAAATCGCTATGTCTTCAGAGAGCTTTACACGCAAACGCAAGTTATTGCAGAGCAACAAGCAGCAGAAAACCAATTTTTTCAATTAAGAGGTCGTTATAAATCTTCGGGACAAGATGGAATTCCGTTGGGGGCGTTCAATGTGCCACAAGGATCGGTAACCGTAACAGCTGGTGGCCGTACATTGCAAGAAGGAGTTGATTATACAGTAAATTACTCTTTAGGTAGAGTTAACATTCTAGATGAAGCCTTGTTAGCTTCTAACACACCAATTCAGGTGTCTACTGAAAATAATGCTGTGTTTGGACAACAAACTAAGCGTTTTACAGGATTAAATATAGAGCATAAATTTAGTGACGATTTTATTATTGGTGGTACGTATTTAAATCTAAATGAAAGACCGATAACTCAAAAATCAAGTTATGATTTTGAACCGATCAATAATACACTTTTAGGATTTAATCTTAACTATTCTACAGAAGTACCATTTCTAACTAGAATGGTAAATAAATTACCCAATATAGATACAGATGTACCGTCTAATGTTTCGGTAAGAGCCGAGGGAGCATATTTAATCGCTGGAGCTCCTCGAGGAGCTGATTTTGATGGTGAAGTAACAACATATATCGATGATTTCGAAGGAGCGCAAACACAAATTGATGTAAGCTCGCCTCTGTCATGGGAATTATCCAGTGTGCCTATTGGTTTTGGATCTACGAATGATAATGAAACCTCGGTACAAGCTGGGGTTGAATCTGGTTATAGGAGAGCAGATTTATCTTGGTATACCGTGGATCCAATATTTTATAGTAATGGTAGACCAAGCGGTGTTACTGACGAGGATATTAATTTTAATGAATCGAGAAGGGTTTTTCTAGACGAAATATTTCCTGAGACGGATATACCACCAGGTCAGACATTATCATTATTTCCTTTGGACTTGCACTATAGACCTTCTGAAAGAGGACCATATAATTTTAATACTTTAGCCACTGGAGAAGGTAACAATACGTTGCCCAATCCCGAAGATAACTTTGCGGGGATTACCAGACAATTAACCTCTACTAATTTTGAACAAGCTAATGTAGAATTTATTGAATTTTGGTTAATGGATCCATTTTTTGATCCGGGCGATGGGCAAGAGCCTTTAACAAACGCAACCAGTGGAACCATTATTTTTAACTTAGGGAATATTAGTGAAGATGTATTAAAAGATGGAAGGAAACAATATGAAAATGGTCTTCCTGCAGAAGATAATTCTGTAGAAGGTACTGTTACAACGGATTATGGGGACGCAAGGGTTCCTGTAAATCAATCATTAATTTATGCATTTGATTCCGAGGGGCAAGCAAGAGTGAATCAAGATGCAGGATATGATGGGCTCACTGATGACCAAGAAAGAGAAAATCCATTGTTTGATGGCTTTGATAGAAATGACCCATCTAATGATAATTACCGTTACTTTTTGCAAGGAGAAGGTAGTATTGTAGAACGTTACCGTGATTATAATGGTACTCAGGGTAATTCTCCGACCAGTGTTTCTAATGAAGATCGAGGAAATACAACCTTTCCAACTGCAGAGGATGTGAATCGTGATAATACTATGAATACTATCGATAGTTATTACGAATATGAAATACCTATTTTTCCAGGTATGGGTGTTGGAAATGATGGTGGTACTGGATATGTATCAGACTCTCCAGGACCTCAGGATGCAATCATATTAAATGGGGTGACTAGAAGTACACGTTGGCTTAGATTCAAAATACCTATTTATGAACCAACAGGAAGACAGAATATAGGAGAAAATGATTTTAGATCTATTCGTTTTATGAGAATGATCGTTACTGGTTTTGATCAGCCAGTAGTATTGAGATTCGCTACATTAGACTTGGTAAGAGGGGATTATAGAAGATATGTACAAGCCAATACAGGTAATGATATAACAAGTGGCTTAAATACCAATGGGAATGAGGTCATAGTAACATCTGTAAGTGAAGAAGAAACCCCAAATTATATTACACCCCCAGGTGTGGTAAGAGAAGAGTTGATCAACAATAATACTGCTATTAGAGAAGATGAAAGATCTTTAGCCTTAACAGTTAATGATCTTCAACCTAATGATGGTAGAGGAGTATACAAGAACTTAAATGTTGATATGCGTCAGTATGAAAATCTGGAGATGTTTTTACATGCTGAGAATCTTCCACAACAAACATCGTTAATTGATAATGAGTTGGTGGCTTTTATTCGAATGGGGAACGATTTTACCAATAACTTTTACCAAATCGAATTACCTTTAGAAGTTACAGAAGCTACTGCTGCAGCTCCTAGAGCAGAAGATGTATGGCCACTAAATAATAGGTTGAGTTTACCATTGTCTTTTCTTCAACAAATAAAAGCCGACGTTATTGGAGATTCAGATCTTAGTAGTGCAGATCTTAATTTCTTTGATGGTCCTAATAATCTAAGAGTGGGGATCAAGGGGAATCCTAATTTTGGTGATGTGAGAATTATGATGGTAGGTGTTAAGAATGCTAGCGGATCTAATGAGTCGGGTACCGTGTGGTTTAACGAAATGAGGTTAAGTGATCTTAAAAATCAAGGAGGTTGGGCAGCAGTAGGGAGCATGGATGCTAATATTGCGGATTTTGCAACCATTAGTGCATCTGGTAGAATTAGTACTATTGGTTTTGGTGGAATTGAGCAGGGACCAAACGAAAGAAGCATTGAAGATGTTAAACAGTATGACCTAACTACAAATGTAAATTTAGGGCAACTATTGCCTAAAAAGTGGGGAATTCAAGTGCCATTCAATTATAGTAGAGGTGAAGAGTTGATCACACCGCAGTACGATCCGGAATTTCAGGATATAGAATTGCAAGATCGATTGGATCGAGAGACAAATGCAGAAAAAAAAGAACAGATACAAAGGCAATCTACAGATTATACAAAAAGACAAAGTTTTAATGTTATTGGATTAAGAAAAGATAGGACAGGTGATTCGAAGCCAATGCCTTATGATGTAGAGAATTTTGCTTTTTCGGGGACGTATAATCAAACAGATCATAGAGATTTTGAAATAGAAAAGTCATTGGAGCAAAATGTTCGTTTAGGTGGGACCTATGACTTTAGTTTTCAACCGAAGGAAGTTGAACCTTTCAAAAAAATCAAGTTTTTAGGAAAAAGTAAGTATTTTGATTTATTGAAGGATTTTAATTTTAATTTACTTCCTACTAGTGTTTCGGTTAACTCGAATATAACAAGACAATTTAATGAGCAGGTATTTAGAGATATTACATTAGAGCCAGGGAGTATTCCCCCAACAGCACTTACCCAACGTAATTTCTTATTTGATTGGCAATTTGGTATCAACTATAATCTAACCAAATCTCTTAATTTCAGCTTTAATACTGCTAATAATAGAATTGTAAAGAATTTTATTGATGATGAAGGTGTTGTGGATGAATCTATAGGTGTTTGGAGTGGTATTTTTGATGTAGGAGATCCTAACTTCCATAGTCAGCAATTACAGGTAAATTATGAGATCCCCTTTAACAAGGTTCCTTTATTTAAATTCATGAGAGCTACCTATTCTTATTCTGCGGATTTTCAGTGGACAAAAGGTAGTGAAGCGTTAAAGAACTTAGATGGTATACCAGATCTAGGAAATACCGTTCAAAATGCTAATGTGCACACGGTAAATGGTTCTTTGGATATGGGAACTTTGTACAAATACATAGGGTTAACTAAGAAAAAACCGGGTAGAAGAAAAGCTTCTAAAAAGAAAAATGCTAAAGCTGAGAAGGGTAAAGAAGACGATAAATCTGAAGTGTCGAATGCTAAGAAGAGAACCAAAAAGAGATCTAGTAAGCTCACCGTGGGTGATAAGATTTTAAATACAGCAATTGGCTTAGTTACAGCAGTGAAAAAAGTGAATATCAATTATCAGCAAGATAATGGTATATTTTTACCTGGATATGTAAGAGAACCTGGATTTGTTGGTACGCTAAAACCAACTGTAGGATTTACTTTTGGTAGTCAGGCCGAGATTAGAGATCTTGCAGCAAGAAATGGTTGGTTAACCTTATATCAAGACTTTAACCAACAATATAGAGAAGTGGAAGGAAGACAGCTCAATGTACAAGCTTCTGTAGGATTATTAAAAGATTTGAAAATAGATATTAGTGCTAATAGAAACTACTCAGAAACATATACAGAAAACTTTAGGGTAAATAGAGAAGGAGCTGATGCAGATCTCAATGAGTTTGGTATTAATATAAATGATCCATATTATTCTCTGTCACCTAATATTTTTGGTAACTATACAATTTCTACTTTGTTGATTAAAACATCGTTCAAAAAAAGTGATGAATTTTCTTCAGAAACCTTTGATAAGTTTAGAGAGAATAGGCTAATTATTGCAAGGCGTTTGGCTTTAGAGCGAGGTGTTGATCCTGGAACAGGAGATGATTTTCCGGTAGGTTTCGGACCTACAAATCAAGCAGTGCTTTTACCTGCGTTTCTTGCTGCATATACGGGAGCTGATCCGCAGAGTGTGCAAAAAGGTGCTTTTAGAGATGTGCCTTTGCCAAATTGGGATATTAAGTATACTGGTTTAATGAATTTGAAATGGTTTAAAAAACGTTTTAAAAGGTTCTCCATGGCGCATGGTTATCGTGCTAATTATACCATTAACCAATTTCAAAGGAACCTAGAGTTTAATCCTAATAATCCAGATGAATTAGATCAGGGAGATAATTTTAAGAATCCAGAATTATATGCAAATATTAATCTTACCGAACAATTTAGTCCTTTAATTAGGTTGGATATGGAGATGAAAAATTCTATCAAAATATTGGCAGAATGGAAAAAAGATCGTGCTTTGTCTTTAAGTTTTGATAATAATTTGCTTACAGAAATTCAGGGTAACGAGTATATCATTGGATTAGGGTATAGAGTACAGGACCTTACATTTGTTACAAGAATTGCTGGTAAGAAGACTACTCTTAAGAGTGATCTTAATTTTAGAGCAGATCTTTCTTTGCGTCAAAACGAGACTATCATTAGGTATTTGGATATTGATAATACGCAGGTTACTGCTGGACAAGATATTTATGGTATTAAGTTTACAACGGATTACGCTTTAAGTAAGAATTTAACAGCTTTGTTGTTTTATGATCATACATTCTCGCAGTATTCTATTTCTACCGCTTTTCCACAAACTACTATTCGTGGAGGGTTTACTTTGCGTTATAATTTTGGAAACTAATTTCAATCATTAATGTACGGATCAAAGTTTTTTGATATCCAACAGGAGTGGAATTAATTTTTGATAAATTTTACTGCGCTTTTTCTAAATTTTGATAAAATAAATTTATTTTCGTCTTCAAAATAATAAGAACTTATAAATACTCTTTCGAATGAATATTCCTTCAGAATTAAAATACACAAAAGATCACGAGTGGATTAAAATAGATGGTGATATAGCTACAGTAGGAATTACTGATTTTGCGCAAAGTGAATTAGGCGATATCGTTTATGTAGAAGTTGAAACAGTTGGTGAAGAGCTAGAGCAAGAAGAAGTTTTTGGAACTGTTGAAGCTGTAAAAACAGTTTCGGATTTATTCTTGCCGCTAACTGGAGAAATTACAGAATTTAATGAAACATTAGAGGGAGATCCAGAACTTGTAAATAGTGATCCTTATGGAGAAGGATGGATGGTAAAAATCAAGATTACAGATGACTCTCAAATAGAAGGACTTTTATCTGCAGATGACTATAAAGCACTTATTGGGGCATAAATTCCTTTTTGCGTTAGCAATACTTTATACAAGTATAATTGCCCTGCTGTCCTTGGTTAAAATGTATACTCCAGTTGGTGTAACATTCAAAGGGAGTGATAAGGTTGGGCATTTGTTAGCGTATTTTGTTTTTACCATTGTTTGGTTTTTATTTTTCTTTTTTTCAAAAAGACAGTCCAGAAAATTTAAAACAAGTTATATCTGGTCGGCTTCATTTGGATTTGTGTATGGAATATTTATGGAAATATTTCAAGCAACACTAACAAGCTATAGAAGTCCAGATTGGAAAGATGTTATAGCAAACACTGGTGGTATTGTTTTGGCAATGTTTTTGCTTATAATACTTAAAAATAAGATAGTTATCTATAAAACAAATTTGTAAAATTCAGTAAAGTAGAATGACTTTTGAGTTTTAGTAACATATATAAGTAGCCATTGTAAAAGTTAAAAAATGTATTTTTTGTTTTACATTTCTAGGTTTACTTGGAAAATACAAAAGAAATTAGCTATTTTAGCATTCATATAATAACATTGTAGTATGGAACCAAAGAAAAATCCGAAAGCCGATTTAACCAAAAAAAGCTCGTTGTTTTTACAACTGGGGTTAATTTTAGTGCTTTTAATTACGTGGCAAGCAATTGAGTATAAAACCTATGATCGAAGTAATATTGATATTGGTCAGGTAAATCTTGATGAGTTAGAAGAGGAAGAAGTTCCAATTACTCAAAATTTAAATACTCCACCACCTCCGCCACCTCCACCGCCAGCACCAGAAATTATTGATGTTGTTGAGGATGAGGAAGAAGTTGAAGAAACAATTATCGAGTCTACCGAAACGAATCAGGAAGAAGAGATCGTAGAGGTTGAAGAAGTAGAGGATGTAGAGGAAGAAGAAGAGATAGCAGACGTACCATTTGCAGTTATTGAAAACGTACCTGTTTTTCCAGGTTGTGAAAAAGAATCAGGTAATGCTGCAAAAAAGAAGTGTATGAGTGATAAGGTTAAGAAATTTGTGAACCGTAAGTTTAATACAGAGCTAGGAAGCGAGCTTGGTCTTTCTGGAGTAAACAGAATCTATGTTCGTTTTAAAATTGATAGAAGCGGAAATATTGTAGGTGTTCAGGCAAGAGGTCCACACCCAAGACTAGAAAAAGAAGCTCAAAGGGTGGTAAAGATGTTACCTAAAATGACACCAGGAAAGCAAAGAGGAAAAGCTGTTGGTGTATTATATTCTTTGCCTATTGTATTCCAAGTTCAGGATTAATTACATTTTTTTAAAAATATATATGAAATCCCGCTGTACTTTGCAGCGGGATTTTTTTATTTCTGTTTTTGGGAGGTTATATTTTATGTAGTAACATTATCTGTTGATTTGATACTTATATGAGAGTGTTGGTTATGGTTTAAATTAAATTGTATAATTCGTATGATAGCAAAACAAAATATAGGTTTATTTGTGTTAATACTTATTCTATTAATATTTTCAATTGATTTCGTGAGTGCAAGGTCTTATCAGTTGCAAAATGATACTACAAGAATTTCTTTTGATGAGTTTGTTAAATTTAAAGATGTAGAGGTTTCGCCTATTTTTTCTGGATGTAATAAGTGGGAGGAGGATTGTGAAAAGCGTAATTGTTTTGATCAATCCATCATGAAGTTGTTAAGAAATAATATTAAGGATGGTTTTGAAAAGGAAGAAAAATTTATTTCTGATCCTTTAAGAGCAAAAGTACGGTTTGTTGTGGATACTACAGGTGTTGTTTCTCTTTTTGATGTAACAGGAGATGATAAAATTTTGAATAAATATGCGCAATATGCTATTTCTAAATTATCTAAGACACCTAGGATTTTGCCAGGTAAGAAAGGAGGAGAACTAATTGCGGTTTTATATGAGGTTAATATTATTGCTAAAACTTTGGATGGTAAAAATCGGAAAACTACTTATACTGTTGGTAAGGATTATGGAAAGAGTTTTGAAGAAATGGTATTTGATAATCAAGTAATACATCCTGAATGTAAAGAGACAGGAAAGGCAAAAAAAGATAAAAAGTGTTTGAACGAAAAGGTTAAAAAGTTTATAAATAAGAATTTTAATGTAAATATTGCTAAGAACTTAAACTTAGAAGGTGTTTATACAATATATGTTCGTTTTTCAATTAGTAAATGCGGAAATGTAATTAATGTAAAAGCTAGGGGTCCTCATCCAGATCTTGAGAAAGAGGCTATTAGAGTAGTTAAGACACTGCCTAAGATGAAACCAGCTAGTTTTGATGGAGAACCTATAGGAGTTTTATATGCACTGCCCGTAAAGTTTGCTATAAAGTAGAGATTTGTTTTGAAGGTTTTTTGGTATGCTTGTTGTGCATAGTTAGACGTAACGTTAAAACTAAGTAATATGAGTAACAAGCATGAAGCTAATGTTCGAAAAGGATCATTAGTAAACTTTCAGATTGGACTTATTGCAAGTCTATTATTTACCTATGTGATGTTCGAAGTGTATACTTCCGAACCAATTAAAAAAATGGCGGATAAACCTGTGGTCATTGAAGATGAACACTTTGTTTGGGATGGAGTTTTTGAGGTTTATCAAGAACCAGAGCAAAAAGTGGTGGCACAAAAACAACCCGAGCCTATTCCTGATCCGACTGATTTTGAGGTTGTGGATAATGATGTAACTTTAGATGACCCGACCGATGAGTATGAAAGCACAGAACCGACGGAGGTAAGTGTTCCCTTTAATCCGGATGCTATTTCAAGCGAAGAAGAGGAAGAGATTCCTGAAAATGTTCCTTTTTCGGTAGTCGAAGATGTGCCTATTTTTCCAGGTTGCGAAAAATTGAAAACAAACAAAGAAAGAGCGGCTTGTTTTTCAGAAAAGATTAGTAGAATTATTTCTAGAAAGTTTGATACCAGTATAGGAGGGAATTATGGTTTGAGCGGCGTACAAAGAATTTATACCTTATTCGATGTAGCTGCTGATGGAACTATTCAGAATATACAGGTGCGAGCTCCTCATCCAAAGTTAAAGAAAGAAGCAGAACGAGTAATTCGTCTATTTCCTACTATGACACCTGGGAAGCAACGTAAAACTCCTGTAACGGTAAAGTATCAGCTTCCGATCGTTTTTAAAGTTCAGGATTAAGAATAACTATTTTTTAAAATATGAGAATCCCGTTACGAATATCGTAAACGGGATTCCTTTTTGGTATGCTTGTTGATTTCAATTTTAATTGTAACGTTAAAACTAAATAATATGAGTAACAAGCATGATGCTAATGTACGAAAAAGTACGTTGGTGAATTTTCAGATTGGGCTTATTGCAAGCCTTTTATTCACTTTTGTTGTATTCGAAACTTATACCTCTGTTTCGGTGGTTGCACCACCAGATAAAGAAGTTGATAATACAGAGGATGTGAGCTTCACAATGGACGCTTTTAGAGTAGAGAAACCGAAAATTCAAAAGCAGTTAGTTAAAGTAAAAAAAGTAAAGAAACCACTGTTAGTGGAGCCTAAAAAAGTTGAGGAAAGGTCAGCTATCGCGAAGCTGACAAAAGAGCTGGGAACAATAAGTGAAAAAGGGAAGGCTAAGGCTGTTCCTGTGGATTCGATTTTAGACATTGTTGAAACAAAAGAAATTACCTACGGTATAGATAAAGTTACTGTAGCTCCAATTTATCCGGGTTGTGAAGGGTTGTCTAGTAATGACGAAAGAATTGCTTGTTTATCTAGTAAGATTAAAAAAATAGTTTCTTACAAGTTCAATGCCGATTTAAGTGCTGAATATGGTCTTAAAGGGGTGCAAAAAATTCATGTTCAGTTTCAAGTAAGTAAAGATGGGTCTATAAATGATGTTAAAGTGAGGGCGCCGCACCCGGCTTTAGAAAAAGAAACCAGACGGGTTGTAGGGAAATTTTCTAAGATGAAACCAGGAAAAATAGGTAAGGATGCTGTAAATGTAAAATATTTCTTGCCAATTACATTTAGGATACAAGAATAATAACTAAGATATAAAAAGTCTATCTTCATAAAAAGATAGGCTTTTTTATTGTTTTTTGGATGATTTGTAAGTGTTCAGAAGTATCTAAAGTTGAGGTAAATAGTACGTAATTTGTGGAACAGTTGTTAAAAGGTGAATTATAAATAGTTATAAGTTGCCTATAATGCTTTTAAGGCATATCTTTGCACAACTTTTTTAAAAAGCAATTTAGATAACGTGCAAAATTTGAGTATAACCCAAGTAGATACTGCCAAAGTTTCTGTTATTCAGGATTTTAAAGAGATTACTAAAATGCGTCTTGCATTAAGTGTAGTCTTTTCTTCTGTTGCTGGTTATCTTTTAGGAGTAGATAACATGTCTTGGACTACATTAGGTCTTCTATCTGTAGGTGGGTATTTTATGGTTGGGGCATCTAATGCTTTTAATCAAATCATAGAAAGGGATCTAGATATATTAATGGATCGCACAAAGAACAGACCGATTCCTTCAGGAAGAATGTCTGTGACTACTGCTTTTATTATAGCAAGTATATTTACAATACTAGGAATTGCAGTGTTGTTTGTGATCAACCCTCAAACAGCAATGTTCGGTGCGATTTCAATTTTTATTTACGTAAGTCTTTATACACCTCTAAAAACCAAAACACCTCTGTCAGTTTTTGTAGGCGCAATTCCAGGAGCAATTCCTTTTATGCTTGGCTGGGTAGCAGCGACAGATAATTTCGGAATAGAACCGGGAACGCTGTTTATGATTCAGTTTTTTTGGCAATTTCCTCATTTTTGGGCTATTGGGTGGTTTTTATTCGATGATTATAAAAAAGGAGGCTTTTTTATGCTTCCTACAGGAAAAAGAGATAAGAGTACCGCCACTCAGGTAGTGATTTATACAGTATGGACAGTTGTTACATCATTAATTCCTGTTTTTGGTGTTACTGGACAATTATATATTACACCAGTCTCAGGAATTTTAATTCTTATACTTGGTATTTTTCTATTGCGATATGCAATACGTTTGTACAAGGTTAAGGATGCTAAAACTGCGAAACAATTAATGCTCGCTAGTGTTTCTTACATTACCTTGTTACAGATTATTTATGTGGCTGATAAATTTATACGTGCATGGATTTAACACAAGGAACAACAATCGAAAAACAAAAAAGGGCCAAAAAAACCATGATGTGGTTTGCTATGATTAGTATGACTATGACGTTTGCTGGTTTAACAAGTGCTTATGTAGTAAGTAAAACTAGAGAGGATTGGTTGACTGATTTGGTTTTTCCCAATGCTTTTTTAATTAGCTTGTTTATCATTATTGGGAGTAGTATTTCTTTTTACATGGTAAAAAAAGCAATTGAAAAAGAGAATAGAAGTTTAGCAACCCTGTTATTATTATTAACTTTAGTATTGGGAACGGTTTTTGTTTTTATGCAATTTCAGGGATTTGCAGATATTATGGATCAAGGATATTATTTTACGGGTCCATCTGCAAATATTGTCCCAACGTTTTTGTATATCATAGTCGTATTGCATATAGTCCACGTAATTGTTGGGCTAATCGTACTTTTAGTCGTAATTTATAATCATTTTAAACAAAAGTATAAAACAGGGCAAACCCTTGGTTTAGAACTGGGTGCTATGTATTGGCATTTTGTAGATGTTTTATGGGTTTATCTCTTTTTATTTTTATATTTCGTTAGATAATAAAATTGATTACTTTTGTGGAAAATTTAACAATACCAAATTCTTTATATGGAAACAACTGTTACTAATACAGGTACAGAAGGTAAAACTTGGGGTGGAGGTAACAAACCACTGAAAGTGAGTTATGGTAAGATGATGATGTGGTTTTTTATCCTGTCTGATGCACTTACATTCTCTGGGTTTCTTGCTGCTTACGGTTTTTCAAGATTCAAATTCATAGATTCATGGCCAATCGCGGATGAAGTGTTTAATCACTTTCCGTTTCTTCATGGAGTAGACGCTCCGATGTATTACGTGGCATTAATGACGTTTATATTAATATTTTCTTCGGTAACGATGGTACTTGCGGTAGATGCAGGTCACCAAATGAAACAGAAGAAGGTAATTCTTTATATGTTCCTTACTATTATTGGTGGAGCAATCTTCGTTGGTTCTCAGGCTTGGGAATGGAAAAATTTCATCAAGGGTGAATATGGAGCGGTTGAAACTAAAGGAGGTCAGATTTTACAGTTTGTAGATAAAGAAGGTCATAGAGTGGCATTACACGATATAGCCATAGTGAATACTCATAAGGATAGAGAGCAACACCAAAGTAAAAATGGAATTTGGTACGAGTCAGAAAAAGAGTTACCTACGTACACAATCCAGGAGATAAGAGACGGTTTTGCTAAGAAAAGTGACTTATTGATAAGAACTCAGATACTAACAGAGAAAGGTGAAAAGACGATCTTATCTAGAGAAGAGTCCTTGAAGAGACTAAATACAGATGCCATAGGTATTGTAGAAGGAGCAAATCTGATCCATAATGAATACGGTACACCATTGTTTGCTAATTTCTTTTTCTTTATCACAGGATTCCATGGATTTCACGTATTGTCGGGTGTTGTGATCAATATTATTATATTTTTTAATGTGATATTAGGGACATACGAGAGAAGAAAGAATTACGAAATGGTAGAGAAAGTAGGTCTTTACTGGCACTTCGTAGATTTAGTTTGGGTATTTGTATTTACATTCTTCTACCTGGTTTAATTATTAAAAAGATTTTAAAATAGATATGGGACACGATACAGCACACCACGAATCAAATACCAAAAGAATATGGTATGTATTCGTTTTATTATCAGTAGTTACGATAGTAGAAGTGATTTTAGGTATTATAAAACCTGCATTTTTAATAGAGACTACAGTAATTAGTATGAAATTACTAAACTGGATCTTTATTATCTTAACGATTTACAAGGCATATTACATTACGTGGGCTTTTATGCATATGGAAGGAGAGACCAAAGGACTTCGTAGATCAGTTGTTTGGACAGCAGTATTTCTTATTAGTTATTTGATTTTTATCTTGTTAACCGAAGGAGATTACATTTATGAGGTATTTAAAGCCGGTCATAAAAGCTGGGACTTTTAATTAAGATATACAGACGTTAAAAACGTAATAAAAGATAGTAAAAGACGGTTGGTTTCAGCCGTCTTTTTTATTTTTGCAGATAAGTTAAGTTGTTGATTTAATGAAAAAATTTTTAGTTCTAGGTATATTATTTATTCTGCCGATAGTAGCATATTTATTTTTTGCTTCAGCTGTAGATAATTTCTCCAAACTTCCGGTGTTAGTAGAGTCCGTTGGTGATATTAATAACTTCGAAAGCCTTGAAAAAGAAGACGTAACATTACAGGATAAAATTACAATTTTAGGTTTTTTAGGAGATGATGTCCTAAGTAAACGAGGAAACGCTTTCAATCTTAATCAGAAAATATATAAAAAGAATTATGAATTTAGAGATTTTCAATTCGTAATGGTTTGTCCCTACGGTAGCGAAAATCAATCCAAGGAGCTTATTAAAGAATTAGGTAAGTTAACTGATGTTACTGGTTGGAATTTTGTTTTTGGTACTCCTGAGCGCATAGAAAGTTTTTTTAAGGGGTTAAAAACACCGTATACTTTAGACGAGAAGAGTGCAACAGATTTTGTCTTTATCATAGATAAAAAAATGAATCTGAGAGGACGTGAGGAGAATAGAGAAAAGAATGAGATAGATGTGTATGGGTATGATACTAGCTCCGTAGCTGATCTTAATAATGTAATGGTAGATGATGTGAAGGTAATACTTGCCGAGTATCGTTTAGCATTAAAAAAATATAAAGCAGATCGTAAAGAAAAGTAGCTATGAAAAAATATTCATATGTTGGTATATCTTTTATTATCCTAGTTTTTGGAATCATCCTTATTCCTAGAATAGTAAATAGAGTAAAGAAGTCTTCTATTGTGGAAAATGATAGAATGAGTGCGAGCAATCCAATAGTCAATCAAAAGCTTTCTTATATTAAAATTAATGGGAAACCAAGAAAAGTTCCAGAGTTTGCGTTTCTGAATCAAGACAGTTTACCGATTACTAATCACGATTTTAAAGGAAAGGTTTTTGTTGTTGATTTCTTCTTTACTAGTTGCCCGACGATTTGTCCAAAAATGTCGAAAAATTTGGTGTACTTACAGGATAAGTTGAAAGATTATAAGGATTTTGGTGTAGCTTCATTTACCATTAATCCAAGACGCGATACTCCAAGTATCCTAAAAAAGTACGCAGAAAACTATGGTATATCAAACCCTGATTGGCATTTACTTACTGGAGAACGAGAAGATATATTTGATTTAGCAAATGCTGGATTTAATATCTATGCTGCGGAAAATCCTGAAGTACCCGGAGGTTTTGAACACAATGGTCATTTTGCATTAATAGATAAAGATGGATATATCAGATCTCGTTATGATGCTTCTGGTAATCCTATTATTTATTATAGAGGTACTATTGGTGTAGAGGAAAAAAAGGATGAAAATGGAGAAGAAGAGCAAATTACAATCTTGTTAGAAGATATAAAGAAATTATTAGAAGAGGATGAGTAAGAGTGTTTCAGAAACAGAAAGTAAATACAATAAATGGATTGTTGTATTGTCTATTGTTATTCCTGTTGCAGTGGCAGCGTTGTTTGGCGTAAATCTTAGGAAATTAGGTTTTAATGTAGAGCCTTTAACGTTCTTACCACCAATTTACGCTACGATAAATGGATTAACAGCAGTAATTCTTGTGATTGCATTTTGGGCAATAAAGAATAAAAAAGTACAATTACATGAGAACCTCATGAAGACTGCTATTGCATGTTCTGTTCTTTTTTTAGTAATGTATGTAGCATATCATATGACTAGCGATTCTACTAAGTTTGGAGGAGAAGGAATCATTCGTTATGTATATTATTTTATTCTAATAACACACATTATATTATCGATTGTTATTATTCCGTTTGTTTTGATAACTTATGTGAGGGCATTAGCTAAGAGTTTCGAAAGGCATAAAAAAATTGCTAGAATTACATTTCCAATATGGTTGTATGTTGCAATTACGGGTGTTATTGTTTATCTAATGATATCTCCTTACTATTAATTTATAACTTCTAAATTGGAATCCTCAGATGATGAGATTAAAATATATATGGATTTTAGTGTTGGCGCTGTTTTTTACACTTCCAATAGATGCACAATGCGCTATGTGTCGTGCTGTGTTAGAAAGTGAAGAAGGTCAGCAAACTGCTAAAGGAATTAATAACGGGATCGTATACCTTATGATTATCCCATATATTTTGATTGGCACTGTAGGATATTTTATTTACAGAAATAAGAAAAAAGCTTCCTAGGAGATTTAATAGCTTTTTACTCAATATAAATGTTTAACATTTTAATAACACATGCTACTGTAACGAAATTGATGTAGGATTAGTCTTATCTAATAAGACTACACTAACCAATCTTTTGTATTTCTGGAGGGGAAACCAGAAACAGCATATAAAACATACTATTTTTAGTACCAAGGTGTAAGTCTTAGTTTATATTAGTGAAGGTATCATATTGTGCCTCATAATCTTAATCTAAGTATTATGATTGAAATTAAAGACTTGCATAAATCTTACCAGATGGGGATTAATTCTCTGCACGTTTTAAAAGGAATCAATTTTAATGTTAATGAAGGGGAACTTGTTTCTATCATGGGGTCATCGGGCTCTGGAAAATCTACGTTGCTAAATATTTTAGGAATGCTCGATGAAGCTGATTCTGGAAGTTACTTTTTGGATAATATTCCTATTAAAAACCTTAACGAAAAAATCGCCGCTAGATATCGGAATAAATTTCTAGGGTTTATATTCCAATCTTTTAATTTAATTAATTATAAAAATGCCTTGGATAATGTCGCCATGCCATTATACTACCAAGGGATTAAAAGGAAGGAAAGAACCGATAAAGCACTTCATTATCTGGAAAAGGTTGGATTAGCAGATTGGGCAACACACTTACCGAACGAATTATCTGGAGGACAAAAACAACGGGTAGCGATTGCGAGGGCATTAGCATCTGAGCCTAAAGTACTACTTGCAGATGAGCCAACAGGAGCATTGGATACTAAAACCTCTTATGAAGTAATGGATCTGATTCAGGGAATAAACGATGAAGGTAAAACAATCCTTATTGTTACTCACGAAGAGGATATAGCGCATATGACCAAACGTATTGTTAACCTAAAAGATGGTCTTATTATAGATGACGGTATTGTAGAACAAGTAAGAGCAAATTCATATGTTTAATATCGAACGCTGGCAGGAAATATTTGAGACAATCCGAAAAAACAAATTAAGAACCTTTCTTACCGGACTGTCTGTTGCTTCAGGAATATTTATTCTGGTAATACTTCTTGGTGTGGGACAAGGAATGCAAAATGGAATTGCAGAAGAATTTGAAGGAGATGCCTCTAATAGCATATGGGTTTGGACAAGGCCAACATCCGTAGAGTATAAGGGAATGAACCCAGGAAGGTTCTTTAGCATGACCAATGAGGATTTTGATTTTATTCACAAAACAAATGAAGATGTAATAGAATACGAATCCTCTAGAGTGAGAATTTGGAATGCTACAATATCATATAAAAAAGAATCTGGAAGTTATAGAATCGAAGGTGTTTTTCCAGGTTTTCAATTTATTGAAAATCAGTCCATGGTATCAGGTAGATTTATCAATCAAAATGATATCGATGAAAAGGGTAAGATTGTAACACTGGGAAGAAAAGTGAAGGAAGCTTTGTTTAAAAATGGGGAAGATCCAATAGGTAAATATGTTAAACTTAATGATATTCCTTTCAAAGTTGTTGGAGTATATACGGATAAAGGTGGTGAACGGGAAGAGGAGCAAGTGTCTATTCCTTCTACTACTGCACAACAGGTCTTTAATCGCGGTCAAAATATTAATAATCTATCTTATACCCTTAAACCAGAAAAAGATTTTGAAACTGCAGTAGCGAAATCTGAAGAATTCGTGGCTTCTATTACCAGATATTTAAAAAACAAACACGTTATCGCTCCAACAGACGATCGAGCTATTGGAATTGGAAATTCTTTAGAGCAAGCTAAAAGATTTTATAGCTTGATTTTTATGATCAAAGCCTTTTTCTGGTGGGTAGGAGTATGTACTATTATAGCAGGTGTAGTAGGGGTAAGTAACATTATGCTTATCATTGTTAAGGAACGAACAAAAGAAATAGGTATTCGGAAAGCAATAGGGGCATTACCATCTTCCATTATTGGAATGATTTTGCATGAAGCAATATTTGTTACCGCTATAGCAGGTTTTACTGGATTAATTTTTGGATTGATTCTGTTAGAAATAGTAGGTCCTATGGTCAAAACAGATTTTATATCTAATCCTTCTGTAAATTTCAATATCGCCATTACCACCGTATTCATATTGATTATTGCAGGAGCACTTGCAGGATTTTTTCCGGCATGGAGAGCGGCAAAGATCAAACCCATTGTAGCACTTAGAGACGAATAATATGTTTAATAGAGATAAATGGAATGAAATAATTGAAGCCTTAACAGCTAATTGGTTTAGAACCTTACTAACTGCATTTGGAGTTTGTTGGGGGATATTCATATTAGTGATACTACTGGCGGCAGGAAAAGGTTTAGAAAATGGTGTGAAACGAGGCTTTGGGGACATTGCTACAAATACCATGTTCATGTGGACACAGATTGCAACCAAACCTTACAAAGGGTTGCCTAAAGGAAGAAGATTTAATTTTAAAATTGGAGATGTAGCTTCCATTAGAGAAAAAGTACCTGGATTACTATATATTTCTCCTCGTAATCAGCTGGGAGGCTTTGGAGGGACTAATAATGTTGTAAGAGGTTTAAATACTGGAGCTTTTAATGTTTATGGTGATTATCCTGAGATCATTAATCAAGATCCAATCACCATAACTTCCGGAAGATTTGTCAATTACGGAGATATCGATAATAATAGAAAAGTAGCTGTAATTGGCGAGGGAGTTAAAAAAGAGTTGTTTAAAATTGGGGAAGACCCTATTGGGGAGTATATAAAAATTAAAGGGGTTAGTTTTATGGTGATCGGCACCTATATGAAGAAATCTAATAACGGAGATCGAGAGCAAGGCCAGAATGAAATTTTTGTTCCTTTTACTTCTTTTTCTCAAGCTTTTAATAGGGCAGATAACGTTGGATGGATGGCTATTACAGCACAGGATGATCACTCAATTACCAAGTTGAAGAAGAATATAATCGATGTGATGAAAACTAATCATACAATACATCCCGAAGATAATAGGGCTATTGGCAATTTTGATTTGTATGAAGAGTTTAGCAAAATTAATGGACTTTTTATTGCCCTTAGAGGCGTAGCATATTTTGTGGGAGTTCTGGTATTATTATCAGGTATTATTGGTATTAGTAACATAATGCTAATAGTTGTAAAAGAACGAACTAAAGAAATTGGAATTAGACGTGCTCTTGGTGCTTCCCCTTGGTCTATTAGAGGGCAAATTTTATTAGAATCTATTTTTCTAACTATTATTTCAGGGATGACAGGTATTGCTGTATCCACAGGAGTGATATTTTTAGTAAATAAAATCTTGGATGGTATACCTGCTGATGATGAAACGATGTTTGCAAATCCTAGTGTTGATCTCACTGTAGTTTTTGTGGCTTTACTCATATTAATAACAAGTGGACTTTTAGCTGGTTTAATACCAGCACAAGTTGCTATCAAAACAAAACCAATAGATGCTTTAAGAGCAGAATAAAGAATAAATCAATCAAAGTTTTACTGTTGCAATAGTAAACAAATCAATAAACACGGAAAATGAAAAAAACAATAACAGTTATTATCTTACTTCTTATAGTAGTTGTATTCGGAGGCGCATTATATTATTTGTATCAGAAAAATCAGGAAGATCCTATATCATATAAAACAGAACAAAGTACTGTAGAAACTATTATTAAAAAAACAGTAGCAACAGGAAGTATTGTGCCGAAAGAAGAGGTTCTCATAAAACCAAACATTTCTGGAATTATTGAAGATATTTATATAGAGGCTGGAGACCAGATAAAGTCTGGTGATCTAATCGCTAAAATTAGAGTGATACCCAATGTGTCTTCATTACAAAGTGCTAAAAATGCAGTGCAAACGGCAAAGATAGATTTAGATAATCAAGAAAAAGTTTTTAAAAGACAAAAAGAGTTGTTTGATAAAGGAGTTATTTCTGCAAATGAATTTGATGGAGCGGATGTCACCTACAAACAATCAAAACAGAACTATGAAGCAGCACAGCAAAATTACCAAATTGTTAAAACAGGAACTACACGAGGATTAGGAAGTGCTGCGAATACGTTAATCCGCTCTACAGTTTCTGGGATGGTTTTAGAAGTTCCAGTGAAAGAAGGAAATCAAGTTATTGAGTCAAATAATTTTAATGATGGTACTACCATTGCTGCAGTAGCAGATGTTGGACAAATGATTTTTGAAGGTAACGTAGACGAAAGTGAAGTGGGAAAAATTAAGGAAAATTTACCTTTAGAAATAACGGTAGGAGCCATAGAAAATAAAAAATTTGATGCCGTTTTGGATTATATTGCACCGAAGGGAAAAGAAGAAAATGGAGCAATTCAGTTCGAAATTAAAGGTACATTAAATAAAAAGGATACCACATTTATTAGAGCCGGACTAAGCGCAAATGCTTCTATTATTTTGGCAAAGGTTGATAGTGTAATGGCGTTAAAAGAATCTCTTATTCAGTATGATTCTAAGACACAGAAACCTTTTGTAGAGGTAGCTACCGGCGATCAACAGTTTGAAAACAGAGATGTTGAGTTAGGTGTAAGTGATGGAATTCATGTAGAAATTAAAAGTGGAATTACAAAAGAAGATAAAATCAAAGTTTGGAATCAAATTAAGAAACCAGAGTTTGGAAATTAATTTTTTTGAAAAAAGTGTAACAACAATAATCAATAGTATACAAATAGGTATCAGAAACGTAAAAAAGTATTTTAAGATGTTTTTGTGTGACCTTTTAAATAAAGAGAAACCGATGAAAGTTAAAATTTCAATTATTTGCTGTGTCCTTTTCGGGATGCTTACTGTACAAGCACAAGATAAAAAATGGACATTAAGAGAGTGCGTTGAATATGCTTTGGAAAACAATATCACTATCAAACAATCAGCACTTAATGTAGAAAATGCAGCAATAGATAAAATAGATGCACTCGGTAATTTTTTACCTTCATTAAATGCATCAGCTTCTAACTTTTGGAGATCTGGTTTGAGTCCTGATCCAATTTCTGGAACTAATAGAACTCAGACTTTTAGAAGTTCTAATTATAATGCTAACTTAGGTATTAATTTGTTTGATGGATTACGTAATGTAAAACAGTTTCAAAGAGCAAAATTAAATAAATTACTAAGTCAATATAATCTGGGTAAATCAAAAGATGATATCGCACTTTTTGTTGCAAATAGCTATTTACAGGTGTTATTAAATAAAGAGTCTTTAAAAGTAATTGAGAAACAACATGCGATTACTTTAGAACAACTTAAAAGAACTAAAGATTTGGTAGATGCAGGTGTTTTACCGCAAGGTGACCTTTTGGAAATAGAAGCTACCTCTGCAGATGAGTTAACACGAATTGTTCAAGCTGAAAACGCAGTATTAATTGCTCGTGTAGGACTAGCACAAACTCTATTAATAAAGGATTATGAAAAGTTTGATATCGCAGAACAGGACTATTTGGTTCCTTCATCCTCAATTTTAAATAAATCTGTGGATGAAGTGAGATCTAGTGCTCGAGAAGCTAGATATGAAGTACAAATTGCAGAACAAAATAAGTTGATTGCAGAGAAGGATTTACAGATCGCTAGAGGAGCATATTATCCCTCATTAAGTGGTTCTTTGGGAGTTGGTTCAACAGAATCAGGAGCGGATCGAGTTGTTTTTAACGATGTGGGAGTGCCATCTACGTTAGCTCCAGCGCCGTTTTTTGATCAAATTTCTGATAACTATGGTCTTTCTTATGGATTGTCCTTGTCGATACCAATTTTTAATGGTTTTGCAACCAGGAATAATGTGAAAAGAAGTAAGATTAATGTAAAGCGTACACAGTTTCAACTAGAACAAGCAGAATTGGACCTAGATAGTAACGTATATCAGGCCTATTTAGATGCTAAAGGAGCTGCAGAAGCGTATGAAGCTTCTTTAGTAGCTGTAAAAGCGCAGGAAAGAGCGTATGAATATGCAAAAGATAGATACGATGTTGGTAGGACAAACGCATTTGATTTTAGCCAGTCTAAATTTAGATTGGAGAATGCGCAAAGTAATGAGGTCCAAGCAAAATTTGATTACATATTCAAAATTAAGGTACTAGAACTTTATTTCGGAATCAAAGTAGCAGATATAAAATTATAATTTCAGGTGTCCTATAAATTTGGGACATTTAACCAAAGATTGTAATTTCATTTTATAGAATTAATTTAAACTAAGTCATGAGTAGAAAAACTTTACTAATCATTTTAATTTTTGTTATTGTTTTAGTTATTGGACTTGTCTTGGGCAAAAAAGCAGGATGGTTTGGTAAAGATGGAAACTTAAAAGAAGTAGAAATTTCAGAAATCCAAAAACTGGATATTATTGAAACGGTTTCTGCCACAGGAAAAATTCAGCCAGAGGTAGAAGTAAAGCTCTCTTCTGAGGTTTCTGGAGAGATTATTGACTTACCAATAAAAGAAGGGCAGCAAGTAGAAAAAGGTGATCTATTAGTAAGAATTAATCCAGATATTATTCAGTCGGGATTAAATCGATCTCAGGCTGCATTGGAAAATGTTAGAGCTGGATTGCAACAAGCGGAGGCAAGTTTGAAAGAAGCAAAATTAAGTTACGAGCGTAATAAAGAGTTGTTTGATAAAGGGGTAATTTCAAAGGCTGAGTGGGATACTTCTGTGTCTGCTTATGAAGTAGCACAAGCAGCAAAACAGTCTGCTTTTTATAACGTAAAAAGTGCGCAGGCAACCGTGAATGAAGCAAAGGATAATTTAAGTAGAACTACGATCTACGCTCCTATGAGCGGTACGATCTCTAAGTTATCCGTGGAACTTGGGGAAAGAGTAGTAGGTACGCAACAAATGGCAGGAACAGAAATTGTAAGAGTTGCCAATTTGAGTAATATGGAAGTAGAGGTTGATGTAAACGAAAATGATATTGTAAAAGTCTCTCTTGGCGATTCTACCATTGTAGAGGTGGATGCTTACCTAAAAAAACAGTTTAAAGGATTAGTAACAGAAATAGCAAATTCGGCAGAAAGTACTTTAAGTGCTGATCAGGTAACTAATTTTAAGGTAAAGGTTCGTATACTCGAAGAGTCTTATAAAGATCTAACGGAAGGTAAACCTGATAGTTATTCGCCATTCAGACCGGGAATGACAGCTACAGTAGATGTTATAACTAATAAAAGAGAAAGTGTTATCGGTGTTCCAATTAGTGCAATAGTGATAAAAAGTGATACCTCTAGTACGGCTAAAAGAAAGTATACCAAAGAAAAAATAAAAGAATCCGATGAAAAATTCGAATGTGTTTTTATTAATGATGGAGGCAAAGCTAAGCTAAGAGTTATTAAAACAGGAATTCAAGATGATAGTAATATCGAAATTACCGAAGGTTTAAATGTTGGAGAAGATGTAATTGTGGGACCTTATAATGTAGTTACAAAAACATTAAAAACTGGAGATAAAGTAACTTCCAAAAAGGAAAGTAAAGCAAAAGAAGAATAAGATTATTAAGGGTATCTTTGCATAAAATTTTTAAGATGGCCTATATTCTTTGTTTAGAGACTTCAACAACAAATTGTTCTGTATCGCTATGTAAAGATGGTAAAGTAATTGGTTTCAAAGAAGATTATGATACTCAATATTCTCACGCAGAACGTTTACATCAATTTATAAAGATTGTATTAGAGGATGCTTCAATAGAATTTAAAGAGCTCAATGCAATAGCCGTAAGTAAAGGACCTGGTTCATATACTGGTTTAAGAATTGGAGTTTCCTCAGCAAAAGGTCTTTGTTATGGCCTAGGAATACCTTTAATATCCATTAGTACTTTACATTCTTTAGCAAGGCAAATACAAAGTGATAAGGGATATATCGTTCCAATGATAGACGCTCGTAGAATGGAGGTGTATTCGGCTGTGTTTTCAAGCAAATATATACTGGAACGATCAATTAAAGCTGAGATTTTAGATGCGGGTTCTTATGAGTCTTACTTACAAGATGATGAAGTATTTTTTATAGGAAATGGTGTTGCAAAGTTTGCTGAGATTTGTAAACATAAAAATGCCCGTTTTTTTTCTGAAAAATTGCCTTCATCTAATGAAATAGCATCCTTAAGTTATCAAAAATTTCTAGCTGAGGATTTTGAAGATGTAAGTTATTTCGAGCCTTATTATCTAAAAGATTTTGTGGCGGGTTAACTAGGTGTGATATCCAAAAAAGAGATTAATTTTTTATAAAGTAATTGTGCTATAAAACAAAAGAGACCCTCTATTACATAGTAGGGTCTCCTTTATTTTGAGTTATGATACCTTAATCTCTTCTACCTCTATTGCTAAGTAAGCTTCTGGATCTACTGCCATCGGTACTTTTTAAGGCATTATATCGTGATACTAATCGTATAAGATCTTCTTCTTTTCTAACCTTAATACGATTCTTTTTCATGTATTTTTTTAGTTCTTCTTCTTTATCGCTTAAAGCGGCTAAAATTTCTTTCTTATTCATTGGAAGTTCCATTATAACTCCACGCTCCTCTAAGAAATAATTTGTTTTGATACGTACTTTTCCGGGTGTTGCAGTACCACTTACCGATCCTTTAGGATCAGGTTTAGTAATCTTAACGGAATATTTTTTATAAATTCTGTATTTTTCATTTAGCTCGACTAACACATAATAACCTGATTTTTTAAATCCTCGTTGGGTTTTGAAATTACAATAATAATAGTAATCTCCATCGATTCGCGCATGCGAGGTTGGGCTTTTTAAAAGTTCGAATAAATCATTACCCTTTTTAAATTCTAATGCATCAGTGTAAGCATTATATCTAAGTTTGGTATCAAAGGTGCCTGATTTTTCATCAATAACACTGGCTTCTTTATAGCGTAAAGTTTTATGGATAGAACCATCATAATCATCAAAAGTAGTAACTCTTGTCGTTGGTTTCAATAAAGATTGCGGAAGTTGCGCAAACAAAAGTGGCGATATTAATAAAAATAGTAATTGTAGTATTTTTCTCACGACGTATTGATTTAGGTGAATTAAATTTAATAAAATGAAGGTTTAAATACAAGAATTACAGTTTTAATACTTTATTTTTATGAAATATTTAAAACTTTTAAAGGATTAACGATTTATTAATGGGGAATGACATATTTTACTGAAAATTTAACATCTATTTTTTACGGTAATACAGTAAAATAAGTTTCGAAAACGTTTGATTTTGTAGGAAAAAACTTCAATTTTTTAATTAATTATTTGATTATCTGAAAGTAAAACCTTTGATTCCACTAAAAATGTTTAAGCCGGGAATATTTTTACTTTTTGTTTGTTTTCCTTGGATGAAGTTTTAATACTTTTAAGTTTACACTAGCAATGAAAAAGAGTTTATAGCTATTGACATAAAAAAACACCTAAAGATAAAATTCTTTAGATGTTTTTGTGTTTTTTGTCAAAGTGTTCTACAATACAATAATAGGTGAATTAATTTCTTCTTGTGAGTAAGCTCCGGGATCTATTTCCATCTGTATTTTTAAGTGCATTATATCTAGAAACAAGACGAATAAGATCTTCTTCTTTTCTCACTTTAATACGTTCTTTTTTAATATATTTTTTTAATTCTTCTTCTTTATCGCTAAGTGTTGCAAGTAGTTCTTTTTTATTCATAGGAAGCTCCATAATCACGCCGCGTTCTTCGAGAAAATATGTAGTTTGCATTTTTAATTTCCCAGGAACACTATTGCCACTTGCCGCACCATTTTTACTTGGCTCCTTTATTTTTAAATCAAACTTTTTATAGATTCTATATTTTTCATTTAACTCTACTAAAACATAATATCCAGACTTTTTATGACCACGTTGTGTTTTAAAATTACAATAGTAAAAGTAGTCACCATCAATCCTAGCGTGTGATGTAGGTTTTTTTATTAATTCATAAAGTTCCGATCCTTTTTTAAATTCTAACGCATCAGAATATATATTATAACGAAGTTTTGCATCAAAGGTTCCTGATTTTTCATCGATAACACTGGCGTCCTTGTATTTGAGGGTTTTGTAAATGGAGCCATCGTATTCGTCAAACATAGTTGTTCGCTTAGAAGGCTGTATTAAAGATTGCGGGAGCTGAGCAAATAAAAAGGGTGAAATTAGTAATAGTAAGAATAGTAATAATTTTTTCACGATTGTTCGATTTAGGTGAAATAAAATTAATAAAATGTAAAATTTAATACAAAAAATAGGGTTTTAATATCATATTTTTACGAATACTTCAATATTTGTTGTTTTTTCTCAATTTTTTAATTAGAAAAAATCAATTTTATTGAATAATTGCTATTGATTTTTACGGTAAAACCATAAAATTTAAAAAAATTTCAAGTGTTTTATCTAAAAATCAGTTTGTTAAGTGGTGTTGCTAATAATAAAGAAACATCTCAATAAATATTGAGATGTTTCTTTATTATTATGATAGGTTCTTCTAACTAATCTCAAAAGAAATTTTAAGAATCACTCTATATTCTTTGATCTCACCATCATCAATGATCAATTTCTGATCAGAAATCCATGCAGATTTAATGTTTTTTAGTGTTTTAGCTGCTTCTTTTACTCCATTTTTGGCCGCATCTTCCCATCCTTTTTCCGAAGCTGCTATTACTTCTATAACTTTTACTATTGCCATTTTAATAACTTTTTGGTTAATATTTTATTATATTCTCTAAGATACGAGATAGTTACGTTTTATTTGAATATTAACAGCTATTATTTTTATGGTTTTTCGATATGATTAAGGAATATCCGATGAACTACCCGTTTATCGCCTCTACATAGGCAACTTTATCTTTGAGCATTTCTTTCAACATGTTTTCAATTCCATTTTTAAGAGTGAATGTAGAAGAGGGGCATCCGCTACAAGCTCCTTGTAAAATAACCTTTACTCCTTTACTTTCAGGGTCATAGGAATCGAACATAATGTTTCCGCCATCACTTGCCACAGCAGGTTTGATATATTCTTCTATAATATTTACAATATCTTTTGACGTATCATCTAATTTTTCAAAGTCAAGATCCGCTTGTTTTTCCACTTGGCTTGTGGAAACAGTAGCATTAGCCGATAAAACCTCTTTTCCTTGCTCTAAGTATTCTCTAAGAAATTCTCTTAATTCCAATGTAATATCCTGCCAATCTGCAATATCATATTTATGAATGGAAATGTAATTTTCATCTATATATATTTCCTTTACAAAAGGAAAGTTAAATAATTTTTCAGCGATAGGTGCCTCTTTGGTATCATCAATACTTTTAAATTCATGTCCTGTAGCTACCAACTTCTTATTGGCAACAAATTTTAGTACAGAAGGATTTGGTGTACTTTCTGCATAAATAGTAATAGCGGTCTTTTTGGGTTCTGCAGTTTCATTGATTACTGGTTGACCGCTATTTAGATAATTTTCTATTTGTTGTGCGACTTCGTCTTGTACGTCACTCCAATCTACAATTTCGAATTTATCTATTGCAACAAAATTTTGCGCAATAAATACCCTCTTTACAAAAGGAAGGTAGAATAGTTGTTGCGCTAAAGGAGAATTTTTCGCATGATCGATATTCTCAAATTCATAACTTGTATGCTTCGTCAAAAAAAAGTTCGCTTCAAACTTTAATATGCTAGGATTAGAAGTAGCTTCTATTTTTATCTCAAATTTCTTTTCCATAATCTAATTTTATGCAAATTTACTAAAAACTAAATCCAACTTACCTTTTGTAGTTTAACATTAAGATTGTTTTAATACGTAAGATAAAACCTATGTTTTTATAAAAATTTATATATTTGGAGCTGGCAAGAAGTAATATTTTAGTTTGGGAAAGAAATATGAAAGCCCCTACAATATAAGCTTAATTAAATAGTTTATATTGAAATAATTAACCTAGTTTTTCCTTTTTTTAACATAAAGCCTCTAATGAATTTGAAGAAATATTATTTGTTGCTTGCTATTTTGACCTCACAATTTATTTTTTCTCAGGAAGGAATTCCAGTTTATGCTGATTATTTGTCTGATAACTTGTATTTAGTTCACCCGTCTATGGCTGGAGCTTCTAACGCAAATAAAATCAGATTAACAGCAAGAAAACAGTGGTTTGATATTGCTAATGCACCTAATACACAATCCGCCAATATTAATTTTAGGACTGGAGATAAAGTAGGTTTGGGAGCAATAGTTTATAGAGATGAGAATGGTCGTTTTTCACAAACAGGATTGTTTGCAACTTTTGCATACCATTTGTTGTTTTCTAGAGATCGAACTGATCTTAATATGCTTTCTTTTGGTATGAGTGGAGCATTTATTCAGTCGAATGTTGATTTAGCTGGACTGGAAGATCCGAACGCTCCTGTAGATATTGTAATTTTTGATGATAGAGTTCAAAAAGATGCATATTTTAATATCGATATTGGTATGTCGTATCATTATCTAGACTGGTATGCACATTTTACCGTAAAAAATGTATTACCTACGGCTAGAGATATTTTTGATAATACAGCAGATCCTAGTATTACTATAGCAGATTCAAATAATCAAAGAAGATATATTTTCTCTGTGGGATATGTATTCGGATTGGGTAATGGTCCCTGGAGCTTAGAGCCTTCTATTTTATATCAATCTACTGATCAGACAAAGGAAAGTACGATTGATGTAAACGCAAAGGTTTACAGACGTTTTGGAGAGTTAGCTACGCTTTGGGGAGGTTTGTCTTACAGAAGAAGTTTTGATGGTGCCGAATTTTCTCAAACCGGGATAGAAATCGAAAGTCAAAAACTACAATATATCACTCCTTTTTTAGGCATTAACTATAAGAAATGGATGGTTGGATATACGTATAGTTATCAGTCCAACTCTGTAGTATTGACAAATGGTGGATTTCATCAGTTAACCTTAGGTTACGACTTTGGAGAACGAAAAGAACGTTGGAATTGTCATTGTCCGGCAGTTAACAATTAAAACAATTTATCATATAATTAATGGCAAGCTTTTTCGAGCTTGCCATTTTTAGTTACTTAACGTTTGTACCTGTAAATTGAATCCGTTTATCTTTTATGGGTACTAGAGATGCTAGCTCATATACATTTTTATATCCGTAACCATATAAGTTTATAAAAGTTGGAATGTTTAATGCCAATGGAAGACTCTTTGTCGGAAAGTTGATAGCATCTCCATCAATATTATTATTGCAATAGATCAGAATTCTGGTTTCTTTGTTAGGAATTAGTTTAGCTAGTTTTTTTTCAGTGAAATCAGAAAAATTAAGATGCACAGCATTTTTTAAATGTTTTTGGTCATATGCTAATTTTGATCTAGTATCTAACAAAATGGTATTAGGATCTTCTGCAAATTGTAAAAATGTTTCTAGAGGAATAAGTCTAGGTTGTCTATAATATAAGACTTCTTCGGTAATCTCTGAGAAGGTATTATAATCTACTTTCGATTTTGGTAGTTCTTTGTTTTGTTGACCAACCATTACAAGAGGTGCCATTATTAAGATTAAATATGTTTTCATTTTATGATATATAATTTAAATCATGGATTAGAATACTATTTTTCCCAACTAAAAGATTTTCTCTGTCCTTGGGTCTTTATAGCTTTGATTAACGCTGCTTCTAAATTTGCACCATCTTTTTTACTATTTTTTTTGATATATGCTAAACGCTTTTTATTTAGGTTTTGAATCTCATCCTGAATTTCCTTTCTTTCTTTACTCTTTTGAACTATGTATTGCTTTAACTCTTTACTAGATTTCTCTTTTAACTCTATAGGTAATTCTTCTTTTACTACTTCCTCTATTTCAAAACTTTCATCTTCTGCCGCATCCACAAGATCCCAACTTTTGTTCTTGTAAAAACCAGAACTTTTACTAATTGCTCTACTTACAGCATTGGCATCACTGTAGGATCTTGCATTGCGATCTTGTTCAGCTTGTAAACTAATTTTTTTAGAACCTTCATTACCATAATATATGTAGGTGTTATTTAGTCTTCTATTTAGTTGTAATATGATGTCATCATAAGGCGTGGCTATATGGATCGTTTCTTTATTATGATCAATTGCACTATATTCTCCATTAGTTAAATTTGCTCCGTCTTTCCATTTGGTGTTGATACCTTGTGTATAATTACCACAGAAAATAGTATTTATAGTTATGTCTTTCTCTTTAGCGTCGATAGCAGCGTCTTTATAATCTAAAGGACCTTGTGTAAAAGGTTCGTTACCTGCTATAAAAATTAGTTTTAAATGATCATTATCTTTTTTCCAATCCAACTGATTAATAGAGGTATTGATTACTTTACCACAGTATTCGTTTCCACCGTTGGTTGTAAGTGCAAATAGTTCTTTTGAAATTTCGTCTAAGTCATCTGAAAATGGAAGAACTTGTCTAATGTATCCTTCTTGGGATGGTAAGCGATCATTACCATATTCATATAAAGCGATTTGTAGTTTTATTTCATAATGACCACACTTGGCATAAGATAATTCATTTACTATTTCCCATAACTGAGCTTTTGCCTGATCGATAAGTCCATCCATACTATTACTTGTATCTAGTAATAAAGCTACCTGAATATTTTTAGTATCTGGATCTGTTTTGGAAGTGTAAATTTCTAGCGTTTTTTCCGTTTTAATGGCTAGTTCTGCATTTCTGTCATTTTTTGCTTGACATGAAATAGGAATGGTAAGTAAACATCCTGCAAGCATCCATGTATATAATGTTTTCATAGGTTTAACTATTTTAAATTCTATCTAAAATTATGATGAACTTTTTTTGATAAAAATTTAGAATGAGGAACGAGTACATATGAATGAGTAAACATGACTCATGATTTAGTGAAGTAGTATTTAGCATAATAAAAAAGACGTAAAACTTGATGTAATCAAATATTTCGATTTTATAATCCCATATAAATGGATTAAGTTTACCTAGACTTATGAAGTATATGATGAGTAAATATTGTTTTGTTCTATTATTAATGTGGTTGTTGCCTATTACTTTTTTTGGGCAGCATAATGCAAGAACTTTAGAAAATAATAAGACTGATAAGCGTGATCAATTCATGGAGATCAGAGGGACAGTAAAAGACGATAACACGCTTGTTCCTTTAAATAATGTAGAAATTAGAGTAGTAGGAGGTCAAACATATCGTACAGATAATCAAGGTGATTTTAAGATAAAAGCTAGAATAGGTGATCAAATAATTATTAGTCATGATAGTTTCAACACCGTATATCATACCATTACAAGTAGTGAGCGAATCGATGTTAAGATACAGGATGATCCAGATGGATTTGTTTCAAAGAAAGGGATTAGAAGAAAAAAGCTTTCTGCCGCATATGGTTCTAATCTTGAAGCAGCAAGAAGCACAATGACAAAAGATGCAGCTACAAGTATTGATTACATTACCAAAGCACTGGAAACAATTGAGGATGACGACACGTTTGGAGATGAAAAAAAAGCGGAACTTTTTGAAACGCTAGGAGATATCTATGCATATTGGAAACAACCAGATTTGGCAGAAAGCAATTACAAAACCAGTATAAGTAATAAATATAATACAGATGTAAAAATTAAGCTTGGAAATGCACAATTGCAGAATAGAGATTATCAATCTTCATTCGTAACTTTTGACCAACTTAAAAAAGTTAGGTTAAATTCTATTCAAAGAATAAAGGTATATGAAGGTTTAGGGGATAGTTATAAAGGACAGAATGACTATGAAAACGCTAGTAAGAATTATAACATAGCATTATCATTTGCTCAAAAAAACAATTCGCAGGACATCGTAATCGAGTTAAATTCTAAAATGGCAGAAGTATTTCAGAGTCAGGGAAATATTAATGATGCCGAGGAATATTTGGATAATTCAGTTCAGTTAGCAAGTAGAAGGAGCAAAAAATCTTCAGCCAGGCAACGTGCTAAAGCGGCTGATTTCTACAATAAGAATAATAGTTTTGCCAAAGAGATACAATTAAGAAAAGAAGCGCTGGAGGATATTCAGGATATGGAGGAAACGGAGTCAAAAAGTCCAGCTCCTATAATCGTATCTGATAGTATAAGTGCATTGAATAATATAGATGTAGAGGATAGAGCTATAACCTCTCAAGTACAAAATTATAAAATTGCTAATGCCTTTGCAGCGCAATCAGAGTATGATGAAGCAATTCCATATCTAGAAGAAAGTATTAAAAAAGCAGCCTCAGAGAATGACTTAGTTGTGCAAAAAGATGCTACTCGAAAATTAGGAGAGGTATATAGAGAAAAAGGAGAATTAGAAAAAGCTTCCGAAGCTTTTGAAGAATATGAAGTAATTATTGATAAATTATATATTCAAAAAGAACAAGAAATTTCTCAGGTTAACAGATTTAATAGAGAATTAGCACAAAGAGCTAATCGGATAGCTTCGCTAGAAAAAGATCGGGAACTGAACGAGAGTAAATATAAATTGGCATTTGCTTCTCAGGAATTGGCAGGTCAACAAAAAATTATTATTTATTCTTTAATTGGGTTGTCTGTCTTATTACTTTTAGTTGCTTATCTAATGTTTCGAAATATAAAGCAACAAAAGTTTGCCAATAATTTACTAGCATTAAAATCTCTGCGTTCTCAAATGAATCCTCATTTTATTTTTAATGCTTTAAACTCTGTGAATACTTTTATAGCTACAAGCGATGAAAGGGCAGCGAATCGGTATCTTACAGATTTTTCATTGCTCATGAGAGCAGTTTTGGAAAATAGTGAAGAAGATTTTATTCCTTTAGAAAAGGAAATAGAGCTTTTGGAGCTTTATGTTCAGTTAGAACATTTTAGGTTTCAAGATAAATTTGAGTATAAAATAACAGTAGATCCCGAAATTGATATCAAACAATATATGATTCCACCCATGTTGCTTCAGCCTTATGTGGAGAATGCGGTTTGGCATGGACTGCGTTATAAATCGGATAAAGGTTTTCTTGCAATTAATTTTCAAAAAACAACAGATGGTACTATTGAAATAGTAATTGCGGATAATGGTATTGGAAGAGAAAAATCAAAATCTTTAAAAACATTAAATCAGAAAAAACAGAAGTCTCAGGGAATGAGTAATATCAAGAAAAGAATACAAATACTTAACACTATGTATAAGGATAAAGTAGATGTTTTTATTTCGGATTTGACTAATGATGAAGAAGGAACCGGAACTCGGGTAAAGCTGATTCTAAAAAGAGATCAATAAATACTTAAGTGTATAAAATATAACTTAATAAATCAAAAACTGTGAAATTAACTGCGATTGTAGTAGATGATGAGGCAAATAGCCGAGCGATTCTAAAAAATTATTTACAAAAGTATTGTCCAACGGTTCAGGTGTTGGGAGAAGCTGCGAGTGTTCAGGAAACTTTAAAGATTTTGGAGACAGAGAACCCAGATCTACTATTTTTGGACGTAGAAATGCCTTATGGTAATGCTTTTGATTTGTTAGAACAAGTGCCTGATAGAACTTTTGAAACTGTTTTTGTTACTGCGTATGATCACTATGCTGTTGATGCATTAAATGCACAAGCAACATATTATCTTCTAAAGCCAATTGCTATAGACAATCTTATTAAAGCGGTAGATCATGTAAGCCATATTAAAGAACGCGAAAAAGAACTTCAGGACAAAGTGCTTACTCCAAAAATTTCGGCAACGGTAGACGGGAAAATTACAATACCCCAACAGGATGGCTTTGAAGTGCTGAAAATTTCAGAGATTTTATACTGTCAGGCCGATGATAATTATACTAAAATCTTTCTGAATAGTGGTCAGAAATTAGTGAGTAAAACTTTAAAGTATTTTGAAGACTCCTTAAAAGATCAAGGTTTTGTGAGAATACATAAAAGTTATTTGGTAAACATAAATATGATAGTAAGGTATAAAAAAGGAAAAGGCGGCAGTGTACAACTATCTTCTGGTAAAGAATTAATGGTTTCTTCATCCAAAAAAGGTGCCTTGTTAGACTATTTTAAATGATATGATTACCAAGTTAAGTTATTGTTTGAATCCTGATTAGAACTGCTGTAAGAAACTGCTTTTTGTCGTTTGTAAGTAGGAGAATCAAGGAATAAAGTTTTTACCTGTTCATTCCAATCTTTAATAATTATAAAATAACTGCTATTAACGGCAGCCATAATTTGTTCGCAATCATGACAAATATGTTTTTTGTAGTCTAAAAAATAATGAGCGAATTCATGAAAGGCTACTACTTTTAGAATTTCATCATCCAATAATGTAATCCAATTAATAATGATGTTTTCTACTTTATTATTTTTATCTCGGGTGAGCATACCCAAAGTAGAACCTTTTTGAGAAATTGTCAGCGTATCTACAATATCGATGTTTTTTAGTTTAAATAGTTTGTCATGATATTCGATATTGTATTGCTTACAATATTCAAAGAATGTATCAAGATGAGGCTTCAATCTTCCATCAATTTTAACATTATTCTGAGCTAAACCAGAGGTCATATAGAATAATCCAAAAAGCAAAATTAGGCTTTTGTTTATTATCATAATTTTCGGGGTACAAAGGGTTATTAGTTTACTTAATTTTAATTATTTAAAAATCAGGTTGTTACCAAATTAAAAGAAAAATTGGTTGTAGTGAGGATAAAAGAATGTTAAAAATCATCAAAGCATATCTCGTATTAACAAACTTTAATAGTAAAGAGTCTTTTTCTTACAAAATTAAAATTCTAAATAGGAAGCTGTTGTAGAAATTTTGTAGTTAGAAAGGATATCTTCTAGGACCGATAGGTTGCCATTGGTGTATAAACAGTGTTCTGCTTTTTCAGAGTTTTTAGAAAGTAAACTGTTTTTTAACAAAATGGATTTTGTCTGTCTAGCAACGGCTTCTCCAGAATCTATAATGACAATATTATTTGGAAGTATTTTTCTTAATATAGGGATAAGATAGGGATAGTGTGTGCAGCCTAAAACCAGATAATCAATATCTTTTTCTATCATAGGTTGGAGATAGGAGGTGAGGAGCGTATGCATCTCTGGGGTATGAATTTTACCTTTTTCTATAAGTTCGACCAATCCGGTTCCTATGACTTCAATAACTTCTATATTATTAGCATAAAGGTCCGAGGTTTTTGCAAACAGCTTACTGGTTAAGGTTCCTTTTGTGGCAAGGACTCCAACTCTTTTGGTTTTCGTTTGTAGAGCTGCGGGTTTTATAGCAGGTTCGATCCCAATAAAAGGAATGTCAAATTGTTGTCTCAGTTCCTTTATTGCATTAGTTGTAGCCGTATTGCATGCTACAACAATAATTTTACATTGCAGGTCTAGTAGCTTTTTGGTGTTTTTTATACTTAAAGATAGAATTTCGTTCTTACTGAGTTTTCCGTAGGGAGCATGTTTGCTATCAGCTAAATAAATCGTATTCTCATTAGGAAGCATAGTGACAATTTCTTTCCAAATAGAAGTTCCTCCAATGCCAGAATCAAAAATACCTATAGCTTTGTTACTCATTAAAACTAAAATAGAATGGTTCAAAAATAAAAAAACAGTGAGAAACTCTAGTCCCTCACTGCTTTTTTTATTTTAAAAGGTAATTTTTTTAGATACCTAAATCTTTTTTAACATCAGCCATTAAATCTTTACCTTCAGCTAAGATTACACCTAATCCTGTGGTAGAGTCTAATACGTACTGGAATCCTTGCGCTTTTGCTACTTTCTGGATAGACACACGAGCACTCTCGTAAATAGGCTTTAACAATTCAACTTCTTTTTTCTGAAGGTCTTGTAAAGCATTTTGTCTGTAATCACCTATGCTTTTTTCGGTAGCCTGTACTTCTTGTGCTCTTTTAGCATTTTCCTCTTCGGTTTTAGAAGGTGCTTCTGCTTGATATTTTTTCATGGTATTTTGTAACTCTAATACCATATTTCTAATTTCAGCTTCATAGGTCTTGTTTAGTTTCTCAATTTCGCTCTTTGCAGCTTTAAAAGCAGGCATTGCTTCTACTAGCTCTTGAGACGCGATATGAGCAACTTTGGATTGCGCATTTACGAAACTTGACGCTCCTAAAACTAATGCACAAGCTACTAATAGGGTTCTAAACTTTTTCATTCTAATAATATTAAGTGTGTTATAAATTTAAAAATTAATTTCTCTAGTTGTTATCGTTTTCTTCAGCCTCTCCTTCTTTGTTATCCTCAGACTGAGTATCATTTTTTAATTGTTCTTTTAAAGCTTTTATAGAATCTTTTTTTCTTTTTTGAGCTGCTAAAAGCTTCGCTCTTCTCTCTTCAAATTCTTTCTTTTTGGCTGCTCTAATAGAGTCTCTTTGTGCTTTTCTTTCTGCCAATAATTGTTCTCTTTCCGATTGTTTTTTGGATGTAGCTTTTTCTCTATCAGTTACTTCTTTTTCTTGTTCAGCGTTTCTTTTCTCAGCTCTTTCTAACGCTTTCTTTTCTTTTTTACTATTTACTTGTTTTCTTTTAGAAGCTCTGTTAATTCTTAATAATATTTGATCACTAATGTCGTGTCTGTCTGCCGAAAACAACATTACTAAATCTGCAGACTTATCAAATATAAAATCATACTTTTTGTTCTTAGCAACTTCCTGAACTGCAACAAAAACTTGATCTTGTACTGGCTGGACTAATCGTTTCTTTTGAATAAAAAGGTCGCCATTAGGCCCAAATCTTTTTTGCTGATACTCAAGTATCTCTTTTTCTTTAAAGAATATATCTTCTTCTCTTTCTTCAATCAATTCTTTAGTTAGCAGAACACGTTCGTTGTTGAGGTCTTTTCTCATCTCTTCAACTTCTTTTAATTCAGCCTCAATTTCTACTTTCCATTTTTGTACTTTTTTTTCTAAATCAGCAGAAGCTTCATTGTATTCAGGTACATTTTCTAGAATATAATCCATGTCGATATATCCAATTCTAATACCTTTCTGAGCTTCAGCTGTATTGGAAAAAGTTGACCAAAGAATAGCTGCTAATACTAAAAGAACTTTTGTTTTCATGATCCTGTGTTGTTTATAGAAATAATCGTGCCAAAATTAAAATTGTTGTCCAATGATAAAGTGAGTTTCCCATCCATTATTTCCTGTCGTACCTGGAATTGGGTCAAATCCATACCCAAAATCAATACCCAGCAATCCAAAGGCTGGCATAAAGATACGTAAACCTGCTCCAGCAGAACGATTTAATTGAAAAGGATTGAATCCTCTGAAGCTGTCATAAGAAGCTCCTCCTTCTAAAAACGTCAACATATATATAGATGCCGAAGGTTTTAGAGTAATTGGATAACGAAGTTCTAACGAATATTTATTATAAATTGTTGCCCCATCCTCAACAAAATCCGGATCATTTGCTCTACTTAAAGGAATTATAGACTGATTGGGGTATCCTCGAAGAGCTACAACTTCTCTTCCATCTAAAGCAGTTGCTCCTAATCCATCTCCTCCTACAAAAAATCTTTCAAACGGAATATTTCCTCTGTTGTTGTTATAAGCACCAAGAAAACCATACTCGGCTCTGGTACGCAATACCAAAGGTTGTTTACCTATTTTTGTTAAAGTAGTATACCAAGTAGCATCAAATTTTATTTTGTAATATTCTAACCAATCGAAACGTTCTTGGTCAATTTCTCCAATTTCTGCATATGCTTCGGGATTTGTTGCGCCTCGATTAGTGATGATATTTGGATTTTCTGCTATTATTTCATCTCGTCGTTCAGCTAAAGCGCGATAATCGGTTCCATCCCATAACGAATAAGGCAATGATAATTTTGCAACAAGATTAAATTCTGAACCAGATGTAGGGAAAATAGGGTTTACTGCAGTATTATTTCTATTAATTCCTATGGTGTATGCCAGATTATTAGATGCTCCATCACCAAAGGTAAACAGTCTTGTTGTATAGTTTTTTAAATTGTAATGCTGTATACTAATTGCCTGGGATAAGGTAAAATAATTATCTGGCCAATTTAGCCTTTTAGCAATTCCAATAGAACCACCCGTTATTAAAAACTTACTATCTCTGTCCACATCACGAGTTTGACTGTTGAACAAAAACTGAATGGTATGCGAAAAAGATGTAGAAAGCTGGAAAGGTCTTTTTCCTCCAAGCCATGGTTCTATGAAAGAAAGACTGTACGTCTGGAAGAATTGACTCGCCTGAGCACGAATTCTTAATGTTTGACCATCCCCCATCGGAAGAGGGCTATACGCTTCTTTGTTAAAAATATTTCTAATAGAAAAGTTACTAAATGCTAAACCAAGGGTTCCAACAAAACCACCTCCACCAAAACCACCTTGGAGTTCTATTTGGCTAGCTCCCTTCTCTACAACAGGATAGTTAATATCTATAGTTCCCGCTTGTGGGTCAGCATTTTTAAACTGTGGTTCTAATTGTTCTGGATCGAAAAAACCTAATTGTCCAATTTCTCTAACTGTTCTTACAACAAGATCCTTACTATAAATTTGCCCAGGTTGAGTTCTTAATATTCTATAAACTACATGATCATTTGTTTTATCATTACCGGTTACCGTAATGTGATCAAATCGCACTAATTTTCCTTCTCGAATTCTTATTTCAAAATCTATGGTGTCATTTTTAACATTAGTTTCTACAGCATCGATGTTAGAAAATAAATATCCATTATTTTGATATAGGTTCGTTAAGTCATTTGCATCAGGTTTTGTGTTATCTGCAATTTGTTTTTCCAAAAGAACACCATTATAAACATCTCCTTTTTTGATTACTAATTGCTGTGCTAATTGACGGTCAGAGTAGACACTATTTCCTAAGAAATTGATGTCACCAAAATAGTACTTATTCCCTTCTTCAATTGAAAGATTAAGAGAAACACTATTGTCATCTTCTACTATCAAAGAATCAGAGGTGATTCTAGCATCTCGATACCCTTTTTCTTTATATTTACTAATGATACTTTCCTTATCGTCTTGATAATCACTTTTGATATATTTAGAGCGTTTCCAGAATCTCCAGAATTTTTTCTGCTTTGTATTCTTCATAGCAGCTCTTACCTTACTATCAGTGAATTGGTCATTACCATTAATTCTAATTTTATCCACTTTTACACGATCTCCTTTATCGATACGCACTAGCATATTTACCTTATTGGTAGGAACTGTATCTTTTACAGGAGTAGTATTAATGATTACTTTGGTGTTCAGAAAACCATCTTTACGGTATTTGTTGGTAATAAAATTTCGAGTAGTGGTAATAAGGTTTTCTGTAACCTTTGTGCCTGGATTAAGACTGTTGTCTTTTATTAGATCTTCTGCTTTACGTTTGCGTACACCTTCAACTCTAGCTTGATTTAATTCAGGAACTTCTTGGATATTTATTTCCAAAAATGCTTTTTCGCCCTCAACTTTAGTGATGTAAAAATTAATATCACTAAATAATTCGAGATCCCATAATTTTTTTATGATTTGACTAATTCGATCTCCTGGTAATGCAATCCGTTCACCGTTTTTTAATCCTGTGAAAGTAATAATGGTATTTTCATTATAAGTGGATATTCCAGTTACCTTAATGTCACCAATAATATATTCTTTTCCAGAAGTGCCGGGTAAATTTTGTGCTGAAAGTAATGCTGTGTTTAACAAAAATGCAAGGAATGCAAAATATGTAATAGGTAATTTTTTTGTCATCTCTTTAACTAAGCTGCTCACTAGTTTTTCCAAATCTTCTCTCTCTTTGTTGATAATTTAAAATGGCCTCAATTAAATCCTCTTTTTTAAAGTCCGGCCATAATATTTCAGTAAAATATAATTCAGCATACGCAATCTGCCATAACAAAAAATTACTAATACGTTGTTCACCACTGGTTCGTATTAATAAATCTACATCAGGCAGATTTTTAGTATACAAATGCTCATTAATGACTGCTTCATTTATAAGATGTGGCGAAAGTACATCATTTTTAACTTTATTACTTATTTCTTGGATAGTTTTTATAAGCTCTTCACGACTGCCATAACTTAGAGCGAGCGAAAGTGTCATGTGTGTGTTATCCTTAGTCTTTTCAATAACTTCGAGTAATTCTTTTCTTGCTTTTTGGGGTAATGCTTGTAGATTTCCAATAGCGTTTAATCGAATGTTATTTTTTTGAAGAGTACTTATTTCTTTTTTCAGAGAATTTACTAAAAGCTTCATTAATGTTTCGACTTCTAGCTTAGGTCTGTTCCAATTTTCTGTAGAAAAAGCATAAAGTGTAAGATATTTTATTCCAATTTCCGCAGAAGCCTCTACTGCTTCCCGTACCGCTTTTGTCCCATTTTCGTGACCAACAGCTCTAAAGAGCCCTTTCTTTTTGGCCCATCTTCCATTACCATCCATGATGATGGCTACGTGTTCCGGAATGTTAGAGTTTAGTTGTTCTTTATCAATCATTTTTTTAAAATGCACAATAACATGGAATGCGCCCCCATGTGTAAGATAATGTTATACCAGTAAATACATACCAGTCATTATTGTTTAAATTACCAAATCCTGTTCCAAATGCACTGTCCGGATCACTTCCGTCCAGATTATCGGTAAATGTGTATCTAGCACCAATTTCGGCACCTAATACCCAATGTCTTCCTATGGTTTTCTTTATTCCTACTACCATTGGTATCGCCACGCTCCATCGTTCACTATACGAGCTAATTTGATTACCGTTGTTAGGATCAACTGCTTTAGCACTATAATTAAATCCAGTTAAACCAGTATAAAGGTATGGTGTAAACTGTGGTTGACCATCATATAAATACCATTCCCAGAAATTAAATTCTAACCCTAGCGATAATTCTTTTACTGAGTTGTTAAAGCTGAAACCTCTCTGAACTCTTCGGTCATCTCCGTTTAAATCATTAGATTTAAGATTAGCGTACAAGAACGAAGCCCTAAAAGCATGTCGTTTACTTCTATTCCATTTCCCAATGGCACCTATTGCTAATGCATTAGGAGCAATGTAGTAGGTAGACCCCACATCACCAATATAATTAGAACCACCGAGCATTAGTCCAACCTCATAGGTCTGGGAGTTCATAAATTGTCCAAAAAACAAAATTAATACAAAGGATGCTAAGTATCTCATAGATTTTCAAAAGTTTGCAAATATAACAATTAACTTTACTACACAAGAATTTGAGTGAAATAGTATGAATTAAAAAACACTTTTTAGCAGTTTTTATTGTTTAATTACGTTTATCTTCACCCCAAAGCATCTTTTTTCTCAATGTTTTTAAGAAGCTGTCTCCTTCCAAAACTACCATATTAATTTTGAAAGGTGCTTTTTTTATAACAACAGTAGTTTCATTGGGTAAGGTGTGTACTCTTGAGTCCAATGATACTAAATAAGAGTCTTCTCTTCCGGATACTTGTAATGTTATTTCTTTATTGTCTGGAATTACTAAGGGTCTGGCATTAAGGTTATGTGGAGCAATTGGTGTTAGTACCATGCTTTCTGCATCAGGCATCATTACAGGACCTCCACAACTTAAAGAATATCCGGTAGAACCAGTCGGTGATGAAACAATTAATCCATCAGCCCAATATGAAGTAAGAAACTCATCATTTAAACTTGTATGTACAGTAATCATAGAAGTAGAATTTCTACGACTAACCGCAATCTCGTTCATGGCAAAATTTAATACACCAAATTCTTTTGAAGGAGGAACTGTATCTATCGTCACTATAGTTCTTGGTGAAATGTAATATTTTTGGTCTAAGATCAAATCAATTGTATCCTTGATTTCTTCCTTTTGAATTGTAGCCAGAAAACCTAATCTACCCGTATTGATTCCAGCAATAGGAATTCCTAAATCTCGGACATAAGTTATTGTTCTTAATATTGTACCATCTCCTCCAATACTGAAAAAAAGATCGTAAGAGTCATCTAATTCTTCGAAAGTGCTAAAATGAGAATAACTCTTGTCAATATCTTCATGAAGTTCTATGAGCTCAAGAAAATTCTTTTCAATTACAACTTCGATATTATTCTTGTCCAGTGCTTCTAACAACTGCTGAATGTATGTTCCAGAATTTTCGTGATAGAACTGGCCGTAAATACCTATCTTCATTATGATGTCATTTCTTTAAATTATTTCTGTATAGTAAGCTAAATATTGAGGTACTTTTCTAAATATTGAGATCGTTCCTTAAGGTTATTTAGGAAAGAATCTTCGTGATGTTTAGAAACTATGTTGTAACTATATCTTCTAAAAGTTTGTACTATATTATTGATATCACTATCATTAATTTTAAGGGTAATTTGAGTAACGTCATTTTCCATGTTGGAAATAAATAGGCCAAGTAATTTAGCGTTATTAGATTCTACTATCTGAGATACTTCGCTAAATGAGTAATCTAAAACTCCTTTTTCTACAATTAAAATGTTTCCAGGTTCACTTAGGAAAGGAGTTTCGTTAAAGAGGTTCATGATATCTCTCAGTTCAAAATATCCTTGATAATTATTTTGATCATCAAGAACGGGCATGATGTTTGAATGATTTTGAGCAAAAGATTCTAATATGTCTAACCAATTGGCATCTGTTCTAACAAAGAAACCTTCTAAAGCGTATAAATAAGATTCAAGCGATTTTTCCGTATCAAAGCATCTTGCATCCGCTTCAGCAATACATCCTACGTAAGTTTTTCCATTAAAAACAGGGAAATGGGTGTATGTTAATTCGTTAAATAACAATTGTGCGTCTCCAACCTTTGCTGAAGTAGCAAGGGGTTGTATTTCATTTATTATGTATAAACTTGTCTTCATAATTCCCGGGGCTTTTTACGCAAATTAATCAAAAATATGTAACCGAGGGGCTCTCAAGTTTGTATTTTTGTTATTTATTAAAAGTTATATCAAAAACTATGACAAAGTTAAGTGTAAATATCAACAAAATTGCAACTTTGCGTAATTCTCGGGGCGGAAACACTCCAAATTTGTTAAAAGTCGCTAAAGATGTTCAGGATTTCGGTGGCGAAGGAATTACAATACATCCAAGACCTGATGAACGACATATTAGATACCAAGATGCGCATGATTTAAAATCTGTTGTGCATACTGAATACAATATAGAAGGAAATCCAATTCCTGAATTTATAGAATTAGTACTTAATATAAAGCCTACTCAGGTTACTTTGGTTCCAGATGCAGTAGATGCTATTACAAGTAATTCTGGTTGGGATACAGTGAAAAACAAAGAGTTTTTGCAAGAGGTGATATCAGAATTTAATAGAAATGATATTAGGACTTCGATTTTCGTGGACCCGTTGGAAAAAATGATTGAAGGAGCAAAAGAAACGGGGGCAGATCGAATCGAATTATATACCGAAGCTTTCGCGTCTGAGTATGCAAAAGGTAATCTAGAAGCAGTAAAACCTTATACGAAATGTGCACAATTGGCAAACGATTTAAATATTGGAGTGAATGCAGGTCATGATCTTTCCCTGGACAATATTAAGTTTTTTAAAGAAAACATTCCTGGATTATTAGAAGTGTCCATTGGGCATGCATTAATTAGTGAATCCATATATCTAGGGTTGGAAAATGTAGTAAATATGTATTTGCATAAACTGAAGTAATATGAAATTACATTCAAATATTTTTGGTGAAGGGGTACCTTTTATAATATTACATGGTTTTCTGGGGATGGGGGATAATTGGAAAACTTTAGCAAAGAAAATTTCGGAGCAAGGGTATCAAATGCATTTGATAGATCAAAGAAATCATGGTCGTAGCCCCCATAGCGATGATTTTAGTTATGAATTGATGGTTTCTGATGTATTAGAATATTGTAAAGATCACAATCTTAAAGATATTATTCTTCTTGGTCATTCCATGGGTGGTAAGACAGCGATGTTGTTTGCAGTAAATCATCCAGAAATGATTCATAGACTAATAATTGCTGATATAGGTCCTAAATACTATCCATTGCACCATCAAGATATTTTAGATGGCCTGAGTTCTTTAGATTTTGATATTTTGAAAAGTCGGTCAGAAGTGGATAATGCACTAAGTGATTACGTAAAAGATCCTGGGGTGAGAATGTTTTTGATGAAAAATTTGTTCTGGAAAGAAAAGGGAAAGTTAGGGTTGCGAATGAATTTAGAAAGTTTAATGCAAAATTCTTCTGAAATTGGTGTTGAACTTATGGATAATTATCAATACCTTGGTAGTACTCTTTTTATGAAAGGGGATAGGTCTAATTACATTTTAGAAGAAGATGAACACCGGATTAAGTCGCAATTTCCTTTGGCTGTAATTCGGGAAATTTCCAACTCTGGTCATTGGTTGCATGCAGAAAACCCAACGGATTTTTTTTCAATTTTATTAGAATTTATTAAAAATTGAAGAAAAAATGTTATGTATGCATAATATTTTAATGATTTAGTTGGATAATTGTTATTTTCTGCTAAATTTGATGCTTTCTTTTTACAAAATTCTAATAAAAACAAAAACAATTTTAATTTATTATGAAAAAACTACTATTATTAGTTCTATTCGCCCTAGTGACATTTGTCACCTACGCAGGTGGATATAGAGTTAGTGTGCAAGGGCAGAGAGCTATAGCTATGGGGCACACAGGTGTTGCTGTAGTAAATAGTGCGGAGCTAGTATTCTTTAACCCAGCGGGTCTGGTGTATTTGGAAAATAAATTGAATGTAAGTGCCGGTGCTAGTGGTATTTTTACAGATGTAATTTATCAAAACTCCGATTTGGGAATTTCTTCTGAAACCGATAGTTCTGTAGGAACACCACTTAATTTATACGGTTCTTATAAAGTAAATGACTGGTTGGCAATGGGACTTGGTGTTTACACGCCTTATGGTAGTGAGGTGACTTGGCCAACAGACTGGGCTGGATCACATTTGGTAAATAATATAGAGTTAGCAGCAATATACATCCAGCCGGTAGTGTCTATTAAGTTATCTGATAAGTTTAGTATTGGAGGAGGACCTATTTTTGTTACTGGGTCGGTAAATTTCAATCGTAATTTGAATAGAACCTTAACAGATATCGAAGGTAATAGATCGAATATTACGGTAGACGACTCTGGAGTAAGTAATTGGGGATGGAGTGTAAGTGCAATGTTTAATCCAACCGAAAATTTTAGATTAGGATTTAGTTACCGAAGCGAAATTATTTTGGAAGCAGAAGGAGGAGAGGCAACTTTTGCAAACTTTCCTGATTCCTCAAATCCTGGTTTACCACAGAATGGAACCACCACATTTAATGCGGAATTACCACTTCCTGCTGAGTTAACAGTTGGTCTTTCCTATCAATTCCACGAAAAGTGGTTATTTGCATTTGATTATAATAGACAATTCTGGGACGTATATGAGTCTTTGGATCTAACATTCGGAAATGGATCTTCTTCTCTAAATCCTCGTAATTACCAGAATTCTTCAGTATATCGTTTTGGTCTACAGTATGATGCAACTTCTAAGATCTCGCTTAGAGCTGGTTATTATATCGACGAGTCTCCTGTGCAATCTGGGTTTTTTGCGCCAGAGACACCACGTAATGATTCCCAAGGGTTTTCTGGAGGTGTGAGTTTTGCAATTACTCCTAAGTTAGCGATTGATGCATCTTTCTTTTATCTACGATTTGATGAGATTGATGAATCTTATGATTTTGCTTTTGATCCTGTAACACAGACTACTACTTCTTTTGGAGGAACATATAAATCAAGCGCTTTTGCGCCAGGACTTGGTTTAACTTATAAATTATAATTTAAAGATGAAATAAGCCAATTCAGTAGGTTGAAACCAACCGGAGTGATTTTGGTGATTCTATCTGACAATTAAAAAAATAACAAATACAGATGAAAAACAATATAAAATATTTAGCAGTTCTGGCATTAGGATTAGTTGCTTGTGAGCCAGAATTTGATAATCCAATTGATGAAGCTGGAGTGTTTACTAGCGGAGAGGCAGATTTTTCTAATTATGTTGCTTTAGGAAATTCTCTAACAGCTGGTTTTGCGGATAATGCATTATACATAACAGGTCAAGAAAATTCATATCCTAATATCTTGGCGGGACAGTTTGAGCTAGCAGGAGGAGGAGAATTTACTCAACCTCTTATGGCTGATAATGCTGGTGGAGCGTTACTAGGAGGTACGCAAATCTTAAATAATAGATTGGTTTTGGCTTTTGATGCCAATGGAGAGAATCCTGGACCAGCTATTTATACGGGTGCTACTCCAACTACTGAAATTTCTAACAATTTAGGAAACTCTTTTAATAATATGGGAGTTCCTGGTGCAAAAAGTTATCATTTAGCAGCTCCTGGATATGGAAATGTTGCTGGTGTATCAGCAGGTTTAGCGAATCCTTATTTTGCTAGGTTTGCTTCTTCAGCTGATGCTACGGTGATTGGAGATGCCGTTGCGCAAAATCCAACTTTTTTCAGTTTATGGATTGGAAATAATGATATTCTAGGATATGCAACTTCTGGAGGGGTAGGTGTAGATCATAATGAAACAGGTAATATAGATCCTGCAACATATGGAGGTAATGATATCACAAATAATAATGTTTTTGCCTCTGTTTATAATGATTTATTAGCTGCACTTACAGCAAATGGAGCTAAAGGAGTGGTACTTAATTTACCGGATGTTACTTCGTTGCCATTTTTTACAACAGTTCCAAATAACGCATTGGTTTTGGATGCAAGTACAGCTGCGAGTTTGACAGGTTTTTTTCAAGCAGTAACGGGAATTGTTACTGCTCAATTAGCAGGTGCTGGAGTTCCGTTAGCCCAAGCTCAACAAATTGCTGCTCAATACCTGATACAGTTTAATGAGGGGCCTAATTTGTTTTTAATCGAAACAGAAGTTACTGCTACAAATCCTCTTGGAATAAGACAAATGACTCCGGATGAACTATTACTTCTTACAATAGATAGAACGGCTTTAGCTCAGGGTTATGGTTCTGTTGTGTTAACTCCTGAGGTACTTCAGGTCTTAGGAATTCTTCAGGCAGGTGGAACACCAACAGCAGAACAAGGTTTATTAGTTATTAATGCGATTAGCGGAATAGAAGATGGAGATGCACTAGATTCAACAGAGTTAATGGCTATATCTAATGCCAGATCATCATTTAATGCTACCATAAAAGCTTTAGCAGATGCTAATGACTTGGCTTTTTATGATGTAGCAAGAGATTTAGTTCAAGCAGCGAATGGAGGTATTCCATTTGATGGAGGTGTGATAACATCTGATTTTGTAACTGGTGGAGGATTTTCATTGGATGGAGTGCATCCAACTCCAAGAGCTCATGCCTTGGTTACTAACGGTATTATTGATGCTATAAAACAAACTTATGGAGCTGCCTTACCTTCTGTGAATCCTGGAGATTTCGGAACGGTTACACTTAGTAATGATGTAAACTAAGGTTTTACTCCTATAATATTAAAAACCTGCTATTTTAAATGATAGCAGGTTTTTTTATTGTTTTGTTTTTAGTAACTTAAGGTCAATCTAATTCAATTATAATGAAGTTTTTAATTAAAATGATACTTAGTGCCATTGCTGTACTAGTATTAGCTGAGATATTACCAGGCGTAAAGGTAGATAGTTATGTGAGTGCACTCATTGTTGCAGTGCTTTTGGCGGTTTTGAATGCTGTATTAAAACCGATATTGGTCATACTTACATTGCCAGTTACCATAGTTACTTTAGGGTTGTTTTTATTAGTTATAAATGCAGCAATCATATTAGTTGCTGATCATTTCGTGTCTGGTTTTGGGGTAAATGGTTGGTTGTGGGCGTTAATTTTTAGCGTTTTACTATCTATATTTCAATCTATATTATATTCTATTTTGAAGAAAGATAAAAGTTAACTGTTTTTCAAGGAGTTAAAACTTTGTTGGGTTATAAAAAAGTATTACTTTTGCAACCCGATTTTTAGTACAAAAAAGTAGAGATAATGAATATTTCAAAAGAGCAATTAGATGATTTAAATGCTGTAGTTACAGTAGATATTGCAAAAGAAGATTATAGCGATAAAGTAGATAGTATTCTGAAGGATTATCGTAAAAACGCCAATATACCTGGATTTAGAAAAGGTCACGTGCCTATGGGATTGGTAAAAAAGCAATATGGAAAAGCCGTTTTGGTAGATGAGGTAAATAAATTATTGCAAGAGGCTCTGAATAAATATTTGACTGAAGAAAAGTTAGACGTTCTTGGAAATCCACTTCCAAAGGAACAAGATAATTTTGATTGGGATGCAGATAATTATTCTTTTGAATTTGAATTAGGTCTTGCTCCAAAGTTTGATGTAAAACTAAATGGGAAAAAAGCAATTACTCATTACAAGATTGTAGCAAGTGATGAAATGATTGACAATCAAATCAAAACCATTCAGAAGCAATACGGAAAATTAGTAGCTAAAGATACTGCCGAAAAAGATGATTTGATCAATGGAACTTTTGTAAATGAGGAAAAAGAGATAGATAATCAAACTACAATCTCTTTAGATAAGATAAAAGGTAAAAGAAATTTAGATAAATTTATTGGTGCTAAAGTAGGAGATGTACTTACTTTAAAAACTAAAGGATTGTTTTCTGAAGATCGTGATCTACAAAGTGCTTTAAAAGTTAGCGAGGAAGAAGCTGATGGTTTAGAAATAGAGGTTACTTTTACCATCTCTGAAATAAACACTCAAGAATTAGCTGATTTAGATCAGGAGTTATTTGATAAGTTATACGGAAAAGATGCTGTGAAAACAGTTACCGAACTTAAAGAAAGAATAAAGCAAGATGCAGACCGTCAATTTGTACAGCAGTCTGATCAACAATTGCTGAATGATGTTACTGAAAGTGTTTTAGAAAATACCAAGTTTGATTTGCCAGCTGAGTTTTTACAAAAATGGATTCAGGCTACTGGAGAGCAGCCATTAACCGAAGATGAGGCAAAGGATGAGTATGAGAAAAGTGAAAAAGGATTGCGTTTTCAGTTGATAGAAGGTAAAATTATTAATGATAATAACCTTCAGGTTACCTTTGAAGAGTTAAAAGAGTTTGCTAAAGATTTGATCAAAGGGCAAATGGCACAATTTGGACAAACATCTCCAGAAGATAAGGAGTTGGAGGAAATTGCAGCAAGAATTTTATCTAATCAAGATGAGGTAAAAAGAATTTCTGAACAATTAATGAGTCAGAAATTACTTGGATACTACAAAGAGAATGTTAAATTAAAGGAAAAAGAAGTAAGTTTTGATGATTTTGTAAAAGAAGTTTACAAATAATCAACACAAACTAATAAGGAATTTATACTTATATTTAGGGCGTTAAACCAAGTCTTGGTTAACGCCTTTTTTTATAAAATAAAATTTCAGAAGAAGAACATATGAATTACGGAAAAGAATTCGAAAAATACGCTACTCAGCATCATGGTATTAATAGTAATTACTATGATAAAATCATTAGTAGTATGTATCCTGTTGGGATGACACCAAATATCATTGAAGAGCGTCAAATGAATGTAGCAATTTTTGATGTATTCTCACGTCTAATGATGGATCGTATTATCTTTTTGGGAACAGGTATTAATGATCAAGTAGCTAATATTATACAAGCACAGCTTTTGTTTTTGGAGAGTGTTGATTCTTCAAAAGATATCCAGATTTATATTAATTCACCAGGCGGTAGTGTATATGCTGGTTTAGGTATTTATGATACTATGCAGTTTATTAAGCCGGATGTGGCTACTATATGCACGGGTATGGCAGCATCTATGGGGGCGGTTTTATTGTGTGCAGGAGAAAAAGGGAAACGTTCTGGATTACCACATAGTAGGGTGATGATTCATCAACCTTTAGGAGGAGCTCAAGGACAAGCTAGTGATATAGAGATTACGGCTAGAGAAATTCTTATATTAAAAGAAGAGTTGTATAAAATTATAGCAAAACACTCTGGGCAATCATATGATAAAGTATATGAAGATAGTGATAGAGATTATTGGATGAAAGCGGATAAGGCTCTAGATTATGGAATGATTGATGAGATTTTGACAAGAGAATAGATTATAATTAAATAATAACAAGCAAATTATAAATTTGCACCCCTAGTATTGTCTGTTGTTAGATTGTAATGGACAAATTTATGAAATAGATAATTATGCCGAAAGAAGAATTAGAATGCTCGTTTTGTGGAAGAAAGAAATCGGAAACTAATTTGCTTATTGCAGGTTTAGATGCACATATTTGTGATCGTTGTATCGTTCAAGCTCACGGAATTGTGGTAGAAGAAGCAAGAGACGAGGAAACCGGAGAGTTAAGCTCTGAATTGATGCTTCGTAAGCCTATGGCAATAAAGAAGTTTCTCGATGAATATGTAATTGGTCAGGAATTTACCAAAAAAGTGATGTCTGTTGCAGTTTATAATCATTACAAAAGATTACTACAGCCTAGTACAGATGATGATATTGAAATTCAGAAGAGTAATATCATTATGGTAGGGCAAACCGGAACTGGAAAAACACTAATAGCTAAAACAATCGCTAAGATGCTTAATGTGCCTTTAGCTATTGTGGACGCAACAGTTCTTACTGAAGCTGGATACGTAGGAGAAGATGTAGAGAGTATTCTGACACGTTTGCTACAGGCAGCGGACTACAATTTAGAAAAGGCACAACGGGGTATTGTATTTATCGATGAAATTGATAAGATTGCAAGAAAGAGCGATAATCCAAGTATCACACGTGATGTTTCTGGAGAGGGAGTGCAGCAAGCCTTGCTTAAGTTGTTGGAAGGAACTGTAGTGAATGTTCCACCAAAAGGTGGCCGCAAGCACCCTGATCAAAAATTTATCGAGGTCAATACTGAGAATATTCTTTTTATCGCTGGAGGAGCTTTTGATGGTATCGAAAGTTCAATACAAAAAAGATTGAACATGCAGGCAATGGGCTTTAGCGCTTCTAAAACAGAGGATACGATAGAAAAAGATAATTTGTTACAGTATATTATTCCAAAAGATCTGAAGGATTTTGGTTTGATTCCGGAAATAATAGGTCGTCTTCCTGTATTATCGCATATGAATCCGCTGGATAATCATACGTTAAGAGCTATTTTAACAGAGCCTAAAAATGCTATTATCAAACAATATAAAAAGTTGTTTGAAATGGATAATATTGAGTTTACGATAACATCAGGAGCTTTAGATTATATAGTAGAAAGAGCTGTAGAGTATAAATTAGGAGCTAGAGGATTAAGATCTTTATGTGAAGCAATTTTAACAGATGCTATGTACGAATTGCCAGAAAGTGAAGAAAAAGAATTAAGAGTTACTAAGGACTATGCCGAGAAGAAATTGAATAAGTCTACAATAAATAAACTAAAAGCAGTTTCTTAAAAGGAAAGAAATACAGATAATGTAAAAAGCTCATTAGTTATATACTAATGAGCTTTTTATTTTTAGAGCTAATGCTAAAAAAGTAGTGATTTGTAAAAAATAGTTTTAATCTTCTTTTTCAGAATATAAAACTTCATCTCTTTTCTTAGAAATTATTTCTTCGGTGTTTTTGATCACCAAATCTGAACTATTTTTAAGATTTATATTAAATCCGTTTTGAGATATTAAAACTTCGTAAAATGCGGTTTTAGAAGTTTCACCATAACAAACTTTCTTGTTGTCGGTAAAAATATCATTTGCAGAAATATCTAATGTTTTAAGTTTAATTGTAGCAACTTCTACTGTCGAATTGTCCTTTTTAAAAGTGTTAATAGTTTTGTCATTTTCTTGTGCAGAAATTGAAACAAAACAAGAAATAAAAACAATGCTTAGTATAAACTTTTTCATATTTTGGGGCATTTGAAGTTGTAACTATCTGGTAACAAATTTAATATGAAAATTTCCTCAGAAAAAGAGAATTTAAAAGTTTTAGATAAATCGTTTTTTTTAATCGATGAAGTACTCATTTTCGACGAAAAAACAAAAATTATTACGTAAGTATTTTACGTTAAAACCGTATTTTTTAAATTAATTTTTAATAAAACTGGTAGAAAAAATCCAAATAATACCTAAAACAATTATAGGGTAAACGAGTTAATTTTATTTAAGACCAGTAACTCATCCATATACTTTCTGGAGTTAGAAAGACGAGGTATTTTGTGTTGTCCGCCTAATTTGTCATTCTTTTTGAGCCAGTCATAGAATAGATGAGGTCTTGCATTATTGATTTTTAAAATATTTAATGTAGTATCGTTATATCGCTTAGCTTCATAATCACTATTAATGTTCTGGAGATTTTGGTCTAATAAGTTTGCGAATAGTTCTAGATCGTCAGGTAATTTGTTGAATTCTATCATCCATTCATGAGCTCCCTTTTCCCTTCCTTGCATAAATATAGGAGCAACTGTATAATCTACTATTTCGCTATTAGTTTCTTTTGTAGTTTTTCTTAATGCTTCTTCCGCATTTTCAATAATTAGTTCTTCTCCAAATACATTGATATGGTGTTTGGTTCTTCCAGAAACCTTTATTCTGTATGGGTTGGTAGATGTGAATCTAACCGTATCACCAATTTTGTACCTCCACAGACCAGCATTGGTAGTGATAATAACCGCATAATTTACTCCTATTTCTACTTCGCTTAATGGAATAACCTTTTCATCATTTGTTCCATAAGTATTCATAGGAATGAATTCATAAAAAATCCCATAATCTAGCATCAATAATAATTCGGAAGATTCATTTCGATCTTGAATGGCGAAAAAACCTTCAGAAGCATTGTAAATCTCATAATATCTAAAGGAGTCACCAGGAAATATTTTTTGATATTGATCTCTATAGGGTTCAAAGCTGACACCACCATGAAAATATACTTCAATGTTATTCCAAATCTGGTAGATATGATCATTTCCTGTAGTTTCTAAAACTTGATTTAATAGTACTAGCATCCATGAAGGTACACCGGCAAGACTCGTTACATTTTCTTGTATAGTTTCGTTAACAATGGCAATCATTTTAGTTTCCCAATCACTCATTAAAGAAACTTCATTGCTCGGTGTGGAGCTATATTCTGCCCAAAATGGCATATTGTCAATTATAATGGCTGATAAATCACCAAATGAAGTACCATTTTCTTTATATAATTCTTTGCTTCCACCTAAACGAAGACTTTTTCCTGTAAATAATTTTGAGTTTTCGTTATTGTTCAGATACATGCAAAGTAGGTCCTTTCCGGCTGCATAATGACAATCTTCTAATGATTCTTGACTTACAGGGATAAACTTGCTTTTTGCGTTTGTAGTTCCGCTAGATTTAGCAAACCACTTTATGGGAGTAGGCCAGAATATATTATGTTGTCCTAATCGACTTCGCTCGATCATTTCTTCATAATCCTCGTAAGACCTTACAGGGATTCGTTCTCTGAAAGTTTCGTAATTATGGATAGAAGAAAAATCGTATTGTTTGCCAAATTCAGTATTTCTAGCAGTTTCCAATAAAACATGAAGTAGTTCTAGTTGTACTTCGTTTGGGTATTTCAGAAAAAGCTCCATCTGATGGAAACGCTTTTTAAGAAACCAGCTAGCGATAGAATTGACTATAGGGATTGGCATTTTTTGACGTATCTTTGAGCTTTAATTATTATAAAAATGATTGTGTAATTATTCTTCGTAAGAAACTAAAATAATAAAAATAATTACATTTTTTTTACTGATTTAACTTTATAACTAAACTTTTCATGCAATATCAAGGAGTTTTGACAAAGATGCAAACCGAGATTGGCGATCCAATACAGTATTATTTAGTGTTTGATTCTGATTTTATTCATGTGAATCAGTTGTTAGGTAAAACATTAAAAATAAGTTTTGTCGGATATCAGTGTTTAGCATGTGGTAAAAACAAAAAAATATACAGACAAGGATATTGTTATGATGATTTTTACAATCAGCCACAGGTGGGTGATTGGGTAATGCGTCCAGAATTGAGCAAAGCACACCTGGGAGTAGAGGATAGAGATCTCGAATTTGAAAAGAAAGTCCAGTTGCAACCACATATTGTGTATTTGGCTAATTCTAGTAATGTAAAAGTAGGAGTGACCAGAAAATCACAAGTACCAACCAGATGGATTGATCAAGGAGCACATGAAGCTATTGAAATTGTAGAAGTACCAAATAGATATCTGGCAGGTATTACAGAGGTTGCACTAAAAGAGCATGTAGCTGATAAAACTAATTGGAGAAAAATGCTTAAAAATGAGATTGAAGATGAGAATTTGGTAACCTATAGAGATCAATTAAAAGCATATATTCCTGATGAGGTAAAAGATTATTTTATTGAAAATAATACTGAAACTGAACTAAGCTTTCCTGTATTGGAATATCCAACGAAATTAAAGAGCTTAAATTTAGAAAAAACACCAGAATACACTGGTGTTCTTAAAGGTATCAAAGGTCAGTATTTGATCTTTGAAGATAGTACGGTTTTCAATGTTAGAAATAATGAAGGTTATGTCGTTCAATTAACAATGCTTAATTAGCAAATTCTTTTGCTAATAATTCTTTACCATATATTTCGCATTGTGTGATTGTCTCCTTTATATGGTCTAAAGTAGTTCTAGGGTTTATAAGACACATTCTTAATACTACTTGACCTACCAAAACAGTGGTCACTAATAATGCTTCTCTGGAATGCATTATTCTTTCAGAAATTTTTTGATTGATAAGATCAATTTCTTTTTCTGATAAGTCTCTGTCTATAGGGTTGAATCTAAAATTGATAACGGCCAACGTTGCAGGAGAAACAACTTCCCAGGTAGAACTTTTTCTTAATATAGTTTCTGTTTGTTCGGCAAGTTCTATGTTATATTGAATCGCTTTTTTAAAAGCGTTTAAACCAAAAGTCTTAAGGGACATATAGAATTTTAAGGCTCTAAAACGTCTGGTTAACTGAATTCCATGATCATAGAAGTTAATTTCTGATTGATTTCCTTCTACATCTCTTAGATATTCTGGTTGTTCTCTAAAAGTTCCACTTAACCAATTATGGTTTTTAACAAGTAAACAACCCATTTCATACGGCTGGAAAAACCATTTGTGAGGGTCAACCGTCAATGAGTCTGCTTTTTCAATGCCTTTGAGTAATTTTTTACCATTATTTGCAAGAATTGCAGCGCCACCATAAGCGCCATCAATATGAAACCACAGTTTCTCCTCTTTACAGATTTTTGCAATTTCGTTTAATGGATCTACAGTACCTGTATTGGTGGTTCCTGCCGAGGCTATAATACAAAAAGGATCTAGTCCCTGAAGACGATCTTTTGCAATGGCGTTTTTTAATTTATTAAGTGATATTTTAAATTCTAAGTCAGTGGGAATAATTCTAATTTGACTTTTCTTAAAACCAATTACTTTAATTGCTTTAATGTTAGAGGAGTGGGCTTGGTCAGATAAATAAATAACTGCCTTGGAGAAATCATCTCCGCATTTAATTCTTCTTGCAGTAACTAATGCAGTTAAATTAGCCATGGATCCTCCGCTGGTAAAGATGCCTCCACCTCTTTTCTTTCCAAAACCAAAAATTTCTAATAACCAGTTCATTGTTAATATTTCTAATTCTGCTGCACCTGGAGAAGCGGCCCATCCTCCGGAAAAAATATTAAAACCTGTAGCTATCGTATCTGCCATAGCACTGATATAATTGCTAGGCCCTGGAACAAATGAGAAGGATTTAGGATGTGTTACAATGGTGCTTTGAGGAATTACTTGATCCATTACAAAATTCAATACATCATGTGCATTGGTTGGGCTGCTAGGAATGTCTTCTGTAAGTAGTTCATCCATTTCTTCTCTGGAAGCAATGGCAACTGGTTTTTTGGAATCTTGAGTTTCAAAATGTGAAACAATATGGTCTATAATAGCATAACCATACTTTTTCATGTCTTCTTTAGATAACTGTAACTTTGCGTTCAGATCCTGTTCGTTCATAAGTGTCTTTTATAGAAATCTGATGCAAATGTATAGGGTTTTTAATGATTTGTATTAGTAAAATTCGGTAGAAAAAGAGTAATTACTATAGGATATTAGATGATGAGCAGTTTTATTCCTTGAACAAGCGAAATGCAGATTAATGCAATACCGATAATACGGAATAATTTAGTTTTTGAATCTCCCGGTTTATTCGCCATTCGATTTCCCCATTTACTATATAAATAAAGAGTGCTAATTTTGCCCATGTATATTCCAATAAAGAATAAAAATAAAGCTGCCAAAGATGTTTGAAGGGAAAGTTCAAAGAAATGTTTGTTGATTAAAGAAATGGCAACAATCCAATAGAGTACAACAGGAGGGTTTAGGAAAGCTAATGAAAATCCGGTAAGAAACTTAGATGTGCCAAATTGTATTCTTTTTGATTTTCTTTGATGATTTGAACTTTTCTTATACAATAAAAAGTAAACGCCTACAATTGAAAATGCTATAATGGTTATTATCTGTATCCACTGATTGTTTTCGAAAAAACCTGTAAGTTCCATGCTACAATGCAATGCAAAAAACGCCAATAAAACTTCACCTATTCCTGCGGCTAAAGCTATTCGAAAAGCTTTTTGAGTATCTTCCTTAATGGTAGTGTTGATAACAGCGATATTGACTGCTCCAAGTGGTAGTGCTCCAATGGTAGAAATTAAAATTCCGAGAATGAGATAAAATGTGATCATATCCCATTAGTAGAGATTTTTAAAATTCCCTTACAGTGTTGTCTGTTAATTTGTGTGAGAAAAAGAGTGTCAATTCTTAGTAAAAGAGATGGAGAAAATCTAAAAGCTTCTCGTAACTCCTATTCTCATTTTTTTAATAATGTCTTCAAAGTAAAGAATAGTTAAAATGATCTTTTCGGTATCTGCATAGGGAACCAGTTCTTCTATAGATGTTTGGAAAACGTTGACAGCTTCTTCTGCGGTTTCTGTACTTTTTTTAAGTGATTTTATATGACCAGAATCTTCTTTGATCCCTAAATCCGCTAATCTAACATCCGGTTCGTTCGTTAACGATAAAAAAGGAAGAACGGTTACGATTTCTTTTATTCTATCTTGATACAGCTTAATAAGCTCTCCTTTTTTTAGATTTTCAAGATCGCTTATGGTGTGAAATTTAGTGATTTGATGTTTTTTCTGAAAAAAAATGGCTTCATCTTTTTTCTGGCCATGTGTGTTTTGGATGAATAGAAAAAAGATGAAACCTATTAAAATATTTGATTTAAGCATAATGTAAATGATCGTATTTATTCAAGTATCAGATTTGGGGCGCTGATTAGGGTACAAAAAAGGTATAAATGGTATGTGATTTATTGCATTACCATATAATTGTTCATAGCTTTTTTTAATTGGAATTTTGGTGCGGTTTTACTATTTGGATCTTCAAATAACTTGTCAACGCTTACGAAGTCTTTAGTAAATCTATTGTATTTCAAAATATTTAATACACCAGTGTTCGGTTTATAGCTTACTTCTACACCTTCTCCGTGGATATTAAAGAAGCTATTGTCCATTTTGAAAGCTCTTTCTAATACAGCTAAGGAAGTATATGATTCATCAAACTTTACTACGTTTGAAAATCCTGATATTTTAGAGTTGTGTAAATATACTAATGCTGAATTTGTTGCTGATATTGCAGAAGCTGTATGGATATAGTTCGAATTATCAGAAAGATTCACAAATGTCGAATTAGTGATAGCTACATCAGATACCGCATTTGGCTTAAGAAAGCCTTGATCTTTGTTATAACCATCAATCTCTATTGCATAAGATCCTTTAGGGCTATTAATATACGGATGTCTAATTGCCATTAGATGATCTAAATCTCCTTTAAAACCTTCAGAAATTTGGAAGTCGTCATCTTCTGCTTTGTAAGAAAGTACATTGGTGATATTATTTTGCCCTCCAGAAAAACTGAAAGAATCCTGACCGGAGTAGCTTACCATGATGTGATCAACTATAGATGCTTGCCCTATACCATAAAGGGATAAGCCATTATTATTTTCCGATCCCATTGATTTGTTTCCTGGGAATTCTATTCTAACATATTTTAAAACTGTAGTTTGCTCTTCATGTTTATTTCCACCATACACAGCATATTGTGGGTTGATTTTACCTTGGATTACTGAATTTCCAGAAACAGAATTAACTTTACCAGATCCAGCAATAATAATACCACCCCAGTCTCCACTAGCTCTAGACTTGGAAGCTTTATTGGATGTAAATACAATTGGGTAAGCCTCAGAGCCTACTGCTATAAGTTTTGATCCCTTCGTAATAATAAGTTTACCAGGATTTTCGTGATCTCCTCTTATGACTGTTCCTTCTTGTATACTCAAAATAGCGTTCGCAGTAACATAGACATCACCAGATAAAAGGTATACAGAACTATTGCTTAAGTGTGTATCTTCTGTAATGATATTAGGTATTATTTCGTCTGCTTCTGGGTATTCTGTAGAATTTGGTGTAAAGTTAGCCCAACCTTTAATCCATTTACCATCATTGGTATTAAAATCTTGAGCTGTGGTATTAAAAAATAAGAAAGAACATAAAATAGATGTAATTAAAGCGCATCTTAGTTTCATAAAAGTTTTATTTTGGGGTTATCGATTTAGAAGAAAATTCTTTCTTCTTTATTAGCGAGACTAAATTAAAACACTTTTTGAAAAGTTGGTTACGTGTTTACCGTAATATTTGTACGTTCATCGTTATTTTTATGTATTTTATGAAAATATTAGGAGTAATTTTCTTACTTTTTTAAATTCAAATAATTGATAATCAGTTATTTGTGATTTTTTGTTTTTTTTTGAATAAAAATTTGAGGAAATAAGTTTTTTAAAAAATTATTTTTTGTAATAAATTTCATTTTTTTAAATAAATATCTGATTAGTAAGTATTTATTGGTGTTTTTGAAATTTATATAAAAATTGATTTTTTGGGGAATTTTGAAATGATTTATGGTTTGCAGGACAATAAAAAATCTCAAACAAATATTATTTGTCGATTATTTTGTGGTTTTTGTCGATGTTTTTTACGGTTAAATGTTTCCGTCTTTACCTAATCGCATTTTTTTGATCATTTCTTCGAAGTATAAAATTGACCAAATGATTTTATCTGTATCTGAATATGGCACTAACTCTTTAATAGTGTTAGTAGTATATTCAAATGCTCTATCGGCTATTTCATTATTTTTCTCTACGACTTTTAAATTATCGGAATCTTCTTTTATTCCTATGTCGCTTAAGCTTGTTCCTGGTCGGTTAGATAATGATAGGTAAGGTAGTACTACAAATATTTCTCTAGTTCGTTCTAAATACAATTCTATTAACTCTCCTTTGTTTAGGTCTTGTAGCTCATCGATTGTATGGAATCTAGTAATTAACTTACTGTTGTCAAATAAAACTCCTTTTCTTCTTGCTTGAGCGTTTAGAGAGCTTATTAATACTAGAAATACTGCTATTGTTAGGATTGTTTTTTTCATTTTTGTTGGTTTTAAATGCTGTAGTGTTATTGAACTACCATGTAATTATTTAATGAGTTTTTTAGTGAAAAATCAGGGTTTGTTTTGTCCAAGGGAGCACTAAAAATCTCTTCAGGTTGCTTAAATGATTTGGTAAATCTATTGTATTTCAATAAGTTAAAAGTGCTATTTTCAATATCATTATGTGTGATTACGCCCTCTTTGTGTACATTAAAAAAACTGTTATCTAATTTGAAAGCAGTTTCTATCATGCCAAGCGTAGAAAATGTGTTATCTAATTGTACGACATCTGAAAAACCTGATATGCTCGAATTGTTTATGTATAATTCGCCAAGATTATTTATGGATATTGCTGCTCTGGTGTGGGTGTAATTACTTTCATCTACAAGACTAATTAAAGTTGCTCCAGTTATGTCTATACTTGATAATATTTTGGTATTATCAAAACCTATTTTTTTGTTGTATCCGTCGACCTCGATTGCATAAGAACCATTATTGCTTGTTATGTATGGATGTTTAACAGCAACTATGTTAATAAGCTCTCCTCGATATCCTTGAGTAAAGTCAAAATCGTCATCATTAGCTTTGTAAGAGATTAGATTTTTGGAGGTAGAAGCTCCTCCATGCCATTCAAAAGAATCATCCGCAGAATAACTAACCATTATATTTTCAACTATAGATGTGTTGCCTAGGGCATATAGTGATAGCCCATTGGTGGATTTACCTGCATATTCTATTCTTACGTAACGTAAAATTGTTGTTTCTTCATCAATATTATTTCCTCCAAAAATAGTGTATAGTGGATTGAATTTTCCTTTTATGATTCCTTCTCCTTCAATAGTATTTGCTTTTCCAGAGCCTATGATTGTGATTCCACCCCAATCTCCACTTTTTCTGGAGTTGCTTGATTTGTTAGAAGTAAATACTATAGGGGCTGATTTGGTTCCATCGGCTATTAGTTTAGATCCTCTGGAGATAATAAGGTTTGTGGTTTGATCTGTATCAGCTTTAATTAAGGTTCCTTCCTCAATTGTTAAAGTGGCATCATTGGTTACATAAACATTTCCGGAAATAAAATAAATAATATCACTTCTTAAATAAGTGTCTCTATCTATAATATTAGGCAGTTGTTCTTCGTAATCAGCGTAGTTTGTTTTATTAGGAGAAAAATTTGTCCAATATTTCATCCATTTTACATTATTTGTATTGAAATTATTTTGAGAAAATCCGGAAACCGAAATTGCAATAAATAAAAATAAACTTAGTAAATCTCTTGTTTTCATAACGCTATCTTTTAAGTTCTACTTTCATTAAACTGTTAGTGATGATTTGTTTTTTATAAATCGTATTTTATAAATAAGTGATATCGTTTAGTTCGAATTTATCAGAGAAAGATTACAAGAAAAATGATTTATTAACACTTTTTAGGATATTTTCTGATGTAAGAGAAGTGGTTTTTATCTTTGTTTTTCAGTGAGTTATGTGTTTTAGGGTGTTTTGTTTAAAGAGAAGTGATATGGTTTTGAAAACTTAGGGTCGATATAAAATATGTTTCAAGTCTTAATTTTTGGATTAAGGATGAAATGTTCATTTGAGAAAGTTTGAATCAAAAAAAAGCAGCCTTTTTTAGGCTGCTTATGTAAAAATATTCCTTATTTCTTAAAAATTCCCATTGACTCCAATTCGAATTTTTTTAATCATTTCTTCGTAATAAAGTATAGACCATATTATTTTTTCAGTATCTGCATACGGAACAAACTCTGTAATCAGATTGCTTGTACTCTCAAAAGCTTCTGTTGTAGTTTCATGATGCTTCTTTAAAAGTTTAAGATTGTCAGAGTTTTCTTTGATTCCAATATCAGATAAACTTACGTTTGCTTCGTTTGACAATGCGATATAAGGTAATACAGTGATAACTTCGTTAACTCTTTCTATATAAAGTTTTACGAGTTCTCCTTTTTTCAGTCCTTCTAGCTGATCAATAGTGTGAAACTTTTTTATGAGTGTTCTTTGGTCAAATAAAATATTGCTTTTGGTCTGAGCAAAACTTAAGGTAGTTATAAACAAGGTGAAAAATAGGATGGAAATCGATTTCATTATAAGAGTATTAGTTAATTATGGTAAATTTAAAAATTTACTGCATAACTGTATAACTATCACGGGATTGTTTTAAAGTAAATTTAGGATTTTTTTTGTCCAAAGGATTTTCAAAAAGATCTGCTGCACTTTTAAACTGAGTCGTGAACATATTATATTTTAATAGTTTTTGAACATCTGTTGTTCCTGCTAGACGTGAAACAACATTCTGATCATGAACATTAAAGATACTGTTTTCTAAAGAAAAAGATTGTTGCAAGTTGCTATAAGATGTATAAGAATTATCAAATTTCACAACATTGGCAAAACCTGATATTCTAGAATCTGAAAAATTTAATTGCGCTAAATTTTTAGAAGAGATAGCGGCCGATGTATGCTGGTAATTACTGTTGTCTGATAGATTAATAAGTGTTGCTTCTTTTATTCTTACGATAGATAGCTGTTTAGCAGTGAGTCCGGATTTTTTATCATATCCGTCAATTTCAATTGCGTAAGAACCGCTTATGTCCGAAATATATGGATGTCTTATAGCAACAATGTTATACAATTCGCCTCTATATCCCAAAGTAAAATCATAATCATCATCTTTAGCTTTATAAGAAACCAAATTATTTATATCTAGTGTTCCTCCGAAGAATTCAAACGAATCATCAGCAGAATGACTGATCATGATGTTGTTTAATATTGATTTTTTACCAACAGCGTATAATGAAAGACCATTTAATTCTTTAGATTGGTTGATTTTTTTTCCTGCATATTCGATCCTGATGTAGGTCATGATCGCAGTCATTTCATCATCATCATTACCGCCATACAATGAATATTGAGGTAAAAAGTTTCCTTCTAATATACCCGATGGTGCAGGTGAATTTATCGTAGCCGAACCAGCAATAATGATTCCTCCCCAGTCTCCACTTTTTCTAGCTTTAGGGGGGTTGTCTGAAGTGAAAACGATTGGTTGACCTTTTAAACCTCTGGCGATCAATCTAGATCCACTAGTTACAACCAAACTGGTTGGAGTTTCTGTATCACATCGTAAAATAGTGCCTTCTTGTATGGTTAATGTTGCTCCATTGATCACATAAACATTTCCTGAAAGCAGATAAGTGAATTCATTAGAAAGGTAAGTATCCTCATCTATAATATTCGGAATATCACGATCAGCTTCAGGGTATGCTTCGTGATTAGGGTCAAAATTTGTCCATCCTTTCATCCAGCTCATCGAACTATCATTCATCGCATTTTGGGAATATGATAATGATGAAAGGAATAAAAGAAATACAATGGGGAAAATTGCTAGTTTCATAATTTATACGTGGGGATTGTTTTAATGTAAAATTATAACTATTAGTATTAGTTAGTTGAAATATAACTTTACTAAATAGTTAATCTAAGTGTTAAAAAAATATTGTTTAGTTTACAATGAATTGACTAAAAAAATAAAATGTAACGGTGACGGGTGTTATTGGTGAAGTTCTAATAAGACGTTTTTTTTAAAGGTTTATAAATGAAATATTCCAATTATAACCTTTACTTCTTTTTGTGTATCCCAGTACTAAAGTACTAAGAAATAAACGTAAAAAAAATTAATTATTGTATAAGCTACCATCTCTAATTAATTTTTGAACAAAACGAAATACAGTAATGTCTTGATTAAGAAAATCATAAAAAACCTTAACAACTATTAATTATTATAGATCTAATTTTTTGTGCCTGTTGTGTCTTTTTTCTTTTTTTTGCCTAAAAAACCTCCTAAAATATCTTTTGCAGCATCTTTTAATTTATCTTCTGGTTTATCCGAAGTGGAAGAAGTAGAATCTTTTTTCTTAGAACCGCCAAGCAAATCTGTTAGTACTTTGGAACCTTCTCCAATAATTTTGTCTTTTGCCTTGTCTTTTTGTTTGTCTATAATCTGTTGGGAAAGTTGTTTTACTGCTTGACCAGTATTAAGATTGATTTTTGGATTAGAAAAGTTTCCTGATATTCCAATCGGAAGTGCAACCTTCATTTCATTAGTTTCTTGGGCGCTTAATTGTGAGATCAGTCCACCAACTTCATTACCAAGGTATTTTGCAGGTACATCTAAAGATACATTATAATTCATATTCATGTCAAAACTATGACTTCCTCCAGCTGTAATTTTAATGCCTTCTATATCAAAATCGAAAGGTTTTACGTTTATTTTACCGTCGTCAAAATTTAGCGATGTCTTGATATCTTTTAGGTTTAGTTTGTTGAGGTCTAAAAAGTTTAATTGGTTATCTAAATTAGATAAGAGAGGTGTTTGAGAAGTATTTACTTTCGCATTTAGGATCTCAGCTAACGCATTTCCTTTTAACGAATTCAATACGGGTGTAAGATCGTTATTAAGATTTCCATTAAGTTTTATTTGCGTAGTCAATGCTCCTGTAAGTGCTTTGGCAATTGGAGCTAATCCTTGCAATAGTTCTAAGCTTGCAAAAGATTTAGCAATATTGATTTTGCTTAAATCCAAGTTCATTCCAAAATTTGGAGTATCTGTTTTAGTAGATACTTGCCCATTAAACGCAAGACCTCCGTCGAACAGATTGGATGTTACATTCTGTAAATAGGCTGTCTCGTCATTTATTTTTACACTTCCTTTAGTGTTTTTTAATTCAAGATTGTCATATAGTACCTTCTTCGCGTCAAAATTTAAGGTTGCATCTATAAATGAAGGTATTTTCAGGGCGTCTTCAGTCGGATTTTGTTTAGTTTCTTGTTCAGTTGTTTCTGCTTCCGCAACCATAAAATCATTTACTGCGAATACCTCTGAACTAACATCGAAATTTCCTTTCAGGTTTTGCTTTGAAAATAAAAACCCCATTAAATTTTGTATCGTACCTGCTGCAGCAAGATCAGACTTGCCGGTAGTAACATTCATTTTTTCTAATGTAATTTTTTCTGGTTGAAAGTTGACATTAGCGTTTGCTATTTTTATTTCACTGGGTAATTCAGCAGAAGCATAGGTGAATTTATCTAAACTAATAGTTCCAGAACTTTTAACATTTTGATATTGCTCCTTTTCTAAAGATTCCATATCAAAATTAGTATTTACATTAGCTTTTAGTATTCCGTTTAGTTGTTGTTCTAACTCCATTGGATACGCCTTGTCAAGGTTAGCAAGGTTTAGAGTTCCTTTTACAGCCATATCCACAATCATATTGGAAGTGATATTTTTTAGACTACCATTAGCAGCAAAAGTATCTTGGTCTATTCGGAAAGTAAGATTGTTTATGTTAACATACATGTCATCAGCTAAACCAGTGTCATTTTTTATTTGAGTGTCAATAGTGATATTTTGAACACTTTTTGGGAGATCTGGGTATTTGAAAGAAGCATTGTTGGAAGCAATTTTAATATCCATTTTAGGGATATAAGTATCATCGGATTTTCCTTTGATCATTCCATGGATTGAAAACTCTCCCGTTGTTAGTACACCATCTAAGTTCTTTGCGTATGCTTCAGGAATAACAGCAAGAAAGTTTTTAAAATCTGATGTTGGAGTGCTGAAACTAATATCAACATCTGTATACTTTTCAAAAAGTTGCACAAACCCTTTGAACTCAAGAGGTAGCTGATTTACCAAAGCCTTATTCTCTTTAAATGCAAATCGCTGGTTTTCCAGATCCAGTTCTAGTGCTGCTTCTAATTGTAGGGCGTTTTTGTTTAGATAATTCGTGTCATCTAAGCTAAAAGATACTTTAGAACTTGATTTAGTGTCTAAGATAATCTTGTCTCCCGAAAGAGATCCGTCACCGCTATGATTAATATCCGTCATGCGTAAAGCAATTTTGCTTACATCATTTTGATACAAAAGCTTACTGTTATTGATTTCATAATGATCTAATTCAAATGTAAAAGAGCTGCTTTCTTCTTCTTGAGTGGGTTCTGCTTTTTCTGAAGACTTTACAATATCGAAGTTTGAATTTTCTAAAGAATCTGTTTTAACGGCAATATTAGCCTCGTCTATAATAAATTTTTGCACACTTATTGGGTCCGATGCTCCTTTGAATAATTCTTTGATTGACATATCCAAAGATATTTTTTTGGCATATGCAAGTGTGTCTCCTTCAAAAGGAGCAAAGTTAATAATTGAAAGTTCTTCAATAATGACAGAAGCTTTAGGGAAACTTCTGATTAAACTAATATCAACATCGGCAAAATCAACTTTGGCATTAACATGTTCGTTGGCTAAGTAGCGAATTTTATCTTTGATGGTTCCTCCAAATAATAAAGGAATTGATATAATTGCTATTACTAGGACCAATATGATAATACCGAATATTTTGAGGACCTTTTTTACCATTGTTATTGCTTTTTACGTAAAGTAACGATTTAATCGTGTATAATGTTGCGGCTGTTGAGTTAACTATTTGTTAGATTTTAATATTCCAAGTTTAATTCCTCACCTGGTTTTAACTGAAATCTTTTTCGAAGACCAAACACAGTAAGGTATAAAAATGGGGTGTCTATAGTAGCTACAATGACTTTAAATAAGAAACCGCTCATAACAAAAGGGATAAAATTATCCCAAGAAAATACTCCATTAAGACACAACAAAGAAATAATAGTTACACTGTCTATAAGTTGAGAAAGGAAGGTAGAAAAATTATTTCTTATCCAAAGGTGTTTTCCTTTAGTCATTTGCTTCCAAAAATGAAAAATCCTGATGTCTATATATTGTGCAAAAAGATATGCTGTCATAGATGCAAATACAGAGATCAAACTTTTACCAAAAACTAAATTAAAAGTGTCATTATCTACCTGAATATTTGGGTCGGTTCCAGGATCAATGTAAGCATCTACGGAGGCAGCACCATAAATTATCAAAAGAGAAAAAACAGATGCAAAAATACCAGCAGTAACCATGAGATTGGCTTTTTTCTTTCCATAGATCTCACTCACAATATCAGTAATTAGAAAGGTTAATGGATATGGTATAAGTCCAACGCTTATGGTAAAGGTGTAAATTCCGAAAAAATCCCATTGAAAAAATTTCTGAAAAATGAGATTACAAACAACCAATGATGATATAAATAGCGCTCCAAGAATAAGGTAAATTCGGTAGGCTGTTGCTTTGTCTTTTGGATTTAAAGAAGTTGAATTCAAAATAAAAAATAGTTCATAATACTTCGCACAAAAATAAGGTGAAGTGGTTTTGTTTTCCTTAATTTGCTCTTAAAAATACGGAGTTCCGATTAGATTATAAAAAACCCAGCTTGAAAACACAGCATCGCATACATATTTCTTTAGGAAGTAATATAGGTAATAGGTTAGATCACCTTCAGAAAGCAGTGAATGCTATTTATCATGAATTAGGGGATGTAACTAAAATATCTAGTGTCTATCAAACACCAGCATGGGGTTTTAGTAGTGATGATTTTTATAATGCCTGTATCTTAATAACAACTTTTTATAGTACCTCGGAGGTTTTGAGTAAGCTTCTGGAAATAGAAACTTCATTGGGTAGAAATAGAAGTGATTCGGCAGGGTATGAAGCAAGAACTATTGATTTGGATATTATTTTTTCTTCTGAGGGAACAAGTGATACGCAAAGATTGCGAGTTCCGCATCCTTTTATGCAAGATCGTAAGTTTGTTTTAAAACCACTCGAAGAGATTGCAAAAGAAGCAATGCATCCTTTTATGAATGTAACAGTAGGTGAGTTGTTGGAGAACACCTCCGATGAATCTGTAGTCGAATTAGTAGAAGAACAAATTGTAAATCCAAAAGAAAAGTATTTGCTGTCTAATATTCAGTATCTTACTGTTGAAGGGAATATTGGAGCTGGAAAAACAAGTCTAGCTCATATGATCTCCAAAGAGTTTAATGCAAAATTAGTTTTAGAACGTTTTGCAGATAATCCATTTTTGCCAAAATTCTATGAGGATATGGAGCGTTATGCTTTTCCCCTGGAAATGTCCTTTTTAGCCGATAGGTATCAGCGTCTTCAGGATGATATTGGTCAATTAGATTTGTTTAAGGATTTTGTTGTGAGTGATTATGATGTGTTTAAGTCTTTGATTTTTGCTCAGGTCACATTACAGGAAGATGAGTATAAATTGTACAAAAAGGTTTTTGATATTATGTACAGGGATTTGCCAAAACCAGGACTGTATGTTTATTTGTATCAAAATACTGAACGTCTTTTAGAAAATATTAAAAAAAGAGGAAGGGATTATGAACAAAAAATTCCAGCAGAGTATTTAAATAAGATCAACCAGGGATATTTGCGGTTTATTAAAGCTCAGCCAGATTTAAATGTTAGGATCATAGATATTTCTGAAAAAGATTTTATTAAAAACCGATCAGATTATATTTGGGTTCTGGAATCTATTTTGCAGCATTAACTTTTTTGAAGGTCCTCGGCAATCTTTTGAACTTCATCTAATACACGCAGAAGATTACCACTCCATAATTTTTCTATTTGCTCTTCGGTATATCCTCTTTTTACTAATTCTAAAGTTACATTAAAGGTTTCGGAGGCATCGCTCCAACCTTCAATTCCACCACCACCATCAAAATCTGAACTGATACCCACATGATCAATTCCTATTTTTTCTACCATATAATCAATATGGTTTACAAAATCCTCAACATCCACAGCAGGTGGTAAGTCTTTCATTTTTTTAACTTTTGCTCGGCGGATTGCGGCCATTTTACCCAAAAAATCATAATACGTTTCTTTTTCTTCAGTACTTAGCTTCATTACCTCTTCTCGTTCCAACCACGTGACACCCATAGAATCTGCTATTTGTTTTCCTATCTCAACTTCTTTTACAACTCTCTTTTCAAACTTTTCTGTGTTTAGATAAGAAGTAAAAGCTACTGTTTGTACCACACCACCATTATCTTTTAGCCATTGTAATTGTTCATCGTCTAGATTTCTGCTGTGATCACATAAAGCTCTTGCCGAAGAATGAGAAGCAATAATTGGAGCTTTAGAAAGCTTAATCATTTGGCGCATCGACTCTTTTGAAGGGTGAGAAACATCGATCATCATTCCCCATTTATTCATTTCTTTGATTACTTCTTTTCCTAAGTCGCTAAGTCCATTATGTAACCAAATATCATTTGCTTCTCCTGTATTAGAATCACAAAGTTGACTATGACCATTATGAGATAGTGACATATAGCGAGCACCAAGATCATAGAATTTTTTTACATTGCTGATATCATTTCCGATAGGGTACCCATTTTCGATACCGATCATAGCAACTTTTTTACCGGATTTATGAATGTTTCGAACTTCAGAAGAATTTTTGGCTAGTGCTATCTGATCCGGAGCAATCGTATCTACTAAACGATGTATAGCGTCAAATTTCGACATAGCAATTTTATGAGCTTTTTTAAACCCATCAGCGTTCAATGAATCTTGACCCGTATACACGATAAACCAAGCAACATCTAAACCTCCCTTTTCCATTTTGGGTAAAGTTATTTGAGAATTAAGATCCTGCGTGTAGTTGATAGAGTCAGTAAAATTTTTAATATTAATATCACAGTGGGTGTCCAATGTTATTACATTCTTGTGGATTTCCTTTGCTTTGGTAACTATTTGGGATGCAGTCATAGGTTCCTCATTCTTGGATTCTGATTTAGTTGCCTTTTCATTGCAACTTAGTATTACAAGAAATAGAACAAGCGTGATCGTGATATTTTTCATTTTGTAATGGTTACATAGAGTTAGTTAGCATTAAACTTACAAAACAAATCCCATAATACAACACCTGCACTTACAGAAATGTTTAAAGAATGCTTAGTACCATACTGAGGTATTTCGATAACAGTATCACTTAGGCTTACAATATCTTGTTGTACTCCTTTTACTTCATTACCAAATATGATTGCATATGTTTTATTTGGTTTGGGATTAAATTCATTAAGCATTACTGCATTTTCTGCTTGCTCGATAGATAATATTTGTATCTGTTGCTGTTGTAGTTCTTGGACAAGTTCCAAGGTGCTTTCCTTGTATTCCCAATCTACAGTATCAGTAGCGCCCAAAGCAGTTTTTTGAATGTCTTTATGTGGAGGAGTGGCTGTGATCCCACACAGATATATTTTTTCAATTAGAAAAGCATCCGCAGTTCTGAAAACAGATCCAATATTATTAAGACTCCTGATATTATCTAAAATTATAATTAGAGGCGTTTTTCTTGCTTCTTTGAACTCTGAAACCGTTTTACGGTCTAATTCGCTATTTTTTAGTTTTCGGTTTTTTTCCATTGCAGCAAAAATAGGATTAATTAAGAATTTCCCTAGATGTACCTTTTTAGGGAAATATGATTGTGAATAAAAATGAATAACTCCTGTAGGCTTCTCTTCAAAAAAAAATGGAGATTACCTACTTTAGCCGTTACACAAAATCATATCCCTTTGGCAGCAAAAAAAGCAAAGAAAGAAAAAAAAGTAACTCCTTTAATGAAGCAGTATAATGCAATTAAGGCGAAATATCCTGATGCGTTATTACTATTTAGAGTAGGTGATTTTTATGAAACATTTGGAGGCGATGCTATAAAAACAGCGGCAATATTGAATATTGTATTGACAAAAAGAGGAAATGGAAGTGAACATGAAACAGCACTAGCAGGATTTCCTCACCATTCTTTGAATACGTATTTGCCTAAACTTGTAAAAGCCGGAGAAAGGGTAGCAATTTGTGATCAATTAGAGGATCCAAAGCAAACCAAAACTATAGTAAAAAGAGGAGTTACAGAACTTGTTACACCAGGTGTGGCTCTAAATGATGAGGTGTTGCAAAGTAAAACCAATAACTTTTTATGTGCTTTACACTATGGAAAAAAAGAATTGGGAATTGCCTTTTTAGACGTCTCCACTGGAGAATTTTTAACCGCGCAAGGTGATATAGCACAAATGGATAAATTACTACGTAATTTTAATCCAAGCGAAGTTTTAATTCCAAAACCAAAAAAACAATCTTTTCAAAGTGATTTTGGAAGTGATTTCCATACTTTTTTTCTTGAAGATTGGGTGTTTAAGACAGATTATGCCAATGAAACCTTGCAAACACATTTTGGAACGACATCTCTTAAAGGGTTTGGTGTAGATCATTTACAAGAAGGAGTTATTGCGGCGGGTGTGATTCTTCATTATCTAGGCGAAACACAACATCATAAACTACAACATATAACTTCTATTCAGAGAATTGCAGAGGATGAATATATCTGGATGGATCGTTTTACAATTCGTAATTTAGAATTGTACAATCCTAATGCTGTTAATGCGGTTACCCTTATCGATGTGATTGATAAGACTATTTCTCCAATGGGAGGGCGAACCTTAAAAAGATGGTTAGCACTGCCACTTAAGAATATTGCAAACATTCATAAACGTCATGAAGTTGTTCAGTATTTTTTGGATAATGGAGATTTACTTCAGAAAATTCAGCATCAGATTAAACAAATTGGTGATATAGAACGCTTAATTTCCAAAGTTGCTACGGGTAAAGTAAATCCTAGAGAAATAATTCAATTAAAAAATTCATTGGAAGCTATTGTTCCAATAAAAGCGCAGGCAACTAATAGTAAGAATGATGCTTTAAAAGTTATTGGTGATACGCTGCATGATTGCGAATTGCTAAGAAACAAGATCAAAGAAACTCTGAATGAAGAGGCTCCTGTAAATATATTAAAAGGGAATACCATAGCAGATGGTTATTTAGATGAATTAGATGAACTTAGATCCATTGCTTTTTCCGGAAAGGATTATCTAGATAAAATGCTAGAAAGAGAAACCGAGGCTACAGGTATTACCTCTCTTAAAATTGCATCTAATAACGTTTTTGGGTATTATATAGAAGTACGAAACACACATAAAGATAAAGTTCCAGAGAATTGGATTCGAAAACAGACATTGGTTAGTGCAGAACGATATATCACCGAAGAATTAAAGGAATATGAAGCTAAAATTCTAGGTGCTGAAGAAAAAATTCTATTGTTAGAGCAACAATTATTTGGTGACTTAATTGTATGGATGAATGAATACATCAAGCCCGTACAATTAAATGCCAGTTTGATAGGGCAATTAGATTGCTTGTGTTCCTATGCACAATTAGCAAATGAAAATTCTTATACTCGTCCAACAATAGATGATTCGCATGTTCTTGAGATTAAAAATGGTCGTCATCCTGTAATCGAAAAACAATTACCACCTGGAGAACAGTATATCGCTAATGATGTTTCTTTAAATAGGGAAGATCAACAAATGATTATGATTACTGGTCCTAATATGAGTGGTAAATCTGCTATTTTAAGACAAACTGCATTGATTGTTTTGTTAGCTCAAATGGGAAGTTTTGTTCCAGCAGATGAAGCTAAAATTGGAGTGGTGGATAAGATATTTACTAGAGTAGGAGCTAGTGATAATATTTCTATGGGAGAGTCTACGTTTATGGTGGAAATGAATGAAACAGCAAATATTCTGAATAATATATCAGATAGAAGTTTAGTGTTGTTAGACGAAATTGGACGCGGGACTAGTACGTATGATGGGATTTCTATTGCCTGGGCAATTAGCGAATTTCTTCATGAACATCCTGCAAAACCTAAAACATTATTTGCTACTCATTATCACGAGTTAAATGAAATGTGTGATACGTTCCATCGAATTAAAAATTATAATGTTGCTGTTAAGGAGTTGAAAGATAATGTTCTTTTTCTTAGAAAGCTGGTTCCGGGTGGGAGCGAACATAGTTTTGGAATCCATGTAGCAAAAATGGCAGGAATGCCACAGCAGGTATTACACAGGGCAAATAAAATGCTTAAAAAACTCGAAAAATCTCATAGTAGTGAAGAACTTACTGATAAGATAAAAGGGATTCAGGAAGAAGATGAATTGCAATTGAGTTTTTTCAATTTAGATGATCCATTATTAGAAGAAATTAAAGAGGAAATCGTAAATATTGATATAGATACCCTTACTCCAGTAGAAGCTTTGATGAAATTGAATGAGATTAAACGTATGTTAACCAGGAAGAAAGCTTCTCAGGTGTAAAGTTTTTTATTCTTTTTTTAAAAAAGGCTTTGGTATTATAAGAAATGTTTTAAATTTGCATCCGCAATAACGAATTGCGAAGTTCTTATAAAAACTGCGAAAGTAGCTCAGGGGTAGAGCATCACCTTGCCAAGGTGAGGGTCGCGGGTTCAAATCCCGTCTTTCGCTCTGAGAAAACATATATCACGCTCGGGTGGTGGAATTGGTAGACACGTTGGACTTAAAATCCAATGAACATTAGTTCGTACGGGTTCAAGTCCCGTCCCGAGTACTTAAGAAAGCCTCTTGATTAATTCAAGAGGTTTCTTTGTTTTTAGACGTTTTTTTATGTAATACTTTTACAACGTTTTCCATCGAAAATAAAACATGGAAAACTTTTCCTCTTCATTAATTATCACATTTGGGAGTTTTTCTTTTTTCAAGATTTTAAGTAGATTTTTCGTAATTAATAAAACTATTGTTTTGGTTATTTGTCTTATGACATTACTTTACGATTATTAATTATAACATATTATAATGATGATTTTAGATTGTAGTCTTAAGAACATTAATACTATTTACAAAGCTTCGTTGGTATGGGGGATATTTTTATTGGGTGGTCAACTGTACTCTCAGCACATCCCTAATGATAACCAAAAATTGCTTTTTATAGGCCAAGATCTTTCATCGGTAAAAAATTATAAAGATAACTGTGTAGGGTGTCATCAAGGGCATGGAGAGGTGTCTTATCTTTCTTTTTATACCTTAGAAGAATCATTTGTTTTTATAGATAATTCGAGATCGATATATTTTGGAGGAATAGGTATGGATAATAATGGGAATAGAAACTCGAATAATACAAATTGGGGAGCAGGACCTTTAAATTTGTGGACTGCTTCTGAGCGTTCGACCCTTGTTACAATAGGTTTGAGCATTGTCGAAGATGCTTTTTTTGGTTTGGATGGATTGCAAAAAATTAGCAGCGGAGAACATGATAGTAAGATCATTAAGATGGCTGATTTTTTTAATAAGTTTCCAGAAACCATTTTTTATCTTAGAATTGGTTACGAATTTGATGGAAATTGGAACGGGTATAATGCTGTAAAATATATAAATGCATATAAGCGTATAGTTGATTTATTAAATCAATCCCTTAATCAAGAGAATGTGGATTATGTTTGGCAATCTTGTACTTCTCCAATAGATGATATTTTAGACGGAGGGCAAGAAGATATTAGTGCTTATTATCCAGGTGATGATTATGTGGATTGGATCGGAATGTCTTGGTTTTTGAGACCAAATGAAAACCCAACTGTAGGTAGTTTTATTCCATCTAATCAACTAGCATTGGCAAACGAATTAGTGGATTTTGCAGAAAGTAAAGGGAAACCAGTTATGATTGCTGAATCCTCTCCTCAGGGATATAAAATAGTCGATAAAACCAATTGTAATATTAGCTCTATATATGATGGCCCGAGCGCTCAAAATTGTGTAGTTAGAGTTGCTAGCCAAATATATCAAGAGTGGTTCGAGCCGCTATTTAATTTTATTCAAGCGAATGATCAAGTGTTGGCTTTGTCTTATATAAATGCGGATTGGGATAATCAATTCTTATGGAGTTCTGCTAATGGATATGCATCTGGATACTGGGGTGATACACGTATAGAAGAAGATGCGAATTTAACCAGTTTGTGGAATACTTCAATTAGTGACCCTATGAATGGATTTTTACAAACCGAAGATCCAACCGATATATTAAATATATTATCTACAGATGAGGTTGTAAATACTACTACATTTTCTCTATACCCTAATCCTAGTTCTGATTATATATTTTTATCAGGAGTTTCCAAAAAATTTAAGTACGAATTATTTTCAGCTACCGGCAAAAGTATAATTACTGGAGAAGGTACGATGATAGATTTAACGAATTTTTCAGAAGGAATTTATATTCTTAAATCTAAGGGTTTAATAAAAAAAATTGTAAAGATTTAAAAGGTCAATTTCTCCAGATCGATTTTAATTGATTTTGGCAATTAGACAGATGTCACAAGTTATCACGATTTCAAATAATTCTTATGGATTTAAAACATCAGCTTAAAAAAAACAGACTTATTGTAATTATAAGTCTGATGATGATGATTTTTTTTGGTTGTACCAAAAATGAAAAGGAAGGAGATCGCAGGTATGCTAATAGATTGATAGAAGAAACTAGTCCTTATTTACTTCAGCATGCGTATAATCCTGTAGATTGGCGACCATGGAGTCCTAAAGAATTTGAAGAAGCTAAAACCCTGAATAAACTTGTTTTAGTAAGTGTTGGTTATTCAACTTGTCATTGGTGTCATGTAATGGAAGAAGAAACTTTTACGAATGATTCTGTGGCCAAATTGATGAATCAAAACTTTATTAATATTAAAGTTGATAGAGAAGAACGACCTGATGTAGATCAAGTATATATGACTGCTTTACAGTTGATGAGAGGTAGTGGAGGTTGGCCTTTAAATGTTGTGACCTTACCTAATGGGAAGCCAATCTATAGTGGTACTTATCATACAAAAAAGGAGTGGATAGAGGTGCTAAAGAAAATTATTCGACTCCATAAGGATGATCCCGAGAAATTATACAAATACGCAGATCAGGTTACAGCAGGAGTGCAAGAAATAAACAACTTTATCGAGCCAACAAAGAAAGACAATCCTTTAACTAGAGAGTTGTTGAAAAAAAGCGTCCAAAATGGTATGACCGATTGGGATTATGAATGGGGAGGAAACATGGAGGATAAAAAATTTGTTATTCCTAGTGAGATTGGTTTTCTATTGGATTACGCTATTCTCGAAAATGATCAGAAAACTCTAAAACATGTTGAAAATACTTTAGATAAAATGGCACTTGGTGGTTTGTATGATCATGTAAGAGGTGGTTTTTTTAGATACAGTACAGATAGATTTTGGAAAGTTCCGCATTTTGAAAAAATGTTATATACCAATGCTCAGTTAATAAGCTTATATGCTAAGGCTTATAAGTTTTTTAAAAAGCCTTTGTATAAAGAAGTCACTGTAAAGACTATTGACTTTTTGGTAAAGGAAATGAAAAGCTCAGAAGGAGGTTTTTATACAGCTATAGATGCCGACAGTGATGGAGAAGAAGGAAAGTATTATCTATGGGAAGAGTTGGAATTGAAAGAAAAGTTAAAAAGTGATTTTCCTTTGTTTTCTGAGTATTACAACTTGAAAGAAGAAAATATTTTGCATTCAAAACAATATCATTTGCTTAGGTCTGTAAGCGATTCACTATTTGCATCTAATCATAATTTGTCTCTTGAAGATTTTAAAAAGCAAAAAGGAAAATGGGAAGAGATTATTCTTGAGCTACAACAAGATAGAACGCGACCTAATTTGGATAACAAAATCATTGTTTCTTTAAACTCTTTATTGATAAAAGGATTAACGGATGCCTACCAATCATTTAAGGATGAAACATTTTTAAATGAAGCTATCAATATTTTTGAATTCTTGAAGAAAAATTGTTTAACAGATGGGTATTTAATGCATTCTTATGACAAAGGAAATAACAAAATAAAGGGATTTTTAGATGACTATGCGTTTTTAATGGAAGCTTCAATAGAGCTATTTAGCGTTACTCTACAAGTAAAGTATATTGATTTCGCATTAGGTTTATATACTAAAATTGACAAATCTTTTCAGGATGCGTCATCCGAAATGTTTGTTTATAATATTGAAGAACAACTTATTTCAAATATTGTTAAAGTAGATGATGGAGTGCTTCCTTCTCCAAACTCTGTGATTGCTCATAGTTTATTCCGAATTAGCCTTGTTAATCATAATAAGGAACTTCTTTCAAAATCAAGAAATATGTTGTCTCTTATATTGCCTAAACTTAATGAGAATGCAAATGGTTTTACCAATTGGAATAGATTGTTACTACACAACACCTATCCTTTTTATGAAATTGCAGTTGTAGGTAATAATGCTGAGAATATTCTAGGTAAATTACAAAATAGCTATGTGCCTAATGTTTACATAGTAGGAACAAGTAATGAAAGTACAATTCCAATTTTTCAGAATAGGTATCTAAAAGGTGAAACATTTATATATGTATGCCAAGAAGGTTTATGTAAACTTCCCGTGAAGAAAGTTGAAGATGCAATAGATCTTTTGTGATTTTTATAGCAGTATCTTTTTAATATTTATTATGCATTTTTGATTCATTTTTAATGCAGTTTATTAATTCTAGATTGTCCTATTTTTAAAGTACAAAACGGTAAAAAACCACTAGAAAATTATAAAAATCCTGTAATGCTTCAATAGTTATAGCATTCGCTTCATATATTTTATTTGCTAATATTCATTAATGCTATTTTTGGATTTATTGAATTTTAAGAAAAAAACAAAGAATTTGATAAAATTTGATATCAAATTTTTCTTTAATTCTATATTGTTTAAAATAACTAGGTTGGGATTTGTAATAGTTATGTATTGTTTTTAGATCAAGACGTTTTTATATATCTAAATGGTATTTATGTAAACGTTATTTAATTTCAGTGAAAGTCCATTTGTTTTTATTAACATAGAGTTTTGTATTCATTCACTTTCTCTCTAGAATAACTTCCATAGTAGTACAAACAATATTTTTAGTTAACAGAATTAATTTAATGAAACCATTGATCGTGCAATAAATATTCTAAATCAAAAAAGAATAATCTTCCCACCACATATTACTGGTTTCAATGAATTTGTTTTTTGTTTTAATCTGTTCAAAAGATGAAAAAAATACAACTAATATTGTTTTATGTTATAGTCCTTTGCAATACGGTAAATGCGAACGATTCTCAAATAAAAATAGAAGGAGAATTAAAAAAATGGCATAAAATATCACTCTCCTTTTTTGGTAAAGTTATTAGTGAAAATGATATTGAAAACCCTTTTTTGAATTATAGGCTAAATGTTACTTTTAGACATTTAGATTCAGATAAGGAGTTTGTTGTCCCTGGCTTTTACGCAGCAGATGGTAATTCTGCTGAAACTAGCGCCAGTAAAGGAAATGTGTGGAAAGTTAGATTTAGACCAGATGAGACAGGAATCTGGGCCTATAAGGTTTCTTTTAGAAAAGGCGATCAGATATCTATTAATGAAGACATACATGCTGGAGAAGGGGTTGATTTTGATGGAGCAGAAGGAGAATTTATTATTACGGATTTTGATAAAGAAGGGAATGATCCTAAAACTAAGGGAAGATTACAATATGTAAATGAACGTTATCTTCAATTTACTGATGCTAAAGAATTTTATTTAAAAGCAGGAACAGATAGTCCTGAAAACTTTTTAGGGTATTACGAATTTGATCAAACTCCTGCTTCCCATAAATACTTGTCACATAGAAAAGATTGGAAACAAGGAGATCCTTCTTGGCAAAATGAAAAAGGGAAAAATATTATAGGAGCACTGAATTATCTTGCCAGTGAGGGAATGAATTCCGTGTATTTTTTAACAATGAATGTACAGGGAGATGGAAATGATGTGTGGCCTTGGAATGATATTAATGAGCGTTATCGCTTTGATTGTAGTAAGTTGGACCAGTGGGAAATAGTTTTTGACCATATGGATGAACTTGGGTTGATGCTTCATATTGTCACTCAGGAAACGGAGAATGAACTATTGCTGGACATTGGAGAACTTGGGGTACAACGCAAATTATATTATCGAGAGTTAATTGCCCGATTTGCTCATCATTTAGCTATTACTTGGAATTTAGGGGAAGAAAATGGACCGGTACATTGGTCTCCAAAAGGTCAGAACGATGATGATAGAAGAGCTATGGCTACTTTTATTAAAAAAACGGATCCATATAAAAACTTTGTTGTACTTCATACACATTCCATTAAAAAAGAACAAGAACAGTATTTGAAACCGCTTCTTGGTTTTGAACATATAGACGGTCCATCACTGCAGATTCATGAGCCTAATGAAGTGCATGAGGTAACAAAGGATTGGATTTATAGAGCTAAATATTCGAGTAAAAAGTGGGTAGTTTGTCAGGATGAAATTGGTCCTGCAGATACAGGAGCCAAACCTGATAAAGATGATCCCAATCATGATAAAATTCGATCCAAAGTTTTGTGGGGTAATTTGATGGGTGGAGGAGCAGGAGTTGAATGGTATTTTGGATATAAATATGACCATAATGATCTCAATTGTGAAGATTGGAGATCAAGAAAATTATTGTGGGAACAAACTAAACATGCAATTGATTTTTTTCAAAATTATTTACCATTTTTCAATATGCAATCTGCGGATGATTTAACCGATAATTCCGAAGATTATGTGTTTGCAGAAAATGATAACATATATACTATTTATCTTCCAAAAGTTGCCAAGACAAAATTGAATCTTTATGGCAGTACTAAATCTTATAAAGTACAATGGTACAATCCTAGGACTGGGGGTGGTTTGCAATTTGGTACTGTAAATTTTATTAAAGGCGGAAGAGATGTCTTTATTGGATTGCCTCCTGATAATAAAGGGGATTGGGTGGCGCTGATAACAGCAAATCAGCAATCGGTCAAACTTAAAACTAAAGAAAAGAATGAAGTAATTGTTCTAGAGGCATTGAAAAATTTTGATGCTGAATATTCGAAAAATCAAACTAGATATTTTCGAGATGAGAAGAATAACGCTCTTATGATCAATATTCGAACATCGAACAAAAAAGATCAATATGCTAGTGCTATAACCACGTTTTTAGGAAAAAATAATGTGTATGAAGTGAGTTTTAGTTCAATTGCACAAAAGGGTCTTGAATCGAAGTATGTCATATCAGTCAATGGAACAATAAAAGATACATTGGTGAGTCCCAAAACCAATAAAGATTACATGTTGGTTCAGCATAATCTTGGGTATTGGAGCTTAAATAAAAATGATATTATTGAGGTTTCTTCTGCAATTGATAACGTAAAAAGTACGGTAACTGAAGATGGCGGGTTTAGCATGTCAGGTGGAGGTTGGAATAACATGATATTCAGACCCATAGATATGCCTTTAAAAGATGTATTAAAGGATATACAGCCTTTCTATGAAACCAATGGTTTTCTTTCTGTAGAAGCAGAGGCATTCCATTATCATACCTCCAACGGTACTAAAAGAAATTGGTTCATCAGATCAGAAGATAACTCAGAAGAATTTAATCATATAAATAGAAAGAATCGCTTTTTAGAAGCTAGTAAAAGAAGTTACATAGAAGCATTGCCAGATATGAGGGTAACACATGATGATCCTTTGTTGATAGGGGAAAATTTTTTTCCTGAAGCAGGAAAAGGAGGCGTTGTAGGGTATAAAGTAAATATTACAAACCCGGGAAGATATTATGTTTGGAATAGAGCTTTTTCTACGGGAACAGAGGATAATGGAGTGCACGTTGGTATAAATGGGCTATGGCCTGAGAGTGGAGCTAGAATGCAGTGGTGCGAAGGGAAAAATAAGTGGACATGGTCATCAGCACAAAGAGATCCAGAGAATCATTGCGGTGTGCCCAAAACAATATTTTTAGATATCAAAAAACCAGGAGAATATATTATTCTATTTTCAATGAGAGAAGATGGTTTTGAAATGGATAAATGGATAATCACAACAAACAATAATTTTATTCCGCAATAGGAAGATAGATCAGTAATGAAAGTCAAAACCTTTATAGTATTATTAGTTGTTTTTTATAGCATACAACTACAACAAAGCCTTTGGTCTCAGGATAGATATAGAGAATACGAATTTATAAATATAAAAGACGGAATCTCAAAAACGGCTGTATCCTCAATTATTCAAGATCACTATGGTTTTATTTGGATAGGAACGAATGGCGCGGGGCTTTATCGTTACGATGGAGTTGATTATATATCTTATAAGCATGAACCCAAAAAATCATTATCAATAAGTAGCAGTATGATCTACTGTTCTTATGTAGATAAAAAAAATCGATTGTGGATAGGAACAGAAAATGGATTAAATCTCTATGATCGCGAGTTAGATCAATTCACAAAGATTTGTTTGAGTGGTGATGTTAAAAAACAATGTAGTGAAGATGTAGCAATAAGTAGTTTAACTGCTGATAATGAGGGAAATTTATTCGTTGGGGCTTTTGAAAAAGGATTGTTTAGACTAGATATGGATACTTTTATGGCACATCATGTACCAAATGTAGGTTCTAGTGCAGAATCGGGGATTTTGAATGTCAATGCTTTAAAAACGGATCATCTTAATAATGTATATGCAGGAACCAATATTGGTCTTAAATATTATAACCCAATTTCAAAGACACTTGAACCGTATGAGTTTCATAATGAAGATCAATTGATTACTATCAAAGAATCAATTCAATCTTTATTGATTGATAAACAGAATAACATCTGGATTGGTTCGCAATCTTCGGGAGTATACAGATTAAATAGAGAAAAAAATAATATTGTTTTTTCGAATTTTCCTGTAACATCAAAACGTATACTATCCTTGCTTGAAACACCCGAAGGGTCCATTTTATGTGGTACAGAAAATGATGGCCTCATTCATTTAAATGTGAAGGGTGATATTATAAAAAATTATTCTTTTGATAAAACGAATAGTAATAGCATTCGTTCAAATTCGATTTGGTCCTTGTGTCTGGATAAAGATCAAAGGATTTGGATGGGGTATTATAACAGTGGTATAGGGATATCAGATCAATTATATGATAAGTTTAAAAACATAGAAAGTATTCCTAATAATACTAATTCTCTAGAAGTAAGCTCTGTAACTGGTATTACGCAGGATCAAGCAGGAAGGTTATGGATGAGTATGGATGGAGGAGGAATTGATATTTACAATTTTAAAGACAATAAATTTATTCATGTAAACGAAGAAAGTAAATTGTATTCTGGATTATTATCAAAGGATATACAAACCGTTTTTATAGATAGTAATCAAAATATTTGGGCAGGTAGTTGGAATAATGGTATTTATTTTCTGAAAAAAGGAGGAGATAAATTTGTCAATTTTAGTGTAGAAAATGCCGATGGAGAGCTTATTTCTAATAGTGTCTTAACTTTTGATGAAGATAATACCGGAAGAATATGGATTGGCACTTTTGGAGGTGGTATTGTTTCTTATGATCCCGAAACAAGTAAGATAACTCATCATAATACAAAGGAATTTACAGAGCACGGATTACATACGGTTTCAATACGCAAAATTTTTGTAGACTCTGAAAATAATGTATGGATAGGTTCTGTAAAAGGATTATTCAAAATTAATATATCAGGGAAAGAAAAATTTTCTATTACTTCGATGCGTGATCAAATGATGGGAGACTACTATGATCCGTTAATTTCGAATCATATCTTATCAATCTATGAAAGCTCAGATGGTCTGTTATGGATAGGGACAAAAGGAGCAGGTCTATGCAAATTTGACAAGACAGAAAACACCTTTTTTTGGTGTAATGAAGAACTTGGGTTAAAAGAAGAAAATGTAGCTGGAATTATTGAAAGTAATAATGGCAATTTGTGGATTAGTGGTAATGAGGGATTGCACAAAATAGATATCCAAAGTGGTGAAGTAACTAATTATAATATTAATGATGGTTTATTAGCCAATGATTTCAACTTTAATTCAATTCACAAGGATAAAGAAGGGAACTTATATTTTGGTGGTTATAAAGGAGTAGATTTCTTTAACCCTGAGGATATTGTTATTAATAATAACTTGCCTTCTCTTTACTTAACTGGATTTAAACTGTTTAATAAAAAAGTAGATCCGAATGAAGAAAACTCTCCTTTTGAAAAAGTGATTTCAGAAACAGATAGTATTTCTTTAACTCACGAACAATCCGTTTTTACAATAGAATTTACAGGTATCAATTACACCAGGCCCGAAAAGAATCAATATGCATATTATTTAGAAGGACTAGAGGAAGATTGGAATTATGTAGGTAATACCAGAGCGGCAACCTACACCAATTTAGATTACGGGAATTATACGTTTAAGTTAAAGGCTGCAAACAATGATGGTTTATGGAACGATGAATCACTAAATCTGAAAATTACGATTTTACCGCCTTGGTGGAAAACTAAATGGGCTATTTTAATATATCTTTTTATGTTCTTTTTGGCCATTTATATGTTGAATAAAATAACAAAAGAAAGAGTTAAAGAAAAACAATTAATAAAGTATGAGAGAGAGCAAAGGTTAAAGGAAGAAGAACTGCATAAGAAGAAACTGCAATTTTTTACAAATATCTCTCATGAATTTAGAACCCCGCTCACACTAATTATTAATCCACTTATTGATATTGTAAATAAAAAGAACGATCAGTTATCACAGGAAGTTAAAGAAAAACTTTTAGTCATTTATAAAAATACAAATAGACTGTCAAGGCTTATTGATGAGCTGATGGATTTTAGAAAACTGGAAATCAATAAGTTTAAAATACGAGTGCAGGAAGTAGATATTTATGATTTTGTAAAAGAAATGGTAAGTTACTTTGATGAAGAGGCGTTGCACAAAAAAATTAATCTTACTGTAGTATCCAATACAGAAAATCTTAGAGTTTGGGTTGATAAGAGTATTATAGAAAAGGTAATTTTTAATCTTCTTTCTAATGCTTTTAAAGTTACACCAGAAAATGGAGAAATTGAAGTCACTATAAAGGAAAATATTTCTACCAAAACAGATATAGAGAATATTCAAAATAGTTATGAAATAAAAGTTAGAGATACTGGACCTGGTTTAAAAAAAGAACAACTCTCTAAAATTTTCGAACGTTTTTATCAGGTAAATAATCTTAATAAATGGTATTACGGAGGAACGGGAATAGGACTTGAAGTAGTTAGAAGTTTTATAGAATTACATAAAGGACAGATAGCAGTAGAAAGTGAATTGAATGTTGGTACTGTATTTACCATAACCCTACCAATTGGGAAGTCACGTTTTAGTAAGAATGAAGTTTTTCAGGGCAATGAGAATCCAGAAGTTATCAAAGTACAAAATATAAATTCACAAGAGGAGGATAATAATTACTTAACTATCGAAGAAGATTCAAAGAAGAGTAGACTCCTTGTGGTTGAGGACAATACTGAATTAAGAGATTATTTAGAACAAGAGTTGCAAGTTGATTATAAGGTTTTTACTGCAAGAAATGGAAAAGAAGGTCTCAAAGTAGCAAAAAATGTAATCCCTGATATTGTAATAACCGATGTTATCATGCAGGAAATGGATGGTTTTACTTTTAGCTCTAAAATAAAAGAAAACATTCAAACCAGTCACATACCTATTCTAATGCTTACAGCTAAAACGATGAAGGACGATCAACTAAAAGGGATTGAGTCTGGTGCTGACATATATCTTTGTAAACCTTTTGAGTTAAGATTTCTAAAATCACAATTGGCTCGTTTGTTATCAAGTAGACAGATTTTATTTAATAAATATTTTGGAGCGATTACTGACACCGGAATTACCCAAAATCCTACTTCTTTGGACAAAGATTTTATAGAAAAAGTATTGAAATTTGTTAGTGAAAGTATCAGTGATCCTAATTTAAATGTTGAAACTTTAGCATATCAACTGGGGTTAAGTAGAAGTCAGTTTTATAGAAAAATAAAAGGTTTAACAGGTGAAAGTGCAACCCAATTTCTTAGAAAGATTAGGTTACAAAGAGCTAAAGAGATGTTAGAGAAAGAAGAATGTAATAATATTAGTGATGTTTGTTATAAAGTTGGATTTTCTTCACCTTCCTATTTTACCAAATGTTTTAAAAATCACTTTGGTGTTCTTCCAACAGAAATTGAACATGTAAATAATGATGGTTAGCAAACTATCATATGCAGATTTAATGATACCTAAAGAGTAAACTGTATAACTATACCGGTATAAATCTCTCTTAATCAACTGAAGTCCGCCTTTAAAACACATTAACTTTTGCGTTTCTTCATAATAAATTGACCTTGGGAATAGAACTATTGTAGCCTCGGATGCATCATATGTGTTGTCCGTATAGGTTACAGAGTGCATGCTACAAATATTATATCATCTCTCTTTTTTTTTACATTTTGTTAATAATATGGTTTTTAAATTGTTAAAAATTTGAAAGATTAATAAATGGCTAAAAAGAAATATTCCGGGTTAAAACTTCTTCTAGAGGTTCTCCTTATAGGAGTCATATTCTCTTTGCTAGTATTTATTTTAAACAGTGTTTTTTGAAAATTCGCAGGAAAATAAATCAATCTTTTAAAAGGGACTAAATCAAAAAAATGCTCAATCACAGTGAGCATAGAATCATTATCAAAATCATCTAACTAAATGAAAACAAAAATTTTAGAAGTAAAATTATTAACAACCAAAAACAAGATTTATGATTAAACTTAAACTCGCAATTATTGCATTAATTATAATTGGGGCACAGCATGTTTATTCACAAGGAGGTAGTGTAAATGGTACGGTAACAGATGGAGCCAACATACCACTACCTGGAGTTACCGTATTAATAAAAGGTACAACTAATGGTACAACCACAGATTTTGATGGAATGTATACTCTTAACAATGTAAGTGCTGATGATATGATCGTATTTTCCTATTTAGGGATGACTACCCAAGAAATAATCATTGGGAATCAAACCAAAATAGATATCGTATTAATAGAAGAATCAGAATCCTTAGATCAAGTCGTGGTAGTTGGGTATGGTTCCCAAAGTCGTAGAACGGTCACTGGAGCAATCTCTACTATAGGAATAGACGATCTTAATGAGATTCCACCTGTTACTAATGCTGAGTCCGCTTTACAAGGTCGTGCAGCTGGACTTACTATTGCCAATGCTGGTGTGCCTGGTAGTACACCATCTGTTTCTATTAGGGGGTTAGCCACTTTAGGTGATAACACACCTTTATTTGTTATTGATGGGGTTATAACCGGAAACTTATCAGGGTTGAATCCAAATGACATAGAAACTATATCTGTATTAAAAGATGCATCAACAACCGCTGTATACGGAGCACAAGGATCGAATGGGGTTATAGTAGTTACCACAAAACGAGGTAAAAAAGGAAGAGGTTCTTTAAGTTTTAATGCCTACACAGGTATTCAGACCATTAATAAGCGGTATGACCTGTTGGAAACCGTCGATTACCTTAATTATGTAGCAGAGTATGGTGTTTTTCCAAACCGTCCATTATCTACTTTCCAGACTAATACGGATTGGCAAGATCAAATATTTAGATCCGCATTTATGCAAGATTATCATGTAAGTTATTCTGGAGGAAATGAAACAGGTTCATATCTATTTTCTGGGGGATATCAAAAGCAAGAGGGGATCATTATAGAAACAGATTTTGAAAGATATTCTTTCAGAGGTAATGGATCAAAGAAGTTTGGTAAATTAGAAGTAGGGCAAAATATGTCCATAGCTTTTTCTAAACAAAGACCAGAGCGTCAAGGAGGAGGAAGAACTTTATTGGAACATGCTATTAAGTCTGCTCCCTATTTACAGGTATTTAACTCTAATAACTTAGGAGGATTTCAAGGCCCGTCATCATCTGCGGATGGTCAGGATGCAGAAAACCCAGTACGAGTTCAGACCCTTGGAGAATCAATAAATAAGACACTAGGTATTATAGGTAATATTTATGCAGAGTATGAGTTCCTGCCGGGATTATCATATAGATCACAGGTAAGTTTGGACTATTTTCAGTTTAACAATAGGTCTTTTATACCTTCATATGACGATGATAGTGTACCTGGTAGTACTACGCATGCCAGAACATTTGCAGAGATAGGAAGATTTACACAACAGGGACAGACGATAATGCTTACCAATAGTCTAAAGTATAAAAATACCATAGCTGATGTTCATCATATAGAGTTGTTAGGTCTAGTTGAGAATTTTATGCAGAAATCAGAAAATTTTGGAGCAGGAAGTAGAAACCTAGTTACTGATGAGGTAGATCAAATTGTGGATAATCAATTCTTAGTGGCAGGAAGTGGTTCTGGAGAGACTAATAAGTTAGGATACTTAGGACGAGTAAATTATAACTATGATGATAAGTACATTGTTTCAGCTTCTTATAGACGAGATGCGTCCTCTAGATTTGGAGCAAATAAAAGATGGGGAGATTTTTATTCAGCATCTGTTGGGTGGAATGTAGCTGAAGAGCGTTTTATGCAAGACACACCATTTAGTACTTTAAAATTTAGAGCTAGTTATGGAGAAACAGGAAGTGACAAAATAGGGGATTACAGATTTGCACCTGCTCTTGTTGGTGGCTTTCAATATCCTTTTGATGATACAGTAGGAGAAGGTGTTACTCAAGAAGGAAACGAGAATCCTGATCTTCAATGGGAGACTAAAAAAATACTAAATGTAGGATTAGATCTAGGAATATTTAATCAAAAAATAACAGCTGCTATTGAGTATTTTCAGAACAACAGTGAAGATCTGTTAATTGATATTCCTACACCTTTATCTAATGGGAATCAGAATGCCACACAAGCGGTAAACTTAGGAGAATCCGAAGCGAAAGGATTCGAAGTAACCTTAGGATATAATGACAATCAAGGAGATTTTAAGTGGTCCGCTAATTTTAATATTTCTACAAGTAAAAATAAAATGGTTTCGATTGCTGGACAGGATGAAATTCCGTTTTACTCTTTAGGAATTAGAGGAGGAGGAATCGGAGGAAATATTAGTAGAGTGACTGAGGGAGATCCTCTATTTTATTTCTTTGGATTAGAAAGCAATGGAATTTATCGTGATCAGGCAGAGGTAGATGCAGATGGATTCTCCGGAGTAGCACCAGGGGATGTGCGTTATATAGACCAAAATGGAGATGGAGAAATAAATGCAGATGATAGAGTGGATATAGGAAACCCTTATCCAGATGTAATAGCAGGACTAACATTAGATGCAAGTTATAAGAATTTTGATTTTGGAGTTTTGATCTCAGGATTTTACGGGAATGAGATTTTTAATACTAACCTTGTAGATCTTAATGGAGGTACACGAAGACCATTTAATGTGAGTAGAGACTATTTCGAAAATAGATGGACTCCTAGTAATCCTAATGGCTCTCAACCTAGAACAAATGGCGCAGAACAAAATTATGTTATTTCAGATCGTTATGTGGAGGATGGTAGTTTTACAAGAATACGAAATGTAACGTTGGGGTATACCTTGCCAAAGGATGTGTTTGACCAATATTTCTCAAGACTTAGGATCTATTTAAGTGGACAAAATATCTACACTTTTACAAAGTATTCAGGTTTAGATCCAGAATTAAGACTTGATGGAGATATCGGAATTGATAGAGGATCTTATCCACAACCAAAATCCTTTTTATTAGGAGTTCAAGTTTCATTTTAAAATGGTGATTATGAAAAAAATTAAATTAATTACAACATTTCTGTTAGGATTGATGGTTATCAATTCCTGTTCAGAAGAAGATCTTGGGCTGGTGAACCCAAATACATTATCACCAGATACGTTTTTCTCTACAGAAGAGCAAGTGCAATCTGCCGTAAATGCGGCTTATGCTAATCTACAAACCAATGCTTTATATGGAAGATTGATCTTTTACATGCTAGATAATATGTCCCAAGAAAATGCTGGTAACGGACAACAAGAAGCAGATAAAAGAACCTATGCAGAGTATACTTACAATTCTACCAATCAGTTTATTGCTGATTATTGGGATAGCTGTTACAGAGGAATCAACAAAGCAAACTTTGTTATTAATAATCAGGATAGAATTAATGAATTATCAGAAGCAATCTTAAGTGAAACGCAAAAAAATAAATTTATAGGAGAAGCTAGGTTTTTGAGAGCACATTATTACTGGTTATTAGTAACTAGATTTGGTGATATTCCGCTTCGAGTGGATGGTTCTAGTCCAGAAGGATTACCAAGAAGTCCTAGGGAACAGGTGATAGATTTGATTATTGATGATCTTAGGTTTGCATCTTCTAACCTTCTTCCCAAAAGTGAAGAACAAAAAGGTAGAGCAAATAGAGGAGCTGCTCAGGCATTCTTAGGGAAAGTATTATTATATGAAGGAGAGTATAGTAATGCATTAACGTCTTTTAGAGCTATGTCAGGTTATGGATTAGAGACCGAATACTTTGATAATTTTAGAGAAGAAACAGAGCATGGTATAGAATCTGTTTGGGAAGTGGAGTATAATATTAACTTAGGTACTGGTAATAAATGGGATTCTGCTGTTATTGGTCAGGGAGCAAACCATGCAAATTTTAGAGGACAAGATTATGGTGTATTGAACTGGTTTAATGTATACCCTTCTGATGATCTAAGAGCAGAATTTGAAGCAGGAGATAATAGATTTCAAGGAAGTTTTTATGTGGTAGGTGATACGTATAACAATGGAGCAAATACTTTAGTAGAATCAGACTTTGCAGAGAATGGAGGAAATATTAGACCTGCAGCATGGAGGAAATATCAAAATTATTACAAGCAAACTTCTGAGAACGAAGAATCTGGGATTAATATAAAAATTATTCGTTATTCAGATGTGTTATTAATGATGGCCGAATGTGAAAATGAGGTAGGAACTCAATCAGCAGCAGTAGGTCTGATTAATCAGGTTAGGGCTAGAGCAGGATTAGCAGGGTTGTCGACTTCACTTTCTAAGGATCAGGTATTTCAAGCAATTATACATGAAAGAAAGGTAGAGTTAGCTGGCGAACAAGTACGCTTTGATGATTTGTTAAGATGGAATCTTGCAGGTTCTGTGTTGCCTGGTTTATCGGAGAATAGATTTGATCCTTCAAAACATATTTTATGGCCAATTCCAGATAATGAAATATCTACCAATGCCAATATAGGACCTGGTGATCAAAACCCCGGATATTAATCAGCATCGAAAAATGAAAACTAAACTTAATTTAAACAGATTATGGGAATAGTTTGAGTTAGCGAAAAACAGTTTGCAATCATATTGCAAACTGTTTTTTAACAAATACATGGTATGCAGAAATGATGTTTTCCAACAAAATAATACTTCTATTAATAGTCTTTGCCCTTTTTGTGAGTTGTAGCGATAACGAATTCTTAAAGAAGACTTCACAGGCAAAAACCTTATTCACTTTGGTCTCTGAAGAAAAGACTTCGATAGATTTTAAAAATACAGTTAAACAAGACAGTATTTTTAATTGTATAAAATATACCTATGCTTTTAATGGAGGAGGAGTTGCTATTGGAGATATAAACAATGATCAATTGGACGATATTTATTTTACAGCAAACCAAACTTCTAATAAATTATATATTAACAAAGGAAATTTTGAATTTGAAGATGTCACCATATCAGCTGGTGTAGAAGATACGCAAGGTTGGACTACTGGGGTAGCAATGGTAGATATCAATAATGATGGATGGATGGATATTTATGTGTGTAAATCTGCATCCTTAGATCATAGAGAGCTTCGTAAAAATAAACTTTTTGTTAACCAGCAAGATGGAACCTTTAGAGAAGAAGCTCAATCTTGGGGATTAGATGATGATGGGTTTTCTATACAATCATATTTTTTTGATTATGATAGAGATGGTGATCTCGATATGTATTTGGTAAATCACAGATTTGATTTTAGAAATACATTAAGGATTGAAAAAAAAGAAAATCAAAACTTTTATCCTGAGACTTCAGATCATTTATACAGAAATGATGGGTCATACTTCACAGATGTTACTATTCCATCTAAAATCATTAACAAGGCTTGGGGTTTAAGTGCTTCAATTGGAGATTTTAATAATGATGGTTGGCAAGATATCTATGTGGCCAATGATTATATAGCACCAGATATGATGTATATCAATAACAAAAATGGAACATTTTCTAATCAGATTAATACACGCTTTAAACACATACCATACAACAGTATGGGGTCAGATTATGCTGATATAAATAATGATTTTTTACCTGATCTTGTGGTGTTAGAAATGTCTTCAGAAGATCATATACAAAGTAAGCAGAATATGCCAACGATGAATACAGAAGGGTTTACCAAAATAGTTAATGCTGGGTATCATTACCCTTATATGATTAATGTACTTCAATTAAATAACGGGAACGGTTCTTTTAGTGACATTGGTCAATTAGCTGGTATAGCTAAGACGGATTGGAGTTGGGCTCCATTATTGGCAGATTTTGATAATGATGGGTTTAAAGATCTTATAGTAACTAATGGGATAGAGCGTAATTTTAGTAATCAGGATTATATTAAAAAGGTAAAAGCAAACCTCGATCAGAAAATCGAGATGACCATAATGGAAGTAATTGATATGATACCATCATTCAAGATATCCAACTATTCTTTTAAAAACAATGGAGATTTAACCTTTACAAACAGCACAAAAAATTGGGGGTTAAATCAAAAAATAAACGCAAATGGAATCGCTTATGCAGATTTGGATAATGACGGAGATTTAGATTTGGTAGCAAATAATATGTCGGATAAAGCATCTATCTATAAAAATAATTCAACCGGCAATTATATAAGCTTACGATTAATCGGTAACTCACGAAATAAATTGGCCATTGGATCCAAGGTTAAAATATTTACGAGCGGTGAAATGCAATATCAAGAGTTGTATATGGTACGAGGTTATCAATCGTCTGTATCGAATATTTTAAATTTTGGAATTGGCGAACATAAACTGATTAATAAGATCGAAGTGGTCTGGGATGATGGTAAAGTGTCAGTTTTAAAGAATCTTAAGGCAAATCAAACTTTTACCATTTTTCATAAGGATGCTAATAATCAAAAACCTTCTAAAATAGAGGTCAATAGAAAATTAAAACCAATAGATCCAAAAAGATTAGGGATTGATTTTAAGCACTCGGAAATTGGTTTTAATGATTTTGAGAAACAAGTATTACTTCCTCAAAAATTATCTCAATTAGGTCCGGCGCTTACCGTTGGAGATGTGAATAATGATGGTTTAGACGATTTTTATGTGGGAGGTGCAAGAAATCAAGAAGGGATGTTGTATGTTCAAAATGATAAGTCAGAATTTGAAAAAAGACCCCAAAACGAATTTCTTAAGGATAAAGGTTTTGAGGATCAAGGGGCATTGTTTTTTGACGTAGATCAGGATGAGGATCTAGATCTTTATGTAGCTAGTGGAAGTTACGAATTTGAGGAAAATAGCACTCAATTTCAGGATAGGCTTTATCTAAATGATGGGGCTGGAGTTTTTAAGAAAAGTCAGCAATTACCAACCCTTTTATATAATACTAAAAGTATCGCAAGTGCTGATTTTGATAATGATGGTGATATGGATCTACTTGTAGGAGGACATGCGATTCCTGGAAAATATCCTTTACCATCTAAATCTATATTATATCAAAATAATGGAGGGATACTAACAGATGTGACCACAGATTTAGCTCCTGATTTAGTTCAAATTGGGATTGTAAATGATATATTGTTTTCTGACTTTGATAGTGATGATGATTTAGATATTATGTTAGTTGGAGAATGGATGCCAATCACTATTCTAGAAAATCGTGATGGGAAGTTTTATAAAATAGCGGTTGATGGATTAGAAAATACAACAGGTTGGTGGAATACAATTAAAGAAATGGATCTAGATAATGATGGGAATTTGGATTATTTGGTAGGTAATTTAGGAGATAACAATAAGTTCCATCCTTCTATTGAAAAGCCACTTCATATTTATGGGAATAATTTTGATAATGATGATGCTTACGATATGGTTTTGAGTATGAATTATAAAGGAACTTTAGTACCTCTAAGGGGTAAAGAATGCTCTACACAGCAAAATCCTTTTATTGGAGAAAAAATTACTACCTATAGGGATTTTGCACAATCTACGCTTCAAGATATTTATGGCGACACTTCACTTCAAAATTCTTATCACAAAATGGTATATGAGTTGGGTTCAGGGTATTTAATAAATAACGGAGATGCAACCTTTGATTTTAATAAATTCCCTTCTATTGCACAATTGGGGCCTACATTAGGGTTTGAAATTGATGATTTTAATGATGATGGTATCCTAGATGTTATTGGAGTGGGAGGAATCTATGAAGCTGAGGTAGAGACCATTCGATATGATTCCAATGTAGGATATATTTTAATTGGAAATGAAAATGGCACCCTAGAGTCCTATAAAGATGTGAACTTTTATATAGGAAAAAATTCAAAAAATATTCATCAGATAAAAACTCCTGGAGGTACACTGTTTTTGGTAGGGAATAACGATGATACTTTGTCAATTTTTAAAAAATAAATTCGAAAACTTCAAGAATTAATGAAGGTAAATATATTAACAAATCTGGTAGGTTTATTCTTTTTGACAACCATCTTTTGTGGATGTACAGCGAAAAAACCTTTAGAAGACTCCAAATTGTTTTCAAAATTAGATGCTGAAATTACAGGGATTTCTTTCAAGAATATCTTAACCGAAAATGACTCACTAAATTATTTCACCTATTCTTATTTGTATATGGGAGGAGGTATTGCCACTGGTGATATTAATAATGATGGTTTGGTTGATATTTATTTTACAGGAAATCAGGTATCGAATAAATTATACCTTAATAAGGGTAATCTTCAGTTTGAAGATATTACAGAAAATGCGGGAGTTCAAGGAGACAACCGATGGTATACAGGTGTAACGATGGGAGATGTAAATGGGGATGGTTTTTTAGATATTTACTGTTCTGTTGGAGGTAAGTTTTCACCAAAAGAGAATCAACTTTTTATAAATAACGGAGATAATACATTTACAGAGCAAGCTGCGCAGTACGGAGTAGCAGATGTTGGAAACAGTGTACAAGGAACTTTTTTTGATTATGACAAAGACGGTGACCTAGATTTATACATAGCAAATTATCCTCCTACTAAGTTCAATTCTCCCACATTTGTGTATGTAAATAAGATGAAAAGTGTTTTAGATCATGAGTCCGATCATCTTTATGAGTATGAGAATGGTAGTTTTAAAGATGTCACAAATAAGTCAGGACTCAGAAGTTTTGGGCTTTCGTTAAGTGCGACTATTGGTGATCTTAATAATGATTCTTGGCCTGATATTTATGTATCAAATGATTTTAATTCTCCGGATTACATGTACCTGAATAATCAAGATGGTACATTTAAAGAAGTATTAAAAAAAGCAACATCCCAAACTTCTTTTTATGGTATGGGTGTAGATATAGCGGATTTTAATAATGATGGTCATTTAGATATTTTTCAGGTAGATATGGATGCCCAGAGCAATAGGCGGAAAAAAGCAAATATGGCAAGCATGAATATAGCACTATTTTGGGATGTGGTAAAAGCTGGATTTCATTATCAATATATGCAAAATAGCCTTCAGCTTAATAGCGGTATTATCAAGGACAGTATTCCTTATTTTTCCAATGTTTCCAGAATAACAGGGACTTCGTCGACGGATTGGAGTTGGGGGCCGTTGTTTGCGGATTTTGATAATGATGGTAAGAAAGACCTTTTTATTTCTAACGGTACTAGACGTGAAATTAATAATAACGATTATTTTAATAGCCTGAATAATAGTAAGATTGAGAAGGACTCTTTATTAACATTGAGTCTCAAAATTCCATCAGAGAAAATAGATAATTTTATATATCACAACAAAGGAGATTTAAAATTCGAACAAGTAAATGATGTCTGGGGAATAGAAGACAAAGGTTTTTCTAATGGTGTTGTATATGTAGATTTAGATAATGATGGAGATTTAGAAATAATTACTAATAATATTGATGATACGGCTTCAGTTTTTGAGAATAAAAGTTCTTCAATTCATAACTATATCGCTATAAGTTTTGCTGGAAACTCTAACAATACGTTCGGAGTTGGAAATCGAGTTATTGTAGAGTCCAATGGACAACAACAGATACAAGAACTTACGTTAACTAGAGGGTTTCAATCTTCAGTTGCTCCAAAGATGCATTTTGGAGTGGAAAATGCCAAGAATATTGATAAGATAAAAGTGATATGGACAGATGGAACCACTCAGATATTACATGATGTAAAAGCTAATCAACATATCATTTTAAATCAATCAAAGGCTATTAAAGAGCAATTGTATTCTAATCAAAAACAAGGTTTGTTTAATACCATTTCTAACGATAGCATTTTTCCAAAATATAGGCATCAAGAAAATTATTTTGATGATTTCGAAAAACAAGTCTTATTACCTCATAAAATGTCAACTACTGGTCCAGTGTTAGCGGTAGGAGATATAAATAATGATGGATTAGAAGATTATTTTGTGGGAGGTGCTGCAGGATATTCTGGTGTGGTGTATATTCAAAACGAAGCTGGATTTCAACAATTGAAGATTCCGGCTTTAGAAAAGGATCTATCAAGCGAAGATACTGGAGCAATACTATTTGATGCCGATAGTGATGGAGATAATGATTTATATGTAGTTAGTGGTGGGTATGAGTTTTTACCAGGTTCGGACTTCCTTCAGGATAGATTGTATATCAATGATGGACATGGAGGCTTTATCAAAGATAGATCTACTTTACCACAATTTAAAACTAGTGGTTCCAAGGTATATCAAGCTGATTTCGATAAAGATGGAAAAAAAGATCTTTTTGTTCTGGGGCGACAAGTACCAGGTAAATATCCCAGCCCTGCGAATAGTTATTTATTAAAAAATAATACTCAAAATGGAAAGGTGAAATTTGATTTTTTCTTGGATATGCAAACAGAAGAATTTAAAGAACTAGGTATGGCTACTAGCGCTGTAATAACCGATTACAATAATGATAGTTGGTTAGATATCATAGTAGTTGGAGAATGGATGCCCATACGAGTATTCCATAATACAAAATCTGGATTTAAAGAAGTTTCTGAATCTTTAGGTTTAGGCAAGGATACCACAGGATGGTGGTGGGATATAGCGCAAGGTGATTTTGATAATGATGGTGATATGGATTATGTAGTGGGGAATAATGGCTTGAATTACAAATACAAAGCAAATGAAGAGGAAACATTTGATATATTTTTAAATGATTTTGATAATGATTCAAATCAGGATATTGTGCTCAGTTATTATAACGAAGGTGAGCAATATCCTGTAAGAGGTCGAGAGTGTTCTTCACAACAGATTCCAGGAATTAAGCAAAAATTTAAAGATTATGAAAGTTTTTCCAAGGCTACTCTAAGTGATATTTATACCGAAAAATCGTTATCAAAAGCATTGCATTATCAAGTAAAATCATTTGCAAGTATTTATATAGAAAATCAAGGAAATACTTTTAAGTTACATCAGCTTCCTAATGCTGCTCAGGTATCTAATATTAATAAAATTCTAATCGATGATTTTGATAAAGATAATCACTTAGATGCACTAATAGGAGGTAATTTATATGGTTCAGAGGTAGAAACACCAAGAAACGATGCAGGATTTGGGCTCTTTTTAAAGGGAGACGGTAAAGGTAATTTGAATCCAATAAATACTAAAGAAAGTGGATGGTTTATACCAGGTAATGTTAAGGATATGGGTAAAATTAGAGTCAAAGACAAATCATTTATAATCGTTGCAAAAAACAATGATGATTTCCAATTTGTTCAGATAGGACAAGAGTAGTATAAGAACTGACTTTTCCACATTAATTTAGGGTATCGCTTCAGATTTATAATTTTTTTAAAATATAGAGAATGAATATTAGATCTTTTTCAATTCTTATTTGTTTAGTAATTCAATGGGCAGTAGCACAGGATAATATGAAAACTATTAATCACAAGTATCTTCTTCAACAATATGCGGGTGAATGGATAAATGGCGATATGTTCACCTCTAAAAAACCAAGTAAAAATCCAAATATCAAGATTGTAGTGACTCCAAAACTAAAAGGACTTAGCTATAATGTAGAGGTTTTTAAAAAGGAAAACGATCAATGGTTTCTATTGCTGTCCGAGATTATAAGTTATGATCAAGATACCAATCAGATAGTAGCATTAGGTAGTAATTCAGAGGGAAAAAATTTTGTAGGGAGAGGAGGCTTTTTATCCTATAAAAAATTAATAATGAAGGATCATGATTTTAAAGGAAATTTTGTGCAAGAAGTAAGTTTTAGCTTTGAAGATGATGGAAGATTATTGCTAAAAGGAGATGCACCAGGTACTAAAGATGATTGGGAAGGAGTGTATTTTAAAAAAAAGAATAGAAATAAAAAATTTGGAATTCATCTGGTTTCTGTTGATGAAGAGATGCGTAATGATCCTATAAGGACTCTCGAAAAAATTGGACAAATGGGCTACAGTTATGTAGAGACTCACAGATATAAGGACCGTAAATTCTATGGTTTTACACCAGAAGAGTTCAAGGTGCTTTTAGCAAAAAATGGTCTTACGCTTGGAGGGTCAATGGTGTTTAAGGATCCAGATATAAATAACATGGATCAAACGATGAAATGGTGGGATGAATGTATAAAGGATCAGTTAGCTGCAGGAGTCGAATATATCACCACTACGAATATTAATATAAATATAATAAAGAAAGCAAGTGGGTTAGAGCAATATGCTAATTATTTTAATGCTATTGGAAAAAAGTGTAGAGAAAACGAAATATTGTTCTTATATCATAATCATACAGAAGAATTTCAAAAAATTAAAAATCAGAGGATTTATGATTATTTATTAGAAAATACAGATCCCGAACTAGTGTATTTTCAATCTGATCTTTATTGGATGTATAAAGCGGATGTCAATCCCGTAGCATATTTCAAAAAATTTCTTGGTCGATTTTTAAGCTGGCATGTAAAAGATATCAAAGAATTAGGTGCCAGCGGGAAAATAGATTTTGAACATATATTTAGCTATGCTAAAGTTGCAGGTCTTAGGTATAATACTGTAGAAGTAGAAGATTATGATTACCCTACATTAGTTAGCGCTAAAATGGCTGCAGATTATATGCGCAATAGTAATTTTGTGAAAGCAAATTATTGAGATAATAACACAATTTCTACCCTTTTTTATACATAAATAAGATCTATAACTTTCACTAACGGTCAAGCCGGAAAAAAACAGCAAAAAAGCTTCATTTGTACTAAAAATAATCACATATCTTATAGTATTGATAATTGCAAGAGATTAGTTTTGAGATAAATATAAGTAAAGTGTTAAGTTTTAGATGTTTTCTTATTTGTGTAGTAATTGGTTTATATGAACCCTGAAAACCACATCAAATTAGAGTCTAAGGTTTAATAAGTAACGATTTTAATATTATTATGATGAAAAAACTTACAATCTTATTTGCATCCATCTTTTGTATTTTCATATGGTCGTGTAGTGATGATGATACTATCGTGCAGCAAATAGAACCATCTTTTACAGTGCAACAATCAACCGATGATAGTAGTGTCTATTTTTTCGAAAATACAACCCCAGGAAAAGAGAATTTCTATAATTATTGGCAATTTACTTTAGACGGTCCAAAGTTTGCCGATGCAGTTGGTCCCGTAGAACATAAGTTTTCCGAAGAGGGTTTTAAAAGAGTAGTACTTACTGTTGTAAGTAGAAATGGTTCAGCTTTTACATCTCAAGATTTAACAGTTGCATTACCATTGCCCGATGATACAAGGTTCTTATTTAATCCTGAAAATTTATTGGCAAACGGATATTTGGCCGAAGGAGCCGATGATGATTTTACAAATTGGGGTAAGTTTAATGGTGAAGATAGAATTTCACAAGAATCTTCAGAAGTATTGGTAGGATTTAGATCTGCCAAAGTGGCAAATCCAGTAGATGGAAATCCATGGGAAACACAGTTCGTTTCGGATGCTGCTCCAACAGTTAATGGAGAAGAATATACGGTTTCAGTTTGGGTAAAAGGAGATCCAGGAGTGATTAGATTTTCTACGAATCCTGGAGTAGGAGGAGATCAATATGGACCAGATTATACTGTAACGACAGACTGGGCACAATATTCATGGACCTTTACTGCTAATTCCGATACCACCTTGATTGCACTGGATATGGGAACCACCGAAGCGGAGTTCTTTATTGATGCAATAGAATTAGTATCTGGGAGCGAACCATTGCCGTTACCATCAAACGATAGCGAATTATTAAATGGAGGTTTAGAAGAAGGAGCAGATAATGACTTTACTAATTGGGGTAAATTTAATGGAGAAGATAGATTACTTGAAGAAACAATAGAAGTCTTAGGAGGATCAAGAGGGTTAAAGGTAGTAAACCCAGTAAATGGTAATCCATGGGAAACGCAGTTTGTAAGTGATGCTTTTGATACCGTAAATGGAGATAGTTATACTATTTCGCTTTGGATTAAAGGAGAGAATGCTGCTGTTGTTAGATTTTCTACGAATCCTGGAGTAGGAGGAGATCAATATGGCCCAGATTATACCGCTACGTCAGAATGGACCAAATACTCTTGGATTTTTACAGCTAATTCCGACACCACATTAATTGCATTGGATATGGGTACCACAGAAGGGACATTCTATGTAGATGATATTAAAGTGGTAAAGGATTAGTCCTTTATTCAAAAATGAATATTTAGCATTTAATACCCCAAACAATTAATTTAATTTTTGATAAATGAAAAATTTAAAAATAACGAAACTTCTAGCACTTTTTGTACTACTTGTTATTGCTTCTTGTAGTATTGATGATGGAGAGGTAATATTTAATGGAGGATCACAAACCTTAGTTCAAGCAAGTTTTACCTATACTATTTCGGATACGAATCCGAATTTGATTTTACTTAATAACACGACTCAAGGGCAAGGTGCATTCACCAGTGAATGGGATTTTGGAAACGGAGAAGCTTATGTAATGGATGAACCAGGATTAGAAGAAGTTTCTTTTAGCCAACAAGGCCAATATGAGATAAGACTAATCGTTACGAATAGTGCTGGGTTCACGGTGGCTTCAGAAATTATACGAGTAGATGAAAATGGAGTATGTCCTAATAGTATTTGTGGATCTGTGGATCCTAGTAGTCTAAAAGGATCCGCTGTCGGTTTTTCAATTGGTACAGCAGTAAGAGATAGTAGGTTATCTGGGCAATATAATGAAGTGTTGCAAAGAGATTTTAATAATCTCACTTCAGAATTTCAAATGAAAATGGATGTGATGTATCCAGCTCAAGACAACTATAATTTTGGACCTGCAGATGCCATTGTAAATTATGGAGTAAATAACGGGATTGATATACATGGCCATGCATTAATATGGCATAATTCTACTCCCAACTGGGTGGAGAATTTTAGCGGTACTGATGCGGAGTTTGAAGCGATGATAGAGGATTATATTACTACAGTTTTGGAAAGATATAAAGGTAAAGTAAGATCCTGGGATGTTGTTAATGAAGCTATCGAAGATGGCAGTAATGAGCTTCGTAATAGTGTATTCAGACAGAGAATGGGAGATGATTATATTCAAAAATGCTATCAATTTGCCAGAAATGCAGATCCAGATGTACTCTTATTTTATAATGATTATAACATGGCTTCTGATAGCGGTAAAAGAGCGGCAATGTTTGACATTGTAGATACTCTTAATGCATTAGATCTTATCGATGGCATAGGTGCACAGTTGCATATCTCATATAATGGACCTTCGAGATCAGATATTCAGGCTGTTGTGAATGGTACAGTATCTAGAAATTTGTTGATGCATTTTGCAGAATTAGATATAAGAACGAACCCTGAAGGTGATAATAATGTCACTGCACTTAGTTCTGAAAGAGCAATTGCTCAAAGTGATAAATATAAAGAGCTTGCAGAGATTTATAATGCTATTCCTTTGGCAAATAAATTTGCATTAACTGTTTGGGGATTAAAGGATAATGAATCCTGGTTGCTTGATTTTTGGGGAGTACCAGATTTTCCTTTGCTCTATGACGCAAATTTTGATACTAAACCTGCTTATCAAGGGTTTTTAGAAGGTTTACAGTAAAAGAATAAATGATATATGCAAAAGAGTAAGTCAAAAACTAGGTATTCGATACTTGTAAAAAGAGTACTTAGTTTTTGTTTAAACATTGGTTTAATGATCACTGAAATTATTCTTTCTTAAAGCGTGGGTTTTAATTCTAATTTCACCCTGAAATTTTATAATTGAAGCTTTGGAAAGGAACAAAATCTGGTGTTTCCAAATACCATTTTTATAAGTGAAGGTCAAACTAATTCTGAACTTTGTGAACAAGAGATTTATGGATATTCTAATACAAATGTCGCCCTATTTAATCTTCTCTTTTTATTGAATTTTTTAAAAGGTTTAAAAATCCATTAATCAAGGAATTTTACTTAGCAATTTGCAACATTTTTAGTATTAGAAGATCTATTTGTTTTAGTTATAAAGGTATAATTACTTCTACTTTTATCACCTATTAGATATTGTTGTTTATGATTGTTCCGTATACATCATCTCAGAAACATAAAATAAAGGATTGACCTGAATTAATCTGAATAAAAGTCTATAATTAAACAACCATAATTATGTTAAAAAAAATAAATGTATTCCTATTGTCAGCCACTTTGATTTGGTTTTGCTCATGCAATGAAAAGAGACAAATGGGAATAACAAAATCAGAAACTATAAGTGTCGAAAAAAATCAGGAAGTATCTTTAAAAGATACTTTCAAAGAAGACTTTTTGATAGGAGCAGCATTAAATACAAGTCAAATTAAAGAAATAAATACAAGAGCGTTAAAGGTAATACAAAGAGAGTTTAGTGCTATTACACCAGAAAACGATATGAAATGGGAGCAAATTCATCCAGAACCGGATGCTTATTTCTTTGATGTTGCTGATGCCTACGTGGATTTAGGCCAAAAAGCTGGGATGCATATTGTTGGTCATACTTTGGTTTGGCATAGTCAATTGGCTCCTTGGGTGCATGAAGTAAAAGATAGTACAGATATGGCTGATTATATTGAAAAGCATATTAATACTATAGTAAGTAGATATAAAGGAAAGATTCATTCTTGGGATGTTGTAAATGAAGCATTAAATGAAGATGGAACTCTTAGAGAATCTATTTTTTACAATGTGATGGGAGGTGAAAATTATATTGAACTAGCATTTCGGCTAGCGGCCAAAGCAGATCCAGATGCTAAACTGATTTATAACGATTATAATTTATGGAAACCGGAAAAAAGAAAAGGTGTAATACGTATTGTCCAAAACTTACAAAAGAAAGGTATAAAAATAGATGCTGTAGGCATGCAAGCTCATTGGAGTATAGAAGGTCCATCTATTAAAGATATAGAAGACAGTATTATTGCATACGCAGCATTAGGTGTTGAGGTTATGTTCACCGAATTGGATGTTACGGCACTACCAAATCCTTGGGAACTAAATGGAGCAGCTGTAGAACAAAGCTATGAACGTTATGAAGGAGACCCTAAGTTTAATCCCTATCCAAATGGATTAACATCAGGAGCCAAAGAAAAAATAAATAGCCGATATGAGGATATATTCAAACTCTTTCTAAAGCACAAAGAAAAAATAAGTCGAGTAACTTTTTGGGGAGTTAATGATGGACAATCCTGGCTTAACAATTGGCCTATCAAAGGACGTACCAATTATCCTTTATTATTTGACCGCGAGTTTCAACCAAAATCTTCTTACGAACGCGTAATTGCATTAAAGCAATAATCTTTTAAAGATTTAAAATAACATGAATCTAAACACTCATAAACTATCTATCAAGGAAAAGATTGGCTATTCTCTAGGTGATTTAGCTGCTAATTTAGTATTCCAAACGCTAGTTACATATCTTGCTTATTTCTATACAGATATCTATGGATTAACACCTGAGGATACTGCAATTGTAACACTTACTGTTGGGTTGATAGCAGCATTTGTTTTTAACCCTATCATCGGAGCTATTGCAGATAGAACGCAGAGTAAAATGGGGAAATTCAGACCATGGATTTTATTTACAGCGATCCCTTTAGGTGTTTCTGCACTTCTGGCATTTAGTACACCGGACTTTGAGTATAAAGGAAAAGTTGTTTATGCCGTAATTACCTATAGTTTATTGTTGTTACTTTATGCTGCTAATAATTTACCCTATGCAGCTTTAAGTGGCGTAATTACAGGAGATATGAAAGAACGAAATAGTATGTCTGCATATCGTTTCGTTGCTGTAATGGGAGCCCAGTTTTTTGTGCAAGTATTTATGTACGATCTAATTCTAAAAGCCGGTAATGGAAATAAAGCTGAAGGAATGGAAACCGTAATGACTTATTTGGCAATTATAGGAACCATTATGTTGCTTATTACTTTTTTTACTACCAAAGAGAGAATTGTTCCTACTCCAGAACAAAAATCAACACTAAAAGAAGATATATCTGACCTAATAAAAAATCGTCCATGGATTATTATGCTTGCTCTTACAGTTTTAGTTTTTATAACTTTAGCTATGAAAGGAGGATCCTATGTGTATTATTTTGAAAATTATGTAAATGCAGAAAAGCTAGGTGCCTTTTTAACACCTTTCAAAAGTTTTTTACCAACCTTTGAGAATGAAACTTCTTTTGGACTCGGAGTTTTTAATGGTGGAGGTATATTATTTGGTTTAATTGGTATTATGCTTTCTAAAAGACTTGCGGATAAATATGGTAAGCGTAATGTTTTTGGAATATCCTTATTTATATCAACACTTTTTATACTTGCCTTTTACTTCTTTCCTCCGGAATCTGTTGGTTTAATCTTTGGGACTCAAATACTACATGGATTCTTTTATGGGATTAGTACTCCTATCTTATGGACTATGATTGCAGATGTAGCAGATTTTTCAGAATGGAAAACGAATAGACGGGCTACGGCCATCATTTTTTCGGCAATGATGGTTGGATTAAAAGGAGGGTTGAGTATAGGTAGCGCATTGGTTGCATCAATTCTTGGTGCTTATGACTATAACCCTGAACTGATAACGCAAAGCCCAACAGCAATTCACGGGACTAAAATGCTAGTTAGTATTTATCCTGCGATTCCTTTTTTAATTGGTATTGGGTTATTATTTTTTTATGAAATCAGTAAAAAAATGGAACTCCAAATAGAATCGGAACTTAAACAACGTAGAAACGAATCCTAATTATTTTAATAATGCCAGAAGAAAGTATAGATCATATAGATTTTAAGGATCTAAATAGAAAAGCAATTTCACAACCTCTAGTTTCGCATATGTATACTGCAGATCCCTCTGCACATGTGTTTAACAATAAAATTTATATTTACCCATCCCATGATATAGATGCTGGAGAAGCATTTGATGATCTAGGGAGTCATTTTGCAATGGAAGATTATCATGTGCTTTCAATGGATACGATAGATAGCACAGCAGAGGATCATGGAGTGGCATTGCATGTGGATGATGTTCCTTGGGCAAAATGCCAAATGTGGGCTCCCGATGCTAATGAAAAAGATGGGATGTATTATTTATATTTTCCGGCTAAAGATTATGATGATATTTTTAGAATCGGAGTAGCTACAAGTAAATCTCCTGTAGGCCCATTTATTGCGCAACCAAAACCAATTAAGGGGAGTTTTTCAATTGACCCCGCTGTTTTTAAAGATGATGATGGTAATTACTATATGTATTTTGGTGGAATTTGGGGAGGACAATTGCAACGTTGGCGTACTGGAAAGTTTAATCCAGATCAACCCGAAAGCCCCACGGCATTTCTACCAGAAGATAATGAGCCAGCACTCTTACCATTTGTAGCAAAATTAACAGATGATTTATTAGAATTTTCTGAAAAACCAAAGCCAATTGAAATTCTAGATGAAAATGGAAATTTGCTTTTGGCTGGAGATAATGATAGACGTTTTTTTGAAGCTGCTTGGTTGCACAAATATAATGAAAAGTACTACTTTTCATACTCTACAGGAGATACGCACTTTATTTGTTATGCTGTTGGAGATAATCCTTATGGACCTTTTACGTATGGTGGATGTATTCTTAATCCAGTAGTTGGGTGGACATCACATCATTCTATTTGCGAAGTTGAAGGTAAATGGTATTTGTTTTACCATGATTCGAGTTTATCAAACGGAGTAACACATCTACGTTCTGTGAAAGTTGCTGAAATAACTTATAGAGAAGATGGAAGTATCGAAACTTTAGATCCTTATCGATTATAAATTTTGTAAAGATATAAACACTACAGTCGTCATATAAAAATTCGATGTTTAACCAATTTTAAATGCTTAAGAAAACCTCTTGATTTTTTTCAAGAGGTTTCATTGTTTTTAGACTATTTTAAAAGGATTTAAGGTGTTGAAATGGTTTTATATAACAACGATTTACAAAAATGATGTATAATTTTATCTAAGATAATTTTAGCGGTAAATCAGTTAATCGTTTTCCTGTTAATCTACGAACTGCATTGGCTACTGCGGCGCCAATCGGTCCCATTGGAGGTTCACCTACAGGTAAAGGAATGTCAGCACCTTGAATAAAGTGTATATCAATTTCTTTAGGAGCATGTTTCATCAGAGCCATATCATAAGGGCCATAAATTGTGGGAGTCAATTCTCCATCTTCCAAGGTCATTTTTTCAAACATAGCACCACTCATTCCCATAATGATAGAACCTTCGCACTGGGCTTTCACTTGATCTGGGTTTACAACTACTCCACAATCAAAAGCGCAAGTTACTTTATGAACTTTTATGCTGTTGTCTTCTATAGAGACTTCAACCACATGTGCGGCTGGTGAATTAGCATCAGTAGACGCAGCAAAACCCATGGCGCGACCATTAACCGGTTTGTCATTATACTTACCTTTTTCTGCTGCTAATTTTATAACATCGTATAATCGTTTTTTGTTACCTTCATTGGAGATACTTGCTAAGCGGAAATCAACTGGGTTTTTATCCGCACGAATAGCCATTTCATCTACAAAACTTTCAATCGCAAAAGTATTTGCTAATAGACCTAAACTTCTCCACCAACTAGTAGCGAAAGGCAAGGTAGTATGCCATTGTACTGCTCTATGATTAGGTACTTTATCATACATTATTTGTCCTCCTCTCATAGCTCCTACATCAGTACCAAGAACAGATGTTAGAATTCCCGGCATGATTAAGGCATTGACCGCTACATCACCACTTGCATAGTGATGTTCTAAAGCTTCTAAATAACCATCGTTATTTAGTTTTCCCTTCATTATATGATGTGTAGGTGGACGGAATAGATCGTGTTGAAACTCTTCTTTTCGTGTAAAAATATATTTTACTGGTTTGCCAACTTCCTTGGATAACTGAACAGCCTGTATTGCATGATTGGTGTTTAATCTTCTACCAAATCCTCCACCTAAATAGGTAGGAATAATATTTACTTTTTCGGTATCCACATCAAAAGCTTCGGCGACCACTTTTTGAGTAGCACCAGGCACTTGTGTAGAAAGTATAATTGTAATATCTCCATTATTATAATCAGCAACTGCTCCATTGGGTTCTATTTGAGCATGAGCACCGATAGGACTGGTGAATTCCATAGAGATAACATCACTATCATCTGAATTTAGTGCTGTTCCAGCTTTTTGGGTAATACTTTGATTTCCTCTACCTACTTGTAGCATGTTACGCAAATTTTCTTCTGTATAGCGTTTTTCTATAGTCCAATCTACATTGATTTTGTATTTAGCAGCTAATGCTTGGGCATAAGATTTTGCAATAACTCCTACCCAATCATCCATGAGGACAACCTTAACAACACCAGGCATTTTTTCGGCTTTGGTAGTATCAGCACTTTTAAATTTCGCTCCTACAACACTAGGTCTAATAATAGCTGCATGAAGCATGTCTGGCATTTCAGCATCCAAACCAAAAATAGGATCACCAAAAACTTTAGCATTCAAATCAATACGCTTTACCGGTTTTCCAATGAATTTATAATCTTTCATTGGTTTTAATTCTGGTGTGTCTGGAATATCCCATTCAGTAATATCGTTAGCAGCTTCCGCATAGGTCATTGTTTTTCCGCCTCCAGAAATAATACCTTCTTTAGTAGACAAGGAGGAAACGTCTATACCTAATTTCTTTGCAGCTTCTATTTTTAGCATTTCTCTCATAGTAGCGGATAACTCACGGAGTGGTTGCCATAATCCGCCAACCGATAAGCTCCCGCCAGTACTCATGGCGTCTACAACACCTGTTTTTGTAGCAGCACCAATAACCGTGATCTGGTCAATATTTAGATCCATTTCATCGGCTATCATTTGAGCAAAACTGGTAAAAGAACCTTGCCCCATTTCGACTTTGGGAGAATGAAAAATGACTTTGTTTTCTTTGGTTAGTTCAAACCAAAGATTGGGTTCTGTTCCACTTCCCATATAAGTTGGAGCCATTGTTTCTGCCATTTCTAACATCGAACGACGTAATGGATTTCTAAATACATAGGTGCCAATGGCTAATACACCAAGAGTTCCTAAACCTCCTCTGACTAAAAATTTTCGACGAGAGATTCCTTTCGATTTTTTTTCTTTGTTACTCATAATCGTAATTTTAGCTATTGGAATTGTTTTTTATTTCGGCAGCACGATGGATTGCTTTTCGCATTCTGTAATAAGTAGCGCAACGGCAAACATTTATAATATTTTGATCAATATCATCATCCGTTGGATTTGGTACTTTTTCTAATAATGCTGCGGTCGCCATCATAAATCCTGGTTGACAATAACCGCATTGCGGTACTACTTCTTCAATCCAAGCTTGTTGAACAGGATGTGGATTTTCTGGTGTACCCAGACCTTCTATAGTGGTGATTTTTTTCCCTTCTGCAAATTTAACAGCATATGAACACGAACGCACTTCTTCTCCTTCAACCATAATAGTACATGCTCCACAGGCTGCTTTACCACAACCAAATTTAGTACCTTTTAAATCTAAGATATCTCTTATTACCCATAATAAAGGAGTGTTACCATCTTCTATGTCAACGGTTTGTGAACTGCCGTTAATAGTAAATGCTATTTTCATAAGTATTAATTTTAGTTATTAGTAATTATTCGGCAGGGATTACAGCACCATCTTCAAACCATTTTTTTACCGCAGTAATATATTCATCCAAAGGTACTGGTGGTAGCTTCCTTGGTGTACCATCAGCTCTAACACCTGGTTCCCATGCCCAAAGTACAAGTTCATGCTCTGTTAAGTGATGCATTAACTCTTCGTGATTTCTGCCTCCATTACGTTCCGGATCAAGCATGGATTCTGCAATTTCTTTCCTACTTAAACCTTCCCACATCATACTAGCAGGCGCCAGACTCCATTCTGGTGCTCCAGGAACACCCGAATAATCATTATTTTCTGATTGATGACAGGTTGTACATTTAGTAGCTTGATATCCTAGATTGTTTTCACCTCTAGACATTCCAAAATAGTGTGGATGTCCATCGTCTCCTTGTTTTGGAATATTGTCGTTAGGATGGCAGTTGATACAACGTGGACTTACAAGAACGTCCATCATCTTGTTGTAATTTTCATCCGAAGAACCTTTTTTTACAGCATCATTTGAAGAAACAGGAATGTATGCTGTAGGTGGTTTCAAATTAGAAGTTAATAGAATACCCGTTATCAAAAGTATAGGTATAACATAAACAATTGAAGCTTTCTTCATTGTATTATTTGTTTAATGAGTTAAGAGTTTTAAAATGAATGATGTGTTAATTTACTTCTTTTTTATGATTACTAAAAGGATAAAGGTTTGTTGATAAAGCTTTTTTTTAAGAAGGTAACTTAATTATTGAGGCAAGAAATGAAAATGTTGGTGGAGCACGGTATACTTCGTATAGTAAAAATTACGAAAACTATTATACCCAATTTTCGGTGATACTTTAGAAATAAGTTTTGTTTCGCCTAAAGAAATGGAACTTTTGTATCCGAAATAAAATAACACATGTATTATATAGGATTTGACATAGGAAGTTCATCAGTAAAGGCAGCTCTAGTAGATGCTGAAACAGGGAAGTCTGTAGCATCTCTAAGTGAACCCGAAGAAGAAATGAATATCATCGCTATCGAAAAAGATTGGGCAGAACAAGATCCAGAATTATGGTGGCAATATGTATGTAAAGCCTCTAAGAGATTACTAAAAGAAAATTCAATTACTCCTAATAGGATTAAGGGCATTGGAATTGCATACCAGATGCATGGATTAGTGCTAGTAGATCATAATCATAATTTAATTCGAAATTCTATTATTTGGTGTGATAGCCGAGCAGTAAATATTGGAGAAGATGCTTTTGAAAAATTAGGAGAAGATACGTGTCTAAATAATTTGCTGAATTCACCAGCTAATTTTACAGCATCTAAATTGAAATGGGTACGAGATAATGAACCCGAGAATTATGCTAAAATTCATAAGTTTTTGTTACCTGGAGATTATGTTGCTTTTAAGTTTTCAGGGGTTGTAAATACTACCATTCCTGGTCTATCAGAAGGGACATTATGGGATTTTAAAAAGAAGAAATCGGCAAATTGGTTATTAGAACATTTCGAAATAGATACTAACATTGTTCCTGATATTGTTCCTACGTTTTCGGAGCAAAGTGTACTTTCTGAAGATGGTGCCAAAGAAAGTGGTTTAGAAGCTGGAATACCTATTTTGTATAGAGCGGGAGACCAACCAAATAATGCTTTATCACTAAATGTTTTTAATCCAGGAGAAGTGGCTGCTACCGGCGGTACTTCTGGAGTTTTGTATGCTATTACTGATAATTTAGAGGTAAAGGAGGGAGTAAAAGTTAACAATTTTGCACATGTAAACCACACAGAAGAACATACTAGTATTGGTAAATTGTTATGCATTAATGGAGCAGGGATTCAGTATCGTTGGTTGAAAAACAACCTGAATTTAGAAACCAACTCATACCAAACCATGAATTCTCATGCATCCAAGGTTTCGGTAGGTTCTAATGATTTACAGCTCATACCTTTCGGTAATGGAGCAGAAAGAATGTTTGATAATAAAACTTTAGGAACACATATTTGTAATTTAAATCTAAACAAACACACACGTTCACATATTTTTAGAGCAGCGCTAGAAGGCATTGCATTTTCATTTATTTATGGCTTAGAAATTCTTAAAAAAGACAATGCAGATATCAAAGTTATTCGCGCGGGAAATGATAATCTATTTCGATCAGAAATATTTTCCAATACCGTAGCAACGTTGATCAATCAAGAGATTGAGATTTATAATACTACAGGAGCGATTGGAGCTGCAAGAGCTGCTGGGCTAAGTGATGGAACTTTTGAAGATTTTGGTACTATGATTACCAAGAATGATCATGTGATGACTTATCATCCATTACAAAATAGAGACAATTATAAAGAAGCATATTCTCGTTGGAAAACAGAATTAAATAGAATTTTAATAAACAGTTAATAAAAATGGCCTGATCAATAAATAAAGAATATTTTAAAGGAATTAGTTGTATTGATTATGAAGGCTTGGTGTTTTTTAATGTGTTGATTTTGTGGTTTTTATATTTGAGCTAGGTGAGCTAATATTATTACCTATATGAACTTGGTTGATATTTTCTTATCAGAAGACAAAGGTTCTATTGGATGGACTCAGAACAATCAATGATTAGTATTGATGCTGATTTGGGGGACGAATGCCATGATTGAGAAACAATAGAAGTTGGCATAAAATTTGATTTATTTGATAAAACGACAATAATCGCTTTTCACTTCTTTTAACCTTAATATATTTTAAAATTTAAAACTGAATTTTAAAATAGAAGGATACTATTACCCAAATCGATAAAAAGTGTTTTTTATCGGAAATTCCCATTTTTCTGAACGTAGATATTCATTTTTGAAAACTTAGAATACTAAATTTCATTTCAATTTTTGAAAATGGATCAGAATCTTTCAAGTATACAAGAAGAGCTTAGTATATCAGATTTAAGAAAAGTAATTCGTAATCTGATCACCTTTATTGTGGTGGATGGTAAAGAATATGTAAATGATTCTAATAAAATAGACTACGTAAAAAGTTATGTAATGCTTTTAGCAAAAATAATAAATCAAGTAGACCAAGAAGAACATACTTCTCTAATAAAAAATATTTCAGACGATATCGCTAACTATATAAAGTAAGGGTATGGTTTTTGGACTATATTTTATTATGTTAGATTTGGAAAGCCTTTTTTGATTAAAAGGCTTTCTTTTTTATTTGGAGTGAATCTATTAACTTTAATATATTGAAACCGTTATAATCTAAACCCCTCAATATAGTGTCCGAACAAGAACGAATACAACAGTTAGAAAAGGAAAATAGAATTCTTCAGGGTCAGCTAGATCAAATTAAACAAAGAAGAGAGAAGAAAAAAAATGTTGGTTTTTGGTTACTTAAGAAATCTAGTGTTCCTCTACTAGGAATTCGTCTGAAAAAAAGCATTAATAATGCTATTAATGAGTATAAAGAAACAAATACTGTATCTGTGGATACCGTATCTGATGTTTCTTCTAATATTATTTGGAGAGTTACAAGAATTGGTTTGTTTGGTGTTTTAATTACATTGATTCCTTCTCTAATTTTAATGTTCCAAACTTGGTTGGTAATAAACCAAAATGTTTTGGTTGGAAATCAGAATGCATTAATTGAAGCAGAGAGAAGATCTTCTCTAGTGTTTATAATGGATAATTTACTTTCTGATTTAAGTGAAGAATTAAAATACAAAGGATCAAGTGAACGAAATATAAGTCCTGTGTTAGAAGCTAGAATTGCTAGTTTGACTAGGGCAATGAAACCTTATAAGTACGAAGAGGATGGCGAATTGATTGATGAGAAAATTAGTCCAGAGAAGGGGCAATTATTATTTAGTTTAATTAGAAGTAACCTTGCAGACCAATCTTATAGGGAGATTTTAGATGCTTCGGATTTTAGTTATACGTATTTTAAAGATATATTTTTAGGAAGAGGAGTGAACTTAAAATATATTAATCTCAATCATTCGAATTTATCCGAAGTCAATCTTCCTGCGGCAAATTTAGAGCGTGCTGAATTGGTGGAAGCAAATTTGGAACGAATTAATCTTTCAGATGCTATATTAAAAAGGGCAAATTTTACAGAATCAAATTTGAAATATTCAGAATTGCTAAGTGCCGATCTTACAAATGCTAAGCTGTATGCAGCTGATCTCACGGAAGCAGATTTAACCGAAGCCACCTTGTGGGGAACTAAATTGGAAGATGCAAATTTAACAGACGTGATATTGGATAATGTTATTGTGCACCGTCAGGACTGGATTACTTATGTAAAAGATTCTCTGGATCTAAAAGGAGCCAGTGATATTCAGGAAAAATACCGTGTAAAAAAACAAGGGAAACAGCAATTTGTAATTCTTAAAAAGTAGAAAAGTATCTATTTTTTAAACAGGACGCCATTTATTTTGTTTACTAACCAGTTTCCGGCTGGAAAGTATAAGGCAAAAAATAAAGCCATTCCCAAACTAAAATTTTGAGGACTAAATAATTTATCCAAGATGTTATTAGGATAAACGTATGAAGTTTGCAGCCAATATCCTAAAAATTCTAGTATTCCCATGGCTACTAATCCATATGCATATTGATTAAAAAAACTATATTCTTTTAGTAGAATAGAAATAGGAACCATGTATAAAATATAACAGCTAATTACTTGCCACCAATAAGTAAATCTTGCGATTTCCATTTCCGCTCCAAATGCATTCATTCCAAGTCCCCAGGTAAAATAGACTATAATATAAGTTAATAGAAGTGTTTTTGGAGTGTTTTTTAAGTTGTTGAAATGATGTAATAAAATTTCTTTCATTATAGAAGATCAATTTTTGTTAAGGTTCTAAACCAGAATTTTTTATCCACGTGATACTTTTTTACTTCTGATTTTTTTAAAATAGATTGTAATTCGGCAACAGTAAAAGCTCTTTTAATAGCTGTTAATCCATCAGTTTTAGCCATGGATGAAAGAGGCAATACAAAACTAGATAGTTTAAATAAAATATAAGCAACTTTGCTTCTTTTTAGTTCGCTAAAGATAAGATGTTTAATCCCTTGTTGTTTTGTTTTCTTAATGAAATCAATCAACTCCATATCTTGAAAATGATAGATAAAATGACTGCTAATTATAATATCACATTTGGGTATAGTAAACGAATCGTCTAGTATGTTTGCTGTTTCAAAGGTGATAGCATCGTTATGTGCATATTTGGAATTTGCAAAAGCTATGCTCTGAGGATTTCCATCAATTCCTAATACCGAAGCTTTTATTCCTGCCTTAATTAATCGATTGTAAATTTTATGAACAGTATCTCCGCCACCACAACCGAGATCTACAATTTTTAAGATTTTCCCATCATATATTTTAGAACAATAATCGAGGGTTGCTTTGCTCAATTGCCTGTGATTGCCAAATAAACTATTTACTAATTCTAGACTGGATAAAGTATTGTGTAAAATAGTACCTGATAGCGATAGGTTGTCTAATTGTTCTGAGGTATGAAGACGAACTTGGAAATTCAAAATATATAACTTAGGATTTGTTGTTATTCGTCTCGATAATAATAATAACTTTACATGAAAAGTGTAAAATTAATGAATAAAGAGTATTTAAACCAGATAATAAGAGAACGAAGAGCTATTTTTCCAGCACAATATAATGATCAACCTGTTTCTGAAGAATTAATCAAAGTACTATTAGAAAATGCAAACTGGGCACCTACACATAGATTAACAGAACCATGGCGTTTTAAAGTTATTAGAGGAGCGGCAAAGGATCGTTTAGGAACCTTTTTATCGGATACCTACACCGATATTACACCAGAAGATAGTTTTTCTCCTTTTAAACATAAGAAGATTAAAAATAATTGTTCGTTAGCAAGTGCTATCATTGCGATATGTATGAAACGTGATGATAAAGAAAGGGTGCCAGAGTGGGAGGAAATCGCTGCCACGTCAATGGCAGTGCAGAATATGTGGTTAACCTGTGCAGCGCATCATGTAGGATGCTATTGGAGTAGTCCTGGGTTTATAAAATATATGGATGAATTTTTTGATTTTGAAGAAGGTGAAAAATGTTTGGGGTTTTTGTATTTGGGTAATTATGAAGACGATGATTCCATTTCTTCAAAGAGAAGTCCAATGGAAGATAAAGTAATATGGTTGGATCAGTAACGTTTTTCAAACTTAATTAAGAAAATAATACACCTTTCGGAAAGGTGTTAATTCTGAATAATAAAATCTTTTAAATAAAAAACCATCTGCCATAGGCAGATGGTTTTACATATATATTACTATATATTATTGCTTTTTCAAGGCGTCAGCAGCTTTATTAGCTCCGTCTTTCACTGCGTCTTTTGCAGCGTCTACTGCATCACCAGCAGCTTCTTTTGCAGCGTCAACAGCACCGTCAACAGCTTCACCAGCAGCAGCTTTAACAGAATCTACTACTTCGCCAGCAGCTTCTTTAGCTTCTTCTACTGCTTCACTAGCAGCTTCTTTAGCTTCCTCTGCAGCATTTTTCACTTCTTCTTTAGCTTCCTCTGCAGCATTTTTTACTTCTTCTACAGCTTCTTCCGCAGCATCTTCAGCTTTTTTAGTGTCTTTACAAGACGTAACTGATACTGCAAACATTAGAGCGATTGCTCCTAAAAATAATCTTTTCATAATTGATAGATATAGTTAATTGGGTTATTCAACGTCAAATTTAACATTTTATTTTAATATTCGTTTTTTTCTATCAAGTATTTCCAGTACCGCTTTGGAAGATGTTGTACATGTAGTTTTGAATTCTTTCGGGATTTTATATTTACACTATCATAATAAGATTTCCATAGTTTTTGAAAATCCATTTCTTGTGCGGAGTATACATCTTTTTCAATCGTTGTTCGTAGTTTAGAAAAAAAGTCTACTGTAATGAATTCTATATTGATGAGATTGTAGCATATACCGTATCCTCTTTTAATGTCATATATAATCCATTTCTGATCTGCATATCTGTCTTTGAAATGGCGTATTAACAATGGTAAGACATTGAAATCTGGTTCTACTGTGGCAACATAGTAATCATCTTTTGTTTTTTTAAATCGTACAAAGGCTTCCATGCGGTGTTTTTCTCTTTGTACCATTTTGGCAACTTGGCTAATTTTTAAAATGTCTTTGTTACTATAATCTAAACCTATGTTTTGCGAAGTGTCAAAAATATTTTGAATATAAGATAAAAGGGTGTTTTCTACACCTTTGATCTCACTTAAAAAAGCTTTGAAAATTGCTTGTTTTTGTGGTTTCGGAACTTTTTTACGTAAGCCATCCCATACTCTTTTTGCCTTTGTTTTATCTGTATGTACAATTTCGGAAATTGTAAATAGTTGGTTGTTTTCTTCAGATTGCTTCTGTATTAGTGGTAGTTGTATTTTTTGTTCATATACCATAAATACGCACGACAGAAACCCATCAAAACTTCCATCGTATTGTAATATAGTATGAGGTGCCATGATTAATTATGAAAAAAGACTTAGTTGATTACTAAAGTGTTTTTGATGCTTACTATATGAATTACGGAGTATCGCATTTTTAAGTCGAGTAGGAGAAATGTCCTTGTGGTAACTATCTTTAGAATCACAGGTGATAAAGTACTTTGCTCTATTTAGGGAAATGCCTATTGCTTTTAGATGACTCCAATTTAATTTTCTAAATTTTCTAGCTTGTATTATTTTATACACTGATTGCATTCCTATTCCAGGTACTCTAGCTAATAAATTTTTGTCTGCCTTATTGATGTCAACCGGAAAGATCTCTGGGCTTCTTAACGCCCAACTTAGTTTTGGATCTATGTCTAGGTCGAGATTTTTGTGATCGTCGTTTAATAACTCTTGAATGGAAAACCCATAAAATCGCAATAACCAGTCTGTTTGATAGAGTCGGTTTTCTCTCAGAATTGGAACTTCTGTATGTATTGACGGTAACCGATCATCTTTACTAATAGGAATGTATCCAGAATAATATACCCTACGCATATTGAATTTTTTGTAATAGTAGGTAGCTGAGTACATGATATCTCTATCACTTTCTCCTGTTGCTCCAATGATCATTTGTGTACTTTGTCCAGCAGGAGCATATTTGGGTGTATTTTTTAGTAGTTTTCGTTCGGCTTTATACTGTATAATCTCATTCTTCACCTTATTCATTGGTTTAATAAAGTCTTCATGCTTTTTATCTGGAGCGAGAAGTTTTAATCCTGATACAGTAGGTATTTCGATGTTTACGCTAAGACGATCAGCGTATAAACCAGCTTCTCTCATCAACTCATCACTAGTGCCCGGAATAGATTTTAAATGGATATAACCGTTAAAGTTTTCTTCTAATCGTAGTTTTTTGGCAACTGCTATTAACCGCTCCATGGTATAGTCAGAACTTTTAAAAATTCCTGAACTCAGAAATAATCCTTCTATATAGTTTCTTCTGTAAAAATTAACAGTTAAATCTACAACTTCCTGAATTTTAAAAGCAGCTCTTTTAATATCATTACTTTTTCTCGTTACACAGTAAGCACAATCAAAAATACAGTGATTGGTGAGTAAGATTTTTAATAAAGAAACACATCGTCCATCTTCTGTATAACTATGGCATATGCCCATTGCTGTAGTGTTACCAAGACTTTTTTCTTTGTTAGCTCTTTTAACTCCACTACTTGCGCAGGATACATCATATTTTGCAGCATCTGCAAGAATTGATAATTTCTCGCGAATTCTGTCAAACGACATAAGATGAGGTGTTTTGCTGATTTATGAGATGTTTTAATGCTCTAAAAACTTCTTCTATATCTACAAGAATTTGATGATCTGTAAAACGAAGTACCGTAATTCCCAAAGAATGAATATGTAATTTTTTTGGAGCATCTAAGTTGTACACGTCAGAAAACTCATGCGCGTACCCATCAATCTCTATTGCGATTTTAAAAGTAGAACAATAAAAATCAAAGGTGTAATTATTAATTCTATGATCCTGAAGAAAGTAATATCCCTTTTGTGTCAATCTTCTATGTAATTCTTCTTTTACAGGTATAGAATTGTTTAAAGAATATCGTATTGTTTTTTCAGATTCTGGTCGATGTAATAAGATTTGTGGTATCATAGATGATAGTTAACTAGTAATTTTTCCAAATTTATGGAATAATTCCAAAAAAATAAAAATGAAATTATGTTAAAATTGGAATTATTCCAAAAAATAGTATATTTGTTAAGAATTGCTCCAAAACCTAGTGACAGAAATGTATGCTAATAAATAAATCGAAGTTGTATGGATAATATAACCAACCAAACCATTCAACGCTTCAAATCTATTCGCGAGGAAAATCATTTTACACAATCTGATTTTGCCAGAGTTTTAGATATTAAAAATTCTACTGCGGATATAGAAAGAGGGAAAACCAAAATTTCGGGAAAAGTTGTTTCTAAACTACTTCAGGAGTTTGGAGTAAACCCTCTTTGGTTGTTTGGTGAAAGTGATCAAAAAAAAATTCAGTTACATAACGGTGATGTTTCACCAAAGATGGTAACCGTAGATTCAGAGAATAACGAAAACATTGTTCTTGTTAATGTAAAAGCAGCTGCTGGCTATCCTCATAATGTACAGGATGTGGATTGGTATCAGCAATTACCTGCTTTTGATATTCCCCTACCGGAGTATAGAAATGCTACTTACAGAGGTTTTCAAGTAGAAGGTGATAGTATGCTACCGGTACTTGAGCCTAAAGAATGGGTGATAGGAAAAGCTGTAAATAATCTTTCTGAAATAAGAAGCAACGCTTTGTATGTAGTAGTTTTACACGATAGTGTTGTGGTAAAAAAGGTTAGGAAAAATGATGATTCTTCTTCATTAACCTTAATTTCTTTAAATACAGATTATCTTCCTTACTCTATAAAGGCACATCAAATAGTAGAATTATGGGAGGTGAATAGTAAACTAAGTTTTAATATCGATGCAAATTCGGATACAGCAAGTATAAAACAATTGCAAGATGCAATGTTGGCTCTTACATCGGAAGTACGAAGTTTAAAAAATTAGTCTATAAATCCTTGTTCTCTTGCATGTTCTTCTGCTTCTAATGAAGAGTGGGCAAGCAGTATAGGTGCAATATCGAAAGAATCAATAATTTTTTTGATTCTTCTCTCTTTGCGCTTATGATTTACGCTTCTTAGATAAATTGCTAATATTCTATTAGGATATTTTTTTGCAATATTCGTATAGATATCTGCATCTTTCTCTCCGCTATCTCCTATTAAAATAAATTTCATATCAGGATATAATTCCAATAGGTTGATTATTTCTGTGTACTTGTGAGGTGTTTTTAGTTTTGGAGTTTTATCCAAAAATGTTCTAAAATCCCTTAGTAAAATGGGACCTTTAGGAAAAGCGTGTATTTTTAAAAAAGCACTTAGATAGTCATATAAATTCCAGGGACTGTTGCTCACATAAAAAATAGGATTAGTCGTTTTTGAGTTTTTACCTTTTCTTAATTTTTGATAAAACTCAACTGTTCCTTCTAGAGGGAGGCGTCTATCAAAATTTTTGAAAAATGTATTAGCAATAACCCTCCATTTAAACAATGATGCTACACCTGTATGTAAAATCGTATCATCAATATCACTGATAACACCATAGGATGCGTTCGCTGAAGGTACTAACATGCTGCCTTCAAAAATATTTGATTGAATAATTTTTTTGTTCTTGATTTTATAAGAAACGGTATAAGGTATCCATCCTTCTTCATTAATTAGATTATCCGTGTTAATGTAATTTTCATCAAAATGATAATAACCCTCTAAATCTGTTATTGTTGTGAATGTTTGAGTTTCAGAAAGCTTCAATTCAATAGGGACCTTTTTAACCTCGTCACTTTCAAATTGTTTATAAATATTATAAAGAGTTCTAAATGTTTTCGTATTCCCATCAAAACGAATGTTTTCATCTTCTAAAGCTCTCCCGGTAGCTCTAAGCCTAGAGTTAGTTCCATAGCCAAGATAGGTGTTGATTCGTAAGGGTTTTTTCTTAAACATTCATTCGGCGTTGATCCATAAAGATAAAAAACCTCGCTAATGGGCGAGGTTTTTTAATCTATTTCTTTTACAATTATTGTAAACTGGCCTTAATTTCTTCAATTTTAGCTTTTACTTCTTCTTCTGTTCCTTCTAATTTTTTAATTTCGGTTGAAGTTTTACCGTTCATAGTCGTTTTTATAGATACTTCTGCTTTAGCTATATCGCCATCCATTTCCATAGTAACTTCAATTTGTTTTTCAACTTCGTTTGAAGAAGTGTCATTTGATTTTACTATTTCAATTTCTTCATTTGCCACAGCAACGGCGGTTTCAGATGTGTGTCCACCTAGAATAGGAGCAATAACAAGTCCTATAAGACAGGTTAATTTGATTAATATATTCATAGATGGTCCAGAAGTATCTTTAAAAGGATCTCCAACGGTATCTCCTGTTACTGCTGCTTTGTGAGCATCAGATCCCTTGTAAGTCATTTCTCCATTGATTTCTACACCAGCCTCAAAGGATTTTTTAGCATTGTCCCAAGCACCCCCAGCATTATTCTGAAAAATAGCCCATAGCACTCCACTTACGGTAACACCAGCCATATACCCACCTAACATTTCAGCAATTGCTTGATGATTCATTCCAAAAATCATCGGAATAAATGCAATTGCCAACGGGAATCCTATAGTTAATAATCCAGGTAACATCATTTCTTTTAATGATGCTTTTGTAGAAATAGCAACACATTTGTCATATTCTGGTTTTCCAGTTCCTTCCATAATACCGGCAATTTCTTTAAATTGACGACGTACTTCATATACCATTTCCATAGCTGCCTTTCCTACAGCATTCATAGCCAATGCAGAGAATACAACAGGTACCATTCCTCCAATAAATAGCATTGCTAATACAGGTGCTTTAAAAATATTGATTCCGTCAATTTCGGTAAAAGTAACATAAGCAGCAAATAATGCTAGAGATGTTAGTGCGGCAGATGCAATGGCAAAACCTTTACCTGTTGCTGCAGTTGTATTTCCAACGGAATCTAAAATATCTGTGCGTTCTCTTACGATAGGTTCTTGTTCACTCATTTCTGCAATTCCTCCTGCATTATCTGCAATAGGTCCAAAAGCATCTATTGCTAATTGCATTGCTGTCGTAGCCATCATTGCAGAGGCTGCCATTGCAACTCCATAGAAGCCAGCGAATGCGTAGGATGCCCAAATAGCACCAGCAAACAATAACACAGAAGAGAAAGTAGAAATCATACCTGTAGCTAATCCAGCAATAATATTGGTGCCAGCTCCTGTACTTGATTTTTGTACAATTTCTAAAATCGGTTTTTTACCTAATCCTGTGTAGTATTCAGTAACTGCAGAAATAACTCCACCTACAAAAAGACCTACTAAAGTTGCGTAAAATACACGCATCGCAGAAATGTCAACAAGACCTTCTCCAAAGAATTCCATTTTCATGGTTTCAGGTAGCATGTAAGTACATAAAGCAAAACAAGAAATAGCTACCAGAGCGATTGAAGTCCAGTTTCCTATATTAAGAGCTCCCATAACTTGAGCTTCCTTAGCCTCATTGGTTTTTATTTTTACTAGCATTGTTCCAATTACAGAAATAATAATTCCAGCACCAGCAATGGCAACTGGTAATAATACTGGTCCAATTCCATTAAATCCTTCATTAACGATGTTTCCACCCATGTCTTTTATAATATAGTTTCCTAATACCATGGCTGCTAAAACAGTTGCTACATAAGATCCAAATAAATCAGCACCCATTCCAGCAACATCTCCAACATTATCTCCAACGTTATCTGCAATGGTAGCAGGGTTACGAGGATCATCCTCTGGAATACCAGCTTCTACTTTACCTACAAGATCGGCTCCTACATCAGCCGCTTTCGTATAGATTCCACCACCAACACGAGCGAATAATGCTATAGATTCAGCTCCTAGAGAAAATCCAGCTAATGTCTCCAATACAACAGTCATATCCATAGTGTTGGTCCATTCTCCACCCATAAAGAAGTGAAAAAATATGATAAAGAAAGCTGTTAATCCTAGTACTGCTAAACCAGCAACACCAAGTCCCATAACAGTACCACCTCCAAAAGATATTTTAAGTGCATTCGGTAAGCTAGTACGTGCGGCCTGTGTAGTTCTTACATTAGTCTTGGTAGCTATTTTCATACCTATATTACCAGCAAAAGCAGAGAAAACCGCTCCAAAAATAAAAGCGATGACAATTAACCAGTGAGTAGTAGGAACTATAAATGAAACGATAGCAAGTAATACGCTAACTATGATAACAAATATTGAAAGTAATTTATATTCGGCGTTTAGGAATGCTAAGGCACCTTCATAGATGTGATCTGAAATTTCTTTCATTTTACCATCTCCAGCATCTTGTTTCATTACCCAAGATTTTTTAACTAGCATATAAATAAGCCCCAGTGCTGCCAAAACAATTGGCATATAAATCATGTTTGATTCCATTAAAAGTCTTTTTAGTTAATTAGTCGCTAAATGTAATAAAATCATATAAATATAAAAAGCGCAATGTTTTTGATAAAACATTGCGCTTTTTTAGTATTTTATAGCTCTTGATTAGTGTATGCTAAATAATCCTTGAGGTTTGTCTTGTATATCCTCAAAACGTTTAACACAAGCTTTGATGATTTCTTTGGCTTCATCGATGTTACCCCAGCCACCAACATCTACTTTCTTTTCTTCAAGATCCTTGTATACCTGGAAAAAATGTTCTATCTCTTTAATCAAATGCGGATTCATTTCTTTCAGATCAGCTAATTTGCTTGCTATTGGATCTGCAACTGGTACACATATTATTTTTTCATCAGGACCTTTTTCATCAGTCATATGAAAAACTCCGATAGGTTTAACTTCTATAACACATCCTGGAAAAGTAGGTTCCGTTACTAAAACTAATACATCTAAAGGATCTCCATCCAATGCCATAGTTTCTGGAATGAAACCATAATCAGCTGGATACATCATTGATGAAAAAATCATTCGATCATAACGGATTTTTTTTATATCGAAGTCATATTCGTATTTATTACGACTTCCCTTTGGTATTTCGATAAGTACATCGAAACTTTCGCGTGTTGCTGCGCTCATATTCTAGTTCTCATTTTTATGGGCGGCAAATATAAGTATTACAAGGGTTTGGTTAAAATTTATTCCCAAAAATAACACGGTTTTTTACTAAATTTTAATGTTATGGTAACCTAAAAGGTTTTCGTAAAAATCAATTCTATCAATTTTAAGATAAAAAATCAATTCTAAAGACAAATAAAGGATAAAATATATCTAAGAAATATACCTAAAAATAGAATCCAAAAGAACCAGTAACACCAAAATCACGAGCATCCGGATTATCGAAATAATTACCTCGGAAATGGAAATCAATTCTAAATATTTTGAAAATGTTTCCAACTCCAAGACTATATTCCCAGTACGCTTCATCATCTGGTGCTCCAACAGTTTGTAGAAATCCGGATGCATCCAAAGCGATGTTTTCATCTGATAATTCACCCCAAACGGCTCTAACACCAACAAGTTCACGAAGATTTAGCTTTCGCAATAATGGTATTCTAGAAAATAACCTGCCATTAAAATTATGTTCAATATGTACCGCAGCGTATGTATCAGTTACAAATTCGTAAAAATTAAGTAGCGGAAAGGTGTTTTGAATAGACAAATAGGTTTGATTACCAGGAACGACACTTAGTAACCCTAGAGGGACTTCTCCAAATGTTTTTCCTAATTCTATAGAGCTATTAAGCACACCAAATCCTCCAATATTCCAAGGTTGTCTATAGAAAAATTGGATTTTTTGATATTCAAAATCACTTTCTAATATGTGATCCAGACCTACGGAATAGTTGAGAAATAGCTGTGCATAATCACCATCATTGACCGTGATTTTATCGACTCCATATCCTGTTGTTTTTCGTCCGGGATAATAGGCAAGGGATGTCGCTATTTCTGCCTGCGTGATTTCTGATTTTACTTCCCCAGTATCGGGATCAAAGAAATCTAAACTAAATAAATCCCTATCAGCCGGTTTCAGAGTTCTGTAAGATCCTGTGACACCAATAGTAAAGTTTTTTCTAGGTTCTATTTGCATAGAAAATGCAGATAAGTTGATAGAAGTAAGTCTGTTATTATCTCCTGTAGCAACAATAGAAGAAGATGCTAAACTCCTTCCTTCTACATCGTTAGTGTTGGTGAGACTTGCCCCTAGCTGTTCTACATCACGGCGATTACCTGCAGAAACAATTAATCGTGATTTTCTGTCTACCAGGTATTTACCTGAAACTCCATACTTGAATTTATTGTCTCTTAAACCATAAGCTCCATAGCCTTCAATTCTCCATCGATCATTCGCGGTAAAGTAGGTGCGACCTCCAGCTCGTAATCGGAATCCTTCGATAGCATTGAATCCTACTGTGGAGAATAGTGGACCGAAATCCCATCCATTAAATTCTACATATCCTGTAGCTAAAATCGTTCCTACATTGTAGAGCCTTTTAAAAGCTTTAACCGTTCTTAAGGTATCTAGAAGTTTATAGACTTTCTTTTCATCTTTATTTAATTCTTCCATTCTGGCATTTGCCCAAAAGGAGTCATCACGATTATAAATATCCTGATTATATGGATCTACCTGACTCTGATAAAATTTTCTATCTTTCTTTTGATCGAATTTATAGTTGTCGTATAAAGTGGTTCGTTTTCCATAAACACCTCTTGATTTTTCTTTTTTGTTAAATGCAAAATCAGATTGGAAATAATCTTTAGTAATCAAGAATATGGAGTCATTAAGTACATCAAATTCCTGTTCTATATACAAATCTTTTACCCAGTTGATATTGGCGCTTTTAGTTACCTCAAGGTTAATTTCTTTAATCGCCCAAGTAGTGTCATTTACCCAAAAGTCTCCTTTAAAGGTAAGCTCATTTTTACGCCTAGGATAATATACAATATTATAGCACCATTTATTTCCAATATAGGCACTGTCGGTAAGTACATAATTATATACGTTAATACCTGTTCTTGACAAAGGACTGGTAAAACTCTTATCGAAAAATTTTAGGTAGTTGTCATAGATGTTGTAATCAGAATAGAGATCTTTTACAAAAGCGATTAGTGTTTGATTATCACTAAATCCTGCATTTTTATTTCCCTGTAGTACTTCTTTAAATTCATTTATCTCATTATCACCGTAAACTTTAGAAATGGCTTCATTAAGAAATATAGGTAGGTAGGTTTTACCGGTGATTCTTGAAGTGTCAATATCTTCAAAAATAAACTCCATACCATTAAAAATTCGACTATTGACCAATGCACTATCTATGGTATTAAGGTCAAACTCTAACTTTTCATACTTGTCGTAATTATATTGTTTGAACTTTTTGACACCATTTTCTCTGCGATTTTCCCAAATTTTTCGAAGTATATCAATAGCAGGGTTGTTTTTTTTGGAGGTTTTTCCTTTATATATGACAACTTCATCTAATGATGCTGCTTCTTCCTCGAGAATTACTTCCATATTGTAAGTAGTTCGTTTCGTTAGTTTTACTGTTTTGGTTTGAAAACCTAAGAAAGAAACTTTGATGCTACTATGATTCTGATCAGACTCCATATAGAACTTACCATTTTCATCGGTAATAGTACCGATAGTAGAATTAACAAAAACTATGTTGGCAAATGGAACTGCTTGTTTGTTACTGTCGTAAACATATCCGCTTACTTTGGTTTGTGCAAGAATGAAGGAGTTACTACATACTAAAAATAAAAACCCTAAAACCCAATATCTCATCTAATATCCTTAAATAATTATGATGACATAGTAGTTCTTAAATAACAATCAATTTAAAATAATAAAGGTTCGTATTTTATTTCTCTATTATCTTGAAATTTTCAACTTGAATTCAACTACTACATATTCATCAATAAATGTAAATGTTGTTTTTTTTCTAAAACACATCAATATAAAAATACCCTACTATTTTTAAGCACAAATTTAAAAATGCTTTGCAAAATGATTAATGCAAAACATTTTTAATGTGTAAAAAAATCAATTTTGTATTTCAAAGTACCCTTATATCGTTTGTGTAAACTCGTTTTGTTTTATCAAATTTCGAGCCAACATTTATTAAACGAATCAAAATTTGAAAAAACTTGAAACGCAAATTAAAAGGGTTCAGTTTATTTATACATTACTTTTTTGACAGCTTTAACAACATCTGTACTATTTGGTAACCATTCTTCTAACAAAACAGGAGAATATGGAGTAGGGGTGTCAGCCGTATTTATCTTTATAACAGGTGCGTCTAGATAATCAAAAATGTTAGATTGAACCTGATAAGTAATCTCAGATGCAATATTTGCTAAAGGCCAAGCTTCTTCTAGAATAACTAACCTATTTGTTTTCTTTACAGAAGTAAAAATAGCATCAAGATCTAAAGGTCTAACAGTTCTTAAATCAATGATTTCGCAAGAAATATTGTCCTTTGCTAACTCATCGGCAGCTTTATACGCCTCTTTAATAATTTTACCAAAAGAAACGATAGTTACGTCGTTACCTTCTCTTTTGATATCGGCTACACCTAAAGGAATGGTATATTCTCCCTCAGGAACTTCTCCTTTATCACCATACATTTGTTCACTTTCCATAAAGATTACTGGATCATCATCACGAATTGCTGATTTTAATAATCCTTTTGCATCTTTAGGATTAGAAGGGATAACCACTTTTAATCCAGGAGTATTAGCAAACCAATTTTCAAAAGCTTGAGAGTGAGTAGCACCTAATTGTCCTGCAGAAGCCGTAGGTCCTCTAAATACAATTGGAACATTAAATTGACCACCACTCATTTGTCTCATCTTTGCAGCATTGTTAATGATCTGATCAATTCCAACCAATGAGAAGTTAAAGGTCATAAATTCAATAATAGGACGGTTACCATTCATGGCACTCCCTACGCCTATACCAGAAAAACCAAGTTCAGAGATAGGAGTGTCGATTACTCTGTCTGGTCCGAACTCATCAAGCATACCTTTACTAGCTTTATATGCTCCATTATATTCGGCAACTTCTTCACCCATTAGGTAAATGGATTCATCTCGTCGCATTTCTTCGCTCATTGCTTCACAAATAGCTTCTCTGAATTGTATCGTTTTCATTTATAAATATTTAATTTTGTGCTACACGAAAGGCAAAAGTAGCAATTAATAGGCGTTACCAAATACAGAAAATTAAAAAATTTATTATGCACGCATAGTAAATTCGACATTTTATTTGTACCTTCGCTTTTATTATTAAATTCTCAAAAAATACCTATATAAAATGAAAATATTAGTATGTATAAGCCATGTGCCAGACACAACTTCTAAAATTAATTTTACAGAAGGAGATACGAAGTTTGACACAAATGGAGTACAGTTTGTAATTAATCCTAACGATGAATTTGGATTAACGCGCGCTATGTGGTTTAAGGAGAAGCAAGGAGCTTCAGTAGATGTTGTAAATGTAGGAGGACCAGAAACTGAACCAACTTTAAGAAAAGCTTTAGCAATAGGAGCAGATAATGCAATAAGAGTAAATACTGAAGCTACTGATGGATTTTATGTAGCTAAGCAATTAGCTAAAGTGGTTCAAGATGGAGGATATGATCTTGTGATTGCAGGAAGAGAGTCAATCGATTATAACGGAGGAATGGTGCCTGGAATGTTAGCTGGACTTACAGGAGCTAATTTTGTCAATACTTGTATCGGATTAGAAATAGAAGGAGATGCAGTAACTGCTGTTCGTGAAATTGATGGAGGAAAAGAAACTTCTACTACAAAATTACCATTAGTTGTTGGAGGACAAAAAGGATTGGTTGAAGAGAGTGATCTTCGTATTCCAAATATGAGAGGAATTATGATGGCACGTAAAAAACCACTTACGGTTGTTGAGGCTGTTGAAGCAACTCAGGAAACCAAAGCGGTTAAATTTGAAAAACCTGCACCAAAAGGTGATGTAACACTAGTTTCCCCTGATAATGTAGGGCAATTAGTAGAGCTATTGCATAACGAAGCAAAAGCTATTTAATAAAACACAAGTTTAAAGTAAGACCTATTCATATAGGTTCAACATAAAAAAAATAAATATGTCAGTATTAGTATATACAGAAAGTGAAGGAGGAAAATTTAAAAAGGCTGCTTTCGAAGTTGCGTCATATGCAAAAGAAGTAGCTAATATGCTTGGTACTACGGTTACTGCTGTTAGTGTTAACGTTGATGGTAGTAGTGAACTAGGTGCATACGGAGTTGATAAAGTATTAGAAATTAAAAATGATAAGTTAGCGACTTTTAATGCAAAAGCGTATGCAGATGCTTTAAAACAAGCTGCAGAAAAAGAAGGAGCAAAAGTTGTAGTACTTAGTTCTAGTGCAGATAGTAAGTTTTTGGCATCACTTTTAGCGGTTAATCTTAATGCAGGATATGCGTCTAACGTAGTAGCATTACCAGAAAATGCTTCACCTTTTACAGTAAAAAGAACTGCTTTTACGAACAAGGCATTTAATATTACCGAAATCACAACTGATGTGAAAATTATCGGATTATCTAGTAATGCATTTGGATTGAAGGAAGCTTCTGGAGCAGCTACTGCTGAAGGTTTTGATCCTTCACTAGCTGATGAAGATTTTGCAGTGAATGTAACATCTGTGGATAAAGCAACAGATAAAGTGTCTATCGCAGATGCAGAAGTTGTAGTTTCAGGAGGTAGAGGTCTTAAAGGGCCAGAGAACTGGGGTATGATCGAAGAGTTGGCAGATGTACTTGGAGCTGCAACAGCGTGTTCTAAACCTGTGAGTGATATGGGATGGAGACCGCACGGAGAGCACGTAGGACAAACAGGAAAACCAGTAGCTACTAACTTATATATAGCGGTAGGAATTTCTGGAGCGATCCAGCACCTTGCAGGAATAAATTCTAGTAAGATAAAAGTAGTGATCAATAATGATCCAGAAGCGCCATTCTTTAAGGCTGCAGATTATGGTATTGTTGGTGATGCCTTTGAGGTAGTACCGCAGTTAATTGAAAAATTAAAGGAATTTAAGGCGAATAACGCATAATTTTCATAAATTGTGCCCAATCAAGGGCTGTTTGAACTTAGGTAAAAGTCCATTTGTTCAAACAGCCTTTTTTTTATTGAAAATTACTATGAGTTTAGTTCGTCTGAACATAAAAGGAATATCTTACAGTCAAACCCAAAATGGTGCTTATGCATTGATTTTAAGTGAGGTGGATGGAGAAAGGAAGTTGCCAATTGTGATTGGTGCATTTGAAGCACAGTCTATAGCTATTGCTCTAGAAAAAGAAATTAAACCTCCTCGTCCTTTAACGCATGACCTGTTCAAAAATTTTGCAGATCGATTTGATGTAGTCGTGAAACAGGTAATCATTCATAAATTGGTAGATGGCGTTTTTTATTCAAGTATTATCTGCGAAAGAGATAAGATTGAAGAAATAATAGATGCTAGAACCAGTGATGCCATAGCACTAGCCTTGCGATTCCAGGCTCCAATTTTTACGTATAAAAATATTCTTGATCAAGCAGGAATTTACTTAAAAGTAAATCCTAAAAAAGATGGTGAAGATGAATCAGAAAGTTTATTGGTAGATGAATTGGTTTCTGATGATGTAGAAATGGTAGGAAAAGAAACTAGTTATCAGGATTTATCTTTAGAAGAATTAAATCGTATGCTAGAACAAGCAGTAGCTAATGAAGATTATGAATTGGCAGCTCGAATACGAGATGAAATCTCGAAAAGAGGATAATTTTGATTTCTAATTGTTCCGAAATATTATAATATTACCTTATTGATTTATGAAAAAAGGAGTACTCTCTTTCCTCTTATCTTTTTTTGCATTTACAATTATCTCAGCGCAATCCATAGAGAAAAAGTGGATATTAAAAGATGTAAAAGGAGATAATGAAACTATTTTTCAAGTTGGAGATAATGATTATCTGGATTTTCAAAATGGTGTCTTTTCTTATGCATTTAAAGGGAATTCCGAAAAGCTTACAGGAGATTATCTTGCTCAAAAAAATGTGGTATTGCTGTTCCCTGAAAAATCAGAAGATTCTATTATTAAATATAGATTGAAAAGTATTACGGATACTACCTTGGTTCTATCAAAAAATAACCTTTCCTATTCATTTGTTGTAAAACCTAACGATCCGGAAACGCCGGTTGTAGCCGAACAAAGTGACATGCTGATTCCTAATCAAGGTTTTTCTATTTCAAGTTTATGGAGAGGAGTTTTAGGAATGTTAGTATTATTGGTTATTGCATTTTTGTTTAGCAGTAATAGAAAGGCTATAAATTGGAAAACAGTTGGCTTAGGTCTGGGGTTTCAATTAATAATTGCTATTGGAGTTTTAAAGGTGCCATTTGTTCAAACTATATTTGAATGGGTAGGAAGCTTATTTGTGGAAGTTTTGAACTTTACCAGAGCAGGAAGTAAATTTCTATTTGAAGGACTGGTGGTAGATATGGATACTTTTGGTTTTATATTCGCTTTTCAGGTGTTACCAACTATCATTTTCTTCTCAGCGCTAACGTCACTTTTGTTTTACTTAGGTGTTATCCAGAGAGTAGTAAAAGGATTAGCTTGGTTACTCACAAAAACGTTAAAGATATCTGGAGCCGAAAGTTTAAGTGTTGCCGGTAATATCTTTTTAGGGCAAACAGAAGCACCTCTATTAATAAAAGCCTATTTAGAAAAGATGAATAGGTCAGAAATTTTGTTAGTTATGGTAGGTGGAATGGCTACTGTAGCGGGAGCAGTACTGGCTGCGTATATTGGATTCTTAGGAGGTGATGATCCAGTTCTAAGATTACAATTTGCTAAACATTTATTAGCAGCATCTGTGATGGCAGCTCCTGGAGCGATTATTATTTCTAAAATACTATTTCCTCAAACAGAAGAAATAAATACAGATGTGTATGTTTCTTCGGAAAAAATAGGATCTAATATACTTGATGCTATTGCAAATGGGACCACTGAAGGTCTTAGGTTAGCTGTAAATGTTGGGGCTATGCTATTAGTATTTGTAGCATTTATTGCTATGTTAAATGGTATTTTGGGATGGGTAGGAGATATTACTTCTTTAAATGCTTGGGTTGCTTCAAATACTGCATACCAAAGTTTATCTCTTGAGCTTATTTTAGGGTATCTTTTTGCACCATTGATGTGGTTAATTGGGGTTGCTAAAGAAGATGTTGCTTTAATGGGGCAGCTTTTAGGAATAAAATTAGCTGCTAGTGAGTTCGTGGGATATATACAATTAGCAGACTTGAAGAATGTAGCAAATGCAACACATTTAACATATAACAAGTCAGTGATAATGGCTACCTACATGTTGTGTGGTTTTGCTAATTTTGCATCTATCGGCATACAAATAGGTGGTATAGGATCTCTTGCTCCAGGACAACGAAAAACATTGTCAGAGTTTGGGATGAAAGCACTCATCGGAGGTACGATAGCTTCACTTTTATCTGCTACAATCGCAGGAATGATTATTGGTTAATAGAAAGGTTTTTTTTTTGCTGAAACTTCAACGGTGGAATAACTTTTACAAGTATTTCATAATCTAGCTATTAAAAGATTGCTCAATACCTATTTTTCGTATATTTGACGGAATTAGTAGAACTTTAACAAACTCAAAAGAAAGTCAGAAAGGGAATATGAAGCAATATTTGGATCTGGTACGTCACGTACTAGAGAATGGAAATGAAAAAGGAGACAGAACCGGAACAGGAACAAAAAGTGTTTTTGGGTATCAAATGCGATTTGATTTGAGTGAAGGATTTCCAATGGTAACTACCAAAAAACTTCATTTAAAATCTATAATACATGAATTATTATGGTTTTTGAAAGGAGATACAAATGTTAAGTATTTACAGGATAATGGTGTTCGGATTTGGAATGAATGGGCAGATGAAAATGGAGATCTAGGACCAGTATATGGATATCAATGGAGAAACTGGAATGGAGATGAGATTGATCAGATTCAAGAAATTGTAGAAGCTTTAAAAAAGAATCCAGATAGTAGACGGATGTTGGTTTCTGCATGGAATCCAAGTGTTTTGCCAGATACGTCTAAATCATTTTCTGAGAATGTGGCTAATGGCAAAGCTGCACTACCACCTTGTCATGCATTTTTTCAGTTTTATGTAGCTAATGGAAAATTATCTTGTCAGTTGTATCAAAGAAGTGCAGATATATTCTTAGGAGTGCCTTTTAATATAGCTTCGTATGCGCTATTTACAATGATGATGGCGCAGGTATGTGGTTATGAAGCTGGAGAGTTTATACATACGTTTGGAGATGCACATATTTATAATAATCATAAAGAGCAATTAGAATTACAGTTGTCTAGAACACCAAGAAATTTGCCTACCATTAGAATTAATCCGGAGGTAAAAGATATTTTTGGCTTCGTTTTTGATGACTTTACACTGGAAGACTATAATCCGCACCCACATATTAAAGGTGCAGTTGCAGTTTAACCCCCAAATTTAAACTGAATTACTATGAAGAAACTATTACTTATTATTACTATTTTATGTTCCACTTTCTTGTTTGCTCAGGATAATATTATTCTTTCTAAAGAAAATGCAAACGAAAAGGGGATTACACCTATATGGCCAAAATGCGATAAATCCAGACAAACACCGATAAAGTGTTTTGATAATAATTTGCGAAAGCATATCATAACTAATTTTAGATACCCAGAGATTGCTGTAAAAGATGGTTTGGAAGGCACGGTTACTGTGGAATTTATTATTAATAATAAAGGTAAAGCAGAAGTGATTGATGTGAAAGGAGGACATAGACACTTACAGAGAGAAGCAGTTAGGATAATTAGAGCTATTCCCAAAATGAAGCCAGGTAAATGGGGTAAAAAGCCAATTGCAATAGCATATGAAGTGCCTATTACCTTTATAAAACCTAGTAATTAATCTTCCATATTTAACAATGGATTAACTCCTTTGTTAGATAGATACAGCTTAAAAATTATTAAATTTGAGTGTATTCGTAAATCGAATACACTCTTTTTTTATGATAATTACTGATAATTTGCTTTCTTCTTTGTTAGAGACCAGAGCTCATACAGAAGAAATTTGTTCCCCTCTTCAGATCGAAGATTATGTGGTGCAACCAATCGTTGATGTATCTCCACCAAAATGGCATCTAGGTCATACCACTTGGTTTTTTGAAGAATTTATTCTCACAAGATATAACCCTAGCTATAAAAGATTTCACGAAGATTTTGCCTTTGTGTTTAATAGTTATTATGAAAGTATCGGAAAACGAGTAGTAAGAACCAATCGAGGTAATTTATCGCGTCCAACTGTTAATGAAGTATACGAATACAGAGATTATGTGACCAACCACTTGCAGGTACTGCTAGAAAGTAGGGAAGATGAAGAATTGAGATCTCTCGTAGAAATTGGGATACATCATGAGAAACAGCACCAAGAGTTATTGCTAACCGATATTAAATTTATTTTAGGTAATAATCCTTTACTCCCAAAATACAGTAGCACTTTCGATGAAAATCCAAATAACAATTCTTCTGATAGATATCATCTTGTTCCCGAAGGTGTTTATGAAATTGGTTATAAAGGAGAAGACTTTTGTTACGATAATGAGTTAGGAGTGCATAAAGTGTTTTTAGAAGAATATAAAATAGCGCATAATCTAGTAACTAATAAAGAGTACTTGGATTTTATCAATGATAAAGGATATGAGGATAGCCTTTTGTGGCATGCCGAAGCGTGGGACTGGCTTAATACCGAAAAAATAAAAACCCCTTTGTATTGGCATAAGATTAATGGAGAGTATCATCAATATACTTTACAAGGACTACAACAATTAGATTTAAATGCTCCAGTAACACATTTATCCTATTATGAAGCTTTTGCGTATGCGCAATGGAAAGGAGAACGTTTGCCAACAGAATTCGAATGGGAAGTTGCGAATAAATCATTTGATTGGGGATTGCGATGGGAATGGACAGAAAGCGCCTATTTACCATACCCTAATTATGCTAAAGCTCCAGGAGCACTTGGAGAATATAATGGAAAGTTCATGGTAAATCAAAAGGTACTTCGAGGAGGTTCCATAGCAACTCCTAAAAATCACACAAGACCAACATATCGTAATTTTTTTCACCCACAACTAAGATGGCAATTTAACGGATTGCGATTAGTAAAAAGTAAGTAATTCCCCTTTTACATGAGTTCAAAAGATCAAAGCGTTTTAATGTGTACTTTCGGAAAAGAAGTACATGAAGGATTAACTAGTTTTCCAAAATATCTGTCATCCAAATATTTTTATGATGAAGTTGGTGATAAGCTTTTTCAGAAAATTATGGAATTGCCAGAATATTATCTTACCAATGCCGAGTATGATATTTTTAAATTACATAAAACGAATATTTTAAAGAGTTTTGATCCTTCTAAAAAAGGGTTTGATTTAATTGAACTTGGCGCTGGAGATGGAAAAAAAACTAAAGTGTTATTAAAAGAATTATTGAAAGAGAATTATGATGTAACATATCACCCGATTGATATTAGTAAACATGCTGTTGATGGACTTGTGGAAAACCTTTCTTTAGAAATACCGGAACTTCAGGTAAAAGGTCAAATAGGAGAGTATTTTGAAGTATTGGATAGGTTGAAACATATAAGTTCCCGTAAAAAGGTAATTATGGTTTTAGGGTCTAATATTGGAAATCTCTTACACCCAAGAGCAATTCAGTTTTTGAAAAAATTGAATGCTGTTATGAATGCCGATGATGAAGTTTTTATAGGATTTGATCAAAAAAAACATCCTCAGAAAGTTTTAGATGCTTATAACGACCAAACAGGTGTAACAGCTGCTTTTAATAAAAATGTCTTAACAAGAATTAATAAGGAACTTGGAGGTCATTTTGATGTTGATGCTTTTATCCATTGGGAAGTATATGATCCCGAAAGCGGCACCGCAAAAAGTTATTTGGTAAGTAAAAAGAAGCAAACAGTAGATATTGATTGTTTAGAATTACAAGTGCATTTTGAAGCTTGGGAAAGTATACATACAGAGATTTCTCAGAAATATGATGATGATACTGTAAAATGGCTAGCAAAAGAATCAGGCTTTGTTATTACTAATGATTTTACGGATGAAAATGAATATTATAAGAACTATGTGTTCAAAAAGTCAGAATAAAAAATATAAAATAAAAAAGCTATGAAAGCTATATGGAATAATGAAATAATTGCAGAAAGCAATGACACCAAAGTAATAGAGAACAATCACTATTTTCCTCCTGAGGCAATAAAGAAAGAATTTTTTAAGTCTAGTGAAACACATACCAATTGTCCATGGAAGGGTGTAGCATCTTATTATACCGTTTCTGTAAATGGTAAAGAAAATAAAGATGCCGCTTGGTATTATCCAGAGACTAGTGATTTAGCTAAGCAAATCAAAGGATATGTGGCATTTTGGAAAGGTATTGAGGTTGTAGAGTAATACAACCTCAATTTTATATATTTTTGCTTAAAGTACTAATATGCTATTTTCTGCAGCAGCAAAATCATTCCACTGATATCCATCAGCTTCTGTTTCATTTGTCCACTCTCCGTCAACGACGTATTTAAATTCAAATTTTTGATCTTTAGGAAGATTTAAAGTTCCTTTAAATGTACCATTTTTTAATTTTTTCAATACAGTAGCTTCTGTATTCCACTCGTTAAATTCCCCAGCTACAGAAACGGTTGATGCTTCTTTTGCAGGTACAGAAAAAGTAACTTTGCAAATTGGTTTTGACTTTAAGTATTGTTTGGTTATAGCCATAATTCTTGTTTATAATTAATTCTTAGTTAATAAAATTATCTGTTAAATTAATACAAAACATTAAAAAACAAAAGTGTGAAGAGTCAGATTTTCAATAATTTAATGAACAATTAACAATTAAATATTAACGATAACGATGTAGTATTCCGACAAGCTTATCAATGTCTTCTTTATTATTATAAAAATGAAGACTTATTCTAATACCATTTCCTCTTAGTGAGGTAATGATGTTTTTTTCTTTAAGAGTGTTGTGTAGTTTCTGGTCTCCTTTAATGTTGAAAATCGCACTATTATCATTTCGTTGCTTAGCAACTTTGTCTAATACTCCAAGATCGGTAAAATTATGCTTTGCATAAGTAGATAATTCCTTGATTTTTTCTTCAATTTCTGAAAGTCCAATTTTAGAAAGAAACTGAATTGAATGTTGCAAACTCCCGAAGTTGAATGTATCTAAATGACCACATTCGAATCTTGATCTAATATTAGTATATGATGGGTCATATGATGAGTTTAGCGAAGTTTTTAAATAACTATTTGGGGTTAATTGTTTCAGAACTCCTTCTTTAAAAAGTAAAAAACCATTACCATAGCCTCCTAAAAGCCATTTGTAACCACTACAACCTAAAATATCAACTCCAGATTGTTCAAAATTGAAAACTTTTGTTCCACAAAACTGAGTGCCGTCTGCTATGATAAGAAGGTTTGGATGTTTAATTTTTAGATTTTTTAAAAAATCTAGATCTATGGTAATTCCGTTTATATATTGTACTAAGCTAAAAGCAAAAATATCAGGTGAATATTGAGCAATTGCTTCAGAAATATTTTCTTCTAAAGAGGCATTTACCTCCGCATAGCATACTTCGAATTCTTTACTTTTTACAGAAAAATTAATCGAAGGATAATCTTCATCTAATAACAAAATCTTTTTGTTTTTCTCTAATCCGTTTAAGATAGTATTAAAACCGATAGAAAAATTAGGAGTTAGCACAGTATTTTCTGAAGTGCCGCCACAAAAATCTGCAATGGATTTTCTTACTGTATTTAGAAATTGCTCTTGATGGTCACGAAACATACTTCCTCCGATCAAAAAATCTAAATCATGTTCTTGTCTGTAATCCAATAAAGAATCATAGAGTAATCCAGAGGAAGCTGTGTTTAAGTAAGTGTTTTGAGATAGTACGGGAAATTCTTTTTGTAAATTCTTCATAAGTTCGTTTAGGGCTTTTTACCAAAACCTTTATATTTACTTTGATATTAATCAAGTGTCACTAAGGTACCATTAAAATGTTTTCAAAAAGAAAAGATACTCCACAAATTGATCCTGTTCAAAAAGAATTATATGAGCATGCGCGTAAAAGAGTTGTTCAAAAGAAAAGACTGTTTCAACACTTTATTGTGTTCTTGGTTGGTTCATTATTTTTAGTGGTATTGAATCTATTAATTGGATTTGGTAAAGAGTATACCTTTTTTGGAATTAACTGGTCCATCGTAGCAGTTATTTGTTGGGCATTCTTATTTGTACTCCATTTTTGTAATGTTTGGTTGTTTCATAAGTTTATGGGGGCTGATTGGACGAGTAATCAAATGGAGCGCTTGATTGCGAAACAAAAGGCTGAAATTGAATTGATTCAAAAAGATGTGGACAAGATGTATCCTAAAGATGAACTGTTGAAAAAGAAAGATGATTTTATTAAACAAGGACAACAAGCTACTATGACCAAAACTATTAGTGCAGAAAAACTTAGTCAAAATATAACAATGATTGCAGCTGCGGGAGAAAATGATGCGCTGGGTAAGGATAATGACTTGGTTTGGCATTTGCCAAATGATTTTAAACGTTTCAAGCAATTAACAACAGGACACCATATTATCATGGGGCGAAAAACGTTTGAGTCGTTTCCGAAACTGCTACCAAATCGTGTTCATGTAGTGATTACAAGAAATCCAGAATATAAGCCAGAAGGGGTTATCGTTGTGCATTCTATGGATGAAGCTTTAGAGATTTCAAAAGATGATCCACAACCATTTATTATTGGTGGAGGAGAGATTTATAAGATAGGATTAGATTATGCAGACAGTATTGAGCTTACACGAGTTCATGGCAAATTTGATGCTGATGCTTTCTTTCCTGAAATAGATCCTGAAATATGGGTTCTAGAAAATAAGGAGCTTCATGGAGCAGATGATCGTCATGAATATGGGTTTACTTACTTAACGTATAAAAAGAAGTAACTTTAACTTGTTTTCCAATCATTTCATACGGTATATTGAAGATTTGCTAGATGAAGAGGTAAAACAGAAAAAACCACTCACTGGCGGTGATATTAATCAAGTATTTTTCTTAGAAACTGGTACGAGAAAACTGGTGCTCAAGCTTAACAGTCTATCCGATTTTCCAAAGATGTTCGAAGCTGAAGCTATCGGACTGCGAGAATTGAAAAATGTAAACATTTTTAGAACTCCTAATGTAATACAATATGGACATTCTGAGGATACTGCATTTTTGTTACTAGAGTATATTCAAAGTGGAAAACCGGTTAAAAATTTCTGGATAAATTTTGGTGAGCAGTTAGCGTTAGTGCACCAAAAGAGTAGACCGTTTTTTGGTTTTGAAATTGATAATTATATTGGAAATCTACCCCAGTATAATACTAATTGTGATTCTGCGGCAGAATTTTATATTACTCAGCGATTATATCCACAATTTACTTTAGCATCCCAAAAGGGGTTTTCTTTTCGAAATCTAGATGTATTCTATAACAATATTGAAAAAGAGATTCCGAAAGAAGGTTCAAGTCTGATACATGGAGATTTGTGGAATGGGAATTATATAGTAGATTCTGATGGGAATTCATGTTTTATTGATCCTGCAGTTTCGTATGCGCCTAGAGAAATGGATATTGCCATGATGCATCTGTTTGGTGGTTTTGATTCACAATTGTTTCAAACTTATGAAGACATTTTTCCACTTCAGCCTAATTGGAAAGAGAGAATACCTCTTTGGCAAATGTACTATTTGCTAGTGCATCTGAATATTTTTGGAAGTTCTTGTTATGATAGAGTAAAACAAATCTTGAAAGTTTATACTTAATTTACAATATATTTTACAGAAGTGGTTATGGTTGGTTTGTCTAAAATTATAGATGTTTACTAATAACCACTATCAACATTATACTTACTTTTGTCAAAATTTTAAAATATACAATACATGAACGCATATGTTTTTCCAGGTCAAGGGGCTCAGTTTTCAGGAATGGGGCTGGATTTATATGAAAATTCAGAAGTTGCAAAAGAACTTTTTCATAAAGCCAATGATATTTTAGGTTTTGAGATCACAAAAATCATGTTCGAAGGAACAGCAGAAGAGTTAAAAGAAACAAAGGTAACGCAACCGGCTATCTTTTTACATTCTGTAATTCTTAGTAAAGTATTAGGTGATGCATTCAAGCCTGATATGGTTGCGGGACATTCATTAGGCGAGTTTTCCGCTTTGGTAGCTAGTGGAGCTTTGAATTTTGAAGATGCATTGCAGTTAGTTTCTAAAAGAGCATTAGCTATGCAAAAGGCTTGTGAATTGAAACCTTCTACTATGGCAGCAGTTTTAGGATTAGAAGATGAGGTTGTAGAAAAAGTATGTGAAGAAATTGAAGGAATTGTAGTCGCAGCAAATTATAACTGTCCAGGTCAATTAGTTATTTCGGGAGAAGTAGAAGCAATAGAAAAGGCTTGTGAAGTACTCAAAGAAAAAGGTGCTAGAAGAGCGTTGGTGTTACCTGTTGGTGGTGCATTTCACTCACCATTAATGGAACCAGCTAGAGAAGAACTGGCAGCTGCAATTGAAGCTACTAATTTTAATACACCAACATGTCCAATCTATCAAAATGTAACTACCACGGCAGTTACAGATCCAGAAGAGATTAAAAAGAATCTGATTGCACAATTAACAGCTCCAGTAAAGTGGACACAAAGTGTAAAGAATATGATGAAGGATGGTGCTACCTCATTTACAGAAGTAGGGCCAGGAAAAGTATTATCTGGGTTAGTAAAAAAAGTAGATCGATCTATGGAAACCATATCTGCTACGATCTAAAAGAAAAGTTTGAACAAATTCTTAATAAAAACCTCAAAGAGTGACTTTGAGGTTTTTTATTTGATAATAAAATGCTACAGAGAAATCGCTTTGAATTGTGTTTCTAAGTATACTTGTTTCCATACTCCATTTTCGTAGGAGCCAACCTTGAAGTTATAGGTGTTATCATCAACATATTCCCACATATCGGTTACCAAAGAATCTCCATATTGATACTGATATAGAATATTTTTTCCATTGACTACTACGGTTCCTTGAGTAAGTCCTCCAAAAACATCAAATTCCCAAAACTTTATAGTCTTGGAAGTCTTATCGAACTTTCTTATACCATGATTCCGCCATCCATATTCAGTTTGTTCTTGGTTAGTAAATCCTTTAGATTTTGCTATCACTAGAGTATTATGTAAATCATACTTAAAAATTGTTTCCTGTTTAAAAACGCTTCCATTTCCCCATTTTCCTTCTGCTTTCCACTGCTTTTTTACTAGATTTTTAAAGGCATCAAGATTAGATTCTTGAGCTGAAACTAGTTGAGTCAGAAAAATGCTATATATAGTAAATAGAATAATTTGATACTTCATAATTAAAGGGATTTCTAGTACAATATAATTAATTGCTAGGATACTATCTATTAATATGTTTTTAGAGTTTAATCATATGATATATGATTTTAAATTACGGTAGAAAAATATAGGTATTAAAGGTTCATCGCTTCATGAGAACCATTGGTCTATATTTATTTCGATAAACGGTAAAATGGCAGTTAAACGGTAGAATTTTCCCATTCATGGGTAATAATTGTTGTTCTGTCCAGAGTCGATGATAACATGGGTTTTAAGGATTTACTTTTACATCAACAAAAACAATAAAGCCCTAATAAGATGTCAAATTTCAAATCAATATTCACCATTTTTTTAACAGTCGTTAGTTTCTTAGGATTTACACAAGATGCCTTTCATAATTTTGGAAATGCGCAAATTCATAGTGGAGGTAAAGTGGGATTTCATATAGATGTTATCAATGATGGAGAGTTTAATGATAATAAGGGAAAGGTTGGTTTTTATAGCGAAAATAGTTTGACAGTTTCTGGTGATAATAATCCAGTTTTTTATGATGTAGAAATCGATACAAAAGAAGGTCTATTTTTAGATGTCGCAGTAGGGGTGACTAATTTTCAGGAATTTGTGAATGGTAGAGTAATAACGGATAGAGAGCAGAAAAACATCTCATTGAATTATATAGGAGATGCTCCGTATTTAGGAGAAAACGATGACCGATATGTGGATGGATATGCTACTTTAAGTGGATTATTAGATTTTTCATTTCCAGTGGGCGATGATTTTAGATTAAGACCAATAAAAATAGAAAGTGGTGCTGCAACGAATACTTCGAGAGCTGCTTACTTTTTTGAAAATCCAAATACGCCTAATTTTTTTACTGAGAGATTTAATACAGAGCAGTATGAAGAATTATTATACGGAGTTAGTATTTTCGAATTTTGGGATTTAGATGGAAATCAAAGTACTAAGGTTACCTTAACGTGGGATAGTAATAGTAATATTCCTACTCTTGTAGAAGATGTAGAAGATTTAAGAGTGGTAGGTTGGAGTAAATCACTTAAGAAATGGGTAAACTTAGGGAATACTAATGTGATTGGAAATTTGGATAATGGAGAGATTTCTTCAGACTTAATTATTCCAGATGATTATGAAGTATTAACTTTCGGTTCATCTAACAGATTACTAGATGGAGATTTAGAAGTTTTTACTGCGGTGTCGCCTAATGGAGATGGATACAATGATACTTTTAGAATTCAGGGTTTATCTCAATTCCCAAATAATGAAGTGTCTATATACAATAGATGGGGAGTATTAGTGTTCCAAAAGAAAGCATATCACGAAAATCAAAACTTTGCTGGTATTTCTGAGGGTAGAGCAACGGTGTCGAAAGAATCAAAATTACCAGAAGGAACGTATTACTATGTGTTAACTATCGAAGGAGCAAAAGATAGAGCTGGATACTTGTACATTAGTAGATAAGCTAATATTTAATTCTACCTTTTATTGTTAAGTATTTCATCGATTTCTTTGAAAGAGTAATTCCCTAAGAGTGTACCATCTGGAGCAATTAAAAATTTGGAAGGTATATCGGAAACACCGTATTTTCTGGCAATATCTGATAAGAGTACAAAACGATTTTGATTTACAATCTGATGCTTCCAAGTATATCCATATTTATTAGTAACCTTTTCCCAAGTCTTTAGATTTTTCTCAAGAGCTACCGTAACTACAGTAAGATCCTTAGAATGTTTGTTATGTAGCGCCACTAGTTCTGGACTTTCTCTTAAGCATGGCGCACACCACGATCCCCAAAAATCCAATAGTACATATTTACCTTGAAGATTTGATAATTTAAAAGGTGTTCCATCTATTAGTTCAGCTTCAAAATCTGGAGCTAAATTTCCATTAGAAGCAGCTGTTAATTTGGTGTATGTGTAAAATACCCCAAAAAGTAGGATTCCTCCTAAAAGAATATAGTTGAGTGTCTTTTTCATGAGCTAATCATTTTTTCGGAATCGGATAGCATGTACTATAAATCTTTTATTCAATTTATTTAATAGTGTATACTATCTTTTTTTAACTCTTAAAACAGCATTAGAAATTATAATAACTAATGCTGTTTTTTAGGTTATTCTGAAGTATTTAGAATTCCTTAATTCAATTTTCTTTCTTTTAGGATTTCTTCAAGTTCTTTATTGTTTTTAGAATTTTTGATGATTCTATAAATCAAAAAAGCTAAAATAAACATTGGGATCAGTCCCAATGGTTTTTTAGCAAGACTCCATCCCACAATTCCAACTACAAAAATTCCTGCCATAAATCCAATCAATAGGGCATGGAATATTTTAGAATTCTTTAATTTCTTTTTTTCGATTAAAAGTTCTTCATCTGTTAATTTAGAAAGCTCAGTTTTGGTCATTGATAATTTTATGTTTTAATAATCGATATTTCAATTAGGAAATGTGTAAAGCAAAATTATTGCTTATATACTTTTCCGTTTTTCATCACAAAAACTACATTCTCCATTGTTTTGATATCATCTCTAGGATCTTCGTCTACCGCTACAATATCTGCAATAAAATCGGGAGCTATTTGTCCTAATTCTTTGCTCATATTTAATACTTTGGCATTAACAATGGTGGCACATTGAATAGCTGTGATTGCAGGCATACCAGCCTCAACCATATATCCAAATTCTTTTCCATTTTGTCCATGTTTAAAAACTCCTGCATCGGTACCAAATGCAATTTGCACTCCTCGTTTATAAGCTTTTTTAAAGGTATCCTGAATTTTAGGACCTATCTCTAATGCTTTTGGAACAATAATAGCAGGATAATACCCGTCTATTTCTGCTTTTTCGGTTACTTCTTTACCGGCAGTAATTGTAGGGACCAAATAAGCTTTCTTTTTTTTCATAAGATCCATAGTTTTAGTACTCATTAGAGTTCCGTGTTCTATGGTAGTTACTCCGCCATTCAAGGCACGTTGCATACCCTCATCTCCATGTGCGTGTGCCGCGACATGAAATCCATAATCCTTAGCGGTTTGACAAATAGCTTTTATTTCTTCTAGTTTAAATTGTGGATTAGAACCACTTTTTGCCACACTTAACACACCTCCTGTAGCAGTAATTTTAATAAGATCAGCTCCGTTTTTATAACGTTGTCTCACAGCTTTTTTTGCATCTTCTATACCATTTACAACTCCATCTTTAGGTCCTGGATCTCCCATAATAGTTTTTTTGCTTCCATTCGTGGGATCTCCATGACCACCTGTACTGGAGATAATTTTTCCAGCAGTAAAAATTCGTGGTCCTATAATTTTTTCCTGAGCAATTGCTTTTTTTAAGGAAATATTTACGCCGCTTCCTCCAAGATCTCTTACGGTGGTAAATCCTGCTAACAATGTAGCTTCTGCAAATCCTACCGAGTTGTAAGCAACATCTGCATCATTGTTCGTATAACGCTCTAGATAGGCTTTAGGATTCGATTCACTCTCCATGTGTACGTGCATGTCGATAAGTCCAGGCATTACTGTTTTGTCCTTTAGATCTATAACAATGTCATTGCCTTCTCCTTCTGTATATCCTGTTTCTATTTTGCTGATTTTATTTCCAGAAACGACAATAGTTTTTTCGGTAAGTATTTTTCCAGTTTTGGTATCAATTAGTTTTCCACATTGGATATAAGTGTCTTGTGAAAATAGGGTAGTACTTATTATTGCTAAAAGCAAGGTGTAAATGAGTTTCATAAGCTAAATATGTATAAAAGTTGTTCGTGTATTTATAAGGCAAACAATTTAAAATAAATTAATTTAACCAATATCTAGATTATGATTTCTTTTAGAATTATTGCAGCTCTAAACAGTTATCTCCCATGGAATTCCATGTTGGGTAATGGAGTGTCTTCTTTTAGATAGGTGTTGAACCAGTGAATTACATCTTGGTCTCTTTCTTCTCTAAACTGGCTGATACCATGATCTGCTCCTTCATACACTTTTAATCTGTATGGGATTCTGTATTTTTCTAATTCTAGTGCTAATTGTAAGGAGTTTGTGGATTTTACTCTCCAATCAGCATTGCCATGTAATAATAGGATTGGAACTTTAGGAGAAAATTTATCTGCCCATAAAACTGCAGATCTTTTTTCTAGTTCCTCTTTTTTGTTTTGAAGGTAGTTAGGAATTAATTCTTCATACACTCCTTTTTCCATATTAGGACGATCAATAGTTCGTAAATCAGACTTTGCACCCCCTACCACTGCTACTTTAATGACATCTGTTTTAGTCAAAGCAATATATGTCATCATTCCGCCGCGACTCCATCCATACATACCTATTCGATTGGTATCGGCTTTTGGTAATTCTTCGACTACTTTGGTAAGGTTTAAAATATCATTTACATCGCTACCACCAAATTCTTCCATGCCTTCGCTTTTACCAGAGCCTCTGTAGTTGCATCCGATCACAATATAACCTTCGTTTGCTAATTGGGAGAATATGTAACCGGCAGGGAGTTTCATATCACCTCTAAATAACTGTAATGCTCCAAAGTCTCTATTGCCACCACGATTGTAGATAATCACAGGATATTTCCCTTCTTTTTTAGGAATCGCAGCAAAAGCCTGAATTTTTAATCCATCACTGAGATAAGTGATTTCATGCATATCTATATTTTTAAGAAAGTGAACCCCATCTTTGAATGTAGACTTGGTGTTGTCAGAATATAAATGAGGATAATCCTGCCAACTGATTTTTTGTTGTTCTATTATTATTGATTCCTGAGAAGAACAGGAGCCAAAATTGAAAACAATTATAAGTAAGGTTAAAAAGTATTTTATATTCAAATTATATATCATGTTTTTCTTTAATGACAGATCAAGTTAAATAATATTACAACAAATCTTCACTATAGCGAAAAAGAAAAGAAACACAATGGTTACATTTTTCAAAGTCCGGACCTATTTCAATAATTCTTCCAGATCATTTTCTATATAGTCTGGGATAGTATTAATATCGATGATTTCTTCAGAAAGATTTTGCTTTCTTTCTTGTAGTTGTAATATCTTTTCTTCGATAGTGTTTTTGGTAATAAAGCGAGTAACCATTACATTGTTTTTTTGTCCAATACGATGTGCTCGTGCAACTGCTTGTTTTTCGATAAAAGGATTCCACCAAGGATCTAATAGTAACACGTAGGATGCTTTGGTGAGGTTTAACCCAACACCTCCTGCTTTTAAAGAAATAAAGAATAGAGAGATCGAATCATTTTTCTGAAAATCGCTAACTATTTTTTCTCTATCCGAACTTTTGGTCTGACCGGTAAGGCTAACAAAAGAAATGTTTTGAGCCTTACTCCATTCTTTATAAATATCTAAATGGGAAACAAAAGAGCTAAAAATTAATACTTTTTTATGTGATTTAACTAAAGTTTCTAGATAAGATATTACATCTTTAAACTTTCCAGAAGGATTTTCGGTTTGAGAATCCACAAGTTTTGGGTGATTAGCTAATTGCCTCAGATTGGTAAGTGTATTCAGTATATGTATTTTGTTTGTTCCCTCGGTATCTATGCCTAATAATAAATTTCTGGCGGCAGATTTCTGAGCTTCATACGCTTTCTCTTGAGCAGGTAACATTTCTGTATAAATAACTTGTTCTGATAGTTTTGGTAAATCTTTAGCAACCTGTTCTTTGGTTCTTCTTAAAATAAATGGTTCTATTAGTAATTTAAGTTCTTCAATTCGTTCCTGGTTTTGATGTTTTTCTATAGGTGTTTTAAAATGATCTTTAAAAAACGGAAAACTCCCTAGCATACCAGGATTAATAAATTCCATTTGTGACCAAAGATCAGATAGTGAGTTTTCTATAGGTGTACCACTTAATGAGATTTTATGTGTTGCTTGTATTTCGTTTATAGCTTTAAAGATTTTAGACTCTTTGTTCTTTATTTGCTGACTTTCATCCGTAATGATATAGTTGAACTGTGTTTTTTGAAGTGCGTTAATATCTTTGGATAAAGTTGTATAGGTGGTTAAAATAACGTCATAGGTTTCTAAATACGGTGCAACCTTTTTTCGATCACTTCCTGTATATTTTGTAATGGTTAAATGAGGTGCGAACTTCAATATTTCCTGCGCCCAATTAAAAACCAGCGATGAGGGTAAAACGATTAAAGCTTTTAGATATGTTTTTATTTCCAAAGGATCACTAAATAAGTCTAAACGAACGGTTTGTGCCTCATTCGGTTCTGGAGTTAGAAGCTCCTTAGTGAATACTAAGGTCGCTATTGTCTGCAGGGTTTTCCCAAGTCCCATATCATCAGCAAGACAAGCGCCTAATTGGTTTTGTTGGTGTTTTACTAACCATTTTACACCTTCTTCTTGGTACGGTCTTAAGGTAGCTTTTAGTTTGGATGATGGTTGATATGTTTCGTCCGGAATTGTATCGATTTCTAATTCTGTAGGAGGAATAATCTCTGTTAATAAGGTGTAATTACCCTTGTTTACGAGAATAGTTTCATCTTTTATGGTACTAAAATTCGCTATCTTTTTATATCTAGTCATCCATTCTAAAGGAATGATAAATACAGAAGAATTACTTTCTAATGGGAAAAAGCGATTATTAGCTTTGATGTAAGGAATAAATCTTGAAAAAGGAATCTCTTGATTCCCAATCTGAACTATTCCTTTGATATCGAACCAGTCATTTTTTTTTTATGTTGCAATTCTAATTGATACGAATCTAGAGTAACCTTTTTGTCGTCGAAATCGGGAAGAGCAATATCGAACCCTTCTAGCTCTAACTCCTTATGATTTTTTTGTATCCAATTAAAAATAGCTAAAGGATCATCAGAATTGTCTGTTTCTAATAAGAGATTAGAATTTAGGGTTAATCCTTTTGCTGTCAATCGCGCAATAACTTCTTTCTCTGCTTCTGCATCTCTTTTGGTCTGAGTAATCTGAATCTCTTCATTTGCTCCGAAATGCACATCAGAAGAGGTTTTTTTATTACTATGATAGTCAAAAGCTGCTTCTCCATAATCGAAAACAACTTTCGCAACAAAATTTTCAGTAATAAAATCTTGGATCACTTCTATTTTGTAGGATGCTATGTTTTTGTGTATCAGTATCTCAAAACCATTTGCGATTACATCTACATTTTTAATCACAGGAAGAATAACTTTATCTAAATACGTTTTAATGTGTTTTTTAGCAATGGTTATTTTTTCTTTACTGAAAAACGGTTTTAATTTATTAGCATTTAGGTTGTTGATGTGATAAACTGTTTTGTCAATAGAAATCCAAGAAGGTTCATTTAACAATATTTGAATGCTATGATTTTGAGGAATTATAACGCGTTTTTCTTCCTTAAGTGTAAATGCATAATCAATGCCATCCTCTGTTTTCGTGAATTCTAGGATAGGATGTAATGTATTAGCTCCTATCGATAGTCGATGTACTTCAAATGGATCTTTTCTTTGGGCATTATGTATGATTGGATACTTATTTTCAATAACTAAAGCATAAAAAGAGGAAAGCTTATCATGGATATGATTAATCACCACATCTTTGATCTTAGGTTCTTTTAGGATATCTGCCAGTCCAAAAGTTTTTCTTTTTTTGGCAGGTCTAAATTTCTGTTCTAATACAGCAATTTTTAAACTTGCACAAATGCGTAAAAGTTCTTCGTGGGCAGTATCTAAATAAGGAATTTCAAAACTATCTAAAATTGCTGGAGTTGCTTGTTTCTCTACATATCCAAGACCGTTAGGTTTGATAGGTACGATATATGCTTCTGGTAATGGGGGAATTCCTGGTAGATTGGTATGATCAACCAGATTATAACAGATACAAAGTGAATCCATTTTGGGTGGTTTATATGGTTGTATTTAGTTGTTTAAACTAAAGGTGTTGTTATAGTTGGTAGCATAGAGTGAAATTTACGCTCCATTCTATCCTACAAGTTAAGTTTATTTTGAGACAAAATCAATTACTGTTTTAGTAATAAAGTCAATTTGTTCGTCATCCAATTCTGTATGCATTGGCAACGAAATTACTTCTTGTACTAACTGATTCGTTACAGGGAAATCATCTTCATTATAGCGATCGTCTAGATAAGCTTTTTGCTTATGTAATGGTATTGGATAATATACACCACAAGGAATTCCAGCTTCGTTTAAATGTTTTACTAAAGCATCACGATCTGCATGAAGCACACGAAGGGTATATTGATGAAATACGTGGCAATTACAAGTATCGCAAATAGTATCAACTCCAGTTCCACAGCTATTTCCTTTTACTTTTGGGGTTACGATGTTTTCGATACCTTCAAAAGCTTTACTATATTTTCTAGCAGCTGCTCTTCTTGCATTATTATAAGAGTCTAGATTAGGTAGTTTAGCTCTTAATACTGTTGCTTGTATAGAATCTAATCGAGAATTTACACCCACAACATCATGATGGTATCGCTTGTACATACCATGATTTACAATACCTCTTATGGTATGAGCTAATTCATCATCATTGGTAAAGATAGCACCTCCATCTCCGTAACATCCTAAATTTTTAGAAGGGAAAAAAGAAGTAGAAGAAACATGTCCAATAGTTCCTGTTTTGGCAACTTTTCCATCAGCAAACTTATAACTAGAACCTATCCCTTGGGCATTATCTTCGATCACATAAAGATTATGCTCATTGGCAATAGCCATAATTTCATCCATATTAGCAGCTTGCCCAAATAAATGAACGGGTACAATCGCTTTTGTATTAGGTGTTATTGCCTTACGTATAGCTTCTGGATTTATATTAAAAGAATCTTCTTCTACATCAACTAAAACAGGTGTAAGCTGCAATAAAGCAATTACTTCTACTGTGGCTGCAAAAGTAAAATCAGCAGTGATTACTTCATCTCCAGGTTTTAAACCTAGTCCCATCATTGCTATTTGCAATGCATCCGTGCCATTGGCACAAGGAATTACGTGTTTTACAGCTAAATATTCTTCTAATTCCTTCTGAAAACTATGGACTTCGGGACCATTTATAAAGGCTGCAGATGAGATTACTTCCTGAATCGATGCATCTACACGTTCTTTTATTTGTTCGTATTGACCCTTTAGGTCAACCATTTGAATCTTCTTCATGAGATGTGTTTTGTAACTGGACGAAAGTACAAAATAATGAAGCCACTGCCAATGTGATCATGCATTTTGATCCGTTTTTTATTAACGAATAAGCTCAAAATTGAATCCCACTGGCAATAGTCTTTGTATGAATGGCTTACATTTTTACTCCTTTACAAATTTTACTACTTTTTCCTTGTTGACTTGTAATAGATAGATACCTCTGGATAGTGATTGAAGATTATTAGAGATATCATATTTCGAATTTTGATTGGTAGGAATTACAAAATCCTTAATTCTTTTTCCACTTATATCATAAATTGCTAATGTAATTTGATCACTATTGTTGGGATATACTGTTAGTGTTAAAATAGCTTTGTCTTTAACAGAGTTTGGAGTAATTGTTAAAGATTTTTCTGTTGTTATTGGTGTATTTATTTCTTCAGTATTCATAGATTTATAGACATCTCCAACTACAAATCCAGAAATAATACTTCTTTTAAAATTACCTTCGCTTTCAGAATTTAAAAATAAACTGTAAACCCCATCTTCTAGTCCTTCGGTATTAAAGTAAAAGCTTCCATTCTTTTTGCTAAAGCTAATTAATCGTGGATCATTTTCTTGCGCTACGCCATTTATTTCTGAAGTTTTTATAATCACACCACGAACTTCGGTATTTCTTGGTACTTGTTTGTCTTTTTGCTTTGCGATAATGTCAACTTTTAATATCGGAAATATATCTTTAGGTTGATGTTCTAACTTCATGGTAATTCCATTATTTTGTTTTATGAATGCGGCAAAGCGAGAATCACTTTTTAATTGTTGTTTGTTATTAGCTACAGTGATGATGGTCTTGTGCTCTTCCTGTTGTTGAGGCTTAAATAGTTCAGTCTTTTTTTGATTTTCTGAAGTACTGGTAAATTGAGCCTCAGCGTTTTCATGAATGATCTCTGCCACTGCAAATGTTGAATTTTTATCAAGTACAATTTGATCATACTCATTTTCGGAATGGATAATATAGTAATTACTGGTAGTAATATAATTATTCGAGATAGTTGAGCTATGTGTAATTGAACTTCTTTGGGATCTATTTTGTAAATAGGATTTTACATAAGGCCAACTAAACTGTCCAAAGCTAACATCTAGATGGTCAAAAAATGCACGATAATCATTTTTACGGAATACATACTCTCCACCAGGCCTTAAGGTGCTCGAATAAGGCGCTACGCCATCATTAGCACCTTGTACAGGTAATAAAACACCTCCAGTTAAAGTAAAAGCTGCTCTAGCCAATAGATTAGATCCAGTGAAATATCCAGAAGCACCTAAGATGACAAATTTATCTGGTTCATTATTTTCATTATTGTCTAAATATGGTCGAACCACATCTCTACAATAATAAGTGGTAGAGGTTCTTGCTCCTTCATTAAGCCCTGTTAATCGCCAAGCCCAGTTTAGCCATGGCATTTGAGAAATATCTGCTAAATATGTTCCCCAATAGGGCGTTCCTAAAGCAAAGACCTGAGATACTTGATTTTTCTTACCATATGCTATCATAGCTGCTTCTGCAGCTTTTCCTCCATTACTATGTGCAATGATGGTTACATCAGAAACATTGTACTTTGCAGTAACGATATCTATGGATTCTGCAAGTAATTCTCCATTAACCCATATACCACCTCCTCTTGTTGTAGCTACAAAAACGGCTTGATAACCTTCTTTATAGGTTTCTTTATAAAAAGAATTATCAAATAAAAATTGATTTTGATTCAGATCAATATAGCCATGATTAAATAGGAGAACTTTTCCATTATAATTTGGTGGAGTAGCACCATAATGAATAGTGGATTTAAAAAGAGGTCCTATAAAAAAAGGATTTAGTTGATCTGGTTTTGGTAATTGTACTTCGGTAAAGCTTTGAGCAAATAACAAGGTACTGGTCAATAAGGTAATGAGCGTAATTTTTAATTTCATGGAGTTTGAGTTTGTGTGAATGTTAAATTAATAAAATTAGATTAATAATATTAACAAAAACTTAATTAAATTATTAAAAAATTAAACTAAATGTATTTTGTAATGATTTATGAAGAATTTCTATTACACTTTTTTGAAAATAGGATTTGACTATTTTTTTATAGGAAAGAGCTGTATTTTAGCAGCAGATAAAAACCTAGACTCTTGAATTTTTTATACAATGTTTTCATAGCTGTATTTAACAGTTTGCTTCCGATCATTGGATTGTTAAGCCCCAAACTCAAATTATTTGTTCAAGGCAGAAAAACAGTTTTTGAGGTTTTAGAAAAACGTATAGAATCTGAAGATCAAATTATTTGGTTTCATTGCGCTTCTTTAGGAGAATATGAACAGGGAGTTCCTGTTATGGAGGAACTAAAAGAGAGGTATCCAAACTATAAACTTTTGGTTACTTTTTTTTCTCCTTCTGGATATGAGATCAAAAAGAATAGTAAATTGGTAGATATTATCACGTATCTTCCGATTGATACAAAAAAGAATGCTCAAAGATTCGTTGAACTGGTAAATCCTAAACTTTCTGTTTTTGTGAAGTACGAGTTTTGGCCGAACTATTTAAACGCGTTAAAAGCTAATGATACTCCTATTAGTATTATTTCTGCAGCGTTTAGAGAAGATCAGTCATTTTTTAAATGGTATGGCGGTTTTATGAGAAATGCTTTGCAAAAAGTAGAGCACTTTTTTGTACAAGATGCAACATCTAAAAATTTACTTGAAACAGCTGGATTTACCAATGTTACTATAAGCGGAGATACTCGTTTTGATAGAGTTTCTCATCAGATCGAAATGGATAATAAAGTAGATTTCATTTCCAATTTTACTGATAATAGACTTTGTGTTGTGATCGGTAGCTCTTGGCCAGAAGATGAAGAAGTGTTTGTTGACTTTATAAATCAAGCTCCAAAGGATGTTTGTTTTATTGTTGCTCCACACGAAATCAAGGACAGTGGTGTACAGAAACTGAAACAAAAGCTTACATCAAAGACTGTTCTTTTTTCCGAAAAAGAGGGGAAGAGCCTAAAGGAGTATTCGATATTTATAATGAATACTATTGGGTATTTATCACGTGTGTATAGTTATGGTGATATCGCTTATGTAGGTGGAGCCATGGGTACTTCAGGATTACATAATATTTTGGAACCTGCTACATTTGGAATCCCTATTGTTATCGGACAAAATTTTGATAAGTTTAGAGAAGCAAAACAACTTCAGAAATTAGCTGGGTTATTCTCAGTTACTAATGCTACAGAGTTTACCAGAATTATGAATAAGCTGATCGAGAATAAAAAATTCAGACAGCAAACAGGAATGATCGCTGGTCATTTTATTAATAGTAATACAGGTGCCACTAATACCATAATAGAATACTTAAGTAAGAAACTCGAATAGGCTTAAACAGTTACAGCTTGGCGTAAGTATCTTCTAAACGGAAGCATTTCTTTATACACTTCGATTACTTTTTCTGTAAAACCTGGATGTAGCACTTCATCTTGTTCCAGTTCGTAGGCTACCGCAAATGTTTTCTTCTGTAAGAGATTGATATATTCATGATCCATCGCATAACCTTTGGGTGCTTTGGAAAGGTTATTACCGTCATCATATAAATCACCAAAAGTGTTTTTAAAGCTTTTTTTATTGATAATTTTAATCAATTCTTCTCCATTGTAATCAATCGCTTCTCTAATACTATTTAAAACTTTAGTATCAGGACGCCAAAATCCTCCTGCCAGGACACATTGTGAAAGACCAATCTCTATATAAAAATCTCCTTGTTTAGAAAGCTGATCCAATCCAGCGCCAAAATGATCCTTATAAACAGGCTTGTTAGGATGAAAAAGAAGATTATTATTAATACGGTTAATACCTTTTTTACCAGAAGTCGGAAAATAATCAGGATCAATTTTTATAAGTTCTACTTCTACATCATCCAGCCAATTGATGAAAAAATTTCGTACTTCTTGATACCATTTTCGGTTAGCATCCATCCATTCTTTGTGATTATTTTTTTGTAATTCTGAAAGGAAATGAAATAAGTCGCTGAAATTCATTATGTTAAAAAAATTAAGAATTTTTGTGAAAACATTACCAAGGTAATAGAAATAGTGGGATTAGAATACCGTTATAAGCATATAATAACAACTAAAATTTTTTTATTATGAAAAAAGTAATGTTAGCCTTAGCGTTTTTATTTACTTTAAATGTAATGTTTGTTTCTTGTAGAGATACAAATAAAGAAACAGAAACTACAACTGAAGAAACCAGCGAAGTACAAAAAGAGGTAGAAACTTCTATAGAAAAAGCTAAAAAAGACGCTGCCGAAGTAGAAAAAGAAGTAGAGCAAGCAGTAAAAGAAGCTGGTGAAGAAGTAGAAAAGTCTTTGGAAAAAGCTGAGATTAAAGAAGACGATTCAAAAACAGAAAATGAAGGTGTTGAACAAACCTCTTAAAATCTGTTAGAATAAAAAAACTTACTGAAGTAAGCTGAAAAAAAAGACCTTTCATTAGAAAGGTCTTTTTTTATGTTTTTAGAATAAACCGTTTAATTCTGCATCAATACGGTTAATAATATTTCCGAGATCTTCAGGATTATCTACAAAGTTTAGGTGATCAACATCTACAATTAGTAAATTTCCTTTGTCATAACCATGTGCCCAAGCTTCGTAACGTTCGTTAAGACGACTCAAATAATCAATACTGATAGTATTTTCATATTCGCGTCCCCGTTTATGAATTTGAGCCACTAGATTTGGTATGCTACTACGTAGATAAATTAATAAATCTGGACCTTCTACCACGCTTTCCATGAGGTCAAATAGCGATCTGTAATTTTCAAAATCACGATTGGTCATTAATCCCATGGCATGAAGGTTAGGAGCAAAAATATATGCATCTTCATAGATCGTTCTGTCTTGTATAATATCTTTTCCGCTTTCTCGTATTTCCAAAATTTGTCTGAAACGACTATTTAAGAAATAGATCTGTAGGTTAAAAGACCAACGCTCCATTTTATTATAAAAATCTTCTAAATAAGGATTTTCTAAAACATCTTCGAATTGAGGTTCCCATCGATAATGTTTGGCCAATAATTTAGTTAGTGTTGTCTTTCCGGCACCAATATTTCCTGCAATGGCTACATGCATAGTTGATTAATTTTTTCGGGGTGTTAGGTCAAAACTGTAAATAGTACTTTGTTGGTAAATATAAAGGATTTCATTAGTAACATGAAACTGTTTTATAGGAATTTCCGGAAGATTTATTTTTTCAATTTCTTCAATCTTCGTGCGATAATAATATAAACCATCTTCTTTTTGAAGAATTAAATCGTTATTAAAAATCTTTATATTTTGATATCCTTCGTTTTGTATTTGACGTAATAGGCTTCCATAAATATTATACTGAGTTAAGGTTTGATCCGTAAGAACCCAGCAGTAATTAAAGGTGCTTTGTAACGCTTTTGGAAGTTCATTTAGAGGTTGTGTCGTAACCAATGTTTTTTCAGAAACAGTATTGAAAATATCCAGTTGTTGTGTGTTATTATCAAAAATCCAAACACTATTATCATTGGCTGGGGTCATTAAAGAAACATTTTTAAACTCTGCTATGACATTAAAGTTTACCCGATCAATTTCAGATAAATACTTGTCTACAGTAACTAATGTATTTGAGGTTTCATAGAATAATACAATTTTTAAAGGGTTTAAAATAGATACTTGGGTAAGTTCGCCTAAAATAAAATCACCAAATTGCCATTCTTGATTGTTCCATTTTTTGTAAAAGATATTTTCTTTTTGATAATAGATAGCACCGAAAGAATCTACACCTAAAAATATATCCGCATTTAAAGAAATAGAATCATTGAGGGTGACATTTCTTTGTGCGAAACTGATGTGTATCGATGCAATAAGAATAAAAAACAGAAGGATTTTTTTCATGAATTAGCAAAGTACAAAAATAAGACCAGTTTTCTAAAGATAAGCTATTGTGTAAATTGCTCCTTTATTGAGAAGTGCTTTCTCAGTTCTGTGGTAATTACTTTTTTATGAAGCTTATCATCATTCTTTTCTAAAAGAATATTTAATCGAGTATTTAAATTTTTGTAATGTTGTGGATTTTCATTTAGTTGCTTCAGTATATTTCTCAGAGAATTATTTCTTACTTCAAAATAATGTAGACTATCATTTTTTATTTTTGAATTGGAATATATTTCTTTTTTTAAACCATATGTTATTTGCTCTATTTTTAAACTGTAAGACTCATTATTATCGTTTGTTATAGTAGTTGTGTTAAAGAATAATATACCTCCTATGGTTAAAATGCCATTATATAATGAATGTAATGATATAGCCCATAATAATCCTGATTTCATTCTTATAAAACTTAGAACAATTCCAGCTAATAATTGAGGTAATATAATTATAGGGGCTAATGCTAAAAACCAATAAGATTCTAAATCGTAGTTTGTTAAATGTACTAAACCAAATGCTACAATTGATGTGTAATAGAAGAAATGATAGTTTTTAGTCCAAAAGATATAGACTTTTTTAGTTTTAAAAATATAATCGATACCTCGAAAAATATAATTACGGCTATATTTCAAAGGAAGCCTAAAAATAACTTCTTCCAGAACTGGTGCAAGTACACTTACTAAGAAAAGTATACTTACTAACGTTTTATTCGCAAATGCATCATCAAATTTTCCGTAAGATTTAAAATCAAATGTATAGGTGTTTATATAATGAAACAGAATTAAAATTAGACTTACTATTATAAATAGTATAATTAAAAGACGAATCAGTAAATTTAAGTTTTGAATGAAAGAAGCAGGAGCTTTATTTTTATCGGAAGGGTGTTTTGTAAAATGAATTACTTCTTTTAGGGTCTTTAAAATTTGATCCATTAACTGTATTTACTTTATGCGAATATAAAGTATCGCTTGTTTTTAACAAACTAACTTATACCCAAAACCTCGTACATTAATAATCTGTATTGAATCGTCTTGTTTTAATTTCTTTCTAAGCTTCGTGATAAATACATCCATGCTTCGTCCATTAAAGAAATCATCATCTCCCCATAGTTTTTTCAAAATCATAGAACGATCTAATACCTGATTTTTATTTTTAATCAAATGAAAAAGTAAATGTGCTTCTCTATGGGTTAACTGATGAGATTCATTTTCGAAGGTGAGTATTTGTTTTGGGAAATCAAAAGTGTACCTACCTACAGTTAGCGCTTCCGAATTTTGTTGTGTTCTTGTTCTATGCAAAAGATTGTTAATTCTAACAATCAATTCTTCCATGCTAAAAGGTTTTTTAAGATAATCATTACCTCCAATAGTAAATCCTTCTACCACATCTTGAGTTTGTGATTTAGCAGTAAGAAATATAATTGGAATCGTATCATCTTCTAACCTGATTTCTTTAGCGAGTGTAAATCCATCTTTTTTGGGCATCATTACATCTAGCACCAATAATTTGGGAGAAATAGAAGAATATAAAGCATAGGCTTCTTCACCATTTTTAGCAAGATGTACTTTAAAGTTTCTAGTTTCCAAACTTTCCTTTATAATCTGACCCAAAGAAGGTTCATCTTCTGCCAGTACGATTTCAACAATATTATCCATTGGGTAGTGTTATTTTAAAATTAGTATGACCTTGATCTAGCAGTAGAGCAATGGTTCCTTCGTGCTTTTCAATAATGGTTTTCGTATAAAATAAACCAATACCAAATCCTTTTACATCGTGAGTATTCCCCTTAGGGACTCGATAAAATTTTTCAAAGATTCTATCTTTCTGAGATTTCGTAAGAGACGTACCATTATCTTTTATCTCTAGAATAATATTAGGGTTGGTGTTTTGTAAAGCAACTTCAATATGATCGCCGCCATATTTAATCGCATTGTCAATTATATTATTGAGGGCATTTTCAAAATGAAATGGGTCTACCTTTTTCCAAATGTTGTTATGCGAACTGTCAAAATGTATTTCCTTTTCGCTCGTATTAGCTTGATATCGACTAACAATGCTTTGTGTTAGATCCACTAAGTTAATTTCTTCAAGGTTTAATTCCAGCTCCTCACTATTAAGAGTTGCAGTTTCTAATATTTTTTCTACCATAGTGTTCAGTTTTCCTAACTGAACAGAAGACATTTCTACATATTTTTTTGTCTTTTGCGGATCATTTTCTGTATTAAAATTTTGAATCCCTTCTAATGCTGCGCTGATAGTAGCGATTGGTGTTTTAAACTCATGAGTAATATTACTTATCAGATCATTTTTTAGTTCTGCCAATTGCTTTTGATGATTAATAATTCTGAGTAGATATAATAAACATCCAATAACAGCGGCTACTAGAAGAAAAGATAATACGATACCAATCAGATTTTTCTTTAGGATAGGAAGTGTCGTATTTGTAAAAGACATTTCTAAAGAACTTCCTCTAGGTAGGTAAGAGGATTTGGTTTTAGTTTTAAGATCAGATTGGTTAATAATATCAGAATTGAACTCGTATGAAACTCCCTGTTTATCCTGAAATGTGACTCCATAGCTGATGTCTATTTTTTTACGTTTTAATTGACCTGCTATCATAGTGTCTAAAACCTTAAGCTTCAGAGAATCTTCGTTGATGGAGATGATGATTTTTGATGTTAGTTGTTCAAAAGCTTTTTTTTGAGATGTAAGGTTTTTAGGAATAGCTAAGGTATCAAACTCTAAAATATTGATGGTATCATTAGAATGGTGATGATTGTTATATTCCAAACGATCCATGCTATCTACAGAAAAGCCTCTGTAAATTTTAATATCGCTATGATCTAACCCTTCAGAAAAGGTATAGCTTTTAAAATCGACACTATCGGAATCAATTTTTTTAAGAAGGTTATTAAAACCACTTTGTTTAAAGAAAGAGCTTATATCAGAAGAGTCAGAAGAAAAACCGATCGTATTTCTCTCTGCTAAATCGGTATAATATTGATCAACAGCATTGTCCAAGCTTATTTGCACTTCGTTGATCAATTGTTGTTTGCCGGCAACATAGTTTTTAAAGTTCCAATATATCTGAATACTCAATGTAACTAGGATTACAAAGACAATAAAGTACAAGATATTTTTATAACGATTCTTTTGCATACCCCAAAAATAGGATTCTTATATGATATAAAATGAATCGGTTAACACTCGTTAACACTGGTTAACGGTTTTGTTTGCATTAGGTTTTAATCTTTGTGATGTAATAATCACATAATATCATAAAAATGAAAAAAATAATAATACTACTAACTTTCATATCTTTTGGATATCAGATCAACGCTCAAACTGTCTATTACAGAAGTGTAGGTGGGACAATTTTTTCAGAAGAAAAAGTAAAAGAACAACAGCAAGAATTCTATGAAAAGTTTGTGGAACGCAATAAAGATGTTGTCGTAGAAATAGATGTAAAGGACACTGAAATTAAGAAAGACTCTATTATCCATGATTTTGGTTTTCATATAGACTTAAATGGGCGGACACGAGTAAAAACCAAACTTCAATTATTAAAAGGGAGTCAAATTCCTGAAGCTATTTTAACCGCTTTAGATGGAAGTCAAATTAGCATAAGTGATCTTAATGGGAAACCTACATTATTGAATTTCTGGTTTACGAAATGCAAACCCTGTATAGATGAAATGCCTGAATTAAACAAATTGAAAAAAGAATATGGAGACCGTATTAATTTTGTAGCCATTACATTTGAAACTAAGGAAAAAGTTGAGAAGTTTTTACAAAAACATGACTTTGATTTTGTGCAGGTAGTTGATGCCCAAACGTATCTTGATGTACTGGAAATTAAGGATTATCCTAAGAACGTACTTCTCAATAAAAATGGAACCTTACGCTATGTTAAAGGTGGAATTCCATATATCCAAGATGAAAAAGGAGAAATGAAAATGGGAGAAGCCACAGAATTAGAAAATAAATTAGAAACCCTTTTAAAATAGACAATTATGATCAGACTTATCATTATAGTTACTTTATCTGTAATAGGAAGTATTGCCGCTCAAGATTTTCAGGGGATTGCTACCTACAGTACCGACAGAAAATTAGAAATACAATTAGACAGTACACAAGTAAATTCTGAAATGCAGAAGCAAATTCATGAAATGATGCGTAAACAGTTTCAGAAGGAGTATACTTTACGATTTAATAAATCGGCGTCTGTTTATAAAGAAGAAGAAAGTTTAGGAGCACCACAACCAGCATCGGGAATGCAAATAATGATTGCAGGGTCAGGAGCTTCAGATATCTTATATAAGAATACAAAAGATGAAAAGTTTGTTGCACAAAGAGATATGCTCGGTAAGATGTTTTTGGTAAAAGATACTTTAACACATTATAACTGGAAACTTTCAAATGAAACTAAAAAGATAGGTAATTATAATTGTTATAAGGCTACAATGACCAGAACTCAGGAAATTATAAGAGAGGTAAGAGTAAATAATGATGAAGAAAAGTCCGAACCAGAAACAAAAGAGATTGAAGTAGTAGTTTGGTATACTCCAGAGATTCCAGTGAATAACGGTCCTTCTAATTATTGGGGATTACCAGGATTGATTATGGAAGTTAATGATGGTGATCTGCGAATTTTATGTAATAAAATAGTACTTAATCCCAATAAAAAGATAGAAATTGAAGCACCAACTAAAGGTAAGGAAGTTACTGAAACCAGATTTGAAGAAATCATGCGTAAAAAAATGAAAGAAATGCAAGACAGATTGCCAAGGCGAGATGACGGTAATAGTATAGAAATTAGAATAGGAGGATAATCATATAACATCAATCAAAACAATCAAAAAATGAACAGGATTTCTTTTATAATAGGTTTATTATACACGTTTTGCATTCAAGCTCAGATAACAACCATACCATTTGAAGAAGACGGGCTTGTTTTTATCAAGGTAAAAGTAAATGAGCACGAAGAATATTTGGATTTTGTGTTTGATACGGGAGCATCCATTGGAGTTTTGGACAGCACTGTGGCAAAGTCCCTGAACATAAAGTCCAACTATTCTCAAAGCGCTCAAGGAGCCAATGGTTCACAAACTTACCATATTGCTACTAATCAAAGTTTAAAGGTAGGGTCTGTAGCATTTTCAAATTCCAATCTGGTTCTGGTAGATTTACAAAAGCTTTCTCAGCGGTCAGGTAGAAAAATTCAAGGAATTATAGGATATGATATTCTGAAAGAGTATCAAACCCATTTTGATTTCCAGGCAAAAACAATTTCATTGTACAGGCCAGAAGATCAAATTTCTGAATTGGATACATTTACCAAAATCCCAATGAAATTTGATGGTACTCCAATACCGCAAATGGAGCTTACTTTTACACTGAGGGATGGAAGTATAAAAACAGGTAACTTTTTATTCGACAGTGGTGCTAATATGAGTTTATTGTTCAATACACCGTATGCATTACAGCATGATCTTAAAAATCGAACCGGTAAAACGATAAAAGGTAAAGCAAGAGGACTAAATAAATCTACTACTTATACCAAAGGGACTATTGAAAAATTGTCTTTAGAGGATTTCGAGTTTACCGATATTCCTATTGATATTTCAGAAGGAAAGGAGGGTGTTTCTGCTTCCTCCAACTATACCGGAATTTTAGGAGCTAAAATTATTAACCGATTCGATATGGTCTTAGACTATAAAAATCAACTATTCTATCTAAAACCCAATTCAAAATATAACAAACCCTTTGAGTTCCCTACCAGTGGGATTGGCGTTGAAAAAGTGTCGAATAAAATCCTAGTAAGTTATGTGGCAAAAGAAAGTGAAGCATATGAAAAAGGGATTAGAGAAGGCGATGAATTGATCAATATTGATGGATATGATGGTAAAGAACTAAATGAATGGAAAAAGCATTTAAGACAAGATCAGAAAGAAACAACTATCCAAGTAAAAGATGCAAAAGGCAAAGTGCATCAGGTTGTGATTTTACTAAAGCGAATGATCTAAAAGTGAGCTGTTGTTTTTTAGGATTTAATTAACTTTTATGGATTAAACCGTGTAGATATATTATAGTCTTATCATTTTAAAACTGCCTATTATGAAGACAATATGTACACTGGTTGCCATCTTAGTAACCTCATTAACAATCGCACAAGACTTTCAGGGAAAAGCGTATTATTTTAGTAAAACAGGAATGGATATGGATTTTGGTAGACGCCAACTTTCTGAAGATCAGAAAAAAGCAATCGCTGACCGAATGAAGTCCGCTTTTGAAAAAACATTTATACTCACCTTCGATAAAAGCACCGCTACCTATAAAGAAGAAGCACAATTAGAGACCACAGGTGGAGGTGGAAGATGGAGAGCAATGCTATCTGGGTTTACTTCTAATAATTATTACAAGGATGTAAAAAAAGGAGAGTATTACGATCAAAGAGAATTTTATGGTAAAAATTTTCTAATCAAGGATTCTTTGCAAACCTACCAATGGACCATGGTAAATGAAACCAAAAAAATTGGGAATTATACATGTTTTAAAGCCGTTACAACTAAGAAGGTTAGTGAAGCTATGGATTGGAGAGCGATGAGACGAAAAGCTAGAGAACTTAGAGATCAAAGAGAAAAGAAATCTGGTGATCAGGCAAATGCAGGAGATACTCCAGAACGACCAGAAATACCTGATGAAATCGAAGTAGTAGCTTGGTATACTCCCGAGATTCCTATAAGTCAAGGTCCAGGATCTTACTGGGGATTGCCAGGTTTAATTTTGGAAATTCAGGAAGGTAGAACCACGTTGTTATGTAATAAAATAGTACTGAACGCAGAGGAAAAAGAAGAAATAAAAGCACCAACAAAAGGGAAAGAAGTTTCGCAGGCAGAGTTTGATGAAATCACGAAAAAGAAAGTCGATGAAATGATTGAACAATTTAGTACACAACGACGCGGAAGAGGAGGATTTGGCGGAGGAAGAAGAAACTAAATTTTTTAAAAATTAATCAAAAAACATGAAACAAAAGATACTATTTACCATCTTTTTGGTAGGGATGACTATGTCTGCTCAAAAAGTACAAATCACAGGATTTGTAAAAGATTCTGTTGGGAATCCACTAGAAATGGCTAATGTAATTGCCTACAAAAAATCAGACAATACCATGACTGCTTATGGTATTACCAATAGCAAAGGAAAATATAGTTTATCCGTGCCAGTCAATCAAACCTATTTATTAAAAGTTAGTTTTATTGGGCTTTCTGCAAAAGACAGAACAATTACGATTACTACAGAAGATAAGCAGATAGATTTTCAGATGACTTCCGACGAAAATAGCTTGGATGAGGTAGAAATTGTATATGAAATTCCGGTTGTAGTTAAGGGTGATACGCTGGTGTATAATACGGATTCATTTACCAATGGAAACGAAAAAAAATTAGGAGATGTATTAGATAAGCTTCCTGGAATAGAAGTCAACGATGATGGAGAAATTGAAGTAGAGGGTAAGACAGTGTCTAAAGTAATGGTAGAAGGAAAAGATTTTTTTGATGGAGATTCTAAGCTAGCTACTAAGAATATACCAGCAGATGCATTGGATAAAGTAGAAGTATTGCGTAACTATGAAGATGTAGGTCAATTGCGTGGATTGCGAAATAACCAAGATCAGGTGGCAATTAACATAAAGCTAAAAGAAGGAAAGAAGAACTTTTGGTTCGGAGATATAACTGCTGGAGCTGGAGTAGGTGAAACCGAACGTTATCTAATTAAACCAAAGCTGTTTTATTACAGTCCGAATTACAGTATCAATATCCTTACAGATTTTAACGATATTGGAGAAGTTCCTTTTACGCGAAGAGATTACTTTAATTTTACAGGAGGATTTAGGAATTTAGGAAGAGGAGGAACATCCTTTAATATTACTAGTGATGATCTGGCCTTTGCTGTTTTGCAAAATAATCGGGCAAATGAAATTAATACCAAGTTCGGAGCTGCTAATTTTAGTATGTCCGCTAGTAAAAAATTAGATATTAGTGGATACGGAATTGTGAGTAATACCAAAACAGATCTAATTACCAATACTCGTAGAACCTATATCGACGATACACCAGATCCCACAGATAATACGATTGAAGAAACTTCTGATGTGACACAACAACAAAGTACACTAGGATTATTAAAGCTTAGCGCTAGTTATAAGCCTAACGAGAATTTTAGACTGGATTATGATATATTCGGAAAATTATCAGATCAACAAGAAGATGATACCTTTATTTCTGAAAGGGATAATATTTCTGAAGATATCAATGAGCGTTTAGAAAACACTCCTTTTTCGGTACAACAAAATATGAACGCATATTATACATTGGATTCCAAAAATATTTTTTCCTTTGAAGCGCAACATTTGTTCCAAGAAGAAGATCCTTTTTATAATGCCATACGATCTGAGATACCTTTTAGAGGTGTCTTTACATCAATCAATGATCCTTTAGATCCAACATCCGATACTTTCGATCCGCTAGAAGAATCAGACCGATACAATATCAATCAGCAAAAAACTGTACAAACCAATAAACTAGATGCCAAACTAGATTATTATTATGTTTTGAATAAAAAGAGCAACTTAAACTTTACCTTAGGATCTACACTAAGTACACAGAATTTTGATTCCTCTATTTTTCAAATCTTAGATAATGGAGACCAGAATACTTTTGATGCTGAAGAGTTTACCAACGATGTTACGTATAACTTTAGAGATGTTTTTGCGAGTGTACATTATAAGTTTATTACTGGTATTTTTACCTTCAATCCAGGCGTGAGTCTTCATAATTATAATCTTAGAGACGAACAATTAGGTACCACCATTGATCAAAATGAATGGTTGGTGTTACCTGACTTTTTTGCCTTGGTACAGTTTAAGAAAAGTGAAAGTCTACGTTTTAATTACTCTATTACTGCTAATTATACGGATATCAATAATCTGTCAGAAGGCTATGTGTTTAATAATTATAACTCCTTATCACAAGGAAATAGAAATCTGGAAAATGCATTGTATGATAACTACTCTTTGAATTACTTTAGTTTCAATATGTTTAATTACACCAATATTTTTGCCAGATTGAGTTATAGCAACAGAAGAAATCCGATTAAAAATACAAGTGTAATTACTGGAATTAATAGAGTAAACACACCTATTAATTCTAATCTTGCTGATCAGATTCTAACAGCCAATGGTAATTTTACCAGAACTTTTGGTAAGATCAAAGGGAATCTGAGTGCGGTTCTAAGTTGGTCTAGTTTTAATAATATTGTAAATACGTTGCCTAGTGAGAGTATTAGTCTCACTCAAACCTATCAAACAGAATGGTCTACCAACTTCAGAAAGGGGCCTAATTTTGATTTGGGATATAGTATTACCGTAAATGATTATGACAACAATGGAGCCGAAAGTACTTTCTATACGAGTCGACCATTTGCTCGATTAGATTGGACTTTTGCCAAAGGATTTTTACTAAAATCATCCTACAGTTATTACAATTATAGTGATACACAAACTACCTTAAATGAATATAGCTTTTGGGATGCAGAATTGTTCTATCAAAAACCCGATAGCAAATGGGAATATAAGTTTTGGGTAACAAATATTCTTAATACTGAAAGTATCAACCGTGATAGTTTCAACGAACTGTTTAACAGTACTTCTAGCTACGTTGTGCAACCTAGATATTGGTTGCTTAGCGTAAAATATAATTTGTAATCAAATTACATTAATCATTGTATATGTTGTGCTATGGGTTATCTATAACCTGTAGTGCTTCGTATATGTATAACACCATTAGTATCATCATCAAAAAACACAAAATCATGAATTTACAAGCATGCACATTACTTCTGTTTTTAGGAGTTACAATAGTAGGTTTTGCTCAACAAACAGCCACTATGACGATTGAACCAGGATTTGAAAATACGGATTTGCAAGGACTGGTTAGCTTTGAAAATCTCTTTTTGGATAAACTTATTTTTGAAGGGAAAGCTATTAAAGGTAAATCGTATAGTATCGAAATTATTGAGTATATCAATGGTAAAGAAAGTTCCAGAGAAATACTTTTTGACGGAAGAGAATCTGATATTTTCAATATAAGATCAGAGAAAGAGACAATGAGCTTTTATGCGAAGCTAGATCAAGGAAAACTCAAAATACAAATGCATGGGAATAGATTTAGAAGTAAAAAAATGTATTATGACCTGACGGGCAGTGCAGACATCTATACGCTTAAGGATTTTTTAGGGAGTAAAGAAAAAACGACTATAGACTTAGAAAAGAAACATCCTGTATTGGCTATAATCACTCCAACAGTTCATAAAGATGGTTCTAGTTCCTATTGCGAAGTAGTGCAGTGTGATATTGCTACAGATCAATTGGGGAAGCGTTTTAAAATCCCTCATTATTTTATTGTAAGTATACAGTTTAGATAGCATTTTGATCTTACTAAACATGTAGAGGGTAAAAGTCAAAACAGTTAGATTGAATGTTTTTTGACATGTAAAGGAAGAAAATGTATTGAGATTTTTTGAATCAAAAGAAATTTACGTTTCTTTAAAAAGTGTTTACATAAACATATCTAAGATCACTAAAATCATCATCTCATAAACCATCAACAACATGAAAAAAAATCACAGCTTATATCCAAATATATTTTGGGTAGCTATTTTGTTTAGTATCTCATTTTTTTTCTCTTGCTCTACTAATAATAACAATACTGATATTACTGCAGCAGAGATTCAGGTTTCTTTTACTTCAGAACAGTATGAAGAGGGATTGGACGGTAGGCTAATTGTTTTGATTTCAGAACAGATAGAAAAAGAGCCTCGATTTCAGCTAAGAGATGATTCCAAAACCTGTCAAGCTTTTGGGATGGATGTGACCAATTGGAAAGCAGGTGAACCAATGTCTTTTGATATGAAAGCTTTTGGATATCCAATTCGTAGCTTTGAAGAATTACCGTCTGGAGAGTTTTATGTGCAAGTATTATTTCATAAATACGAAACTTTTAACCGGGCAGATGGTCATACGGTTAAATTACCAATGGATAGAGGAGAAGGACAGCAATGGAATAAAGCGCCAGGAAATCTCTATTCCACTCCTCAGAAAATTACGATTACCGATGGGCAATTTCCTGCAATCAATATACAATTAGATCAAAAGATACCACCAATTACAGCACCAGAGGATACCAAGTATGTAAAACATATAAAAATTAAGAGCAAATTATTAAGTGATTTTTGGGGCAGAGATATGTATCTGGGAGCACATGTATTATTACCTGAAGGATGGGAAACACATCCTGATGTAAAATATCCACTGGCGATCATGCACGGCCATTTTCCGAATGATTTTGGAGGATTTCGAATGACTCCTCCCGATGCTGATTTAAAACCAGAATATAGCGAGCGTTTCGATGTGGAAGGTTATAATGTGATGGTACAGCAAGAAGCCTATGATTTTTATAAAACCTGGACAGGCCCTGATTTTCCTAGAGTTATTGCTATTAAAATACAGCATCCTACACCATATTATGATGATTCATACGCAGTGAATAGTGAAGCACAAGGTCCTTACGGAGATGCGATTACCTACGAATTGATCCCATATATCGAAAAACAATTTAGAGGAATCGGAGAAGGTTGGTCTCGATTTGTGTATGGCGGAAGTACAGGAGGATGGGAATCGCTGGCAGTACAGGTAAAATATCCTAAAGAATATGGAATGTGCTTTGCTGCTTGTCCAGATCCTATCGATTTTAGAGCGTATTGTTTGGTAAATATCTATGAAGACAAAAATGCATATTATAAAGAAGGTGCTTTCAGAAAAACATTAGTGCCCGGTCATCGTGATTATTTGGGTAATGTAGATGCAAGTCTTCGTGATATGAATTATCGCGAACTGGTATTAGGAACCAAAGGTAGATCGGGGCAGCAATGGGATATTTGGGAAGCTACCTATTCGCCAATTGATGAGGAAGGCTATCCGAAAAGAATCTGGGATCGTCTCACCGGTGAAATTGATGCTGAAGTAGCTGCGTTTTGGAAAGAAAACTATGATCTGGCGTATATTCTGAAACGAGATTGGGCAAAACATGGTAAAGATTGGGAGAACAAAATTCATTTGTACTGCGGAGATATGGATAATTATTATCTCAACAATGCTGTATATCTAGCTGAAGAAATCCTATCAGAAACTACTGCTCCCTATTATAACGGCGTGGTAGATTATGGAGATAGAGCCGAACACTGCTGGAACGGCGATCACGAAAATGGTAATCATATTAGTAGACTTAGATACCACCGCATGTTTATTAAAAAATATGTAGAGAAAGTTACCAAAGTGGCTCCCAAAGATGCTGATCTAAAAAGTTGGAGGTATTAACTTCGGCTTTAGTGTCGAATTTTGTACTTAAATACTTATAGAAATGTATTGTATAACTAAATAGAGAGGGGATGTTTATTATCAATCTTACCTATATGGTGGAACTCAAAAAAGTAGACCAATTTTTGAATGACCATGTCGAGTTTCTTAACGAACAATATTCGTTAGGAAATTTCTTAGCATCTGGTCGAAAAGTTCCGAGAACAGGTGGAATTATTTTATCCAATGTACCATCTAAATCCGAATTGGAAAATATTATATCTAAAGACCCTTTCCATAAAAATGAATTAGCTAATTATGAGTTGATAGAATTTATACCTAGTAAGACTTCTGAAGCATTGCAGTTTTTGATAAAGTAAAAATTTTATGTCTACTTCACGGAAAACAGGGTATAGGAGATTATGATAAAGGTATAATTTAGTAGTTAAAAATGGGCAACCAAATTACAGACCAGATAAAAGCCGACCTTTTAAAATCCTTTGAATTTTATGCCAATCCTTAATATACCGGTTATGACCCTGCTCGTCCGGTAGCGAAAATTATTTTTTCGGCTCAAGGCGAAATTACATCACCACCAGACTTAGAGTTTATGGGGTATGGTGGTGGTTCCGAAGGAGAAGCTTTTGATGCTTGCGGAGGATTTAATTTAGAACCATTTTTCCCATTAGATGCAGATGGAGAATATTTTGAAGATGATGATGAAGAATTTATTAGTGAATGTCTGCAAAAAGCAGGTGAAGCAGTGTTGGAAAGTTTACAATCTGTAGCAATAAGCGAGGCATTTTTGAATATTCCTAAAGAAGGTCCTATTGTATTTGTACTGAATATAGTAGATCAAAAAAGCAAGGTGATTTGTAGAATCCATCCAGATGGACAAGTAGAATTACCTCCAAAAAAGGACTAAGCTCTTAGGATCTAGTGTTATAGTATACAAAACATTTAACCTAAATATGCGAAGGAATGTTTTGAAATCTTTTTTACTAGCCTATACCTTTGTTCTGTCATTCTATTTCGATAGCTATTAGGAGTCGAAACATTAACAATGAAAAAAAAAGAACTTATAGCAAAGAAAATCTAATAAAACTTTAGTTAGTAGTTTTTTTATTTCTTAGCTTCTCAATACATCAAAAGTAAGATCCTTTAAATAGTTAAGTAAGTTACAATTAACTAGATGTTAACGTATTGTTTTGGATGGCCCGTATACATTTGGATGTGTAATATTAAATGTATTTTAAATGATTTCAAAAGCAACTTCCATATTTCAATTGATACTTTTGTTATTGGTTACATCTGCCATGCATAGTCAAGAGGCTACAAAAGCTCATAAAGATTCCTTGGATGCGGTAGTAAAAAAATACTATGAATTAAACGTTAAAATTTTTCAGTCCAATTCGACTCCAAAAGATATTGATAATGTATTCGAGCTTTTTACCGAGGATTTTACCTATGTACATCCAAAATATGGAGGCACCTATACACGCCAAAAACTCTATGACGGATACATTAAGAATCAAAAAAGCGGGAGATATTTAGGAACCATAGAAGATATAGAAATCATAAATGAAATTATTGGACTTAATGCTGTAGTTACCCAAAAGAGATTTGTTGAAAATAAAGATGGTGAAATAAAAAAGGGAAAGCCAGAAATGACGCTTTTTGAATTTAAGAACGGAAAAATTTCTCGAATCTTTGAATACTGGTGATTGAAAAATATTTGATAACAAATGGTATTGTTAGATCTAGTATTTTCTAAAATATTAAAATACACAAACCCATATTGTTTTTTTATTTGGGAAATTTGCGTTTCTTTAAACCTTTTGTATATGGGAAATTTGTGACTATTTAGTTTTTGGTAATGTTTACAAATACTTTTAAATAGGAGTACATTCACTAATGTATGTACACCTATGTTATAACGTATTTAGGTTGAACCTCAAATCTTAATCAAAATTTGAAGTCGCTGAATTCTTGAGCAATCAACGGATTTATATTTACATATTTATATTTATTATAAACTTTGTTTGCTAGAACTCTTTCAATTCTTATTTGTTGAAACTTCATCATTTTTCCATCAATTAAAAAACTAGAATCATAAGTAATATATTGGTTGTCCTCATTGATTTTATTAGCAATAGTCGAATACGATTTCACAGTTTTTCGTTCAAACTGATCATAAATCTCTTTTAGGTTTGTATAAAAACCTATAAAACTATTTATTTTTTTACTTGTACTGCTTGAGTTTACCCTATCAATTTCAATTCCTTTAACTATATACAATTTCATAATAATTGAAGTTATTAACAAAAACCAATAATATAATCATCATATTCAAATTTTTGAATAAAAAATATAGATTTTACAAAGCTTTATAAATTAAAATCCTAAAATATAACAGCATATTCTAAAAAATATCAAAAAATACGTTAATAACTGACGATTAAACCTGTTAAAGGTCAAGTGTTTATAATTTATCTTTGTAAGGAGATAATATAACCGGATGTCTAAAAAAAATGAAATAAAAAAGAATATCAAATTCTATAAAAAGGAAATGAAGAAATGGGAATTCAGAATTCTTATATCTTTAATTCTCATATTCTTAGGAATTAGCATTTTCTATTTTTTGTATTTAAAAGCTTATAACTGGGATATCAAAAATATTGAATTTGTAACTTTAGAATACTCGAAATTAAGTCTATTAACACCATTTCTTTTCGGCTTAGGTTTTTCTGCAAAACAGTTTAATTATTATAAGAGGCAATTAGACATGTACAAACTAAAATATACGGAACCATAATTGAAATAGGATAAAACATGTTATAACAATATATGTGTCATAGCAACTTTAAGTTTGATCGATAGTTCACTGTATATTTTTAGTGACCCAGTAATCGCGAAAAAGAAAAATTAGCAATCGCTACGCATAAAAATCCAATAGCAGGGTAACATTTTGCGCTCCTAAGGCACATATATAAAACATTAATCACAATTCTTAGACTCTATGAAAATAACTTACATTTTTCTTTTGATATCGTTGTTAAGCTGTTCAGAAAATAAAAATGAATTTGAACAGTATAGTGAATTTGAACAGAAAGCAATGCTCCAATTTAAAGACAAAGGATATGAAAAGGCTCTGTCTAATTTTGAAAAAGCCATTGATTTAAAACCAAAAGAAAATGTTTCGGTATACTTTTATGCAGCAGCTTCTGCTTTAAAAGCTGGAGATATTGATAAAGCTAAAGAATTACTTATAGCATCCATTCACAACACAAATGCTTCAAAAAACTATTTCTTAAACTTTGATGAGTTTGATAGCTTTAGGAACGAAAAATTGTTTTCTGAGATTGAGAATGATTATCAAAGTCACATATCCGAATTCTACAAAAATTTAGAATATCCAGAAATTTATCACGAAGTAGATAGTCTAGTAAAATTAGATCAAGAAATCCGTAGTAATGGAATGGAACCAAAAGAAATGGTAAAGATTGATTCGTTAAATATCAATAGGTTAATTGAGATAACGAAAAAATATGGTTGGCAAAATAGAGGTTGGTTAATTCTATGGCACCAGCGAAATACTTACGGACAGGATAATTATGTTTGGAACTTTTTTAAGCCGTACATAGATGAACAAATACAAAAAGGGAATATCAAAAAAAGCTTTTGGACAATATTCGAGGAAGAAAGATCCATAATAAAAAATAAGGAACAAGTTTATGGACTATATCACAATCAATTTGACCAATTTCCAGTAAAAGACATCGAAAATATTGATAAAAGAAGAATTGAAAACGGATTACCTCCTCTTTGGTATATGGAAAAAGTTTATGAGATTACTGTACCAGTTGAATATAAAAAACTTGAGTAAGCAAGAATCAATATTTGATTTTCTTAGATGCCTGTACAGAAGACTATTAAAAACAATTAAAACTAAAAATGAGCGTTCTGGATGTATACAGCAGCTTTAATGAAATCTACGCTTTTTGGTTTTTTCGTTATTAAAAAATATTACACCAATCTTCAGTTTTTTCTAATTATCTTTTTACTCACTTCTTATATGACCAACGCACAGGTTACATTAAGAATAGAACCAGGTATACTTTTAGATACCGATTCTAATAATTTGGGATTGTTACTAAACGCGGAACCAAACGTAAAAGCTTCCGAAAAATCCACCATTGGATTACGATTTGGAATTTCAATAAATCCTCATAAAATTAGATTGGATTGTAGTTTACCATATTTCATAGATGAATTAGATGATAATGGTGTAATTTCTTTTGTTCCGACCTATGATTATAATATTAATAACAAATACTATAGCCCCTATATAGGAGTTGGCCTTGGCTATTATTTATTTAATAATGTGGATGTGTCTAACAGAAATAGTAGCACTTCAGACGTGTTGGAAGGAAGTGTGAAAAATCAACTAGGTTTTCTATTGCGAGGAGGATTAGATATTGGAAATGTAAGATGCGGATTAGAATACAATTTTATGCCTAATGCTGATATCAAAATTCAAAGCGAACAAAAAATCGGGATTATAAATAATAGTTATCTAGGACTATTTATTGGAATAAAAATAGGTGGAAGGAAAATTAAAACTAATTATTCTGGAAATATTTAATAGCAAAATAATTTTCAAAAAACGAATCACTGATAACAATTATGATGCTAAACACTATTGCATAAGCATGTTAATCAGTGCTGATATTTCTAACAAGCAAGACTAGGTAGAAACTATCTGGTTTTTAGTAAAAAATACTCGATACAATATTTTCGTTACTTAAAGTTTTATTTCAATTATATGTACATTACAAAATTTAAAAAATTATGGGTAACATATGGATCAGATCTGATACTTTTAGTCTCTAATTTTTTGCTTATCTAGTGTTTGTATTATTCACAAATAACTTTAATCTCACTAATTCATGAAAAAGAATTATTTAATCTTAACGTTCTTCCTTTGGATGTCGTTTCATCTAAGAGCTCAAACACTTAATATAGAAGCAAGACTGCTTAATCTGCCAGATGTTACGTTTGAAAAGGTTATATCTTCACGTAATTCGAAGATTACCTATAAATTAAAAGTCAAGCAGCCTATTGACCATGCTGACCCCAAAAAAGGATTTTTCTTCCAGAAGGTATTCCTTACTCATAAAGGATTCGATAGCCCAACTGTGCTTATAATCCAAGGATATCAGGCAAACAGAAATCGTATACATGAAGTTACAAAACTATTAAATGCGAATCAGCTGAATGTAGAACATCGGTTTTTTGGAGAAAGTAAGCCAGACTCTTTAAATTATAAATATTTAAACTTACAACAAGTAACTTCTGATTTGCATCATATAAGAATGTTATTTGATAAAATATATCCCACAAAATGGATCAGTACAGGAATTAGTAAAGGAGGATCCACAACAATATTTTACAAATATTTTTATCCTAATGATGTGGATGCTAGTATATCCTATGTAGCCCCATTAACCAACTCGTTTGAGGACAAAAGGATTTATAAGTTTTTAGATTCTATAGGTACAAAAGAGTGTCGTGAAAAAATCAAAAAACTGCAATTTCGATTGCTTAAAAGTAGAGAAGAAGTCGTTCCCATACTGCGCCAGTATAGTGAGAGAGCAGGTTGGACATTTACGTATCTTTCAATAGAAAAGGCTTTTGAGTTTGCTGTTCTAGAATATCCATTTGCTTTTTGGCAATGGGGGCATAGTTGTGACAAAATACCCAATGAAGAAAGCTCGTTAGAAGAAACTTTAACATACTTTTTACGAGTCGATCCTATATCATTATTTAATGATCAATTAATCGAGAGATATGGATCGCATTATTATCAAGCAGCAACAGAGATGGGATATTATGGGTACGAAATAAAAGATTTTAAAAATTTACTTTTTTCATTACCAGTTGATACCAATCCGCATGCGACTTTTCTGCCTAATAAAATGACCGTAACTTTTGATGGTGAGCTTTTAGGGAAAGTACATGATTGGGTTCAATCTAAAGGAAATAATTTCATTTTTATTTATGGAGAAAATGATACTTGGACTTCATGTGCTGTTCCTGAGAACGATACTATGGATGCAGAGTGGTTTATAATGAAAGGGAAGCATCATGGAAATGCTCGAATAAAGAATATGAATGATTCGGACTATAAAAGAATATGCTCAACTTTAGAGAGATGGCTCAATTTAAACATAGATCGGTAATTTGTCCAATTACAAGTATAGATGATCAGGTAATGGCTATGTTACTTCCAATAAAAAAAATGCTATATAGTATCCTTTCCACTTAAAGTTATACTTGTTTATTCGTTGCGCATCATCATTTTAAAATTTAAGGGTAACATATCGGTTAGAATTGACACTTATATAGGACGCCTAGATTATGCGTAAGCAAAACAACAAAATCATACTTTTAAAAAGAAAGAATAATTAATTATGAAAAAAACAATTCAAATTTTAATCTTAACATTGACTTTCTCAATTGCCAGTTATGGTCAATCTACAGAAAGATTTATTCGTATCATTGGAAATGCAAAAAAAGAAATAACCGCGAACAAAGTTAAAATTCAACTCGCTATTAGTGAACAAAAAGCTAATAAATATGATAGCAATTCAAAAGATATTTCTTACGAAGATGCTTATAAAGCCACTGTTTCAGAATTAGAAAAGATAGGTGTTAAGGAAAATAAATTACAATTGTTTATCCAAAATAGAAGTTACTCCTTAGGTAAGAGCAAGAATTATTTTTTAATTACTGACCTTGGTAAACTAGAAAAAGTCTCAAATATTAAGGTAGACGGATTAAAAATCTCCGAAATAAAATATCTGTTTGATTCATCGGATGAAAATTTAGAAACAGAACTAAGTTTAAAAGCAATAAATGATGCTAAACGGAAAGCAAAAGCCATTTGCAAGGAAATCAATATGAAAGTTGGAAAAATTCTAAATATAGAAGTAAAAGAATCTGGTTACGGAGCTGAAAGGAATGAGGGAGTCAAGGATAAAATGATAAGATCTTACAGGGTTGCAATTATGTTTAAACTTATTGATTAGATGAAATTTTATATTCTATTTTTATTTTCCGGCTTTTTTATAGCTTCTGTTTTTGCTCAGGATCAGGATATTACTCTACGAGTTCTGGGGCAATCAAACTACGTTGAGTATGCTGAAAGTAACGTGGCAATGATATCGATAAATGAATCTGATATAGATAAAATAGATACTTTAAATGATTCTATTGCCAACTTAGGTTTCAATAGTAAACTGAGTAAGATTGAAGAATTTAAAAATCCAAATAAAGTTCAATTTAAAATTGAGGATGAGGATATATCCAGATTTGACCAACTGTTAGTATGGTTTAGTGATCTACAAATTAATGTAGAGAAAATATATTTTAGAATTCCGGAACATCGTTTTGAAGAAGAAGATAAAAATGCAATTTTAGCATTAAATAATGCGAATTCGCAAGCTAAAATCATAGCGAACCATTTGGGGTATAAAGTTTATAAAATTTTAAATATAGATGATGAAACTACTTATGCCCATCCTGTATATGACGATTTTGATTTTGATAGTGAAACAGGAGTTTTGATGTTAAGACTTCTAGAATTATTGGGAGGTAACTCATTATTTAAAACGGAAAGTTTGGATCCTATTCGAAATGGAGGGTATAGCTTATGGGTAACCTATAGGCTAACAATGAAATGAAATAAGTGAATATATTTTATAAACGGATAGAACCAAAATTCCAATTCTTTATTCTGTTTAAATTTTTAAAAATTAAACTCATCTAAATCTTATCACCTTGGGAGAAATTGAATATCTTTTCCTTAAAAAAGGTTAGGAAGTTTGTTTGATAAAATTTGACACAATAAACTAGTAACATTAAGAGAAAAAATGATACAAATAAAAAATACCATTACTATTTGATATTATTGAAATAACCTTGATAACATAAATCAATGAAAAAAATACTCATTACATCACTTACAATTCTGTCCTTACACTTTTCATACGCTCAGATCAAGGAGAAGTATAATCTTGGATTTGAATATCAGGCTAAAGACAAATCACTCTCTGATGGATGGATGAAATGGGGTAATTATGAGTTGATCATTGATGCGGATGCCCATTCCGGAAAAAAATCAGGTAAAATTATATCCGATGAATCGGGTAGTTCATTTGGTAGTATAGCATATAGAATTCCTGCAAATTATAGAGGTAAGAAGATAAAGTTGGAAGGCTTTATGAAAATTAGAAATGTGGAAAAAGGATTTGCTGGATTATTGTTACGAGTTGATGGAGATGTATCTTCGTTGGCATTTGATAATATGCAAAATCAGCAAATAACAGGAACAAAAGATTGGGCGAAATATAGCATAACTCTTGATTATTCGAAAGAGGCTGAAAAAATATTCATTGCAGGAATTCTTTCTGGAAAAGGAGAGGCTTGGTTCGATGATTTTACGCTGTCTATAGATGGAAAAAATGTTCAAACACTAAAAGAAGTAGAAAAAGAGTTGCCAAAAGCTAAGCTCGATAAGGAGTTTGATAAAGGTTCCTTGATAGATATCTCTGATGTATCTCCAAAGAAGGTCGATGATTTAGCATTATTAGGAAGAGTTTGGGGGTTTCTAAAATATCATCACCCAGAAATAGCCAAAGGAAACTATAATTGGGATTATGAGCTGTTCAGGTTTTTACCTGAATATATCAAAGCACAAAACAATTCCGAAAGAGATCAACTTATAATTGACTGGATAAAGTCATTAGGAAAAATAGAAACGTGCAAAAAATGCAAGCCTACAAATGAAATAGCAGCACTAAAGCCAGATTTAAAATGGGTGTATAATCAAAGCGATGCCTTAAAAGAAAAACTGCTTTATGTGTATAACAATCGTACTCAAGGTAAACAGTACTATGTACAGGTGGATCCGAATATTGGGAATGCTATTTTTAAAAATGAAGACCCATATACAAAAATGACATACCCAGATCAGGGTTTTAGGTTGTTATCTGTATATAGATATTGGAATATGATCCATTACTTCTTTCCATACAAACATTTAATGGATGATGATTGGAATACAAAGCTAGCAGCTTATATTCCTAAATTTCTAAATGCAAAAGATGAGTTAGCGTATGAGTTTGCAGCCATTCAATTAATAGGGGATATACAAGATACTCATGCAAATATCTGGAGAGGCGCGGATAAGATTAAAGAATGGAAAGGAAAGAATTTTTCACCTGTAGCTGTACGTTTTATAGAGGATAAATTAGTGGTAACTGATTATTATAATCCAGAGTTAAAAGAAGAAGCTGGGTTACAAATAGGAGATGTTATTAATAAAATTAATGGTAAGTCGATAAAAGAACTAATTAAAGAGAAATCGAAATATTATCCAGCATCTAATGTTGCCAGTATGCTTAGAGATCTTTCTACAGATTTATTACGTTCTAATAAGAATCAGTTCAAGATTGAATTTACAACCGCAGATTCTAAAACGATTAAAAAATCAATGAAACTATATCCAAGCGATAGTCTTAATCTCTATCACTGGTATAAACCTAGTAAAGAGAAATCCTATAAAATGCTCGAAAATAATATAGGTTACATAACACTTCAGAATATAAAAGAAGAGGATATACCAGTGATTAAAAGTGAATTCATTGATACAAAAGGAATTATTATAGATATTAGAAACTATCCTTCCACCTTTGTTCCGTTTAGTTTAGGATCTTATTTTGTTTCTTCTCCTACACCTTTTGTGAAATTTACAAGTGTAAATATTGATAATCCTGGAGAATTTACTTTCACAGATAATTTAAAAGTGGCTAATAGCGGAAAAGCATATAAAGGGAAATTGATAGTGTTGGTAAATGAATTATCACAGAGTCAAGCTGAGTATACTTCAATGGCATTTAGGGCTGGAGATAATACTACAGTTATGGGAAGTACAACAGCGGGAGCTGATGGAAATGTATCTTCGACATTTCTTCCTGGAGGTTTAAGAACAATGATTTCGGGTATCGGAATTCTCTACCCAGATGGAAAAGAAACACAGAGAATTGGGATTGTTCCTGATATAGAGGTAAAACCAACTATCAAAGGGATTAGAGCAGGCAAGGATGAATTGCTAGAAAAAGCGATCGAAGTAATATTAGAACAATAAGTTTATTACTCTATGTAGATAATAACAGCTATTTATATAGTATCAAAAATGTAATGGGAAGTTTGTTTGAAGAAAATAAAAAAGCACCGGAAAAGACCGTTATTTATTTTTCAAGATCACGCAGTCTATTTATAATTATCTTTTGTGTTTTGCTTATTTGTTTCGGTATCTATGTTTTTTTTAAAATCAATTACTTTCTTACAATAGCACTTTTTATAGGAGCAGCAATAGGAATTCATAGAAATCTTAAATTATATAAAGACCAAACACCTCAACTGATTATTTCAGATAAAGGAATATAGGATAATAAAGGGAGGTTTAGAAGCTGGTCGGATATTAAAAATGTAGACATAGTTTCTAAAGCTCATTCCAATGATAAAAAAGGTATTTATCTTGGTTATGATTATGATGATAAGAATGAGAAAATATCAATATCTAATCTAGATATTAGCGTTCGAAAGCTAAATTATTTACTAAGGATTTATAGAAAAAGAAGTCAGAAAAGCTAAACGCATTATTGATTAATGATGCCAGGTGCTTTTGATGCTTATAATTAAATAATCAGAAACCCTAAAGAGAAGTAGAGGAAACAGAATTACCATTGGCGATATCCTGTTCTGCAAAATCTGAAACTAGTCGTAATACGTGATTGCGCCATTGCTTTTTTTAAATAGTGATTTTTAGAAAAGTATCCCAAGTTAAAATAATTGCAAATAATAATAGTACGAGTGCTTTAATTAATTTGAAATATTTTAATTCTTTATAATCTTGGTTACTTAAGGTATAAATCGCATTCTTCCTACTATTACAGCTTACTTTTTTATTATAAATGATATCTATAGAATCTCCTTCTTTTTTAGTGGTACCAATTAATAGTAAATAAGGCAGTTGTACCACATTTTCTGTAAAACAATCTTGATAAGTATTATTGTATTTTACATTTGCAAGTATTCGATTAGATTGACCTTTTATTCCATGTATTTTGTTGATCATACCAATTTCGACAGACGTGATAGTGTAATTAAGAGAATCCTTCTTTTCGTCATCTACCAAAATTGATCTTGCAGAGAATTTTGAATATGGTTGAAAAACATAAAAAAAATCATTACCAGCAAAATAAAGTAATAATATTATACTACCTGCTAACATTGCCTTCTTCATGTAAGGTTAACTTTTATTTGGTTTTTCATACCTAATAAGTTTGTTGTATTTTATTTATTTGAAATGATTTAATTAAAAGATAAATTAAGAAGAAGGTAATAAATCATTGTTTTTCTCAGCTTCTAATGAGAAGTAGAAGAAACAGAATTACCATTGGCAATATCCTGTTCTGCAAATTGCGAAACCCAAACAATTGTATATTCGTCTAATGGAGTCACTACCAACGGCAACAATAATGCTATTCCGTTATATGCCACACCATTAGTATATCCCTTGTTTTTTGTTCCCCAGATAGCTTCAGAGCGAGCAGCTCGAGCATTATTTCTATGTGCTGTAGTTACTCGATTTCCTTTATTTTGTGTTTTATTTCTAATAATAATTTCCCCACTACCTTTTCTTCTCATGTTTTGTACTGCTTCTGCACCAGACTTAGTTTTACTCATTTCTTTAGCAATGGCTTCTATAGCAGCTTGTTTTTCTGCTTTGGTTCCTTCTACATTCATCATCCTTTCGATATAGGCATCATTTTGGTTGATTCTAAAAAGTTCTACGGACCTATCAAAAGTTTTGGAGGAGGCATCTCTAAATCCATTCGGATTATAATCGTCATCTGCGGAGTCGTAGCCAAAATCATTTACTTTTGGGGCCTTTACTTTAGGAGCTTCCAGTTCTGATATATTCAAATTTTCAAGATCGTATTCTGGGATTTCTATACTGCCCGGTTCAAATTCGAACCAGTCTTTTGCTTCCGTATTTTCCCTATTGGCAATCATCCGATCATAGGTAGTATTTCCATTATCGCTTTTATACAAATTACGAATACCTTTTTTCTCTCCATAGGATAAGGGAGCATAAATGAGATAAGCTCCTAGCATTCCAATACCAACTTCTTTTCCTCCGGCTAAAAATCCACTTCCAACAGAAGATATTAAAGAACCACCAGCGCCTCTTAATGCACCATAAGCTGCTCCTCCAGCGTACCCAGTTGCTGCCCCAAACATAAATGAGATCACACCTGTCAATGCTATCTCTCCTCGATTTGCCCAAGCTACACGTTTAGCAGCAGCATTGGCGGCAGAGGGACTGATAAAAGGCTGTAGCATACCACCTGCATTGCAAGTCATAAAAGAAGTTTGAGTAACAGCTGATACTTGATTAAATTTTACCGTAGGATGAGGATTTTGCCAAGCATTTAATTGAGGGTTACATTTTTTGCTATTTGATTTGACAGCAGCATAGGTATAAACAGCTGCGGCGATTGCGCATGCTCCAATTATGGCTGCTCCAACACCAAAGGTTGCTACAGAAAATACTGCTATTGCCAAACCTGCTGCAAATCCTCCCCAAAACCCTGCAGAGGTAACAGGTCCTTGCCATTTTTGCTGACAACCGAAATCATTCATTAGTATTAAATCATCCTTAGTAAGAAGAGCAACATCCTTTTTGGAATGTAGGACACTAATATCACGTTTGTCTGGATCAGCAAGCAACTGACCTTTTGTTGGGCTCATTTGCATGGTACATACTACAAATGTTTTTTCTGGTAAATAACTGCTCATAATAACTAAGTGTAAATTTCGGTTTTAAGTCTTTCATTACCGATTGTTTTTTCCTTCTTAGAGAAATCCGAATCTTTTAATTCTTCTGTTATATGGTTATATAATTTTAAAAATTCAACATACTCTGGATTATTATCATTCCCCATCATAATGCTTCTTATAATAATATTTCTTTTATTAATAGATCGAATTCTTAATATTATTGCCTTATTTGTTTTATTTTGTTTTTTATTGATAAACTTGATTTGTTTTACATCAGAAAGGTTAGTTTCGAAAATAGTTTTGAATTTTTTCTTCAGGGATATAGTAGCTTCTGCTTTATCGAAACTAATAATTATCTTGGATAAAAAAACTTTTTCAAATAAATACAATGCAATAAAGGTTAACGGTATGGATACTAAAGCCAGCCTTTTTAAATCAAGAAAAAGCATTGAATCAGAGTCTTCTTGCCAGATTATTTTTGTAATTATCTGTCCTGGAACTATGATCAAGAATAATATCCAAATAATAAAAATAAGTGCAGGCTGCCAACTATAGGTATACACAAAAGCTTTAAATTCAAATTCTTTTTGTTTCATCTGTTTATATTTTATTGTTTTAGAGGTCAGATGGAATCGCCAATAATCATATTGGAGGCTATCAACAATTGTTATGGCTTATTTCATAATTACAACTTTCTTAGACTGTACTTACAAGTACTTTGAATATTATGCTCCACATCTTCTATAATAGTTAACTCTGCATCATTAATAATTCTGCTAGTTTTATCGATAGTATAACGGGTTCTAAACGTAAGTGCATATGTTGTAAAACTATATTTTATCAAAGGCTTATGCAAAGTATCATATTGCGTTTCTATTTCTTGTAATAAACTATCATCTAAAATACTATCCGCCACTTTTCTAATTGTAATGGATTTTTCATTTTCTTCTATTACATCATATCTTATTTCCATAGGGACTTTTACCTGTGGAAATAATTGAGAGGTATACATATATTCTTCTCCTGGTATCTTATTCAGATCCTTTGCAGTAAGATGTTTGTCAAATAGTACTAGATATAATAAATCTCGATGATAGTCCTGCTCCATCATGCTATTGGATGGGGAAAATTGTTGTTCTCCCTCTTTTAAAATATTCTGATACTGACCAGGATTATCTTTTTTAAGACTTTTAATAAATTCAATATCTTTTAGTTCATTCTTTTTAAAAGCTAACCAATTTTCAAATATTTCTTCTCTGTTAAGTATTTTACTCAATCGACCATCGTTATCTAGGCTGAATTGTATATTATTTCTAATCTCTTCAGTTTTAGAAACAAACTCATATACCTTTCCCATTACCGGCGGCATGAACTCATAATGCAGATCATTTAGAAGTGCAGATGCTTGTTTGTTCTGGAGCTCTAATTGAATTTTGTATTGTTTCTTTAATTCTGAGTGACTTCTAACTTCATCTTCTATTTTAGTAGCGTTCGTTTGAACAGTTCTATAGAGTAGATTTTCTCCTGATATCGTGACTTTTTTTACTGGACGAATCGTTGTTTGTTCATCCTCCTCATCTAGTAAAAAACTTCTTCTTTTTTTGGGTGTTGACATTACAATAAGTAGTATAAATTAGTTGATATCCACTTTGCTACCAGTTACTTTAGCATTTTTGTTAAGAAGCACTTGACTTCCGCTAGATCGGTTATCCAAACTTTCTTCACCATTGATAAGAATGTTTTTTCCTTTTAAAATAATATTACCATCTTTATTTAGAATCAAAGAACTATCTCCAATAACAATTTGAAATTGTGTTTTTCCTTCAAAAACGATATTTCCATCTTTATCCATTACAAACAAGGTAGACTTATCTGCTACATTTACCTCATTTCGCTCTTGGGCGTTAATAAGTGCAATTCCGTTTCCATCTAATTTAATTCCAGAAGTACCTTTATCTGTAATTGTTGTGGATCCTTCATTATCATCAAACACCAATTGATTTCCACTTCTTGTTTTTAGAGCTTTGATATCGTTTTTTTCTGTTTTCCAATCAGAAGCATTTTTAGATCCGTTGTATAAAGCTCCAAGAACATAAGGCTTTTCGGCATTTCCTCCTTCAAAACCAACCAATACTTCTTCTTCAATTTCAGGAGTAAAATGGAATCCTTTTTCACCTCCAGAATGTGGAGTCATCATTCGTAACCATGGAGTAATGTCTCCTGTCGGTTTTTGCCAAGGAAACTGTACTTTAATTCTACTTAAACCCTCTGGATCATGATTTTCCATTACTGTAGCAATTTGGATTTCACTTTTTGGAAATCTACTAATATCCATCTTTGGATATGCTTTAAAATTTGCATCTACAGCTTCAAATGTATTTGTGTAAGCACCTCCTTCGATATTGGTATGGGTGATTTTAATAATTCTATAGCTTCCATATCCTTTAATAGTAACTATTTCACCTAAGTTTACTCCTGGATTATCAGAGGAACCTTTGGCGATCACCTGTCTCATCGCTCTAGATTTAGTAAAGTTCTCCACTTGTTTGTCTAACCTAGATTTTAGACTAGTATCTGTATATAGGTTATTATATACCTGCGTTTGCTTATTAAATAGTTCTTTGGATTTTTTATCGGTAAAACCGTGATATCCATCACTTGGAATAGAGACGTCTTTACTGCTTTTTTGATGTATTTCATCAGTTAGATAATCGTTGGTGAAATAGTCAAATGAATTAGGAACCGAACTAAGTTCTACCGTAAATTTCTGTAAGTCCACTCCGTATTTTAACTCTGTTTCGGCAGTACTAGGGCTACCAAATACTAGTTTCTGTCCATCATAATAGAACCATTCATTATAATACGCAGCTAATCTACTCGCAAAACTAAATGCACTTTGATCATGTTGTACAGAATAATGGATGTTGTCTGCTAAGGTAGGTTTGAAATCTGTTTCTAATTTTCCTTTATCATAGCCCTTAAAGGTTTTCTCTAATATTTCTGACAGACTCATATCGTTAAAAGAGGCATGATGTCCTCCATCATCTGATAAAATAGAAGTGCTCTTGGCTTCTAAAGTGACTAAATCTCCAGAGGATTGCTGAAAACCTTTGGTAGCTTTTACTTTAGTTACGACGCCTTTAAATTCTAATTCTTTATATCCTCCAAAATCTGAAATAGAGCTAATTTTTACCGTGATAGTCCCTCCAAGGTATTCCTTGCTATCTCCAATTAACTCTTCGGATAGTTTTTCTACCACATCCGTTCTACAAACCAATGCTAAACTATGATGCGCATCTATTTCCTGATCTATTTTTAAACTTACATAGGAAGTAATGGGAACTCCTGAAATAAAAATTTGAGTAATAGTTTGTAAAGCCATACAGAATGATTTGAGGTTTTAAATTAATATCTTTTTGTCGGTATTTGTTACTATAAAATTTGATCTTTTTCCTAACGCTAAAAATATGATTGTTATTGGAGGGTTTTTCCCCTTTGTTTAGGGTTTTCGATGATGCGCAGTTAAATCGGATTAATTGTAGGATATATTTTTAAACTTAGAATTATACATTACACTAATTTGACTAAGAAAAACCGGTTTGACCTTCTCAAAATTTTCTTCAAAATGATTTTTAGAAATTTTGATCTTTAGGGTTATGATAAAATTATAATTTGACCAATTTCTGTTTTAACAATATGTTAATCTCCTTACAAATTAGAAAATGTTTTGGTTTTCTAGTATCTTAGTATAAAAAGTAAGGAATGCTTAGAAATATCGTAGTATTATTTCTGGTAGTAATATGTAGCTCTTGTAATCGGGGAAAACAACAAGAAGAACCTACAAATGAATTAAAGGGATGGCAAGTCGTGTATGTAAATGACGATCAAGGAAATCCTCTATCCGGAAATATTAATGACCTAAAGCAAGCCGTTCGGCAAGGATGTGTTGTTCGTGTGGGTTGGGGAATAAAAAATGAGTACAAAAAAGATCGTTTGCGTAGAACTTTTGAGGTGGAACACACTGCAGAAGTGCAATTTTTAACAATTAGCGAAGGTCATGTATTTGGGCAATTAGGTAGAATTATGGGACAAGCACCTTCTCGAGAGCGTCCTAAAATTAATCTTGTTAAGACTCATTATTGGCATTCTGTACTTGGAACCACAGGAGAAATGATTCAGGTATACCAAGATCACCATGATATAGATAAAAGTGATGAATTTATTGAAGATGTAAAAATGACTTGGTATGTAAATGCAAATGATTGCGACTATAAAGGTAATCCTGATCAACCTTTATATTAAAATCAAAATCCTATGAAATGCGCTATAACCATTAGGTGGTGCCTAAAGAGTTAATAGTTAGTGAGTTCTGTCTGAAAATTGAAGAAAAAATGAAATATAAGCAGATGAAACAATCGATTGTTTTTACACTTTGTGCTTTGATACTATTTTCGTGTAATCAAGCAGCAAAAGATACGTCTAATACTAGCAAAAATATAGTAGAAGAACGTATGAAAATCACTTCAAAACAAGGTTTAATTATTAAGAAAAGTAGTCAAAGTTTTGATGAAACCTATTCGAAATTAGTGGACATCATAGATAATAATCCTAATCTTAAGATTATTGCACAATTAGATCATCAGGCAAATGCTGCGTCTGTGGGCTTAACTCTAAATCCAACTAAAATTATCATGTTTGGCAATCCAAAACTAGGTACTCCTCTGATGCAAAGTGCGCAATCTACTGGATTAGATCTTCCGCAGAAAATATTAGTATCGCAAGATAATGATGGTATTGTACAGATATTGTATAACGATCCTAAATATCTACAACAACGTCATGGAATAGAACAGAGAGATGAGGTGCTTACTAAAATAAGCGGAGCACTGGATAAAATAACGTCTACGGCAGCAGGATTATAATTTAATTCTGAAGTTTTACTTTAATAGGACCTCCGCTAGAAACGTAGCTTCCTCCAACTTCATCTAGGTTGATATTTAGCTCTTCGCTTGTACTTATTTTGTTAATATCTACTCGCAATTGATCATAAGTACTCACTCCTTTGATGTTTACATCAATTTCGTCAGATGTATCTAGTTTTACAGTAATGGTTCCGTCATCATTAAGAGGTACTAGTCCATAATTTGATGATATAGAAGACTCACCAGCATATGCTTTTGGGATAATGTTGGTGTCTTTGATGACAATTATAGATAAGGCAATGGCAATAATAGTAAGCACTACTTTGGTATAAGTATCAGTTTTCATAATTGATATATTTTGTAAAGAAATCATCAAAAACCACACCGAGATGTAGTTTTTGATGGTTTACAATACGGTTAGATTAGTAATATACTATTCTCGTAGTAATTTTTTGTCCAAAGATTCGGTTTGTTCTTTAAAATACCACCCTTCTTGTCCATTCGATAGTTTTTGTAAATCAATTTCTAATATTGGATTTACATGATAATTAATGTTTTTCAATGAATAATGTAAAGAGGTGTTTTTATCATTAATAGACGGTTTTATCAATGGAAGATTGAATCTATCCAATCTCATTTCGATGATGATATCTTTATAATTGTTTTCGATAGCAATACGTTTACGTTTAGGGTATAAATTACCGTCAATGTCGTTGGGCATTTGTACTTTATCTGATAGTGATAAACCAAGTCGATCGATTTCTAGGGAGTCTATTTTTAGGAAATCTGCGTTTTGTGAAGTAGCATTGGTTCTTAAGATATTTTTCTGTTTTATATATTCTAAAAGTGATACCTGAAAATAGTACTGATACCTCTTTTTGTTTCCCGAAGTATTAATAATATGCTCAACTGCTTTTCCCTTTTTTATAGTATCATCTGAACAACGAAACATAAGCTTTTTATTGAGCTGTATATCACTTAGAATAGAAATAGTAACCGGTTCCAAGGGCATAAAATTTATTTGATCAACTCCTTTACGTATAAGGTTTTTTAAAATATTCGATCCTCGCCAAGGTGATTTTTTAAAAATCGAAGAAACAAACAATCCAGCGGATACAATAGGCATTGCTATAGTACCTAATAATGATGTCGCTACAAATGGTATTTTTAATAAAATAAATTTCAAATATTTATTACTTAAAAGTACTCCCTTTAATCGTGTAACAGAATGATTGAAAAGGTTTTGTTCTAGTGCTGTCGCATAAGTACCTTTATTGTTGAAAAAGTCAATTTCTTCGATTTGATCGGTGAGTTTTTTTTCAAAAAACGGAAAGCTATCATTGTTTATAAAGGGACTGTTGGGTCTAAAACCACCGACTCTCTCTTTTAAAGAGAGTAAAGTACTTAAACGTGCAAAGGCGAAGGAATAATTTCTGGCTTTCTCCGAAGCAAATCCTCCAAAAGCTTCAATTTCGCTTCCTGGGAGTTCTATTGTGTTAAGAGTTTTGTTAATAGGAAGGATGGCAGCACGATATGCATTCTCATTTTTACCATCTGTATTTAATGCAAAATCAGCGATCACTTTAAAAACGGTCTGCGCAAATACATTTTGATCCTCTTTTTTAGTAAGTTTTAAGGTGTTGTATACAGTAGCAATATCTAAGGATTTGGATGTTGTTATGGTATCATCGATCATTTTTTTCAGTTTTTCCAGATCATCCAGTTCCAGATGGATACAAGCCTCGTGATCTGTAGTGATATCTTTGCAATTTTTTTCAATCTCTGCAAGAAAATAGATCATAGGATCTCGAGTTCCTAGGGATATCATACCGTTCTGAAGATTTTTGGTGATTTTATTAAAAGCGGTTGCAATAATATCTACTGTAAGGTTGTGACTCATATCTGTATTAGCATCCAGATATTTGAAGATGGTTTTTCTGAGTTCAAAATTTTCCTGTATATCAATTATTTTATGCTCTTCTTTAATGCTTCCCTGATTGGTAAGTACTCCTAATATGCTAGATACATTACCAAAAAGCTTGCCCAATTCTTTCTTAAAAGAAACTTCGTTTCCCGATTTTTTTACCGGTGAAAAGGCAGATATTTTAAAAGAATGATATTGTTCTTTTCTTACAATAGGATCTACAAATAAAATTAGTCTTTCCTCATTGTTTGTTACTCGTCCAAAATCCTGAAAAGTTCCTATTTTAAAGGCTTCTCGAATGGGTTCGTTATTAAAAGTACCTCCGTCAATATATGGGAAATTGAAAGATTCATAGTCCAAAATCCTATTGTCTTCTTCTGCAAAATAGCTATTCTGTGTAAAGGTGTTGTTGTTCGTATGCTGATGACTTATGATTTCTTGCTGTATTTTACTAAAAGAAGAAGGCCAATTAGTATGTTTTTTGGAATCTCCAAATTCTGCTTTATATCTTTTTAAGATTACCGGTTCAAAGGCTATAGGAAAGGCACCACAACCAAGTGCCGAAGCAGATATAGTAGCCCACGCACTCCTGTCTGTAATTTTGAAGTGTGTGGGCTGGTTTGGTTTTGGGTTACTGCAAAATTTTAGCCAACGGGAATCGGTCTCTTTGCCGTCTTTTTCAATTGCTGTTTCATCGAAAACAAAATCTATAACTCGTAGTTCTGAGTGATTTTCTGATCCTACAGATTTTAAAAAGTTCTGTTGTAATCGATCTTTATCAGAATTCTCACCGATATTATCGTTAGAAAAGTCAATTTCAATTGGCAATAAGTTGGTAAGAGAACAAGCAAAAATGACTCTCTTAGGGTCTAATAATTGCCTTCTTGAAATATCTACTCCGTCAGAGGTCATTAAATAGGTCTTAGTAAGATCTTCTAATAATTTTCGGTCTAATAGAGAGAAAGAGTCGTTGGGTTTTATAGGGTTTTTAGAGCGATTTTCATTATTATATAGTTTTACAGAATCCACTTCTTTAACCCATAGTTTATGCTGGATTTTTTGTGCTAGTTGAAGCGCTTTTAAGGTTTCAAACTTGCTTTGGTGTTTTTCTGCTTTAGTGATTTCGTTAGAGAAATATTCTTTAATAATTTCATTTAGTAAATCCTGTTCAGTAAGCTGGTTATTTACCAATGGAATCATAGAGCGATAATCTATAAGGCATTTAAGCATTATGGTTAAAGCAATAGCGCCTGCACTTGCGCCACTCATACCATCTACGATTACCTGATCGTAGTCATTATTGTCATTATCTTTACCGTAAAGAACTAATAGTTTTAGAGCTTCGGTTAACGCCGCACCAGAAAAAGAGCCTAATGAAACTCCTCCTCCCATCGCCAAACATACACGAAGTGTTTTTCCCATGATTTTTTATGTTATTTGTTATACAAACATTCTATTTTATCACCGATTCAGTGACAAAATTTTCTAGGGGACGTTTAGCAAAAAAACTTACTTAATCGCGATTCATATATCTCGATTTACTAATCTTTTGTTGCATTTGCGTAGCAGGTGGGGTTGTAGGGATATTTACTGGGGATGTTTCAGAGGTGTCTTCATTTGAGGGTATATCTGTGCTTACATCATCATTATCATTTAGATTGCTTGGATCAGAAGCTGTATCTGGTACTTCGGGACTAACAGGAGTACCTGATTTTCCTGAAGTTTCGGTAGGAGTAATGCCAAATAGCGTACCTGCTGCAGCTTTTAATCTTTCAGTAAATTCCTGAGAGGCAAAACCAGAAATAATAGCAAGACTCATAAAAGATACCATTCCTCTAAATGAAATATATTCATTGTCATAGGTTGGATTAGCAGTAGAAGAAATGATAAGATGTGATATAAAAAAGATTAATAATCCAGAAATGGCTGCCGTTAAAGGTCTAATAAGATATGGGATGAATAAATTATCTGGAAAGTATTGTTCTTCTCGGTAAAATTCAAAAATACCTCTTAGATTCGCTAATACACCTCCAAGCATTCCTGCTAGAAACATTACAACAAGCATGTCTAGAAAATTAACATGTTCAACATCTTTCGCTATCTCTTCTTCTTGTTCTTCTGGTGTAAGTTTATTCTTTTTTGCATCGGTAGCAACTGCTAAATTCACTCTTGTTTTAGAAATTGCTGTTTTTGTAGTATCTCTAATAATGGTATCTATTTCAATCGGTTTCGATGGCATAGGTTGCACGGCAACGGTAGAGGAATCCACAGGATTGTTATTCGCATTTATTACTTCTTGTTTAACCGCTTTCTTATCTTCTTCCTCATCAAAAAAATCTTTATCATATACCAGAACATAAAAGTAGCTATACAAAAGCAAAACTGAGGTAATTGCTAGAAGAACATTGTATAGGATGGTTATCGTCGGTTTCATGAGTATCGGATCAGTATTGAATTTTTAATTAGATTATTTTTGTCTTTTAAACTTCATTTTTTTGCTTGACTAAAATTCCATTTAATTCCTGGTTTTAGAATGACATCTTCGTCACCAGTAATGGCATTAGTTTCTTTCTTTAGGGATACAAAAAGAGTAATACTCGGAATTAAATATGCCTCAGCATATCCACCAAAATCTATACTTTCTGTTATACTATTATGATACGCTTCTGCAGATAAAATTAGTTTTTGTCCATATTTTCTAAGTGCAATTCCACTAATGAATCCGTCATTATCCGTAGCTTGCGGTGTTTGTTCATAACGATACATAATCATTCCATTAATACTCATTCCACTTTTACCGAAATCATATTGACCTACAAGCCAAGCTTGATGTCTATAGGTAACAATGCTGTCGGTTTTAAAAGAGTTATCTCTTGCTCTACCAGCAATAGCATATCCTAGGGCTAGAGAACCTCCAGCTTTTTCCATGTAGCGAGTTTTTGCATTTATGTATGCTTGTTTTAGAGCAGGATTATCAACAACGGTTCCCGCATCATCAGAATTCATAGGTCCTGGATCTGTATCGGGGAGTAGGGCATTATCAATATCTTTTCCTAGTTCTTCATCGAATATAAGATCTTTACTGTCAAATAGTGTAGCTCTTAGTCCTCCAGAAAATAACAAATCGTCAGGGAAATCCATAGAATTTATAGTAGCGATAGATAATTGGAGATTTGCAAGAAATCTTTTCCCGTAACTATTTCTGTATTCTTTTACACTTTTTAGTCTGCCACCAAAAGCGAAATATGGATTGAAATCAAAAGCCAATCCAGGGCTTACTTCATTACCGCTTAAAAAATTACTAGCCAGTTGTGTAATTATTTCTTGAGGAGTGCTAGCTCTCATGATAGTAGTAGGATTGGCATCTAGTACTGCAAAAGCAGGACTCTCAGGAACATTGTAATCCAGTTTAAAAGCGTAGGCACCTTGATTATCAACAGGTAATTCTGAATCCTGCGAATACCCAATAAGTGTAATAAAACTTATTAGTAGTAGATAACTTATTCTGTGTCTTTCCATAAGTCAGAAGTTGAAAAGTTATCATTGATAAGATGTTTGAAAATCACATGATTTCCAAATTTTAATTGTTTTCCATCGGAACATTTAGGAACAAGACGCGATGATTGTTTTGTCCATCGATTTTTTCCATCTTGTATCACGGTAATACTAAATTCTCCTCGTAATACATTTGGTATAGAAGAACAAGCATTAATAGACCAAGCAAGAGAATCATTCTCTATCTCGTTCGGTTTTTCTAATAGAATAAATTCATCTACGCCATCATCACCAGTAATGACATTAAATTTCTCTTTTTTTTCCCATTTCCCGTTTTGAAGTTCCCACAGGACAAAAATTGATCCGGATCTAATCCCATTATTAGCGGTTACTCTAACTTTTAAAGGACCACCGTCTGGATCAATTAAACAATAATTTGATTTCGGCATGATGGGTATGGTTTTAAGTTGTTGATATTTTTAAGCGTATTTAGATTTTAAAAAGAAAGAATGCTATCAATAGTTTTGGTTAAGATAGCTATTTCTGTGTATCCGAATAGGATAAAGTTATCTTTATAAATCTTACTCTAAAAATACATTAAAACCTTGATATCAGTTATAGGTTAATACCCCTTTTTTTGGTAAAATGCCGTTTTTAATAGTAAAGTTAATTTTGAAGTCAATTAGGTAGATAATTGCTACCACTCAGTGATCTGAGTATTGACTTTTGATACCTTTATTTCCACGAATATTGTATCTACAGTTTTATAACTATGAATACCGTCTTTGCTCTTAGCTATTCTTCTTTTATTTCGTCTAATTTCTCTTTTTATTTTTCTCCATTCTCTATCAGCATCCTTCAATGCTTTCTTGTTGTGATCTTTCTTGTTTTTGTCATTTTCAGTGTTAGAAGAATACGTTGATGTAGTATTTGTATTCTCCATAATAGTAGCTTGTCCGATAAGATTTTGACCAGACCAAATCAAAGCGATAGTTAATAATATTCTCAATTTCATAATAGATGGGTTTTTAATTACTTGATTTACAGTTGCTAAATTAGTTTTTATTCTCATTCCAAAACAGAGGGAAAATGTCCCTTTTTGATCAGGAATTATCCCCTTGAATTAAAAAACATCTTTAATTTATGTGTATAAATAAAAAAGGATGTCAACTTCTTGACATCCTTTTTTAACTATAATTAATAATTTTTTACCAACCTGATAGTTGTGATTTGTCACCTGTTGCAGGAGGGATTAATACAAAAACTGTATCTACTAATTTAGAAGCAAAGATTTCTTTATGGTCTTTCATTCTTTTTTTAGTTGTTAGCATCTGCTTTTTGATATCTGCCCATTCTTCATCAGAATACGGTTCTGATGAAACATCTTTTGATGCTGATTCAGACTCCTCTGGAGTTTTTATAATAAGTCTATCTGCAGAAACAGAGTTGTCTTCATTATAAGAACCTTCTTCAATTTTAAGATCAACCTCTTTAATTGATTTTGTGTTGTTTTTGTAATCTTGTCCAAAAGAAAAACCAAAAACACAAAGCATTATAAAAGTAACAGCAATTTTTATTTTCATTTTAATACTTTTTGAAAAATTGATTATCTAGATTAAATATATTTTAAAATGATAACCCTTATTTTAATAATTTAGTATTCGTAGGTCTTCTTATAGTATCCGAAAATATGATCAACTAACAAAAAACATATTCTCAAACATATAAAGCATTGGAGGCTATAAAGTTACGTGAAAATTGCGATATAGTTATATCTGAAAAACTTTTTTTACCTGATCTACATAATCAAGCTTTTCCCAAGTAAATAATTCTACCTCTTTTTCAACCTTCCCAGAATAAGGACTTTCAAATATCTTTGTTACAAGCTTAGGTTGCTTACCCATATGTCCGTATGCTGCAGTTTCTTTATAAATTGGATTACGTAGTTTTAAGCGTTCTTCAATAGCAGCCGGTCTCATATCAAAAATGTTAGCTACTTTTTCAGCGATTTCTCCATCAGTAATACCTAAAGTACTAGTTCCGTAGGTGTCAACAAAAATCGAAGTTGGTTCCACCACACCAATAGCATAAGAAACCTGTACTAATACTTCACTAGCTACGCCTGCTGCTACTAAGTTTTTTGCAATATGTCTAGAAGCATACGCTGCAGAACGATCTACTTTACTAGGGTCCTTTCCAGAAAAAGCACCTCCACCATGAGCTCCTTTTCCACCATAGGTATCTACTATGATTTTTCTTCCAGTAAGACCAGTATCTCCGTGTGGTCCACCAATTACGAACTTACCTGTTGGATTTATATGATATGTGATCTGATCATTAAATAAATCTTGAACATATTTTGGTAGTTGAGCGATTACTCTAGGAATCAAAATAGATACAATATCATTTTTAATTTTTGCTAGCATCACTTCATCGTCAATATCAAAATCATCGTGTTGAGTAGATACAACAATTGCTACAATACGTTGAGGTACATTGTCATCACTATACTCTATAGTAACCTGACTTTTGGAGTCTGGTCGCAGATAAGGAATTTCAGTGCCTTCTCTTCTTAATTTTGCTAGTTCGATTAAGATTTTGTGTGAAATATCTAAAGCCAACGGCATATAATTTTCCGTTTCCTTAGTAGCGTATCCAAACATCATTCCTTGATCACCTGCACCTTGCTCTTCTTTCGTTTCTCTATCTACTCCTTGGTTAATATCCTGCGATTGTTCATGTATTAAAGAAATAACACCACAAGAATCACCGCTGAACTGATATGCTCCTTTAGTGTATCCTATATCATTAATTACTTCTCTTGCTATTTGTTGTACATCGAGATATGTTTTAGATTTTACCTCTCCAGCAAGAACTACTTGTCCAGTTGTTACTAAAGTTTCACAAGCTACCTTGGAATCCTTATCAAAAGCTAGAAAATTATCTAATAAAGCATCACTAATTTGATCTGCTACTTTATCCGGATGTCCTTCAGATACACTTTCTGAAGTAAATAAATACGCCATTTTTTGTTGTTTTTATAGAATAAACTATAATAAATAAGAAGGATTGCAAGTAAAGAAGCTTTCGATTTGAAATTATATTATATCGAACTGCTTTAGCATTTATTCACTGAATTGATCTAGTCATAGTACAATGTCAGCTCTTTAGGGTTGCAATCAGTCAAATCTATCCCTTTTTTTATTAATTCGGCAAAGGTAAAAAAAATGATAATATTCGAAAGTATTTAACGTATCATTAATTTATTTACAATAAGAAAAACTTTTAGAGGGTGTTTTTTTAGATCAAAATAATTTTTAAGACAAATTGTTTCTAGTTGAAAAATAATTCTTAGTTTTGTTTCGAAGTTTCTTATACATGTTAGTAAGTTATTAAGAAAGGTGGAGGGAATAGACCCTATGAAACCTTAGCAACCCTTTAGTCATAAAGAAGGTGCTAAATTCTATTCGTCATTTGACGAAAAAGATAACTCAATGCAATTACTATTCTTGTAATTGTTATTTCCTTTCTTTTTAATTTTCTATGCAGCCACTTTAAGTGACTGATGTATTTGAATTTTATCAATTATTTAAAATTTAAAAATAGAAAATTATGAGTGCACAAAAATTTGCAACAGAAGCTTTACACGCAGGTCACGATGTTAAAACTAACGGCGGAACCAGAGCAGTTCCGATCTACCAAACAACATCTTACGTTTTTAATGATGCAGATCATGCTGCTAATTTATTTAACTTATCAGAGCCAGGATTTATTTATACAAGACTAAATAATCCTACAAATGATATTTTAGAACAACGATTGGCAGCTTTAGAAGGAGGTATCGCAGCAGTTGTTACTGCATCAGGAACCGCTGCCATAAATACTACCTTACTTACGCTTCTTAAATCAGGAGATCATATAGTAGCTTCTAGTAGTCTATATGGAGGAACCTATAATCTATTAAATGTAACATTACCAAGATTTGGAATTACTACCACTTTTGTGGATCCTTCGGATGCTGAAAACTTTAAAAATGCTGTTCAGGAAAATACAAGAGTATTCTTTGTAGAGTCATTAGGTAATCCTAAACTAGATGTTCTGGATCTTAAAGCTATTTCTAAAGAAGCAAAAGCTTACAAAGTGCCTTTAATTGTGGATAACACAGTGGCTACACCAGCATTATTAAATCCAATTGAACACGGTGCTAATATTGTAATCCATTCGTTAACAAAATATATCAGTGGTAATGGAACTTCTCTTGGAGGTGTTGTCATAGATGCAGGAACTTTTGATTGGTCAAGTGGGAAATTTCCAGAATTTACCGAGCCTTCCGCAGGATATCATGGTTTAGTGTATCATGATGTATTGGGAGCGGCTGCATTTATTGCTAAAATTAGAATAGAAGGTTTGAGGGATCATGGTGCTGCTTTAAGTCCTTTTAACGCATTCCAAATTTTACAAGGTTTAGAAACACTTGAGATTAGAATTAAAAAGCACAGCGAAAATGCATTAGCATTAGCTAAATGGTTACAAGAGCAAGATGAAGTGACTTGGGTAAAATATCCAGGATTGGAGAGCGATACCTATCATGAGCTTGCTAATAAATATCTTCCAAAAGGACAGAGTGGTATTATTACTTTTGGTGTAAAAGGAGGGTTTGATTCTGCTAAAACTGTAGCGAATGAGACTGAGATTTTCTCTTTATTGGCAAATATTGGAGATTCTAAATCTTTAATTATCCATCCAGCAAGCACTACACATCAACAGCTTACTCCAGAACAGCAAGAATCAACAGGAGTTACACAGGATTTGATTAGACTTTCTGTAGGGTTAGAAAATGTAGAAGATTTAAAAACAGATTTAAAAGGAGCCTTTACAAAAGTAGCTCAAAAAGTTAATTAAGAATCATATATCAGGTTGATGGTTAATTCTTATTCTTTTGAAGATGAATAAGGTTAGCCATATCAGATGAAGTTACATAATTCTATGCTTCAAAAAGTTCAAATAACGGATTTTATAACAGTAAATGGGCAAAAAGTAGCACAATTTCCTTTGTTCTATGAAGTGTTTGGAAAACCATTGAATACAGCTCCTATAGTTTTAGTAAATCATGCTTTGACTGGGAATTCTAATGTTTGTGGAACAAATGGTTGGTGGAATGGGCTTATAGGATCTGGTAAATCTATCGATATCAATCAATATACAATAATTGCTTTTAATATTCCGGGTAATGGTTATGATGGGGATGAAGATAATTTGATTTCCGATTATCAATTGTTTACTGCGAGAGATATCGCCAGGATTTTTGCTGAAGGGTTAGAACAATTAGATATAAAAACATTGTACGCTGCCATTGGTGGGTCTGTCGGTGGAGGAATAGCATGGGAATTAGCAGCATTGGAGCCAAAGCTGATTAAACATTTAATCCCAGTAGCTACGGATTGGAAATCTACGGATTGGTTAAAAGCAAATTGCTTGGTACAACAACAAATTTTGCAGAATTCTAAGAATCCTGTTTATGATGCTAGATTACATGCCATGTTGATTTATAGATCTCCGGAATCTTTTAAACAGAAATTTGATAGAAGTTTTAATGATGAACAGAAGATGTATAATGTAGAAAGTTGGCTGTTACATCATGGAGAAAAATTAAAGGAACGGTTTACACTTTCTGCGTATAAACAACTCAATTATGTACTTGCGAATATTGATATAACAGAGGGAAGAGGAAGCTTTAGCGATGTGGTAGCTACAATAGCATCTGATATTCATATCATAAGTGTGAATTCAGATGGTTTTTTTACTGCTAGTGAAGATATGGCCACTTTTGAAGAACTTAAAAAGGTGAAAACAAATATTGCACATCACATGATAGATTCAGTGCATGGACATGATGCTTTTTTAATAGAATTTGATCAGCTGGGTGAATTGTTATCTGATGTATTTTAAAATGAATTAGAAAATGAAAATTCTAAAATTTGGAGGAAAATCACTTGCTAATGGAAAAGGAATCCATAAAGTGGTAGATATAATAGAAGATAAGGCAAAGAGTGGAGAAGTTTTGGCTGTTGTACTTTCTGCTAGAGGGAAGTCCACTGATGAGTTAGAAGAAATTTTGGAAAAGGCAGTAAATAATGAAAGCTACCAAGAGCAGCTCACTGCATTCAAAAAATATCAATTGGCAGAGTATGTTAATTTCAATGCAGATATAGAATTTGAAACCTTGGATAAATTATTTGAAGGAGTTTCTTTATTAGGTGATTATAGTAAAAGAATCAAGGATCAAGTATTATCTCAAGGAGAAGTGATTTCTGCTAAATTGCTTACCCATTTGCTGCAGGAAAGAGGTGTAAATGCTAATTTTACAGATAGTAGAGCTTTAATTAAAACGGATGCTACGTTTGGAGAAGCACAACCGCTAGAGAAGTTATCTAAAGAAAATGTTGTGAATCATTTTAAAAAGTATAACGGAGATACAGTAAATATAGTAACTGGTTTTATAGCTTCAAATACCAAGAATGAAACAACTACTTTGGGTAGAAATGGAAGTAATTATACGGCTGCATTATTAGCAAACTATTTAGATGCAGAGGAGTTGCAAAACTTCACCCACGTAAATGGTATTTATACAGCGAACCCAGATCTGGTAGCTGATGCCAAAAAAATAGAAAAGCTATCTTTTACAGAGGCTAATGAATTAGCTTATTTTGGAGCTAATATTTTACATGCAAAAACCATTATTCCTTTAATCGAGAAAGATATTCCTTTACGAATTTTAAACACCTTTGATCATAATGATAATGGTACATTAATTACGTCTGAAGCAAGTAAAAAAGGAATTAAATCTTTGTCTGTTTTAGAAAATGTGTCTTTAATTAATTTAGAAGGAAGGGGACTTCTTGGAAAAGTAGGAGTAGATGCTAGAATATTTAAAGCACTTGCTTACAAGAATATAAGTGTAAGTATTATTTCCCAAGGTTCTTCAGAAAGAGGAATAGGATTAGTGGTAGCTTCAGAAAAAGCAAATGAAGCCAAAAAAGTCTTGGAACAAGAATTTGAAGTGGATTTTCAGACAAAAGATGTAAATACAATTACGGTAGAGGATGAGGTTTCTGTAATTTCTATTATCGGACAGGACTTAAGTACGTTTCATAGACCGTATAATGCACTCATTAAAAATCAGGTTATTCCGTTACTTTTTAATAATACTGTTTCTGGCAATAATGTGAGTCTGGTCGTTTATAAAAAGCAGCTTCATAAGGCTTTAAATGTAATTCATGGAGAGATTTTTGGAGTGACGAAAAAAATTAATATTGCCATTTTTGGTCATGGATTGGTTGGAGGAACCTTAATCAATCAAATTTTAGAGTCTGCTGAGAAAATTAAAAAAAGAAAAAAAATCGACCTTAATGTTTTTGCAGTAGCGAATTCCAGAAAAGTACTTTTGAATCCAAAAGGAGTGGATGCCAATTGGCAATCAAATATAAATGAAGGGATAGCTTATAGTATTCAGGATATAATTGATTTTGCCAACCAATACCATTTAGAAAACTTAATTGCAGTGGATAATACAGCAAGCAAGGAGTTTACTGATAATTACCTGAAGTTAGTAGAGAATGGTTTTGATATCGTGTCTTCTAATAAGATTGCGAATACTTTAAGTTTTGATTTTTATAAAGATTTACGAAGTAAATTAGAACAGTATCAGAAACAATATTTATACGAAACTAATGTCGGTGCAGGTTTGCCTTTAATTGATACGATAAAACTACTACATTTATCTGGTGAAAATATTACCAGAATTAAAGGTGTTTTTTCGGGATCTCTTAGTTATTTGTTTAATACGTTTTCTAAGGAGGACAGGTTATTCAGTGAAGTATTACGGGAGGCAATGGATAAAGGGTTTACAGAGCCAGATCCAAGAGAAGATTTATGTGGAAATGATGTAGGTAGAAAGCTATTGATTTTGGCAAGAGAGTTAGACCTAAGTAATGAGTTTGTAGATATCAATATTCATAATTTGATTCCTGAAAACTTACGAGGCGGCGATGCGAGCAGTTTTTTGAATAAGATAGAAGAGTTAAACCCTGTTTATCAAAAAATAAAAGACGAGCAGCAGCCTAACCATGTCTTACGCTATATTGGTGATTTACATGGTGATTTATTCGAAGAGAAAGGAATTTTAGATGTTACGTTAGTATCCGTACCAGAAAGTAGCGCGTTAGGTCAGGTAAAAGGATCCGACTCTATATTCGAAATTTACACAGAATCTTATGGAGATCAACCGATCGTAATTCAGGGAGCAGGAGCGGGAGCAGCTGTTACTGCTAGAGGAGTTTTTGGTGATATTTTGAGATTAACAGAAAAAGGATAAACTTAGCGAATAAAGAAACTTAAAAATAAAATGAAAATACAACTCAAAAGAATAGATAGCGATTACCATTTCGAATTAAAGAATGAAAGAGGTCATGTGACCTATATTGATAGTAAAGCCGAAGTGGGTGGACATGATCTTGCGCCAAGCCCAATGGAATATGTGTTGATGGGAGTAGCAGGATGTAGTGCTATTGATGTGATTTCTATATTAAAAAAACAACGACAAGAGATTACAGAGTACAGGGCAGAAGTAGATGGAACACGTGTAGCAATAGACGGTGCAAAACCTTTTAAAGAAATTTCGGTAACTGTATTTTTAGAAGGAGAAATCTCGCCAGAAAAGGCAAAAAGAGCTGCTCAGTTATCATTTGAAAAATATTGTTCAGTTTCTAAAACACTAGAACCAACAGCTACAATTAATTATAAAGTTGTAGTGAATAACGAAGAAGTATGAGCTTAAAAAGCCACAATTTTGAAACCCAAGCAATAAGGACTCAAACTGAAAAAACTCAGTTCTTAGAGCATTCTACTCCAATGTATATGACATCGGGATTTGTTTTTGAAGATTCCGAAGAAATGAGAGCGGCATTTGCTGAAGAAAAAGATAGAAACCTATATAGTAGATTTAGTAATCCTAACACAACAGAATTTGTAGATAAAATTTGCAAGCTGGAAGGAGCAGAAGATGGATATGCATTTGCAACTGGAATGGCAGCTGTATTTTCTACGTTTGCAGCATTATTAAATGCTGGCGATCATATCATTTCAGCAAGATCAGTATTTGGGTCTACCCATTCTCTTTTTACAAAATATCTTCCTAAATGGAATATAGAAACTAGTTATTTTAAGGTTAATGAAGTAAATACGATAGAGGGTCTGATACAGTCTAATACCAAGATTATTTATGCAGAATCTCCAACGAATCCAGGAGTGGACGTTTTGGATTTAGAAGCTTTAGGGGTAATTGCAAAAAAGCATAATTTATTATTGATAATTGATAATTGCTTTGCAACACCTTACTTACAAAACCCAATAAAATTTGGAGCGGATTTAGTAATTCATTCTGCCACAAAATTGATTGATGGTCAAGGTAGAGTTTTAGGTGGTGTAACTGTTGGTAAAAAGGAATTGATTCGGGAGATCTATCTTTTTTCGAGGAATACAGGACCTGCTTTATCTCCTTTTAATGCTTGGGTGTTATCTAAAAGTCTAGAAACGCTTGCGGTTAGAGCGGATCGTCATTGCGATAACGCATTAAAACTGGCAGAATTCTTAGAATCACATCCAAAGGTAAATTGGGTGAAGTACCCTTTCTTGAAATCTCATCCGCAATATGAAGTAGCCAAAAAACAAATGAAACTTGGAGGAAATATCGTAGCCTTTGAAGTTACGAATGGAGTAGAAGGAGGGAAAACTTTTTTCGACAGTATTCAAATGTGTTCGTTATCTGCGAATTTAGGAGATACTAGAACCATTGTTACCCATCCGGCATCTACTACACATAGTAAATTAGCAACGGAGGATAAGCTTTCTGTAGGAATAACAGATGGAATGGTAAGGTGTTCGGTTGGTTTAGAACATATTGATGATATTATCGCAGATATAGAACAAGCCTTGGAAAAGATATAATGGTATAATATTTGGATATTCCAACACTAAAAATATAGTACATTTAACAGATGCTTTTGTGTAATTTAATTTGTTTTCAAAAGAACTTAGTTGGTGTAATTAATTTAGTATGAATAGACTAAATGTTATTAGTTTTTGCTTCCTTGCAGTTCATTTTGTTGCATTCTGCACCGGAAGGATGGATGCATTAGCACATGCGAATCTGCAACAACCTTCATTTCAAGAAGCATCTAAAATTCCATTATCGAACTCTGTTTTAACAACAGGAAATTGGTATAAGTTTTATGTGGCTAAGACAGGAGTTCATAAAATCTCATATCAATTTTTGAAACATTTAGGGTTGGATGTTTCTAATATAGATCCAGCCACTATTAAAGTTTATGGTAATGGAGGCGCCATGTTACCCTTAAGAAACAAAGAGAATACTACTTTTGATTTAATAGAGAATCCAATAAAAATTGTTGGAATTAAAGATGGTAAATTATCTAAAGATACTTACATCTTATTTTATGGTCGTGGTACTGAGGGATATAATTCTGATAGTAAAACCCACATAAATTTATATGATGATAGATCGTTTTATTTTATCACTTCAGATGGTAAAAAAGGAAAGCGTATTTCTGAAGCTAAGGATTCAATTAAAAAAGGTGATACGCTCATTACATCTTTTATAGACTACCAGTTTCATGAAACTGATGATTTTAATCTTGGTTTAATGGGACGAAGATGGTTTGGTAATAAAATGAAGGAAAATGAAGGAAAAAACTTTTCTTTCCATTTCCCTAATAAAGTAGATACAGCATCTGTTCACTATACGTTGATTGCTGCTAACCAGTCCTCTAAGTCCTCTAAACTAGAAATTGAAATTAATGAGAGAGATCTGGAGAAGATTAGTTTTCCACCATCTTCTAATAATGTATTTGCTAGAGAAGGTCGGTTGCAAAAAACCTTTAGAACAAACTCAGATTCTATACGTTTTGGTTTAAAGTACTTTATTAATGAAAAAGCTTTAGGAAAGGCTTTTATAGACTATATAAGTGTGTCTACAGAAAGACTATTGATAAATACGGATAAACCTTTAGAATTTGGAACGCCGCTTTCTCGAAATATAGATAAAATAGCAACATTACAGCTATCGAATGCTGGTAAGATTGAAGAAGTGTGGGATGTTACAAATCCTTCGGAGCTTACTACCTATAAAAATCATTCGCTAAATAATACATTTGATTTTAATATTCGAATGAATCAAGAAAGAAAGTTCGTCTCTGTCTCTTTTAATCATTTTTACACTCCTTTGCTACTAAAAGAATCGAAAGTAGAAAATCAGAATTTAAAAGGGACCATTTTTTTGGATGATACAGGTAAGTTCTTAGATATTGATTATTTGATTATTACCACACACGAGATGTTAGGAGCAGCAAACAAATTAGCAAATTTTCATAGAGTTCATAATGGTCTTAATGTGAAAACGGTTTCATTACAAAAAATTTATAATGAGTTTAGTAGTGGAAAAAAAGACATAGGTGCCATTAGGAATTTTATTAGGTACGTGTATAGTAATGCTTCTGAAGAAAATAAAAGAGTTTCTTATGTATGCCTTATTGGTAATGCTACGATAGATTACAAAAATAAGTTAGAAGGAGTTTCAACTCTTGGAACTTTTAAAAAAAATGATGTTCCTAGTTTTATAAGCTACAATAGTTTTTCTAATACAAGATCATATATTTCAGATGATTTTTTTGTGATGATGGATCCCGAAGAAGGAACGATGCAGTTAAAAGATGACTTAGATATTGTGGTAGGTAGAATATTGGTAAACGATGCAAAGGAAGCAGATGAGTTTGTAAATAAATTTATAGGATACCATCAAAAGAGTTCTTTAGGGGATTGGCGAAATGATATACTATTACTTTCTGATGATATCGATAAAAGATGGGAAAGAGGAATTCAGGAAAATCTGGATAAATTGTCGGATTCAATGGTTGTGAAATATCCTTTTTTGAATATTTCGAAGATGTATAGTGATTCATATCTACAACATACCTCTTTCAGTGGTCAAAAATATCCTAAAGTCACTTCAGATCTAGTGAAAAGAATTCACAGAGGTGCAGCAGTAGTTGATTATTTCGGACATGCAGAAGAAGAAGGCTTTGGAATTGAATTCTTTTTTACTAAAAAAGAAGCCAGGGAATTAAGAAATATCAATCGACTTCCTTTGTTTATTACTGTTACTTGCTTGGCTACCCGTTTTGATAATCCGCATACAACTTCTGTGGGAGAGTATCTTTTTAAGAATCCGGAAGGAGGAGCAATAGGTTTAATTGCAACAACAAGAGAGATTTTTTTGAGTAGTGGGATTAGAATAAATAATAAAGTTATAAGGTCTTTGTTTTCAGAGAATGAAGCATCATTAAAACCAGCAGAAGCAGTCTTGAAGTTAAAAAATAGTTCACGATTTCATGATAAAAGAAATGTGTTTTTTATTGGTGATCCGGCCATGTCGCTTCAATTGCCTTCTGCTGGAGCTCAAATAACACATATTAATAACATACCGATCGATAAGTTTAAAGATACATTGAAGGTGTTAGATAAAGTAAAAATATCCGGGCAATTGATAAATGATAAAGGAAGAGTTGAGAAAGATTTTAAAGGTGATATACAACTTACAGTTTTCGATAGAGAAAAAGATAGAGAAACATTGGCAAATGATCGAATTAAAGATACAAAAGGGGATTTGATAAGGATGAATTATAAGATTCAAGATGAGATTGTTGTTCGAAGTAATGCAAGGGTTAAAAAAGGACAGTTTGATATCAGTTTTGTGTTGCCAAAAGATATGGATGTTGCTGTGGGAAGTAGAAAAATAAGTTTATATGTTCAAGAGGATAATACTACAAAAGATTTGTTTGGTGCACATGGCAAAGTTTTAATGGGAGGTATAAATGATGCTGTAGCAAAAGATGTCAAAAGCCCTAAGGTTAAAATGCTTTTAGGAGGTAAAGAGATTAAAGATATTAATGTTATTACTTCTAATACGAAAATGGAAGTATTCATTAGTGATGAAAGTGGTATAAATCTTTCAGAAGGTCTTGGGCATCAGATAGAATTGATCATTAATGGTGACGAAGAAAAAAGGGTTATTCTTAATAATTCTTTCAAAAATCAAAACGACACTTATAAAAACGGCGTAATAGAATACGCGTTAAAAGATATAAATCCTGGATATCATAGTCTTTGTTTTAAAATATGGGACAACTTCAACAATAGTACCACCGTAAAAACAAATATTATTATGATTGATTCAGAGGATTTAAGATAATTTGGTTAATAATCTACTAATCTACTAGGGTTTTTATTAATAATATCATAATTATTTCATTTCTAGTAATTTTTTAAAGTTTTTTGGACTTAATAATAGAATTTTATATCTACATTTGTTTAATAATCTACTATTCCGATAGGGTAATAGGTTTTAATTGAAAAATGATTGTAGATCAAATGATATTAGATAAAGTAGCTACGAAAAAAACATCGTACGAAACTGATAGAGCTTCAGAAAAGCCTTTGCGTAGTGTTGCAAAAGCTATTAGCTGGAGAATCGTTGGTACGTTGGATACATTGATAGTTTCTTATGTGTTAACAGGAGAGATCGCTCTAGCTACATCTATCGCATCGATTGATTTTGTGACAAAGATGATACTGTATTTCTTTCATGAAAGAATTTGGAATCGAATCAAATGGGGAAAATAATTGCTATTACAGGAAAAGAGAAATTAAAGATGAACTTTACAGAAAAAGACATAGAAAGATTGAATAATACTTTAAAGGATAAGAGTCCTTTAGAAATTGTTCAATGGGCTGTTTTAAATGCAAAAACACCTGTGGTAACAACTAACTTTAGACCTTATGAAGCCGCAATATTAAATGTATGTGCTCAGGCTTTATCAGATATTCCAGTGATTTGGTGTGATTCAGGTTATAATACACCTAATACATATAGACATGCTGAGGAAGTTATTGAGTTATTGAAATTAAACATTAAGCTGTATGTTCCTAAGCAAACTTCTTCTCATAGAGATGTGGTGATGGGGATTCCTGATATCGAGGACCCTAAGCATAAGTTGTTTACCGAACAAGTAAAGCTTGAACCTTTTAAGAGAGCAATGGCAGATTTTAAACCAGATGTTTGGTTTACTAACCTGAGAAAAGGACAAACAGCGTTAAGAGATTCACTAGATATTTTGAGTTTGAGTGGTGATGGAGTGCTTAAAGTAAGTCCATTCTATTATTACAGTGATGCAGAGTTAGATATGTATTTAGAACAGCATAATTTGCCAAATGAATTTAAATATTTTGATCCTACCAAAGTGTTAGGAAACAGAGAGTGTGGATTACATACTAGTTAGTCTGGTGTAGTAGTGTAGGGTTAAAAAAAAGAAGATTTTAAAAAACACATTATATGGAAGTGATTGAACATATAACAGAACAAGTTTTGGATAAAAAAGTACTAGAAGTAAATCCTTTGGAAAGTGAAGCAATTTATATTTTTAGAGAAGTAGTTGCTCAGTTCGAGAAGCCTGTATTACTTTTTTCGGGTGGGAAAGATTCTATCACATTAGTGCGACTGGCACAGAAAGCATTTTATCCTGCTAAAATCCCATTTCCTTTATTGCATATTGATACGGGACATAATTTTCCAGAAACTATCGAATTTAGAGATCGCCTGGCAGAAGAGCTAGGAGTAGAGTTAATTGTGCGTAATGTTCAGGATTCTATTGATCAGGGTAAGGTAGTCGAAGAAAAAGGAAAATACGCTAGCCGCAATAGTTTACAAACTACAACACTTTTAGATGCTTTAGAAGAATTCAAGTTCGATGCTGCAATCGGTGGTGCTAGGCGTGATGAAGAAAAAGCTAGAGCCAAAGAACGTATTTTTTCTGTAAGAGATGATTTTGGTCAATGGGATGAGAAAAATCAGAGGCCAGAATTGTTCGATCACCTCAATGGCAAAATAGATTTAGGACAAAACGTGAGAGTATTTCCTATAAGTAACTGGACCGAATTAGATGTTTGGAGTTATATCCAGAAGGAAGGAATAGAAATTCCATCGATTTATTTTGCACACAAACGTAAAACGTTTGTTAGAGATGGTATGATATGGTCTGCAGAAGATGATATCGTGCATAGAGAAGAGGATGAACTGGTAGAAGAAAGATTGGTTAGATTTCGTACAGTTGGTGATATGTCATGTACTGCAGCAGTGCTTTCTGATGCAATTACCATCGATAAAGTAGTTGCGGAAATAAGAGAATCAACAATTTCAGAAAGAGGAGCTCGTATCGATGATAAAAGATCGGAAGCAGCAATGGAAAAAAGAAAACAACAAGGATATTTTTAAAATTTTGTCATCCTAGCGTAGGCTAGAATCCAAAATAAAATAATAAATAAAAAAGAATACTCTACTCTTAGAGAATAATTAATAAATAGCTATGGACGTACTAAAGATTGCAACAGCAGGAAGTGTAGATGATGGGAAGAGTACTTTGATAGGTCGTATTTTATACGATACAAAATCATTGACTACCGATAAGTTAGAGGCTATAGAAACTAGAAGTAAAGCAAACGGATTTGATTATCTTGATTTTTCTTTGGCTACAGATGGATTGGTAGCAGAAAGAGAGCAGGGAATCACTATTGACGTAGCTCATATTTACTTTTCAACAAAAACCAAAAGTTATATTATAGCGGATACTCCTGGGCATATAGAATATACCAGAAATATGGTTACTGGAGCTTCTACCTCTCAGGCTTCTATTATTTTGGTAGATGCTAGAAAAGGAGTAATCGAACAAACATACCGTCACTTTTTTATCAATAATCTGTTAAGGGTTAAAGATGTTATTGTGGCAATTAATAAAATGGATTTGGTTGATTTTTCAAAAGAGAAATATGATGCTGTTAAGTCTGATTTTGAGAAGCTAATTGCTAAAAGTGATTACAAAGAGCAAAATGTTACATTTATTCCTGTTAGTGCTTTACAAGGGGATAATGTTGTTACTAAATCTGAAAATACGCCTTGGTATGATGGTCAAACTTTGTTAGAGCATCTAGAAGAATTAGATGCGCAAGACGTATTTGAAAAAGCAGAGGTGCGTTTCCCTGTGCAAACAGTGATTAGACCTAAGAAAGATGAATTCCATGATTTTAGAGGATATGCAGGTAAGTTGTATGGAGGTGACCTTTCGGTTGGAGATGAGGTTACTATTTTACCGTCTTTAACAACGTCCAAAATAAAAGAAATATTCTTCTTTGATCAGCAATTTGACACAGCAGGTAGAGGTAGTTCTTGTACATTAACCTTAGAAGATGATGTAAATGTTAGTCGTGGAGATATGATTGTAAAATCATCAGAACAACCAAAAGTAGAAAAGCAATTATCAGCTACTGTTTGTTGGATGGATAATAAGAATTTGAACCCAGGAACTAATTATTTGATTCAGAGTGGGAGTAGTAGAATTTTGGCAAAAGTGAAGAATATTAGTGGTACAATTGCTACAGATTTTTCTGGAGAAGATACAGAGCAAAATTCATTAAGTCTTAATGAAATTGGAAAAGTTCAGATACAATTAAGTAAGCCTTTGGCTATAGATTCTTATAGCAAGAATAAAGCCTCGGGATCATTTGTATTAATTGATTCTCAAACAAACAATACCGCAGGAGTTGGTTTTATAGACTAGTTAAATGGCCAACATTTTGAAATAAAGAAACAAGAATTTTTAAGAATTAAAAATCGAATACAAAAGTCATAGGTACGTCTTTTTTTAAGCTTTAAACACGAAAAAAAAATGCAAAGTTTTAGAACAGAAATAGAAAACCCAGTTGTCGAAAAAGACATTATAGAATTAGCAAATAAAATTGAGCAATTCCATAAAGGGAAAATCGATGAGGAAAAATTTCGTAGCCTTCGTTTAGCAAGAGGTGTATATGGGCAGCGTCAGGAAGGAGTGCAAATGATTCGTATAAAACTACCTTATGGTAAGGTTTTAAGTAATCAGCTACGAAGAATTTGTGAGGTTTCTGATGAGTATTCTAGAGGTAGATTGCATATTACGACTAGACAAGATATACAAATACATTATGTAGATTTAAATAGGACTCCAGAACTTTGGGCAGAACTAGAAAAAGATGATGTGACTCTTAGAGAAGCTTGCGGTAACACAGTGCGTAATGTTACAGCTTCCGAAACGGCAGGGATTGATCCAAGAGAGCCTTTCGACGTGTCACCGTATGCAGATACATTGTTTCGTTTCTTTTTAAGAAATCCTATTTGTCAGGAAATGGGGCGTAAATTCAAGGTGTCTTTTTCTGGAACAGAAGAAGATACAGGATTATCATATATGCATGATTTAGGATTTATTGCCAAGATAGAAAATGGTGTAAGAGGTTTTAAAGTAATGTTGGCAGGTGGATTAGGGTCACAACCAAGACATGCAGATGAGTTGTATAGCTTTTTACCAGCTAACAAAATAATTCCTTTGATGGAAGGAGTGTTAAGAATTTTTGATCGTCATGGTGAGCGTAAAAGTAGAGCCAAAGCGAGAATGAAGTTTTTAGTTAAGAATATTGGCTTAGATGCCTTTAAAGATTTATTGGAAGCCGAGCAAAATGCAATAGCGCAAAAGACTGTAGCGATAGATGCTGAAAAATATGTAGCATCCGTTCCAGTTGATGTTGAAGCACCGGTGGTAGAAATTAAAGATCAAAAAGCTTTTGATTTATGGAAATCTACTAATGTAATTGAACAAAAACAGGATGGATATGTTGCTATTGGAATCAAGGTTTTATTAGGAGATTTCTACACTGATAAGGCAAGATTATTAGCAGGTTTAGTAGAAAAATACGCAGCAGGAGAATTAAGGCTATCACTACGTCAAAATATTTTAATTCCTTTTGTGAAAGAAAATTTAGTGCCTTTTTTCTATCAAGAATTAGAAAAGTTAGGATTTGTTGAAGCAGGTTATAATAAAGCAATTGATATTACTGCATGTCCAGGAACAGACACTTGTAATCTAGGAATAGCAAGTAGTACCGGTATTGCAGAAGAATTAGAAAGAGTTATAAAAACGGAATATCCTCAATATTTAGAAAAAGAGGATCTTGTAATTAAGATCAGTGGATGTATGAATGCCTGTGGACAGCATAATATGGCAAATATTGGTTTCCAAGGGATGTCTGTTAGAACCAAAGACAAGTTAGTAGCACCAGCGCTTCAAATATTATTGGGTGGAGGAAATCTAGGAGATGGTAAAGGTCGATTTGCAGATAAAGTGGTAAAAGTGCCAAGTAGAAGAGGACCAGAAGCTTTACGTAGAATATTAGATGATTTTGAAACAAATTCAAATGGAAGAAAATTTGTAGAATATTATGCAGACCAAGGAGAAAAATATTTCTATGATTTTCTAACAGACTTATCCAATGTGGATAATCTTACCCAAGAAGATTTTATCGATTGGGGAAATGAAGAGGAATATGTAAAAGCTATTGGAATTGGAGAGTGTGCAGGTGTAGTCATAGACTTAATTGCTACTTTGTTCTTGGAAAGTGAAGAAAAAATTGAAAATGCAAAAGTATCTTTTGAAAATGAAGTGTATTCAGACGCAGTTTACCATGCTTATAGTTCTCTTGTTAACTCTGCAAAAGCCCTATTGTTAGCGGAAAATAAGAAGACAAATACACATGCTGGTATTATCAATCAGTTTGATGAAGAATTTGTGTCAACTGGCAAAATAAATCTAGATGGAACATTCGCAGATTTGATATATCAGATTCAAAGAAATGCACCAAGTAAGGATTTTGCAGTGGATTATATTAAAAATGCAGGGCAATTTTTGCAAAAAGTGCAAGCCTTTAGAGCACTTGAAGTGGAAAATGTATAATATCTTTACATCATACGAATTTGGGATAATAAATTATGTAAGTAGATGAAAATGAGTAGCAAGACGCCAAAGTTAACAGTTGTAGGAGCAGGTCCTGGTGATCCAGATTTAATTACATTAAAAGCTATCAAAGCATTAGCATCAGCAGATGTTGTATTGTACGATGCATTGATTAATGAATCTCTATTAGAATATGCTCCGAATGCCGAAAAAATATTTGTAGGGAAACGAAAAGGGTGTTACGCTTACCAACAAGAACAGATTAATGAATTAATTGTTAATAGAGCAAAAAGTCATGGTCATGTCGTTCGATTAAAAGGAGGAGACCCTTTTATTTTCGGACGTGGAGCAGAAGAAATTGATTATGTGCAAGAATTTGGAATTGAAACAAATATGGTTCCAGGGATATCATCATCTCTAGCTGTACCAGCATATCAAGGAATTCCACTGACAAAACGAGGTTCATCCGAGAGTTTTTGGGTGATCACTGGAACAACAAAATCTCATAAATTATCACAGGACGTTTGCCTGGCAGCTAAATATAATGCGACTGTGGTAATTTTAATGGGAATGAGCAAGTTAAGCGAAATTGTTAGTATCTTTGCAGCCGAAAATAAAGAAGAGGTTCCTGTAGCTGTTATCCAGAACGGAACAACTGATAATGAGAGGTTTGGATATGGTTCGATTGAAACTATAGAACAAGTAGTTTCAGAACAAAAATTGTCTTCACCTGCCATTATTGTAATTGGTGAAGTAGTGAAACAAAGAGCTAAATTAGCTTCTATTTGTAAGAATATAAAAGAAGAAATCGTATCTTGATAGTTCAGGATAGCTATAAAGATGAAACGAGTATTGAAAAATTTAATATTTGTTTGAAAAAAGAAAAGTTTAAATTTTTAATACGAGAACAGAGTGGTTACACAGGTTCTCAATTTTATAATTAATTTATTATTGAAATAATTAATAAAATTTAAGCGTGTGAAAGAAAGAAATAATTTATATCCCGTTTTTCTAAAGGTTAGAAATCTCGAAATCCTAATTGTAGGGGGAGGAAATGTAGCCGAAGAAAAACTAACATTCTTATTAAAATCAAGCCCGGATGCTAAAGTAACAATGGTGTCTCCAATGTATAGAGAAGATACTGTGGTTCTGGCAAATAAGTTCGGAGTAAAAATGATAAAAAAGAAATATCACAGACGTTTTCTTAAAGGAAAACATATAGCAATTGCTACTACAGATGTTCCAAAAGTTAATGTACAAGTGTATAAAGATTGTAGGAAAAGAAGTAAATTGGTGAATGTAGCAGACAATCCTCCATACTGTGATTTTTATATGGGAGGTATTGTTACCAAAGGTAATGTGAAAGTGGCTATTTCGACTAACGGAAAGTCACCAACCACTGCCAAAAGATTACGTCAGTTTTTTGAAGAAGTAATTCCAGAAAATATTGATGACTTAGTCAAAAATTTAAACGAATATAGAAAAACAATAAAAGGTGATTTCGAGGAAAAAGTGGAAACACTCAATGAATTTACCAAAGGATTAATAGGAAAAAAAGAAGTTGAACATGATCAAGACTGATATTCTAATCATCGGAGCAGGACCAACAGGTTTATTCACTGTTTTTGAAGCAGGATTATTAAAATTAAAAACACATCTTATCGATGCGTTGCCACAACCAGGTGGACAATGCTCGGAAATATATCCTAAAAAACCAATTTATGATATTCCTGGATTTCCAGAAATTCTAGCTGGAGATTTAGTGAATAATTTAATGGAGCAGATAAAACCTTTTGAACCAGGTTTTACACTAGGAGAAAGAGCTGAGACTATAGAAAAGTTAGAAGATGATACCTTTTTGGTGACTACCAACAAAGGAACGAAACACAATGCTCCTGTAGTAGCGATTGCTGGAGGATTAGGTTCTTTCGAGCCTCGTAAACCACCAATTCCTAATATTGCGGATTTCGAGGATAAAGGAGTGGCATACATTATCAGAGATCCTGAGGTTTATAGAGACAAAAGAGTAGTAATCGCAGGAGGTGGAGATTCTGCTTTGGATTGGACTATTTTCCTTGCAGATGTGGCCAGTGAGGTTACTTTGGTACATAGAAGGAATGAATTTAGAGGAGCTTTAGATTCTGTAGAAAGAGTAGGTGAATTAACTAAACTGGGTAAAGTAAACTTAATTACCGAAGCCGAAGTAAAAGAAATTAAAGGAGAAGATCACGTTACAGGTGTTGGAATCAAACACAAGACACAAGGAGATATTAATGTAGATACAGATTACTTTATTCCATTATTCGGATTATCACCAAAATTAGGTCCAATTGCAAATTGGGGATTAGAAATAGAAAAGAATGCTATTAAAGTTGATAATTCGTATGATTATCAAACAAATATTCCAGGTATCTATGCTATAGGTGATGTAAATACCTACAGGGGAAAGCTTAAATTAATACTTTCTGGATTCCATGAAGCCGCCATTATGTGTCAGAGTGCTTATCAGAGAATCTTCCCTGATAAAAAATATGTGATGAAATATACTACAGTAGGTGGAGTAGAAGGATTTGATGGATCTAAAAAAGAAGCCAAAAAAGAGGTAGTAAAAGCAATTGTATAAGACTTATAAATTTCTTCCCTCGTAAGTAATACTGATCATTTTCGGTATATTTACGAGGATTTTTATACCCTTAAAGCAATAGTATGTCAGACGTTACTATAAAGATAAAAGATAGAGAAGGAGAAATTCATGAAGTACAAGCTCCTACTGATATGGCAATGAACCTAATGGAGGTGTGTAAAGCTTATGAACTTCCGGTAGAAGGTACTTGTGGCGGAATGGCTATGTGTGCATCTTGTCAATGTTATATCTTATCAGATCATGAGCTTCCAGAAATGGGACAGGATGAGGACTTAATGTTAGCAGAAGCTTTTTATGTGGAGGATAATAGTAGACTTGGCTGCCAAATTCCAATCACTCCAGAATTAGATGGATTGGAGATTGAACTAGCTCCAGAATCCTAAAAAAATAGATTAAACTTGCAAAATAAAAGGCTATGCCTTTTATTTGTAAACGTTTTACGTAGATAATGTCTACGCAGTTCATAAATTTAATTATGTTATCAAGAAAGGTGGAGGGAATAGACCCTATGAAACCTTAGCAACCCTTTATCTGTTAAAGAAGGTGCTACATTCTATTCGTTTCATACGAAATAGATAACAATGATGTATGGCTCAGCCTATTTCCATTTATTTTTCTTGATATGTAGTAATCGTATGATTGATAAGTTATGTCTAGTACTGTTATTTTAGTATTAGACAGAATGTTTTCATATGTGGAGATCTTTTTATTGATCAAATTATATATGTAATTATCGGATTTTTAAATGAAGGATATACAAAAAATATTAGAGGAAAGAATTCTTGTGTTGGATGGAGCAATGGGGACTATGCTACAACGTCATAAGTTTACTGAAGAAGATTTTAGAGGCGAACGGTTTAAGGATTGGAAAGTTCCAGTTCAAGGGAATAATGATTTATTGAGTATTACACAACCCAAAGCAATTAAAGAAGTACATCGCTTGTATTTTGAAGCAGGCGCGGATATTGTGGAAACCAATACTTTCTCTGGAACAACTATTGCCATGGCAGATTACGAAATGGAAGAATTAGTATATGAATTAAACTTTCAATCTGCTAAGATAGCTAAAGAGGTTGCAGATGAATTTACTGCTAACGAACCTAATAAGCCACGTTTTGTTGCTGGATCTATTGGGCCTACCAATAGAACTGCAAGCATGTCACCAGATGTAAATGATCCTGGTTTTAGAGCGGTCACTTTCGATGAGTTAAGGATAGCATATAAACTACAAGTGGAAGCATTATTAGATGGAGGATCTGATATACTTTTGGTAGAAACTGTTTTTGATACATTGAATGCAAAAGCTGCTCTTTTTGCAATAGAAGAAGTAAAAGACGAAAGAAATATAGAGGTGCCAATTATGGTAAGTGGAACCATAACAGATGCAAGTGGGAGAACACTATCTGGCCAGACAGCGGAGGCATTTTTAATTTCTGTTTCGCATATTCCTTTATTGTCTATAGGATTTAATTGTGCCTTGGGAGCAAATCAGTTAACTCCACATTTAGAGGTGCTATCACAGAAAGCTAATTTTTGGGTGTCAGCACATCCCAATGCAGGATTGCCAAATGCTTTTGGAGAGTATGATGAAACTCCGGAGCAAATGGCAGATCAAATAAAAGAATATTTAGACAAAAATTTGGTAAATATTGTTGGTGGATGTTGTGGAACTACTCCAGAGCATATCAAGGCAATTGCAGATATAGCCAAAAAGTATCAACCAAGATCATTAGAAGCAGTGATTTAGATTATGGCGGTAAAGGAAAAAAGAAAATACTTAAAGTTATCCGGACTTGAGCCGATGATTGTTTCGGCTGATACGAACTTTATAAATGTTGGTGAGCGTACTAATGTAGCGGGATCTAGAAAATTTCTTCGTCTCATCAAGGAAGAGAAATTTGATGAAGCACTTGATATTGCCAGACATCAGGTAGAGGGAGGAGCTCAAGTGATCGATATCAATATGGATGATGGTTTGATAGATGGAAAAGAAGCGATGGTAAGGTTCTTGAATCTTATTATGGCAGAACCCGATATTGCAAGAGTGCCGATTATGATTGATAGCTCTAAATGGGATATTTTAGAGGCAGGATTACAAGTTGTGCAAGGGAAGTGTGTAGTAAATTCTATCAGTCTTAAAGAAGGAGAAAAAGAGTTTATAACGCATGCTAAAAAAATCAAAAGATACGGAGCTGCAGTAATTATAATGGCTTTTGATGAGGTTGGTCAGGCAGATAATTATGAACGTCGTATTGAGATCTCTAAAAGATCCTATGATATCCTAGTAAATCAGGTTAATTTTCCTCCAGAGGATATCATATTTGATCTAAATATATTCCCGGTAGCTACTGGAATGGAGGAACATCGTAAAAATGCAATAGACTTTATTGAAGCTACTAGATGGGTTAGAGAAAATTTACCTCATTGTAGTGTCAGTGGTGGAGTTAGTAATGTTTCTTTTTCGTTTAGAGGAAACAATGTGGTTAGAGAAGCCATGCATTCTGTGTTTTTATATCATGCTATTCAGGCAGGAATGAATATGGGAATTGTAAACCCTACAATGCTCGAGGTATATGATGATATTCCTAAAGATCTATTGGAATATGTAGAAGATGTGATCTTAGATCGAAGAGAGGATGCAACTGAACGTTTACTTGATTTTGCCGAAACCGTAAAAGGAACTAAAAAAGAACAAACAGTTGATCTTTCCTGGAGAGAAGAGCCTTTGCAAGACCGGATAACCAGAGCATTGGTAAAAGGAATTGATCAGTACATAGAAGAAGATGTAGAAGAGGCGAGACAAGCAGCCGATAAACCTATTGAGGTAATTGAAGGTAATCTAATGACCGGAATGAACGTGGTTGGAGATTTATTCGGTTCGGGAAAGATGTTTTTACCGCAAGTTGTTAAATCAGCTAGGGTTATGAAAAAAGCAGTTGCTTACTTATTACCGTATATCGAAGAAGAAAAGAAAAACAATCCAAGTTCAGCCGAAGGAAATGGTTCTGCTGGAAAAGTATTAATGGCTACTGTAAAAGGAGATGTTCATGATATTGGTAAGAATATAGTGTCTGTTGTATTAGGGTGTAATAATTATGAGATTGTAGATCTGGGAGTTATGGTACCGCCGGAGAAAATTATTCAGACCGCAATAGATGAAAGTGTTGATATTATTGGATTGAGTGGATTGATTACTCCGTCTCTGGATGAAATGGTCTTTTTAGCCAAAGAAATGGAACGTAGAAATTTTAAAATTCCATTATTGATTGGGGGAGCAACTACTTCTAAGGCACATACCGCGGTAAAAATAGATCCGCAATATCAAAATGCTGTGGTGCATGTAAATGACGCATCAAGAGCAGTGACAGTGGTAGGAGATCTTTTGAATAAAAGAAGTAATCAAAAATATGTAGGTGCATTAAAAGAAGACTATGAGAAATTTAGAGAGAGCTTTTTAAAAAGAACAAAAAAGAAGGAGTACCTATCGATTGAAGATGCAAGAAAAAATAAATATACTATCGACTGGAACACTTCCGAAATTACAGAACCAAATGAATTAGGGATTCAGATTATCGAAGAGTTGGATTTAAAAAAGCTAGAGCCATATATTGATTGGACTCCATTTTTTAGGTCTTGGGATCTTCATGGGAAATATCCAGCTATTCTAAATGATGAAATTGTAGGAGAACAAGCTACTTCCTTATTTGCAGACGCGAAGGAATTACTGGGCAAAGTACTTAATGAAAGATTACTAAGTGCAAAAGCAATATTTGGTTTATTCGAAGCAAATACCGTTAATGATGATGATATAGAGGTTAAAAGTAATTCTGGAAATTTTGAATTTAGAACTCTTAGACAGCAATTAAAAAAACATGCAGGTAAGCCTAATTTTGCGTTAGCCGACTTTGTCGCTCCAAAAGAATCTAAAAGACAAGATTATATCGGATGTTTCTGCGTTACCACAGGATTTGGAACCAAAGAACTGGCAGAGGATTTTGAAAAAGAACATGATGATTATAATTCAATTATGATTAAAGCTTTAGCAGATCGTTTAGCCGAAGCTTTCGCAGAATATCTACATGAAAAAGTAAGAAAAGAACATTGGGGATATGCTAAAGAAGAAAAACTGTCTAATGATGAGTTGATTAAAGAAGCTTATAAAGGAATTAGACCTGCACCAGGATATCCCGCTTGTCCGGATCATCTCGAGAAACTAACAATCTGGGAACTATTAAAGGTAAAAGAAAATATAGGAGTCGAACTTACTGAAGGCTTAGCCATGTGGCCGGCAGCTTCGGTTTCGGGATATTACTTTGCTAACCCTGAAGCAAGATATTTTGGTTTGGGAAAAATAAAAGAAGATCAAGTGCAAGATTTTGCTTCAAGAAAAAATATCGACTTCGAATTGGCAAAAAAGTGGTTAAGTCCTAACCTAGTCGAATAAAAAATATCAAGTAAACAACTAAAACTAAATGAAGGTTACCGATCATATAAAAAAGGCTAAAGGAAAAACATTATTTTCATTTGAATTAATTCCTCCACAAAAAGGAAAAAGTATCCAAGAATTATATGATAATATAGATCCCTTAATGGAATTTAATCCTCCATTCATAGATGTGACTACATCTAGAGAGGAATTTATCTATATTGATCGCGAAGGTCTCTTGGATAAAAAATTAACAAGGATGCGTCCAGGAACAGTTGGTATTTGTGCATCTATTACACATAAATATAATGTTGATACAATTCCCCATGTACTATGTGGAGGATTTACAAAAGAGGAAACAGAATATCTTTTGGTGGATTGTCATTATTTAGGGATTGATAATGTAATGGCATTACGTGGTGATGCGATGAAAGAAGAAAAATATTTTAGTCCAACAAAAGGAGGTCATTGTTACGCTAATGAATTGGTAGAGCAGATTGTAAACATGAACAATGGTCGATTTCTGCATGAAGTTATAGAAAGTGATAACCAATCTGATTTTTGTATCGGAGTTGCCGGATATCCAGAAAAACATATGGAAGCTCCGTCTATGAATGCTGATATAAGAAGATTGAAGGATAAAGTTAATGCTGGTGCTGATTATGTGGTAACCCAAATGTTTTTTGATAATAAAAGATATTTTACTTTTGTAGAAAAAGCAAGAGAAGCTGGGATTGATGTACCTATAATACCAGGGATAAAACCCGTAGCCGTGAAAAGACATCTGCAATTGCTACCTCAAGTTTTTAAGCTAGATATGCCCGATGAGTTAGTGAGTGCTGTAGAAAGTTGTAAGACTAATAAGCAAGTTCGTGAAGTAGGGATAGAATTCGCAATCCAACAATCGAAAGAATTAATGGAATACGGAGTACCTGTATTGCACTATTATTCAATGGGAAAATCAGACAATATCAAAAAAATAGCAGAAAGCGTATTCTAAAACTAACAAGATTTTGGAAACCTAAAAGTGCTATCTTACATTTGCCATAATGATAAAGCGCATTTGTATAGTATTGATAATGTTGGTGCACTCTGTGCAATCTCAAGAGGATAAGAAGTATTATAGTTTTGATGTAAACAACTTCTATGGTACCATCTTAAAGCATAATCCAGACATATCTCATTTAATAACAGGACATCCTTCAGGAGTCCTACTTTCGGTAAACAGAAAGACTTTTGGTATTAAAGAATGGGAAAGATTATATAACTCACCCGATTATGGATTCTCATTCATATATCAAGATATGGATAATGAGTTTTTGGGTCAAAACTTTGGGGTCTATTTACATTATAATTTTTATTTTTTTAAACGTCTTTTGATGTTTAGATTAGGACAAGGATTAGCCTATACGAATAGTCCATATGATGAAGATGATAATTTTAGAAATGTGGCATATGGATCACATTTCATGAGTTCTACCTTTGCGATGCTTAATCTAAAAAAAGAAAACATCTTAGGAGGACTTGGTTTTCAAATGGGATTGGGGGTTATTCATTATTCTAATGCGAATTTTAAAGCACCCAATAAAAGTACGAACACACTAGTGTTTAATGCAGGTTTTAATTATGTATTGGATTCGCAATATCCTGAATATATAAAAAAAGAAAAGGGAGAGGTAAGGGGATCAGAACCATTTGGATTGGGTTTTATATTTAGGAGTGGAATCAATGAAAGTGATGTGGTGGGATCTGGTCAATTTCCGTTTTATACCTTTGCTGTTTTTGCGGATAAACGTTTAAATAAAAAAAGTAGCGTCCAGCTTGGAGCTGAATTATTTTTTTCAAAAGCTTTGAAGCGTTTTATAGAATTTAGATCTACTGGTGATTTTGAAGATGGAACTACAGGAGAGGAAGATTCCAAAAGAGTTGGGATATCTATTGGTCACGAATTAAGAATTAACAAAGTATCTTTATTAACTCAGTTGGGATACTATATTTATTACCCATATGATTTTGAAGGGCAATTGTATAATCGTTTTGGGTTAAGATATTATGCAAGTAAAAATATATTTGGTTCTGTTACGGTAAGGTCTCATGCGGCCAAAGCTGAGGCAGTTGAATTTTCTATAGGTTACCGATTATGAAAAACGTAATGATAATATTATCAATGTTATTCATTATTTCTTGTGATACCGAAAATGCTTTAGATTGTTTTCAGAGAACAGGAGATATAGTGAGACAAGAAGTCGAGGTTTCCGATTTTTCTAGAATTTTAGTAAATGAAAATGTTGAAATGGTTTTGAAGCAGGAAGAACAAACTTCTGTAGTTATAGAAAGTGGTGATAACCTGTTGAATGAAGTTTCAGCTATTGTAGAAGGAGATCAATTAATTTTGAGTAATACTAATAATTGTAGTCTTGTTAGAGATTTTAATCAAACTAAAATCTACGTAACTGCTCCCAATATTACTGAAATTAGAAGTGCTACTCAATTTGATATTTCCTCTAATGGAGTTCTAAACTACCCTAGGCTTACCTTATCGTCAGAAGAAGTTAATGATGGAAATATAAACGGAACCTTCACTATAGATCTAAATAGCACTGACCTTTTAATTAGAGGTAATAATATAGGGTCATATTTTATAAAAGGAAACGTTGTAAATTTAAAAATTGGTTTTTTCTCAGGAACTGGAAGGTTTGAAGGAGATGATCTTATTGCAGAAAATATAGATGTTTTTCACAGAGGAACAAACAAAATTATTATAAATCCTCAGCAATCAGTAATAGGAGAAATTCGAAGTACTGGAGATGTCATTTCCTTAAATCGGCCTCCAGTGGTAGATGTGCAAGAATTTTTCACAGGAAGACTAATATTTAATTAAAATTTGTCTGAAAAAGGGATTTTTCCCTTTAATTTTTTTTAATAATTTTTGTTAAATTTTGTGATTTTCACTTTGTTTTTTTCTTTTTTATGTATCTTTATTTTCTTTTCAAGAAATTGTAAATCATGTATTTACCTTTGTTTTTATTGCGTTTTTTTATCATAACTGTATTACGGTTTTGTAATACAAAATAAATGGTTTTACTGGTTTATAAAATTGATAATATTGCGTAAATTTAATTACCCCGCAGAGCAAACAGTTGAATCTTAACAAAATTGTATGGCCTATAGCGAGGAAACTACTTTTAGAAATTACGTTCATTTACGAGAGAATTATTTACAAAGAGAACTTTACGAAATTGTAAAGAAAGACGAAAAAGTTTTTGATTTTATTCAAGATACTATACTAGATGGTGTTTGGTTTTGGGATTTAAAAGATCCTGACCAAAAATGGATGGATGAAAAATTTTGGAGTATTCTTGGATATACTGCCACCGAAATTCCAAAAGAAAAATCTTTTTGGAAAAAAATAATAATTCAGGAAGATTTAGAAAAGATATTGAAAAGTTTGGATGAGCATCTCGATCAACCAAATAAACAATATGATCTAGTGGTTAGGTTTACTCATAAGTTAGGACATATAGTTTGGTTGAGATGTAGAGGTATTACTATTTCGGATATCAATGGTGAGCCTTTATGGATGATCGGGGTATATGCAGATGTTACTAAATTAGTAAATACAGAATACGAATTACAGCAGCAAGTTGAAAAGTATAGAGATACTATTGAGAGTACTAATTCAGGTTCTTGGGAATGGAATTTACGAACGGGAAAGGTAGTTTTTGATGAGAGATGGGCTAATACCATGGGATATTCACTCTCAGAATTACAACCAGTTTCTTTAAACACCTGGGTAGATTTGATGCATCCTTCTGATCATATAAAATCGACAAAGGTATTGCAACAACATTATGAAAAGTTGATACCCTACTATGAGTGCGAAACAAGGTTAAAACATAAGAATGGAGATTGGATTTGGGCATTGATAAAAGGAAAAATAGTTAGTTGGGATGAAGAAGGTAATCCTGAATTATTAGTAGGAACTCAAGTTGATATCACTGAGAACAAAAAAGCTTTAGAAAAGAATAGATTATTTGTAAGTCAAGCACCAAGTGCAATAGCCATGTTTGACACCAATATGAGATATCTTGCAGCATCTAGCAGGTGGTTTGAAGATTATAATATAGTTGGACAAGATATTATAGGAAAATCTCAATACGAAGTTTTTCCAGAGATGAAAGAAAAATGGGAAAGTATTTATAATAAATGCTTAAATGGGGAAACGATCAGAAAAGACGAAGATTGTTTAGAGAGAAGTGAAGGTTGTAATCAATGGATTTCTTGGGAATTGCGGCCATGGTACAATAAACAAGGACAGATAGGAGGTTTGTTAAAACATACCTCAGATATATCCAAATTAAAAAAAGCGGAAGAGCTTAGCGAAGAACGAAAAGTTTTTTTAGAAGCAATTTTAGATAGTATTGATGTAGGTGTTGTATCCTGTGATGATAAAGGTCTATTAACCTTATTTAATAAAACGGCTAAAAAATGGCATGGATTGCAAGCTAAACCAATTTCTCCTTCGGATCTATCAGAATATTATGGTCTACGAAAACCTGATGGGATTACACCTTTAAAAGAAGAAGAGATTCCTCTTATAAAAGCATTAAGAGGCAATCAGGTAATGGATGATGAAATAGTGATTACATCGACATCTAGCAAACAAAGACATGTTGTAACCAACGGTTCTCAATTGATTGGTGTTAATGGCGAGGTTAGAGGAGCTGTGGTTGCTATGCACGATGTTACAGATAGAAAATTAGCTGAAGAGAAATTAAAAATAAGTGAACAAGCTTTTAGAGGAAATTTCGAAAGTGCAGCGACAGGAATGGCTATTATTGGTCTAGATGGAAGATGGATAGAAGTAAATGACGCTGTTTGCAATATGATAGGATATCGAAGGGAAGAATTAACTAACATGACATTCCAAGATATAACTCATCCTGAAGATTTAAATAAAGACTTAGGATTATTGAATAAGCTACTAAATGGTGAAATATCCTTTTACCATTTGGAAAAGAGATATTTTCATAAGAATGGTAGAGAAGTACACGGATTGCTTTCGGTTTCATTAGTAAGAGATAAAAAAGAGACACCATTATATTTTATTTCTCAAATAACCGATACCACTCAGAGTGTATATAATCAAAAGAGATTAGAAGATACTTTAGCTAAGTTAAAAGGTATTTTGGAATCGAGCAGTAGAGTTGGAATAATAGGGACCGATGTTTCAGGAATCATAACGACATTTAATAAAGGAGCTGAAAATCTTTTAGGATATGATCGCGAGGAAATGTTATATAAGCAAAGTTCAGTTATTATTCATGATCAGGAAGAAGTAGAATTGGCCGGGCGGAAATTGTCGCATGAGTTACATAAAGAAGTAAAAGGTTTTGATGTTTTTATTGAATTAACAAATAAAAAAAAGCATTACACCAAGGAGTGGACATATATTCGGAAGGATGGAAGAAGATTTCCTGTGCAGCTTACAGTCACTGCAATCAAAGAAAGGGATAAAACGATAGGTTACTTAGGAGTTGCTACAGATATTAGCGATATAAAAAAGGTTGAAGACGAGCTCAAATCCATTTTAGAACTAACGGAAGAACAAAATGAAAGGTTAAGAAATTTTGCTTACATCGTATCTCATAATTTAAAATCTCAATCAGGTAACTTCGAGATGTTACTTGATATTTATACCAAAGAAAATCCCGAAGCTGAAAAATCGGAGGTGATACAACTATTTAAAACCGCTTCTACTCGACTATCAGACACCATAAAACATTTAAACGAGGTAGTACAAATTAATAATTCTATTGGCGAAAATTTGACCTCCAGTAATCTTAAAAAATCCGTAGATGAAGTAGTGAAAACAATATCAGTAATCTCAAAGGACGCTGAAGTTACTATCAATAATAATATATCCGAGGAGTTATGGGTGCAAGCTATTCCTGCCTACCTAGATAGTATTATTTTAAATTTTGTAACTAATGGGATTAGATATAGATCTAAAAATCGTGATAGTTATATTAATATAGGAGCTAGGATTCAAGATGGTTTTATCGTCATGCTTATAGAAGATAACGGACTAGGAATAGATCTAAAAAAGTATGGTTCTAAGTTGTTTGGAATGTATAAAACTTTTCATGATAATCAAGATGCAAGAGGTATTGGACTATTTATTACAAAAAATCAGGTTGAAGCACTTGGTGGAAAAATTAAGGTTAAAAGTAAAGTAGATGAGGGAACTACATTTGAGATTTACCTTAAGAAAGGAAAGCAATTCTAAATTCAGATTGTCTTTTTTTAAAAATGGACTTTTTTAAGAAATATGTTGCAAAAATTAGCAAATTATTTAGGGAATATTCAGTAAATTTAAGTGATATTCAACGTTTGCACAATTCCCCATTCGTTTGTAAAAATAAAAATGAACATGACCATGAAATTGACGAGAGTAAAGGATATAGCGCAAGATTCGAATAGAGATCACTACCTAAAGGAAGAACTATATGGCTTAATCAAAACTGATAGTTATATTTTTGATTTTATACAAGAAGCAGCCTTAGATGGGATATGGTTTTGGGATCTATTGGATCCTGACAATGTATGGATGAATCCAAGATACTGGACGCTTTTTGGGTATGATCCGGCGACCAAACCTCATAAAACAGATGCTTGGCAAGAAATCGTCTTTAAAGAAGATTTAAAAAATGTATATGCCAATTTTACTGCGCACGCAGAGGATCCCTCAGTTCCATATGATCAAATAGTTAGATTTAAACATAAACTAGGACACACCGTATGGGTGCGTTGTAGAGGTGTAATGCTCAGAGATGATCAAGGGAAACCTGTTAAAATGCTTGGTGCTCATACCGATATTACTAATATCAAAGAAAAAGAAGAAGAGTTAAGGTTACAGTCCGCTTTTTTTGAGCACATTATTGATGGAACTGGATTAGGAACGTGGAAATGGAATGTTAAAACTGGTGAAACCATCCTAAATGAACGCTGGGCAGAGATGATAGGGTATACTTTAGAAGAGCTGGAACCAATCTCTTTAGGAACCTGGTTAGCACACTCAACCAAGGAAGATCAAGATCGATCGAATGAACTTCTTAAAGAACATTTTGAAAAAAGGACTCCTTATTATGAGTGTGAATTTAAAATGAAACACAAAAATGGAGAATGGATCTGGGTTTTAGACAGAGGGAAAGTAGTAAGCTGGGATGAAGAAGGTAACCCAGAATGGATGCTTGGTGCTCATACTGATATTACGGAGATCAAGAAAAAAGAAGAAGAACTAAGGATACAATCGGCTATATTTGAGCATATTATCGATGGGACGGATCTTGGTACTTGGCAGTGGAATCCCGAAACCGGAGAAACTATTTTTAATGAAAGATGGGCAGAAATTATTGGTTATACCTTAGATGAAATTGGACCGATTTCTATAGATACTTGGGTTAAATACACGCACCCTGATGATATCCAAAAGTCAAATACATGTCTGGAAGAATATTTCAAAGGAAATACTCCTATATACGAATGTGAGGTAAGGATGAAACACAAAAATGGGGGGTATGTTTGGATATTGACTAAGGGTAAAGTAGTTAGCTGGCATGAAAAAAGAAAACCAGAGTGGGTTTTCGGATCCCATCAAGATATTACAAGGAAAAAGCAAGACTTCGAAAGAAATAGACTTTTTATAGAGCAAGCTCCAAGTGCCATAGCGATGTTTGATAAAAAAATGAACTATTTGGCCGCATCGCAAAAATGGTTTCAGATTTATGATATAGAAGGAGAGGATATCATAGGAAAATCTTATTACAATATCTTTTCAAAGGTTAGCAAGATCAGAAAAATGAATATTGCTAAATGTTTAAAGGGTATGGTAATTAAAAATTATGAGGAAAAAATACATAGAAAAAAGGGAGATTTTGTCTGGTTATCTTGGGAATTGCGACCTTGGTACTCTGATGAAAATGAAATAGGAGGTATTATCATACACGTTTCAGATATTACCAGAATTAAAAAAGAAGAAGAGCTAAAATCCTTGTTAAGAGTAGCAGAAGATCAAAATCGAAGATTGAAAAATTTTGCACATATCGTTTCACATAATCTGAAGTCTCATTCTGGAAATTTTGAGATGTTATTGGATTTATTCTTACAGGAAAATCCAGAGATTAGAGATAATGAAATTATTAGGCTATTTAAAACTGCTTCTTTAAATCTTTCAGATACTATTGCGCATCTAAATGAGGTCGTATTGATTAATACTTCCTTAGATAAAAGTTTGGTTCCAATTGATCTCAAAGAAGCGATAGATGAAGTTATACGAGGCGTTTCTGCAATCGCAATAGAATCTGAAGTAGCCATAAATAACCAAGTAAATGATAATGTAAGAGTGATGGCAGTACCAGCTTACTTAGATAGTATATTACTTAACTTTATAACTAATGGTATTAAGTATAGATCATTAGAGCGGGAAAGTTACCTTACATTAAGTGCTGTAAAAGAAGATAAATATATGGTGTTATCAATTGAAGATAATGGATTAGGTATAGACCTAAGAAAGCATCGATCTAAATTATTCGGAATGTATAAAACCTTTCACACCGAAATTAAAAATGCTCGAGGGATAGGATTATTTATAACAAAGAACCAAGTAGAAGCTATTGGTGGTAAAATAGAAGTTAGTAGCGAAGTGGATAGAGGAACAACCTTTAAAATTTATATGAGATATGAGTAAAATAGATATTGCCTGTGTTATAGATGATGATCCAATTTTTGTTTTTGGAATTAAGAAGGTGATGCAACTCATCGACTTTTGTGAAGGAATCTTGGTCTTTAAAAACGGTCAAGAAGCTTTAGATAATCTAAAAGCAATCATTTCTGCCAAAGAACAATTACCGGATATCATATTGTTAGATTTAAATATGCCAATTTTAGATGGTTGGCAATTTTTAGAAGAGTTTATAAAGATTCCTTGTAATAAAAAAATTCTTATTTATGTAGTTTCATCTTCTGTAGATCCAGAGGATGTATTACGTGCTAAATCTTACGAAAGTGTTAGTGAGTATATTGTAAAACCAATATCAGTAGCAAAACTAAAAGAAGTGCTTTATGATTTTGAAAATGCGACTGGGTAAAAAATAGTAAGGTTTAATTCGTTAGCTCTCTAAATAAACTCTCTAGGTTTTTATTTTTTCTCGAAAGCTGCAGGATTTTTAGTTGATTATCATGCGCAAAATCAAAAACTGCTGGTCTCATATCTATTGTAGTATCAAATGTGAGTAAGTATACAAAGCCATGGACATTTTTAACCTGTTTGATATAATCAAATTTGGATAAAAAGGCTTCTTCTACTCGGTAATCAAATTCAACTTCAATGATCTGATCAGTTTGATCCATCATTTCATTTAAGTCTTTATCAGCTACTATTTCACCTTTGTTGATAATGATAACACGATCACACATGGCTTCTACTTCCTGCATAATATGTGTAGAAAGAAAAACTGTTTTTTCTTTGCCTACCGTTTTGATAAGTTCTCTGATTTCTACCAACTGATTTGGATCAAGTCCAGTGGTTGGCTCATCAAGAATTAATACTTTGGGATCATGAAGTAATGCACAAGCCAATCCTACGCGTTGGCGATATCCTTTAGATAATTGACTAATTTTTTTATTGGATTCTGGTAGTAAACCAGTTTGTTGTATTACTTCTTCAATTCGGGATTTAGTAACTTTATATACCTGAGCATTAAATGCCAAATACTCTCTAACATACATGTCTAAATACAAAGGATTGTGTTCTGGAAGATAGCCTACATTCCTTTGTACATCCATGGATTCTGAATGTATGTCAAATCCATTTACTTGTGCTTTTCCGGAGCTAGGATCTAAATAAGTAGTCAAAATTTTCATCATTGTGGATTTTCCAGCACCATTCGGACCTAAAAAGCCAACAATTTCTCCTTGTTTTACTTCAAAAGAAATTTCTTTCAAAGCATTTTGCTCATTATATACTTTAGAAATTTTTGAAACTGAAATAGACATAACTTCCCTTTATATTCAAAAGTACATAAAACCTTATTTATTGTATGTAAATCAAATAAAAAAATAAAAAATCAGATCATAACCTTTTGATAATGTTTAGATAAACTTCTCTGGGTTATATTTTGTTAAATTTATATGTAAAAGATTTTCAGTATGTTATCGAGTAAAATAGTAAGGTTTGTACTTAGATTATTTGACAAAATAGTATGTAATATTCAGCAAGTATTTTTTGTTGTATTATTTCCTTTTTTTAAACGGGGTTTATTCAAGCACTAATTATTTACCATTTTTTCTTACATAGTATTTTATTCCATTAATGGGCTCTAAGAATCATATTATTTGGGGAGTCACTACTGCTGCAGCTCAAACTGAAGGAGCTTTTGATAAAGATGGAAAGGGACCTTCTATTTGGGATACATTTACCAAGAATTCCAGAAAAATAAAGGATAAATCCAATAATCAGATTGCTACCAATTTTTACGAACGTTTTGCAGAAGATATTGATGTATGTGTCGATATAGGGTTAAAGATATTTCGCTTTTCTATCTCTTGGTCAAGAATAATTCCTGATGGAACTGGAGCTATTAACGAGAAAGGAATCGCATTTTATAATAAGGTAATAGATTATTGTCTTAAGGTTGGAATAGAGCCTTGGATCACTACATATCATTGGGATCTACCTCAAAAATTACAAGACAAAGGTGGATGGCGAAATAGGGAGGTAATCGCAGATTATGAAAATTATGTTCGTGTTCTCAAGGATCATTTCTCAGATCGTGTTAAAAATTGGATTCTTGTAAATGAAGCTATTGTTTGTATTGGAGCCGGATATTTCCTAGGCATACACGCTCCAGGAAAACGAGGAATTAAAAATTTCAGTGCAAGTATTCATCATATTTTATTAGCACAAGCTAAAGGATTTTATATTTTAAAAACAGACAATAATTTGCTTGTGGGTACCGCCGTAAGTTGTACTAAAATTGAGGCTTATACAGATCAAAAAAGAGATCAAAAAGCCGCACTTAGAATAGATGCATTAATGAATCGTTTATGCATAGAACCTTATATTGGATTAGGATACCCTAAAAATGAATTACCACTTGTAACTAACATTGAAAAATTCATACAAGAAGGAGATATGGAAATCATGAAAGTGGATTTTGATTTCTGGGGTATTCAAACATACGCTAGAGAAGTAGTAAAAAGTGCATGGTATATTCCTTATTTAGGCTGTGTTTTGGTAAGTCCAAAAAAAAGAAAAGTGCCTGTTTCAGTAATGGGGTGGGAAACATATTCAGAAGGAGCAGAATTTTTTTTAGAACGGTTTTCTAAATACGATCCAGAAAAACCCTTATGGTTATCAGAGTGCGGAATAGCTTTATCTGATGAAGAAGATGATTCTAAAAGGATTGCCTACTATAAGAAGATTATTAAAGGAATGGAAAACGTTATAGCCAAGAAGATTAATTTGAAAGGAATTTTGTTATGGACACTTGTCGATAATTTTGAATGGGCAGAAGGTTATATTCCTAAATTTGGAATCGTAGGTATGGATAAAACTACACTCAACCGAAAAATGAAAAAAACAGCAATCTGGCTTAAAGAGTACTTTTCGAATCAATTTGATTAAATATAAAATTCTGAAGAATGTTTAATTTCCTTTAGGACAAATGTACTGTTTAGAATACCAATGTTCTCTATTTTAGATAGTTTAGACTTTACAAAATCATGATACTCTTCAAGACTTTTGGTATGGATTTTTAATACGAAATCGACTTGCCCAGCCATATGATAACATTCTTGTACTTCATCTAAATTCTGAATTTGCTCTTCAAATTTTTCAATAAATGCCTCATTATGATAGCGCATAGATACTTGACAAATGGTGGTGATTGATCTGTCAATCAATTTTTTATCCAAAATTGCTACGTACTTTTTTATAAACCCTTGTTTTTCTAACCTACGTACTCGTTCATAAACAGGAGAAGGAGTTAAATTTAGAATAGAGGCTATTTCTTTAGCTGTCTTTTTAGAGTCTTTTTGAAGAATTCTAAGAATTGTTAAATCAGTTTGGTCTAATTGATCCATAAATGTTAATTAAAAATTACTTTAAATTTATTGTTATTATATTGTTAAAAGTAAATAAAACTAATTTTATGTTATTTTTCAGTAATAATTACTTAGTTTGTTTATTAAACCAAATATAAACATTGTTATTCTTATTTTAGTAAGTAAATAACACTGTAAAGTGTTAAAAAAATTAAAAGGAAAATGGATACAAAAGTTTTAGTAATTGGTGCAAATGGTCAGCTTGGTTCCGTATTAACCAAAGAGCTTCAGAAAAAATATACCATAGAAAATGTAATTGCTTCTGATCTTGAGCAAAGGGAATCTTATAAAGGAATTTTCGAAGTAATAGATGCAACGAATCAACAAAGAATCCAAGAGGTAGTAGAACGATATAAGATTACTCAGATATATCATTTGGCTGCAATTTTATCGGCCAAAGGAGAAGAAAATCCATTAGCTACCTGGGATATAAATATGAAAACACTTTTTAATGTTCTTGAAGTATCCAGAAAGAATCAAATAGAAAAAGTATTTTTCCCCAGTTCTATTGCTGTTTTTGGAGAAGGCGCTCCACTAATAAATACTCCAAACGACGCATATCTTAATCCAGCTACTGTATATGGAATGAGCAAGGCTTCAGGAGAAAATTGGGCTCAATATTACTTTCTTAAATATGGATTAGATGTTAGATCAATTAGATATCCCGGAGTAATAGGATACCAATCATTGCCTGGAGGAGGAACGACTGATTATGCAGTTGATATCTATCATAAAGCTGTAAAAGAAGAAGGCTTTAGTTGTTTTCTGAAAGAAGATGCAACCCTTCCCATGATATTTATGGAGGATGCAATAAGAGCTACTTTAGAATTAATGGATGCTCCAAAAGAAAATATTACCGTTAGAACTTCTTATAATATTGCGGGAGTAAGTTTTTCTCCAGAAGAAATTACCGCCGAAATTCGTAAATTATATCCCGATTTTAAGGTTACCTATGAACCCGATTTTAGACAAGAAATTGCAGCAAGATGGCCAAAATCTATAGAAGATACAGCTGCAAGAAAAGATTGGGGATGGCAAGCTAATTATGATCTTAAGAGTATTACTGAGATTATGATCCAAAAATTACAACAGAAGTACAAACAAGATTCAAGAAATAAAGAAATACTAATGTTTTAGAAATTACTGTTGCTAAAAAATCAAAATAATAAATATAATACAATAACAATATATACATGTTTTCAAATATAAAAGATGACTTACAGAAGGAATTAGATGATATCAAATCAGCTGGTTTGTATAAGTCAGAAAGAATAATCACAACACCACAAGGTGCCGAGATCGATACAACGAATACCAAAGATGTTTTGAATTTTTGCGCGAATAACTATCTTGGACTTTCTTCACATCCAGATGTTATTCAAGCTGGTAAAGATGCTATAGATTCTCACGGTTATGGATTGTCTTCTGTTCGCTTTATCTGCGGAACTCAAGATATACATAAAGAATTAGAACGTAAAACTGCGGAGTTTTTAGGAATGGAAGACTGTATTTTATATGCAGCAGCATTCGATGCAAACGGAGGAGTTTTTGAACCAATCCTTACAGCAGAAGATGCAATTATTTCAGACTCTCTAAATCATGCTTCTATTATTGATGGAATTCGTTTGTGCAAAGCAAAGCGATTTAGATACGAACATAATAATATGGTAGATCTCGAAAAACAATTAAAAGCTGCAGAAGGATCTAGAAGAATATTAATTGTTACTGATGGTTCATTTTCAATGGATGGAACCATTGCACAGTTAGATAAAATTTGTGATTTAGCGGATGCGTATAACGCTATGGTAATGATTGATGAATGTCATTCTACTGGTTTTCTTGGGAAAACTGGACGTGGAACCCATGAATATCGAAATGTAATGGGACGTGTAGATATTATTACAGGAACTTATGGTAAAGCTCTTGGAGGAGCATCAGGAGGTTTTACAGCGGCCAGAAAAGAAATTGTAGACATGTTACGTCAACGATCAAGACCTTACCTATTTTCTAATACCGTGGCGCCTTCTATTGTTGGAGCATCTATAAAAGTATTAGATCTATTGAGTTCCTCTACGGCCTTAAGAGATAAACTAGAAGAAAATACCAAGTATTTTAGATCTGAAATGACTGCCGCAGGGTTTGATATTGTTCCTGGAGATCACCCAATAGTACCAGTAATGTTATACGAGGCAACATTAGCTCAGGAATTTGCAGCAAAATTACTTGATGAAGGAATCTATGTGATTGGATTTTTCTATCCTGTTGTTCCTAAAGAAAAAGCACGTATTAGAGTTCAATTATCAGCTGGACATGATAGAGAACATCTAGAAAAAGCCGTTAAAGCATTTACCAAAGTAGGTAAAGAGCTGGGAGTAATATAATTACTAACGTTTGTTAGTGTTTTAAAACTTAGAAAATTCTTATAATAAAGGTTAGTTTGTTTAAAATTTAATAGTAATTACAGGTAAAAAATCAATAATTAATGATAATACCTGTGGATTGATGAAAAAAACTAAAATTTATTTTGTATAGTAATTGTTTTAGCTACTTTAGCAACGTAATTAAAATAGAAATGAACAACTTATTTACTTGGAACCGATTTTATTTTTTCTTCTTTTATTTTAAAGGAAGTTCGGGATCGCTATGTAAATAAATAAGTCAAATTTATAAATTAGAATCCCGATGTAGAATCGGGATTTTTTTTTGAACATAAAATTTAAAACGTTTGAGTAAGAGAGTTGCCATACAAGGAATAAAAGGATCGTATCACCATGGAGTGGCACAGGCATACTTTGGTAATGAGATTGATGTTCACGAATGCATGTCATTTCAGGAGTTAGTGCACAGCTTAGAAAATAAGAAAAGTACCGATGCAGTGATGGCGATCGAAAACTCTATCGCGGGATCAATTATTCCTAATTATGCCTACATTGATGAACATGATTTAACCATTTGTGGAGAATATTTTCAGCCAATTCATCATTGTTTAATGGCATTGGAAAATCAGGAAATTTCTGATATTAAAGAAGTATATTCTCATCCTATGGCTTTGCTACAGTGTAAAGATTTTTTTCGTAAGTACTCTCATATTAAGTTGGTAGAAGATGCGGATACTGCAGATGTGGCCAAAAGAATTCAAGAGAAAAAATTAAAAGGTATAGCGGCAGTTGCAGGAGAAACAGCAGCTAAAATTTATGATTTGGAAATTTTAGCAAAAAATATTCAAACTATAAAAACAAATAGTACCAGGTTTTTTATTCTCAATACAGATGAAAACTCTGGCTTAGATAGCAAGGAAATCAATAAAGCATCATTAAAATTTCTTACAGATCATAAAAGAGGTAGTTTGGCTACTGTACTTAACGTTATGAGTGATTGCAGACTGAATCTAACTAAAATTCAGTCATTACCAGTGATTGATATGCCATGGAAGTATTCCTTTTTTGTGGATGTGACTTTTGATAAATATGAAGAGTACCAAAAAGCTATTTCAATACTAAAAATTATGGCTTTGGAATTAAAAATACTAGGAGAATATAAAAATCAGAACGGATGAGTATTCAAACAGCAAAACGGTTAGAAACAATAGAGGAATATTATTTTTCTAAAAAGTTACGTGAAGTTAGGGCACTAGCAACTTCGGGAAAGCCGATTTTAAATATGGCTATCGGAAGTCCTGATTTGGACCCTCCAAAAGAAGTTGTAGAAGCTATACAGACAACAGTGTTACAAGATGGTGCACATAAATATCAGAGTTATCAAGGTGTCCCAGAACTTAGAAAGGCTTTTGCCAACTTTTATAATACTAACTATGGAGTAGCATTAAATCCTGAAAATGAGATTTTACCTTTAATGGGTTCTAAAGAAGGAATTATGCATATTTCATTAGCTTATCTTAATGAAGGTGATCAGGTGTTGGTGCCTAATCCTGGATACCCTACATATACATCTGTTACAAATTTGGTGGGTGCAGAACCACTATTTTATGATCTAAAAGAAGATAATAAATGGGAACCAGATTTAGAGTTGTTATCAAAAAAGGATCTTAGCGGAGTTAAGATTATGTGGATTAATTATCCTCATATGCCAACAGGAGCTTCGGGTAGTGTAGAGACTCTTAAAAAATTAATTGCTTTTGCAAAAAAGCATCATATACTATTGGTAAACGATAATCCGTACAGCTTTATATTAAATGATAATCCGACTAGCATTTTATCTGTAGAAGGTGCGAAAGATGTAGCACTAGAGTTAAATTCTCTAAGTAAAACCTTTAATATGGCTGGATGGCGAGTAGGAGTAGTAACTGGAAGTCAGGATAAAATTGAAGCAATCCTTAAAGTAAAAAGCAATATGGATAGTGGTATGTTTTTAGGTATTCAAAAAGGAGCTATTGCCGCACTAAAACTATCCAACGATTGGTATCATGAGATAAATGCTATCTATAAAGAAAGACGAAAATTGATATGGGAACTAGCTTCATTATTAGGTTGTTCATTTGATAAAACAGCAACCGGAATGTTTGTGTGGGCGAAATTGCCAGAAGGAATCGATGCAGTAGAATTTATTGATCATATATTGTATGAAAACAGTGTGTTTATAACTCCTGGAGATATTTTTGGGAGTAATGGTAAAGGATATATTCGTTTTTCGTTATGCGTTAATAAAGAAAATATAAAAGAAGCAATCGAACGACTTGAGAAAAAACAAACACAATTTGCGAATAATAATATCGTACATCAAAAATCGTAATTTGTATATAGAATGAGGGTATTTGTAATTGGAATAGGGTTAATAGGAGGATCATTTGCTATCGACATTAGAGCAGCTTTTAATGAAGCTAAACTCTATGGTATTGATAAAAATGAGCAACATTTGGACAAAGCAATTTCTCTAGGAATCATTGATGAAAAATCAACTTTTGAAGAATTAGATAAAGCTGATGTGGTAATTGTGTCTGTTCCTGTAGATGTTACGGTGAAGTTATTACCAAAAATTTTAGATAAAATTAATGATGAATGTCTCGTTTTTGATGTAGGTTCTACCAAAAAGAAGTTATGTACTTCGGTAGAAGATCATCCAAAAAGAAGAAATTATTTAGCAGCACACCCCATTGCAGGGACTGAGTTTTCAGGACCGCAAGCAGCGATAGCAAACCTTTATAGAGGAAAAACAAATATCATTTGTGAGGTGGAAAAAACAGCCTTTAAATTGCAAGAACGTGGCATGGAGATTTTTAACAGATTAGGAATGAGAATTCGATATATGGATCCTGCTTCGCATGATAAACATATAGCGTATGTTTCGCATTTATCCCATATTAGTTCGTTTATGCTAGGAAAGACGGTAATTGAAAAGGAAAAAAACGAGAGAGACATATTTGACATGGCAGGTAGTGGTTTTGCCTCTACAGTTCGTTTAGCAAAAAGTTCACCAGAAATGTGGACCCCAATTTTCAGACATAATAAAGAAAATGTCATAGAAACATTAACAGAATATATTGCAAATCTGACGCAGTTTAAAGAATTAATGGAAGAGGATAATTTTGTTGAAATATATAAGGAAATGGAAGATACAAATCATATAAAAGCTATTCTAAAAGGAATATCTTAACAACTATAACCCACGAAAAACGTAAAATTAAAACAGTATAAAAAATAGAAATGGAGAATAAGAAAGAACTTAGAAACTGGTTAGATGCATATAATTTGGATCATCCTTTGGTGATTGGAGGCCCTTGTAGTGCTGAAACTGAAGAGCAAGTAGTGAAAATCGCACATCAACTTAAAGATTCTGACGCAACTGTACTTAGAGCGGGAATCTGGAAACCTCGTACAAGACCAGGAAATTTTGAAGGAGTTGGTGCTTTAGGATTGAAATGGCTACAACGTGCTAAAGAAGAAACAGGAATGAAGATTGCTACCGAAGTGGCAAACCCACATCATGTAGAATTAGCATTAGAGCATGGAGTAGATGTTCTTTGGATAGGAGCAAGAAGTACAGTGTCACCTTTTATTGTTCAGGATATTGCAGATGCTTGTAAAGGAATTGATAATCCTGTATTGATCAAAAATCCTATCAATCCAGATCTTTCACTATGGTTAGGAGCAGTGGAGCGTTTCTATACTGCAGATGTGAAAAATTTAGGAGTAATTCACAGAGGCTTTTCTACTTATGAAAAAACTAAGTATAGAAATATACCTGAATGGCAGATTCCTATTGATCTTCAAAATCGTTTTCCCGATCTTCCATTAATTTTAGACCCTTCTCATATAGCGGGAAGAAGAGATCTGATTTTCGATCTTTCTCAAACAGCACTAGATCTTAATTTTGACGGATTAATTGTAGAAACTCACTATGATCCGGACAATGCTTGGAGTGATGCCGCTCAACAGATTACACCAGATACTTTAATTCAGCATATGAAAGATTTAAAAATTCGTAAAGAAGTAGGCGTAGACGAGTCTTACCAGAAAACATTAAGTGAGTTAAGAGCAAAAATTGATGTAGCGGACAATCAGCTATTAGATGTGCTATCTAAGAGAATGAAAATTTCTGATGAAATAGGAAAAGCAAAAGCAAAGCAAAATGTAGCTATACTGCAATCCAAGCGTTGGAATGAAATTTTAGGAAAAATGATTCTTGAAGGAGAAGAAAAAGGATTAAGCGAAGAATTTATTTTAAGAATTTACAAAGCTATTCACCAAGAGTCAATCAATCATCAAAAAAAGGTAGCGAAGTCTTAAATATGAATATTAGCTCTTTGGAATAGAGATTTATTTGCATCTTTGCGTTTATGACAGGAACTGTATATAAATCTACCGGAAGTTGGTATACCGTTAAATCGGAAGAAGGTGCTGTGTACGAATGTCGTATAAAGGGTAAATTTAGGATCAAAGGTATTAAAAGTACCAACCCAGTTTCTGTTGGAGATGTAGTGGATTTTAAGTTGGAAACTAAAAATGACAAAGAGACTGGTGTTATTGAGAATATTAGAGAACGCCGAAATTATATTATCAGGAAGTCGGTGAACTTATCTAAACAAACCCACATCATTGCCTCAAACATTGATGTGGTTTTTTTATTGGTTACTCTTAATAATCCTCCAACATTTACCGCGTTTATCGATCGATTTTTAGTTACTGCAGAAGCATACGATATCAAAGCTGTTTTACTGTTTAATAAAATAGATACTTATAGCGAAGATGAACTTTTAGAGATAAAATATCTCGCTGCCTTATATAGGGATATAGGGTATGAATGTATTGGGATTTCTGCAAAAACTGGCAAGAATGTCGATAAGGTTAAAGAGCTAATGAAAGGAAATACGAGTATGTTTTCAGGTCATAGTGGTGTTGGTAAATCTACATTAGTTAATCTTATAGAACCTAATTTGTCTCTAAAAACAGCTGAAATTAGTGATCAACATCAACAAGGTCAACATACCACCACTTTTGCTGAGATGTATGATCTTGGTTTCGATGCCAAAATTATCGACACACCTGGTATCAAGGGATTTGGGATTGTAGATATGGAAAAAGAAGAAGTCGGAGATTATTTTCCAGAGTTTTTTGAACTTAAACAACAATGTAAGTTTAATAATTGTCTTCATATTAATGAACCTAAGTGTGCCGTAAAAGAAGCATTAGAAAATGGAGAAATTGCTTGGTCCCGTTACAAAAGTTATCTGCAGATTTTAGAAGGTGAAGATGAACACTACCGCAAAAACAACTATAACGAAGAATGATTTTTAAAGTTTTAGATTAATATCTTCTTCAAGTATTGTATGTCATGAAAGCAGTAATTCAAAGAGTTTTAGAAGCTTCTGTTACCGTAAATCAAGAGATAATTTCTGAAATAAAATCGGGGCTTTTGATTTTATTGGGGATAGAAGATGATGATACAAAGGAGGATATTAATTGGTTGTCTGGAAAAATAAGCAGATTAAGAATTTTTGGAGATGATAAAGGTATGATGAATCAGAGTGTTGTAGATGTAGATGGAAATGCCATAGTGGTAAGTCAATTTACACTATATGCAAGTACAAAGAAAGGAAATAGGCCTAGTTTTATTAAAGCTGCGAAACCAGAGAAAGCAATACCATTGTATGAAGAATTTGTAAAACAATTCGAAAAAGATTTAGGAAAAAACGTTGGGACGGGTCAATTTGGAGCTGATATGAAAGTGTCTCTTATTAATGATGGACCGGTAACAATCATTATAGATACAAAGAATAAGGAATGATAATTATCTTTTCCAAAGAAATCAAGAGTTAATATTTTTAAAAAAAGATATAAAATGAATATTCAGAATGCTCAGAAAGCAGTAGATGATTGGATTAAAAATCATGGAGTTCGCTATTTTAACGAGCTTACTAATATGGCACAACTTACAGAAGAGGTTGGAGAAGTGGCTAGGATTATAGCTCGCAGATATGGGGAACAAAGTGAAAAAGAAAGTGATAAAAATAAGGATCTAGGAGAGGAACTAGCAGATGTTATGTTCGTGGTTTTATGTTTAGCAAATCAAACTGGAGTGGATCTTCAAGAAGCTTTTGATAAAAAGCTGGATATTAAAACAAAGAGAGATCACGATCGTCATCATAATAATGAGAAATTAAAGTAATGTTTAAAACAATTATATCTTCCAAAAGATATTGGATTACAGTAGTGCGTTTAGGACTTATAGCGATGATACTGCTTGGTTTTGTAACACACGTTATGGAGTATGGGGGGATTATCTCTGATACTTTTATGGACGACAAAATCAATAATGGTAGATGGGTAAGATATTTGATATCAAGGGCCGTAGGTGGACTTGCCTACGGAATGATTCAGGGATATTATTTTGAACTAAGAAAACACAAATCAAATCGATAAAATGAATTTGAAATTAAGCCATATTTCGAATATTAAGAATAACAACCTACAAATTACTGGATCGAAAAGTGAAACCAATAGGTTGTTGATTTTACAATCTCTTTATCCAGAAATTGAAATTGATAATATCTCTAATAGTGATGATTCTAGACTAATGAGAGCTGCATTAGCTAGTAATGAGGAACTTATTGATATTCATCATGCGGGTACTGCAATGCGATTTTTAACAGCATACTTTGCTGTGAAAAATGGAAGGACTACGGTACTTACGGGTAGCAAAAGAATGCAAGAAAGACCAATAAAAATATTGGTTGATGCTTTAACGCAATTAGGATGTGATATTTCTTATGTTAAAAATGAGGGATATCCTCCTATAAAAATTGTTGGTAAAAACCCCGAAAATCATAAAGTTTCACTCGCTGCAAATGTAAGCAGCCAATATATATCTGCTTTAATGCTGATAGCCTCTTCTTTGCCAAATGGATTAGAAATTACTTTAGAAGGAAAAGTAACCTCTGTGCCTTATATAAATATGACATTAAGTTTGCTTAAGGATGTTGGGATTAATGGGAGTTTTGAGAATAATATAATTCATATAGAACCTATAAAGATAGTATCACCCAAAACTGTGGTAGTGGAGTCTGATTGGAGCTCAGCTTCTTATTTTTATAGTATTGTTGCTTTGTCGGATTTTGGGACTGTAACATTAGGAAGTTATAAACAAGATAGTTATCAAGGAGATGCCTCTTTGTCCAAAATATATAAGAGATTAGGTGTTGAAACCACGTTTAAAGAGAATAGAATCACTCTTAAAAAGATCAATTCTTTAGATAGTTCGGATATCTTAGAATTGGATTTATCTAATTCTCCTGATATTGCACAAACAATCGCTGTTACCTGTTTTGGTCTAGGAAAAGCTTGCTATCTTACTGGTTTGCATACACTAAAGATTAAAGAGACAGATCGATTAGAAGCATTAAAAATCGAAATTGAAAAATTAGGAGGAGAAGTATCAATTACAGATGATTCTCTAAAGTTAAGCGCTTCTACATTAATTAACTCTGATATTACTATAGATACCTATCATGATCATAGAATGGCTATGGCTTTTGCGCCACTTGCGCTAAGAGTATCATTGTTTATTAATGATGCAGATGTAGTATCTAAGTCTTACCCTGATTTTTGGGATGATTTAAAGAAATTAGATTTTAAAGTGCTGTAAATAAAAATATATCTGTTGATTTACTTGACAACCCCTATATCCAGATTGTATATTTGCTGCTCCTAAAAAAGAAACACTAATGAAGTTATCACATTTCAACTTTGACCTTCCAAAAGAATTATTAGCAGAATACCCTTCAGAGAATAGGGATGAAGCGCGTCTAATGGTTCTTAATAGAAAAGATCAAACCATAGAGCATAAACAGTTTAAAGATCTAATTGATTATTTTGAACCTAATGATGTTATGGTTTTAAATAATACAAAAGTATTTCCAGCTAGATTATATGGAAATAAAGAAAAGACTGGTGCGAGAATTGAAGTGTTTTTATTAAGAGAATTAAATTCTGAAACTCGCTTATGGGACGTACTTGTTGATCCAGCACGAAAAATTAGAATAGGGAATAAGTTATACTTTGGAGATGATGAAAGTCTAGTTGCCGAAGTTATTGATAATACTACATCTAGAGGACGTACACTACGATTTTTGTATGACGGATCCTATGACGAGTTTAGACAAAAACTTACAGACTTAGGAGAAACTCCTCTACCAAAATATATCAAAAGAGAGGCAGAACCAGAAGACGAAGAAAGATATCAAACAATTTATGCTAAAAATGAAGGTGCTGTTGCAGCTCCTACTGCTGGATTACATTTTTCTAAACACCTAATGAAGCGTTTGGAAATAAAAGGAGTAGATTTTGCAGAAATTACTTTGCACGTTGGTTTAGGAACTTTTAACCCTGTAGAGGTAGAAGATTTGTCCAAGCACAAAATGGATAGCGAAGAAGCTTACATTACAGCAAAGGCTACAGAAACTATTAACCAAGGAATAGCTAATAAGCAAAGAATTTGTGCTGTAGGAACTACAGTAATGAGAGCTTTAGAGAGTTCCGTTTCTTCAGATAAAACTTTAAATGAATTTAGAGGTTGGACGAATAAGTTTATTTTTCCTCCATATGACTTTAGTATTGCAAATAGTATGATAACGAATTTTCATACACCAAAATCTACTTTATTAATGATGGTTTCTGCTTTTGCAGGTCATGATTTTATTAAAGAGGCTTATGAGCAAGCAGTGAAGGAAGAATATAAGTTTTATTCCTACGGAGATGCCATGCTGATCCTCTAATCATAAGACATTAAATTAGTAAGAAAAAAACCTCTGCTTTACATATTGATAAAGCAGAGGTTTTTTTAGAATATATCCAAAATAATATACTTCTTTTTAAATTCTAAATTAAAGTATGTATTCAAGTAGATGTTGTATAAATCTTAAAATTAATGGGTTATAATGTTTATTTCGTAAAAAATAACTATTTTGCGGCGCTTTTGACAAAAATTACGGTATAACCGTAATGCAAAAGTAGTTAGATATCGAATAATTCGGTTGTTTGTCGAAAAATAGAAAAGGAGCTAATAGTAGATTCTTCTTTTTTAAAAAATTAATCGTTTCTTGCAAACACCCTAAATCAAAAAACGTTAACCTATGAGCAGAATATTACACACTATATTTCTTTTCGTAACCTTATTCTCGTTTTCTCAAACTAAAGTTGGTAACCTTCATTATAATGATATCGATGTATTCGAAAATCATGAGTTAATGCTTAATGGTGCTGGAGAAAGAGAAAAATTATATACCATTGGATTATATTTAGATTTTGAAGTGGATGGTGTTGATGATGGACTAATGGTAGCTAATAAAGATGAAATTATGGCACTTACCATTAAAACTATAGCTGACATTTCTAATGATGAGTTAAAAGAAATTATTAGAAATGGTTTAGAAAGAGCTACAGATGGTAACAGTTATTTGATGGAAGATCAGATTAGAGATTTTATCAAGCTACTTCCAAAAGAAATAAACAAGTACGAGATCTTTAAGATTGTCTATACTAAGGATAAAAAGTTAACCCTCTATAAAAATAAAGAGCGATTAGGAGCGGTAAGAGATTGCTTAGAGTTTAAAAAGGCGCTGTTTAAAATTTGGTTGGGAGAAAATCCAATTGATTCTCAGCTCAAAGAGGATTTACTGGGTTCTTTTGATGCAAACCCGATTTTGGGAGAGTGGAAAGCTTATGATAAAAAAACTGGGGTAGCAATTAATGTTGTACAACTTTATATGATCGAGAATAAAGTTTTTGGATCTATCCAGAGAATGCTTCGTCAATCAGAAAGAGATGCAGTATGCTATGAATGTCAGGGAGATGATAAAAATCAGCCCGTTGAAGGATTAGTAATTCTGAAAAATTTAAAACTTAAAAATGAACTTAAGTATACCAGCGGTTTCTTTACTGATATCAAAACGGGTAAAGTATCAGATTGTCAGATCTGGATAGATGAAGATGATTTGGATGTGCTTAATGTTAAATATCGTGGTGGTGGCGGAGTACATCAATGGAAACGTGTTAAAACATCCCGTAAAGATAATCGAGAGGATTTTCGAACAGTAAAATTCTAAATTACTACATATCAACCATACTTTTTAAATTGTTTATATCACTTTCGGTATACACCTATCTTTTACATACTTTTGTAACGAAATGAAACCGAAAAAAAAAGATATAAGAGCGCTTACCAAAGAACAATTGCGTCAGTTTTTTGTGGACAATGGAGACAAAGCGTTTAGAGGGAATCAAGTATATGAATGGTTATGGAATAAAGGAGCTCACAGTTTCGAGGAGATGACCAATATTTCTAAATCAACTAGACAGATTTTAGAAGATCACTTTGTAATCAATCATATACGAGTAGATCAAATGCAGCGAAGTACCGATGGTACTATTAAGAATGCGGTAAGACTACACGATGGATTAGTAGTTGAATCTGTTTTAATACCAACTCCTACAAGGACTACGGCTTGTGTTTCATCACAAGTAGGATGTAGTTTAGATTGCCGTTTTTGCGCTACTGCAAGATTAAAAAGAATGCGAAACCTAAATCCAGATGAGATTTATGACCAAGTGGTAGCAATTGATAATGAAAGTAGACTATATCATAATCGACCGCTTTCTAACATTGTATTTATGGGAATGGGAGAGCCTTTAATGAATTACAATAATGTTCTTAAAGCTATAGATAAAATTACATCTTCAGAAGGTCTTGGAATGTCCCCAAAGCGAATTACTCTTTCAACTTCGGGAGTCCCCAAAATGATTAAAAAAATGGCGGATGATGAAGTTAAATTTAAATTAGCGGTGTCACTACATTCTGCAATTGATAGTGTAAGAACCTCCATTATGCCATTTAACGAAAACTTTCCTCTTAAAGATCTAAGAGAAGCCTTGGAATATTGGTATGGCAAAACCAAAAGTAGAATAACCTACGAATATGTGGTATGGAAGGGGATTAACGACGCCAAGAAAGATATAGATGCATTAGTGCAATTTTGTTCATATGTTCCCTGTAAAGTAAATTTGATTGAATATAACCCTATAGACGACGGAGAGTTTCAACAAGCTTCGAATGCCGCTACCGATAATTATATAAAGGCTCTAGAATCAAAAGGGTTTGTCGTAAATGTAAGAAGAAGTAGAGGAAAAGATATCGATGCAGCTTGCGGACAGTTGGCTAATAAATCCTAAATAAACGTTTCATATAAATTATTGATGAAGTGTTTTGATGCTCAATACGGATTATACTATCTTCGCAACTAGTTAACACACAAAATAATCTACCTCGGATTGAAAGTCGTTGAGCAAATAAAACTGCCTATTAGTGATGAGATGGAACTTTTTGAACAAAAGTTTTCTCAATCCATGTATTCTAATGTAGCTTTACTCAATAGAATTACCCATTATATCGTAAATAGAAAAGGAAAACAAATGAGACCAATGTTTGTTTTTCTTGTTGCTAAAATGGTTTCTGGAGGCGAAATAGAAGAGCGTACTTATAGAGGAGCTTCAGTGATAGAACTTATACATACAGCAAGTCTTGTTCATGATGATGTAGTAGATGATTCTAACCGTAGAAGAGGTTTTTTCTCGATTAATGCACTTTGGAAAAATAAAATAGCAGTCCTTATTGGTGATTATTTATTATCAAAGGGAATGTTGGTCTGTATTGATAATAATGATTTTGATTTGTTGAAAATCATTTCTGTTGCGGTACGAGAAATCGTAGAAGGAGAACTTTTACAAATTGAAAAAGCCAGAAATCTTGATATTACCGAAGATATCTACTACGAGATTATTAGACAAAAGACAGCTACATTAATTGCTGCTTGCTGCAGTGTAGGGGCATGCTCCGTAGAACCAGAATCTGAATCAGTGGAAAAAATGAGAAAATTCGGTGAACTCATCGGAATGGCTTTTCAGATAAAGGATGATCTATTTGATTATGGCGATACAGCTATTGGGAAGCCAACAGGAATAGATATCAAAGAGCAAAAAATGACATTGCCGTTGATCTATACATTAAACCATTGTACAAAAGAGAAGAAGAAATGGCTTATCAACTCTGTTAAGAATCACAATAAGAATAAGAAGCGAGTAAAAGAAGTTATTGATTTTGTAAAGGTTAGTGGGGGATTAGAGTATGCTACCAAAATCATGCATCAATTTAAAGAAGAAGCTTTAACGATCTTGTCAAAGTATCCAGAATCAGAGTATAGGTCTTCTCTAGAATTAATGGTTAGCTACGTAATCGATAGAAAAAAATAATTAAAATTCTCTTTATCTTTCTTGGAGTATGATAGTGCTCGCTCCAATTTTTTTAATCAAAAATAAAAGTTGGTATTAGTTTTGATGATCAAGGATAATTGTAAAATATTTTCTTGGATGAGATACTTTTAGGCTATAGTATCGTCTCTCTCAAAGAATGTCAAACGCATTTAATTTTAAACAATTCGTGTTTTATGAATAGAAAACTATTTTTATACATTGCTATTATAATAGTGATATCAAGTTGTGGATCTGTAGAGAAGTATAATAAACAAATAAGTAAGAAACATAGTCCAGAAGAATTAAAAGAAGATGTAGAGTATGCTTATAAAAAACTGAAAAAGTTGCATCCAGATGTATACTGGTATATTTCTCAGGAAGAATTAGATGGTAAGGTACATAAACTAAAGGATGAGTTAACAAAACCCTTAACTACAAAAGAGTTTTATACAGTATTTGCTCCTGTTATTACAAGTATTAAACAAGGACATTTATCTATACAAGCACCTTCAACAAAGCAAACCAAAGAGTCCATCAAAGAGAAAGGAAAAAGGGATTCTCCTTTTAACTCATTGTCCTTTGAGAGTTCGGAAGATAGGCTTTATGTGAAAAAGGTTTTTAAAGGAGATACTACAATCATAAAAGGATCTGAAGTTATTGCGTTCGAAGATGAAAAAGTAGAAGACCTTTTAGCTTCTTTTAAAACATTTCATGCTAGCGATGGATATAACCAAACTTTCATTCCAAAATTTATAGGTAATCGTTTCGGTTTCTTTTATATGAATACACATAAGCGAAAAGATAGTGTTTTATTACATTTAAAGTTTAAAGACAGTCTTTATCAAAAGTATATATACGCGAGTTATGATAAAGCGAAAGACTTATCTACTAAAAATGATACTATAAAGCAGGTAAAGAAAAGACTAAGTAAATTAGAAAGAAAAAAAGCAAAAGAAGCTCGGAAAAACCTCTACAAGAAAAATAATAAGTACGGATATAATAAACGAACAGATGATTATAACAGGAATTTTGATTTCTTAAAGTCGGAAAACGAAACGCTCATTGCCTATATGAAAATAAAGAGCTTTACTAATGGCGGGTATAAAGAGTTTTATAAAGAGAGTTTTGCTAAAATTGATTCTGCAAAATCTACAAACCTAGTAATAGATTTAAGAGGTAATTTGGGAGGGAGATTAACGGAAATTGATGATCTATATTCCTATGTGGCAGATAAAGAATATGTGTTTATAGAAAAATCAAAAATGACTGGAAGGTTAAGTTTTTTATATCCATATTTCCATACGAAATCAATAACGACCAAAACAGCCGCTACATTGTTATCTCCTATATTGGCAGTGTATCACTTGTTTAAGGTAAAAAAGGAAAAAGGAGATTCGTACTTTAAATTTAAATACAGTAAATTAAGAGATCCTAAGCCAAATAATTATAAGGGTAAGATTTATGTTTTAATCGATGGCGAAAGTTTTTCCGCTAGCAGTATTTTTTCTACACATTTAAAAGCAACAAAACGAGCAACTTTTGTAGGAGAAGAAACAGGTGGTGCATATAATGGTACTGTGGCAGGAGTCTATGCTCCAATAGAATTACCTAATTCTAAAATAAATATGCGTGTAGGGCTATTAAAAATTAATGCACCGTATACTATTGAACCAGATGGTTATGGGATTAAACCAGATGTTCCTATAGAAAGTAATGTAATGACAGAAGATAAAGAATTACAGTGGGTTATAAATGATATTGAAGGGTCGAAATAAAAAATATGTATTTTTTTATTATATCAGACAACCTTTTTAATTTTTGTTGCGTCTATGTATATAGAAGATCTTAAATAATTGATTTTACTTTGAAAGTTATTCAGTTTTATAAAAGCGAAACACAACTCATTAAGAAAGCTGCAAAAGGGCATCGTGATGCCCAGCATCAGATATATGAAAAGCATGCATCGAAAATGTTGAGCGTGTGCAGATATTATATAAAAGATATTCATCATGCAGAAGAAGTTATGCTGTCTGGATTTCTGAAAGTATTCATGAATTTAAAGAAGTTTAGTTTTCAGGGAAGTTTTGAAGGATGGATTCGAAGAATTATGATTAATGAGTCTATTTCATTTTTACGAAAGCAAAAGCAATTAGTTTTTACCGAGGATATTTCAATGTATAAGGAAGAGTCCTGGAATAATATACATATAGAACTAGGAGTAGGGCAAATCCAAGAGCTAATTGATAGTCTGCCAGAAGGGTATAAAATGGTGTTTATACTATATGCTGTAGAAGGATATAAGCACAATGAGATTGCTGAAATGCTGGATATTAGCATCAGTACATCTAAATCTCAACTCTTTAAGGCAAGAAAAGTGTTACAGCAAAAGTTAAACCAACAAAATATAATTAGTAATGGCGCCGTTAAAATTTGAAGATAATATAAAGGACAAGCTAGAACAGCGCACGATACAACCATCAGATGCGATTTGGGAAAGATTAGATCAAGAGCTTGACGAAAAAAATGGGCAAAAAAAAGTTAAGAAATATTGGTGGATGGGTCTAGCAGCTAGTATAGTAGGAGTTTTAATGATCACCACGTTTTTTACGAATTCTTCTAATAGTTTAAAACCTTCTAATAATCAATTGGTCGAGGTTACAAATGAAAAAAATGATAATAAACAATCAGAAGATATAGATGTACTTAATATTGATGCATTAAAAGAAGAGGAAATAATTGCTAATAAAGAAGTGAAAGAAGCAATTGAGAAAGAAATCAATACTCCTATTATAAAGAAGAATAAAGAAGAAAAATTACAGAATAAAAAATCCCTTCGATCTACTGTTGCCACCATCGGGTCCATACAAGAGATAGAAGAAAACTCAGTAGAAGATACAAAAATAGCTATTGCAGCAAAATCAGAAGTTATTACAGATCCAATTAAAGCAATAGAAGAGCCTTTGGAGCTAAATAAAGGAGTTATTGACAATAAAATTTCGGACATAGTAGCACAGGTAGAGCAACTCGAACAAAATAATAAAGTGGTTACGGATAAAGAGATAGAAGCTTTACTTCTAAAAGCTCAGCACGAAATAACTACACAACAAATTTTGCAATCTAATACAGTAAATGCTTCCGCACTGCTTCTAGACGTAGAATCAGAATTGGACGAGTCATTTAAAGATCGGGTTTTTGAAGCGCTAAAAACTGGTTTTGAAAAACTTAAAACAACTGTAGCAGAAAGAGATAATTAATATAAACATTCATCAATCAATTCTTACTTATTCCCTCTCATCTTCGAGAGGGGAAAAAGTAAGTCAAATCAATTATTTATGAGAACACTAATTATGTTCGTCGTGATTACGACAATGACACTTAATGCCCAATTTTTAATGGCACAAGAATCAGAAAATGCTGATAAAATAGAGGAATTAAAAAAAGAAAAAGAAGACATAGTGCTTTCTGAAAAGGAACAGCTTAAAAAAGGAGTAGAAGAGATTAATGAAAGATTGGTAAAAGGCGAAATAACAACTGATGAAGCTCAAGATTTAAAAGAAAGCTTAGCTAAAAAACATGCCTTAAATATTGAAAATAGATTGGCAATTGTGGATAATCAAATAGCATTATTAGAGCGTAATAATGCGTCATACCTTTCTGATAAAACAAAACTCTCTATAGGTTTTGGTGCTAGAGATCATGATGATGGTGATATTTTGTTCGGAATAAATGTGAAAAATACGAAGAAGGCCAAGAAGAAATATGATAAACGTACCTATTCGGATTTAGTGGTTGCTTTTGGATTGAACAATGCAATTGTGGAAGATCAATCACTTGATGATTCGGATTATAAAATTGCTGGAAGTAGATTTTTTGAAATCGGTTTAGCATGGAAAACAAGGGTTTTTAAGAATTCAAATTTTATGAGAATCAAATATGGAATTTCTTATCAATCTAATGGTCTAAAACCTACAGATAATAGATATTTCGTAGAAAATGGGGATCAGACGGAGTTAGAAGAATTTAGAGTGGAATTAGATAAATCTAAATTTAGAATGGATAACATAGTAGTTCCTGTACATTTTGAATTTGGTCCTTCTAGAAGAATAGAAACTGACGAAAGATTAAGGTTTTCTACAATGAAGAAATTTAGAATTGGCTTAGGTGGATATGCTGGTGCAAATATAAGTACACGGCAAAAATTAAAATATAAAGAAAACGGTGAGCGCGTAAAGGATAAAATCAAAAGAGATTATAATACCAATGACTTAATTTATGGTTTAAGCGGCTATTTCGGTTTTGGAGATATGTCTTTATATGCTAAGTATGATCTATCTCCAATTTTCGAAAATGCAGCAGTAGATCAGCGAAATGTGTCTTTGGGATTGCGTTTCGACCTTTAGGATTTACCATAATCGGTAAGGTTCTCTATTCAGTTTTCATATTGTAAGAAAAGCAGAGGTAAATTTTTAGACCAATTTAAATTTTAAGTGTTAGCCATTTTTTGCGGGAAAAGAGTTATGTGTAATCATAGCTCTTTTTTTTATTTCCATATTGATTGGGGTTTGAGCTTATATAGATTTTATAAGGGATCAAAAATACTCTACCAACTTACTATAGAAAATATTATTGTTTCTTCAATGTTAAATAATACACAAATTTAACACTATTGTTAAATTATCATTAAAATATAAATCCCTTAATTTGATTACGGTTTTAAAGTAAATACCTGATTGTAAGTATTTTATGACACTGTTTTTTTTTATTCCTTCATTAAATAATCTATATTTAAATCGCTTGAAATGTTAAATTTTTGAGTATAAAATTTAAGCTTTGATTATGCGCATGCCCCCTATTCGCAATCCAAAGACCTACTACTTATGCTAAAATATGGTTCAGTGAAGTAATTGTTAACCAAATTTTAGATATGAAAACACAATTCTATTATTTTGCATTTTTTATGCTTTGTAGTCTTGGGCTTATTGCTCAACAAAAACCTCAAAAAGCCAGCTTGTTTGGAAAGGCCGAGTATGTCAGAACCGTGCCTGCCCTATCAAAGATGGATAATATCATTTCAGCTAAAGGAATGATAAAACATGGTCAGGAAAAAAGAAGAGGTAGAAATACCTATGTTCCTGGAAAAGGACTTCCTGCTGCAGGACAAAACGATCCACTTATGCAGTTTCAGCAGAAGTCTGTAAGAGCAGCTATCTCTACAGAAGTAGCGAACTTCCAATCGCATGAAGGCTTTAGTACACCAACGGATCCAACTGGAGCTATTGGTCCTAACCATTATGTGTATGCATTTAACTCTGGTTTTGGAATTCGTGATAGAGCTGGAAATGTTCTATTAGCTGAAGCTTCTCTGGCTACCATTTTTCCTGGAGAAAGCTTAGGGGATCCAATCGTATTATATGATAATTATGCAGAGCGTTTTGTTATTATGCAGTTTAGTAACACTCCGAATGGTATTCTAATTGCAGTTGGACAAGGACCAGATCCTGTTAACGACGGGTGGTTTACTTACAGATTTAATACAGGTTCATTTCCTGATTATGAAAAAATATCTATATGGAGTGATGGATACTATATAACTGCTAATAAAGATTCTGGATCTGCTGGTAGTAGCGAAGTAGTTTATGCGGTAGAAAGAGATCTAATGTTAGTAGGAGATCCTAACGCTCAATTTGTTGGATTTCCGCTTCCTGGAATCACTACAAGTGGTTTCTATAGTCCAGGAGGATCTAGTGCAACAGGACCTACATTACCTCCTGTTGGAGTAGGGCATTCTATCATCTATTTACAGGATGATGGATGGACTGGAGTTTCTCAGGATCACGTAAAAGTATGGACAACGGATGTGGATTGGACAAACGTTGCTAATTCAACTATTTCTCAACCACAAGAAGTTTTAACGGCTCCTTTTGATAGTGTATTTGATGGAGGATCTTTCTCTAATTTACCACAACCTAGCGGTAATGATATCGATGCATTGCAAGCGACTATGTTATATATGACGACATATAGACGTTTCCCTAGTCATAACTCAATGATTTTTAATTTTGCTGTTGATTTAGATGGTAATGATGATCTTGCGGGTATTCGTTGGTATGAATTTAGACAAACAGCAGATGGTCAACCATGGACTATTTTTCAAGAAGGTACGTATGTGCAGCCAGATGGTTTGAGTGCTTTTTGTGGAAGTATGGCTATGGATGGTCAAGGAAATATTGGATTAGCTTATACAGTGGTAAGCACTTCTGTTTTCCCTTCTATTCGTTATACAGGAAGATTAGCTAGTGATCCAATAGGAACTATGACATTAGCAGAACAATCTGCAGTAGAAGGTACTCAGGTTGATCCTTCTTTCAGATATGGAGATTACGGTCACATGACTATCGATCCTACAGATGATTTAACATTCTGGCATACGGCTGAGTATTTTGATGGAGGTTTTAGAAAAAACCATGTAGTGGCATTTAATTTACAGCCAGATACTCCAGATACGGAAGCACCAACAGCTCCTACGAACTTAGTGGCTTCTAATACTACAGATGTTTCTACGACAATTAGTTGGGATGCTTCTACAGACAATATCGGAGTAACCGCATATGACGTATTCCAAGACGGAACATTAGTAACTACTGTAGCTACAACTTCTGCGGATATAACAGGATTGGCTCCTTCTACATCTTATGATTTTACCGTGGTAGCAAAAGATGCAGCTGGTAATGAGTCTCCTGCTAGTGCGGCGTTATCAGTAACTACAGAAGCTCCAGATACAGAAGCGCCAACAGCTCCTACGAATCTTACAGCATCTAGTACTACAGCTGGACAAACTACACTTAGTTGGGATGCTTCTACAGATAATGTAGGTGTTGCAGAATATGATGTGTTGCAAGATGGTGAGATCGTAGCTACGGTTTCTGATACTACAGTAATAGTTACTGGTTTAGCACCAGAAACAACATATGAATTTACAGTTGTTGCAAAAGATGCAGCAGGAAACGAGTCGGTAGCTAGTGATCCACTTTCGGTTACTACACCTGCAGCTTCAGGTTGTTTAGCAGGTTTAGTGCCTCCTTACGCAGAAAGTTTTGAAACTGGTTTAGGAGATTGGACTCAGAGCTCTGATGATGACCTAGATTGGACAGTAGATGCAGATGGAACACCATCTAATAGAACAGGGCCTTCTAGTGCTGCAGATGGTTCAAATTACATTTATGTGGAAGCTTCAGGAAACGGAGTAGGATTCCCTAATAAACAAGCAATCATTACTTCTCCATGTATCGATCTTTCAGGAGCTTCTTCTGCTTCTTTCTCGTTCCAATATCACATGTTTGGAGCAAACAACTTTGGTTCATTAGATGTTGAGGCAAGTAATGATGAAGGAGTAACTTGGACAAGTATTTGGAGTAGAAGTGGAAACCAAGGTAATTCTTGGCAGTCTGCTAGCATCGATTTAGCTGCATATGTAGGTACAGGAGTTCAGTTAAGATTTAACAGAGTAACTGGTGGTACTTGGAGAGCAGATGCTGCTATTGATGATGTACAGGTAACCGCTGATGGTGGACCTGGTGGATCGGATTGTGCTTCTGGAGATGTAACACTTAGTATTACTTTTGACGATTACCCTCAGGAAACCTCTTGGACCCTTACTGACTCTGAAGGAAGTGTTGTAGCTTCTGAAAGCTATTCTACTGCTAATCCAGATGGATCAACGGTTACAGAAACAATCTCAGATTTAGGAAATGGAACATATACATTTACAATTTCTGATTCTTTTGGAGATGGAATCTGCTGTGGATTCGGTAATGGTTCTTATACATTATCTAGTGATTCTGGTGTCATCGTAAGTGGTGGAGAGTTTGGAAGCTCTGAAGCAACTGATTTCTGTGTAGAAGGAGCAGGAGCAAGACTAGATACGTATCCATTAAGTGATCTTCGTGCTAACGACGATAATGCATTTACGATTTATCCTAATCCAGCTACAAATGTATTAAACGTTACAGTTGGTAATAGAACTATCGATAATGTTAAAATCTTCTCAATGTATGGCCAATTGGTTAGAGAAATTTCTGATCAAGGAAAGAAGAGTCAAATTGATATAAGTAATTTAGCTTCAGGAACATATTTCGTTCGTTTCTCTTCTTATAACGATGAACTTGAAGTAACTAGAAAGTTTGTTATAGCAGAGTAATAATAATCTATAACGAAGTTATAATTTAGCCAAAGGAGGCTGTCTGAAAAGGCAGCCTTTTTTTATATATGTTAACCAAAGAAAGAGTCTCAAGAATTATATTATTTTTGCCTCATGATTCATAAGTCGACCATAGATGCTGTATTCGAAACTGCCAGATTAGAGGAGGTTATTGGTGATTTTGTGCAACTGAAAAAATCAGGAAGTAATTTTAAAGGATTAAGTCCATTTAGTGAAGAGCGCACACCATCATTCATGGTATCTCCGGTAAAGCAAATTTGGAAAGATTTCTCTAGTGGTAAAGGAGGGAATGTAGTGGCGTTTCTTATGGAGCATGAGCATTTTACCTATCCCGAAGCAATAAAATACTTAGCTAAGAAGTATAACATTGAAGTAGAAGAAACAGAGCAGACAGATCGGCAAAAAGAGCAGGCAAACGAGCGAGAGAGTATGTATTTGGTAAGCGAGTTTGCAAATGATTTTTTTCAGAATACGTTACATAAAACAGAACAGGGCAAGGCTATTGGTCTAACGTATTTTAAAGAAAGAGGGTTTACTACAGAAACGATGCAGAAATTTGGATTAGGATACTCTCCAGATGTTTGGGATGCATTTACTAAAGAGGCTATTAAAAAAGGCTATAAATTAGAGTTTCTAGAAAAAACAGGGCTTACTATTGTTAAAGAAGAAAAGCAGTTTGATAGATTTAAAGGAAGAGTAATGTTTCCTATTCAATCTATGTCTGGTCGTGTTCTTGGTTTTGGAGGAAGGATTTTAACAAACGAGAAGAAAGCAGCTAAATATTTAAACTCGCCAGAGAGTGATATTTATCATAAAAGTAAGGTACTCTATGGTATTTATCATGCTAAGCAGTCCATAGCCAAAGAGGATAATTGTTTTTTAGTAGAAGGGTATACTGATGTTATACAGTTTCATCAGACTGGAGTAAAGAATGTGGTTTCTTCATCCGGTACAGCTTTAACTTCAGATCAAATTAGATTGATTAATAGACTTACCAAAAATATTACGGTCTTATTTGATGGTGATGCCGCTGGTATGAGAGCTTCTATACGAGGAATAGATCTTATTCTCGAGCAAGGAATGAATGTAAAGGTATGTAGCTTTCCTGATGGAGAAGACCCGGATAGTTTTGCGAAGCAAAATACTTTAGATGAACTTACGGAATATCTAAAGGAAAATGCTCAGGACTTTATTCGATTCAAAGCTTCATTATTGCAAGAAGAATCTAAAACAGATCCGATTAAAAAAGCGGAATTGGTGAGAGATATGGTGGTTAGTATTTCGAAGATTCCAGATGTGATAAAGCGTGAAATCTATGTGCAAGAGTGTTCTCGAATCATGGATATTTCTGAAGATGTACTTTTTGATACGTTAGCTCAAATTCGAAATGTTGGGAATAAGGAGTCGCGGAAACAAGAAAAAGAAGCTAAAAAACCTCTGGAAGTTGTAGATCAAAAGGTGCAAAAACAGCCTAAAGTAAATGAACTTAATAGTTTAGAAAAAAAGATTATTGAGATTTTACTGCTTTATGGTACTCAAGAAGAAGAGTTTGAGGATCTGGTGATGAAAGAAAATGAAGAAGGAGAGTTGTATTTGGAGCCAGAGCTTTATACAACAAAAGTATTCGAAAAAATATATTTAGATCTTCAGGAAGACGAAATAGAATTTACGCAGAGTATCTTCAGAGAAGTATATACCATATTGATAGAAAAGCTAAATCAGGAAGAAGACTTTAAAATAGAGCATTTTATAAATCAAATACCACCAGAAGTAGCTTACGAAATTACTGAAATTATGATGGATGAGGAACGTCATGCATTACACCGATGGTACGATAAAGAAATTCATGTAAAACAGAAGAAGCATACTGTTTCTCAGTATGTTTCAGATACGATTTTAAACTTACGTAGATTCTTAATTAACCAAAAAATAAATGAGCTTTCACAAGAAGTAAAAGCTCAAAATTTTGAAAATAATCTTAATATTTTAGAGGATATTAGAGATTATCAAACGTTAAAAAAACTATTATATCAAAAACTAAATAGAGTGATTTAATTTATGTGTAATAATCTAGATTGATGTATAAGATCTGCTAAATTATCAACCTTTAGTTTTTTCAACAATCTTGTTTTGTAAGTACTTACAGTTTTTTCGTTTATAGATAAGGTACTTGCAATATCTTTATTACGTTTACCAGAGGATAATAAATTCAATACTTCTATCTCTCTTGAAGAAAGTTTCTTGTATTTAACTACCATGTTATTCTCATTGGTATTCCCGTTTGCTAACTGCTGAGTAAGATTATCATTAAGATAAATACCACCTCGTGCAACTCTTTCAATAGCTTTTTTAAGAGTTTTGGTAGCAACGGTCTTGGATAAATATGCGGAAGCTCCAGCCTTTATTGCACTTAGCGCATACATTTCTTCTGGGTGTGAGCTAAATATAATAACCTTTATTCCAGTAAATTCTTTTTTTATGGTTCGCAAAGCCATAATGCCATTAATCTGAGGCAAGTCTAATTCCATGATTAGTATATCTGGGGTATTAGATTTCAAAATATCATACATTTCATTTCCGTTACTTACTTTTCCGATGATTTCGAAATCCTCAGAGTTTCTAAGTAAAGAAACAATCCCTTTTCTAGTAATAGGATGATGATCTGCGATTAGTACGTTTGTCATTCTTGTTTACAATTGATAAATGTTAATTTTTAATTTTAATGGGGTTAACATCTCTAGGGGTAATTCTGATATTTGTCTTCATGCAAAATTACTAAGAACTACTAGTCGTAAACTTTTTTTTACCAAGTTATCGATAAAATGTTGTTTAAATCAGATCAACGGGTATTTCACATACCGGAATTGGAACCATTTTGTGTTGATTTACGGTATTTAGACGAGAATAAATTGTAAAAACTTCTTTTTCTCTGCCAGAAAAATCGTCACTTTTCTTACCTAAATCCTTCATTTTCATAGCCCATTCCAGTTCGTCATAACTCGCTCCAATCTGATCCTCATCACTTCTGCTGTCTCCAAATAAACCATCTGTAGGAGTAGCTTTTTGTATCGATTCGGGTACTTCTAGTACTTTAGCCAATTCATATACCTGACTCTTTAATAAATCTGCAATTGGACTTATATCAACGCCGCCATCACCATATTTAGTATAAAAACCTACGCCAAAATCTTCAACTTTATTTCCCGTACCTGCTACTAAGTAGCTATTTATCCCAGCTAGATAATATAAAGTTGTCATTCGTAATCTGGCTCTAGTGTTGGCTAACGATAGATTTAATAGGGTTTCAGAGTCGCCGTTGGGAGCTACAGTTTTGAATTCTTCAAACACTGGAGTAAGATCTACTCTAGTATCAGATACTTTGTCAAAACGTTCTTTTAATTGAGCAATATGTTCTTGAGCTCTGTTTACCTGACTTTGAGCCTGATGTATCGGCATTTCTACGCACAAAACATTCAATCCTGTTTTAGCGCACAAACTTGAAGTTACTGCACTATCAATACCTCCACTAATTCCCACAACAAAACCATTAATATTTGCATTATTAGCATAATCCTTTAACCAGTTTACAATGTGGTCAATTACTTTTTCAGTCTGCATATTTTATTTTTTATAGTAGTTTTAATTTATATCTATGTTACATTTATAAACTATTATAATAGTTACAATATATGATAATAGTAAATTTGCGATATAAAATTAATAAAAAAAGCTAGCGTTAAATAGGAAGAGTAATTATTTGTGTAGATATTATAATATTTGAATGAAGTATAGTAAGTTTTTAAAAATAGTCGTAGTTTTTTGCATAATCATATCTTGTTCTAAAGAAAGTAAAATTGAAAAGGAAATTGCTGCAATACCCGTAAAAATTGGAATAGAACGTTTTGATAGGGTTTTTGCAGATGTTACAGAAGAAAATCTAGCATCTGTAAAAGATAAATATCCTTTCTTTTTTCCAGGTGAGAATAATGATAGCATTTGGATTCAAAAAACAAAAGATACATTGCAGATAGAGATTAATCAGGAAGTTGAAAAAGCATTTAGTGATCTTTCGGTGGAAAGAGAGCAATTAGAGTCTTTATTACAACATATTAAGTATTATTTTCCAGAGGCCACTGTTCCAAGAGTGATTACGATTACTTCTAATGTTAACTATCAAAAAAAAATCATTTTATCGGATGATTTGTTAATAATTTCTTTGGATACCTATTTAGGAGCAGGTCATCACTTCTATGGTGGGATTCAAGCGTATTTGAAAGATCGTTTCGTAAGAAGTCAGATGTTACCAGATATCGCAACTACCTATGCTAGACAATTGGTAGAGTTGCCTAAAGACAGAACATTTTTGGCAAATATGATTTATTACGGAAAAGAGCTATACTTAAAAGATCTATTTCTTCCTGATTTTCTAGATAGTGAAAAAATGGCGTACACAGAAAGCCAGTTCGATTGGGTGAAAGCTAACGAAGAAGAAATCTGGAGATATTTTATTGATCGACAATTATTATACAGTACTGAAGCAGATTTATCACCAAGATTTCTTTATCCAGGACCTTTTTCTAAATTTTATTTAGAGGAGATCGATCAAGAATCGCCAGACAGAGTGGGGCAGTATATAGGTTGGAGAATTGTAAGTGCGTATATGAAAAATAACAATGTATCTTTGCGCCAATTATTATTAACGGATGCCGAAACAATTTTTAGTGCATCGAAATATAAACCAGCGAGATAATGGCAAATACTCATAAATCCGAAATCAAAATTGAAATTGAACTTGATGAGAATAGGGTTCCTGAAAAATTAAATTGGACAGCAAAAGATGGTGGTGTGGAAGAGGAAGAGACAAAGGCATTACTGTTGTCAGTTTGGGATAATAAAAATAAAGAAAGTCTTCGTATTGATCTATGGACAAAAGATATGCCAGTGGATGAAATGAAAGTGTTTTTTCATCAGACATTGGTGTCTATGAGCGAAACTTTTAATAGAGCAACTCAGGATGAGAAAATGACGGCTACAATGAAGGATTTTTGTGATTATTTTGCGGAAAAACTCGATTTAAAAAGAAAGTAGTTTAGGATAGATATATGCTAAACTAAGTTAATTATGAAGCGAATAATCTTCGTGTATAATGCTCAATCTGATTCTTGGAGTAAATCCTTGGATTTTGCTCATAAAATTATAAGCCCTTCTTCATATAATTGCAGTTTATGCAGCTTAACACATGGAAGTTTTTCTGAAAGAAAAAAATGGAAGATATTTAGAGATACGACTTCCCATACACTGATTTTTGAATATAAAAATGAGTTTTTGAAACGTTTAGGAAATAACTATAATCAGACGTTTCATTTTCCAGTTATTATAGAGGAAAATCAGGGTAATTATGACATTCTAATTAGTTCAGATGAGCTGAATAAAATAGAGTCTTTAGACGAGTTAATAGAAAAAGTGAAGAATAAAATATGTTAAGAAGAAGCAAGCTGTTGATTGATTTCTTCAATATAATTCAAAACATCATCTTTGCCTAAACCATTAGAAGAAGACGTGATAAAATAATTAGGCATCTCCTCCCAATATTTCAGCATTTCGTTTATGTATGCTTCAATGTTTTGCGGTAGTTTCGTTTTCGAAAGTTTATCTGCTTTTGTAAAAATGATTGAAAAAGGTATTTGATTCTCTCCAAGCCATTGCATAAATTCTAAGTCAATCTTTTGGGGCTCATGTCTGCAGTCTACAAGTACAAAAGCTGATACTAATTGAGTACGCTTCGAAAAATATGTGGTGATAAATTTCTGAAATACTTTTTTTGACGATTTAGAAACTCTTGCATATCCATAGCCAGGTAAATCTACTAAAAACCAGTTTTTGTTTATAACAAAATGATTGATTAGTTGAGTTTTTCCTGGTCTTCCAGAAGTTTTGGCAAGACTTTTTCTGCCTGTCAGCATATTAATCAAAGAAGACTTTCCAACATTGGATCTTCCTATAAAAGCATATTCTGGCAAATTGTTTTTAGGGCATTTTGCCACATCGCTGTTACTCATTACAAATTCAGCGCTGCTAATCTTCATTAGATCCTTGGGATTAGAAATTACGCTCTTGTAACCAAGAATGTAATAGTTTGTTAAATTCTTCTGGGTGTTCCATCATGGCAGCATGACCACACTTATCAATCCAATAAAGGTCAGAATCAGGTAATAACCTGTTAAAATCATCTGCAACCTCAGGAGGAGTTACATTATCATTTTTACCCCAAATGATACACGTCGGTGTCTTCATGTTAGGAAGGTCTTTTGCCATGTTATGTCTTATGGCACTTTTAGCAATAGCAAGTGTTCTTATTAATTTGTTACGATCATTTACGGTAGCATAAACTTCGTCTACAATTTCTTTAGTAGCAATTGCTGGATCATAAAATACATTTTCGGCTTTTGCTTTAATATATTCATAATCACCACGTTTTGGGTAGCTTTCTCCCATGGCACTTTCGTACAATCCAGAACTACCAGTAATTACCAAGGCTTTTACTTTTTCTGGAAACATTTTGGTGCATAGAAGTCCAATATGACCACCAAGAGAATTACCAAGTAAAATTACTTCGTCATATCCAAGTTGGTCAATAAAATCTCTAAGATATTTGGCAAATGTGCCAACACTAGTTTTTATTAAAGGCATTTCATACAGAGGAAGCTCTGGAATCAATACTTTATATCCATTTTTTGGAAAATAATTGCTAACGCCATCAAAGTTGCTTAGTCCACCCATCAATCCGTGTAAAATCACGATTGGCGTGCCTTCCCCAAGCTCTAGATAACTGAATTTTCCGTCTTTTTTTAATTCGTGCTTCATTAATACTTCTTACAAGAATTAAAAGCAAATATAGCATTTTCATAATTAGTTTGAAGATTTTTTATGAATACTGCGACAGTATTTTTTTAGATTTTTTTAATCCTCCATTTTTTTTCTTCCTGAATAGGTCAAAACCAAGAATTTATACCTAAAACGATATTTCATTGATAAGCAAAATAGTAGGGCAAGTGTGTTGAGGTTTGAGGATTTTTGGAGACAACTTATTAACAATGTGGTAGATTGTGGTAAAAAGTGGTAAAATTTTCAATATATTTGACTAATTATAGAAGTAAGAAGGAAAAAGTGGTAAATCTTATAGGTACATACGAATGTAAAGCAGACGCAAAAGGGCGTTTGATGTTGCCTGTAGCATTTAAAAAACAGCTTTCGTCAATTTTGCAAGAGGGTTTTGTGTTAAAACGTTCAGTGTTTCAGCCTTGTTTGGAGCTGTATCCAATGGAAGAATGGAACCTGCTAATGCAAAAAATGAATAAGCTGAATCGCTTTAAAAAAAAGAATAACGATTTTATCCGAAGGTTTACTGCAGGGGTTAAGGTTGTGGAGATTGATACAACAGGACGTCTTTTAATACCTAAGGATTTAGTGAGTTTTGCTGGGATTACCAAAGAGCTAGTGCTGTCATCCGCTGTTAATATTATTGAGATATGGGATAAGACTCAATACGAAAAAGCAATTGATGATGCCGCTGTTGATTTTGCAGACCTGGCAGAAGAAGTAATGGGATTCGACGATGAAGCAGACGGAATATCATAATCCAGTTTTGTTAAAAGAAACTGTAGATGGCCTAGGTATAAAGCCAGATGGGATATATGTAGATGTAACCTTTGGAGGAGGTGGTCACTCTAGAGAGATTTTGAAAAGACTTGGTCCAAATGGAAAGCTATATGCTTTTGATCAAGATAAAGATGCTTTAACAAATGCTATTGATGATGATAGGTTTGTATTGATTAATGAAAATTTTAGGTTCATAAAAAGATTTCTTCGTTTTCATGGGGTTCGAAAAGTTAATGGGGTTTTAGGGGACTTTGGGGTTTCTTCACATCAATTTGATGTAGCTGAAAGAGGTTTTTCAACCAGATTTGAAGCGGATCTTGATATGAGAATGAATCAGGATCACGAATTATCAGCTTATCATGTGGTTAATGAATATGATGAGTCGGATTTAAGAATGATGTTTTTGCAATATGGGGAGTTAAGAAATGCTCCAAAATTAGCAAGAGCTATTGTGGGAGCTAGAAATAAGCAGCCTATTAAGACAAGTTTAGAGCTAAAAGAAATATTAAAGCCTTTTATGGTAAAGCATAAAGAACATAAGATACTTGCTCAGATATACCAAGCTATACGGATAGAGGTGAATCAGGAAATCGAAGTGTTGAAAGAGTTTTTGATGCAGACGCAGGAGATACTGGATATTGGAGGGAGAGTGAGTTTTATCTCCTATCATTCTTTAGAGGATAGATTAGTAAAGCGATTTATTCGTAATGGGATGTTCGAAGGAGAACCAGAGAAGGACTTGTATGGTAATGTGTCGGTTCCTTTTAAAAGAGTGGGAAAGTTAATTGTTCCTTCCGAAGAGGAGATTAAAATAAATAATCGAGCTAGAAGTGCAAAATTAAGAGTGGCAGAGAGAATTTGATAAAAGGTTATGAAGCAGACAGTGTATGATATATTAAAAGGTAAGTTTTTGATTGCAGATGATGCGATGAAAAATTGGCGTATGCTTCTCTTTCTTTCTTTTTTAGCCATTATTATGATTGCAAGTTCTCACAATGCAGAAAGTAAGGTTCATGAAATCGCTAGGTTGAATAATGAAGTAAGAGAATTGAGAACGCAATTCGTAGATGGAAGAACAGAGTTGATGCAGTTAAAAATGGAGTCTTCAGTAATTGAAAAGATGACGAAGAAAGGAATTAAAAGACCAACAAGACCACCACAGAAAATAATAGTAAAAGAATAATTTGTTTTGGCAGTAAAAGATAAGAACATATTAAATAGGTTGTACTTCATTTCAGGATGTATGTTCATCTTCGCTATTTTGGTGTTGGTAAAACTGGTAAAAACACAATTTGTTGAAGGGGATACATACCGTGCTAAAGGGGAGCAACGAGTTTTTAAAACATTTGATATACCAGCAAATCGAGGTAATTTATATGATAGCAAAGGGAATTTGTTAGCTACTTCAGTTCCTAAATATGATATTCGATTTGATGCGGTAACGGTAACCGATAAAGATTTTAGAGAAAATATAAATGAGTTGTCTAAGGCCTTGTCTAAAGAATTTGGGAAATCGCCAGAGTATTATGATGATGTATTAAGAAGAGCTCGAGATAATAAGAATAGATATTTCTTAGTGAAAAGGAATTTAGGGTATTCTCAGTATATGAGAGTAAAGAAATTTCCTTTGTTTAAATATGGTGCTAATCGTGGCGGACTGATTGTGGAACAACGTACGATTCGAGAACACCCTATTGGAAAGATAGCCGAGAGGACTGTAGGTTATGAGCGACGTGATGACCAAGGATATTATACCAGAGTAGGACTCGAAGGTGCTTACGGTCCATTTTTGAGAGGTAAAGAAGGAAAACGTAAAAAACAAAAAATTGCAAAAAACCAGTGGAAACCTATTGGAGATGCAAATGAAGTAGAACCTCAAGATGGATTTGATGTGATATCTACAATTGATGTGAATGTGCAAGATATTACCCATCATGCATTGTTAGCACAATTAGAAAAGTTTGAGGCGGAACACGGAACGGTTGTAGTAATGGAAACTAAGACTGGTGAGATAAAAGCAATTTCTAATCTAGGTAGGACGAAATCTGGAAAATACTACGAGAAATTAAATTATGCTGTTGGAGAATCTCATGAGCCTGGATCTACCTTTAAGTTAATGGCGATGGTTGCGGCGCTAGAGGATAAAGTAATTGACTCTAGTTATGTTGTGGATACAGAGAATGGAAGAGTCCGATTTTATGATCGTGTGGTGAAAGACTCTAAATGGGGAGGGTATGGAAAAATTTCGGCAGCTAAAGCTTTCGAGTTATCATCAAATACAGCTTTTGCTAAAATCATAGATGAAAATTATAAAGAAGATCCTAAAAAATTTGTAAACCGATTGATGAATATGGGGTTGCATAAAACATTAGGGTTGTCTATTAAAGGAGAAGGGAAACCTAAGATACCATATCCAGGTGATAAAGATTGGTACGGAACTACGCTTCCGTGGATGGCTCATGGATATGGGGTTGCTGTTACTCCTTTGCAGACATTAGCATTTTATAATGCAATAGCAAATGATGGGGAGATGGTAAAACCGAGATTTATTAAAGAAGTAAAAGCTTGGGATAAAACTCAAGAAAAATATGATAAAGAGGTTTTAAATCCTGCTATCTGCTCGAAAGAGACTGCTAAAATAGTTCAGGAAATGATGAAAAATGTTGTTATCAGAGGTACAGCTGATAATATACATACAGATAACTTTCAGATAGCTGGAAAAACAGGTACTTGTTGGGGTAATTATGGAAAAGATAAAGAGAGAGAATATATATCATCTTTTGCTGGATATTTTCCTGCAGAAGACCCAAGGTATTCTTGTATCGTAGTAATTCACAAGCCAAATAAGGAGAAAGGATATTATGGAAATATAGTAGCTGCACCAGTTTTTAAAACTATCGCGCTAAAAGTGTATAACGATATACCAGTGGTCGATGAAGTAAGTGCAGATATCGCAGAAAGTAAAGAGATAAGTGAGAGTTATGAAGGGTACTTTCAAAAAGCAAGAAAGCATAAAACTATAATGCCTAATGTAAAAGGAATGCCTGCAATGGATGTGATTTCTCTTTTAGAAAATATGGGGCTAAAAGTTGAAATCAAAGGTTCGGGGACAGTAAAAAGTCAGTCTATAGAACCAGGAACAAAAGTTAAGAACAATCAAACTATTAGGATAGAATTATCGTGATCGAGTTAAAAGATATTTTATATAAGGTACCTATTAATGCTGTTGTTGGAAATACTGCAACAACTATCAATAAGATTGAATTTGATTCTAGAAAAATCAAACAAGATGATGTTTTTGTGGCAATTTCAGGTACGGTTGTTAATGGGCATGATTATGTAGAGAAGGCAATTGATAAGGGGGCAATCGCAATTATTTGTGAGGAAATGCCAGAGTTTTTGATCGATGGTTTAGTGTATGTTCAAGTAGAGGATACTCAAAATGCATTGGCAATAATAGCAAATAATTATTTCGGATCTCCGTCAGAGAATTTGAAACTGGTTGGAGTAACAGGGACTAATGGAAAAACTACAATAGCAACCTTATTATATCAGCTTTTTAAGAAAGCTGGGTTTAAAGTAGGTCTTCTTTCAACTGTAAAAATACTAGTGGATGATGTAGAACATAAAGCTACCCATACGACACCAGATTCACTTACAATTAATCATTATCTGAAAGAAATGAATGATGCTGGTGTTGAGTATTGTTTTATGGAGGTGAGCTCTCATGGGATTGATCAAAAAAGAACAGAAGGATTGGAATTCGAAGGAGGTATTTTTACGAATCTATCTCATGATCATTTGGACTATCATAACACTTTTAAGGAGTACCGTGATGTTAAGAAACGATTTTTTGACCAGTTAGGTAGTAAAGCTTTTGCTTTAACAAATAAAGATGATAAAAACGGAAGCTTTATGCTTCAGAATACGAAAGCTAAGCAATATTCGTATGCACTTAAATCATATGCAGATTTTAGAGGGCAAATTCTTGAAAATAGTTTAGGCGGTCTTTTATTAAAAATAAATGATAATGATGTTTGGGCAAAGTTGATAGGAAGTTTTAATGCGTATAACCTTTTGGCAATTTTCGGAACCGCTGAATTGTTAGGTCTGGAAACCTTAGAGATTTTACAATTACTGAGTGATTTAGAAAGTGTGAGTGGTAGATTTCAGTATTTGATTTCTGATAAAAAAGTAACAGCAATAGTCGATTATGCACATACTCCTGATGCTTTAAAAAATGTCTTGGAGACGATCAATGATATCCGTACCAATAACGAAACTTTAATTACAGTAGTTGGTTGTGGAGGTGATAGAGATAAGGCAAAAAGACCTGTAATGGGTAATATCGCAACTGCTTTAAGTAATAAGGTGGTTTTTACAAGTGATAACCCAAGAACAGAAAATCCAGAACAGATTATAGAGGATATTGAAAAAGGAGTGGAGCCACAAAATTATAAGAAAATCATATCCATTACAGATCGTAAACAAGCCATTAGAACCGCTTGTCAATTTGCAGAAGAGAATGATATTATTCTAATAGCTGGAAAAGGTCATGAAACGTATCAAGAGACAAATGGAGAGAGGATTGATTTTAATGATTTTGAAATTGTAAAAGAAGAACTTAAAAAAATAGGAAAATAAATAAATCCTTTTCATTCCAGAGTTATTTGGATGTGTTGGAAAGGTATTGATGAGTATGTTATATTATTTGTTTCAATATTTAGAAAATGAATATCAGTTTCCTGGAGCATCTTTGTTTCAGTTTATCACCTTCAGAGCGGCGATGGCGATTATCCTATCGTTATTGATATCTACTATCTATGGTAAACGAATTATCAGCTTCCTAAGAACTAAGCAGATGGGCGAAAGTATTAGGGAATTAGGTTTAGAAGGACAAGCTGAAAAAGCTGGTACTCCAACGATGGGAGGAATTATTATAATCCTTGCTACTGTGGTGCCTGCATTGCTTTTTGCTAAAATCGATAATATATACATCATCCTTTTGCTGATTACCACGCTGTGGATGGGAGTAATTGGCTTTACAGATGATTATTTAAAGATTAAAAAGAAAGATAAAGAAGGGTTAGCGGGTAAATTTAAAGTAATTGGTCAGGTTGGATTAGGTCTTATTGTTGGTTGTACTATGTATTTCCACGATGATATTACGATAAAGGAAGAGAAGTTAAATTCGGATATCGTACAAATAGAATCTAGTGAAGAGCAATCAGATTTTAATCCTGCGGTGAAATCTACTAAAACTACAATTCCGTTTTCTAAGAATAATGAGTTTGATTATGCTAGTTTGATCACCTGGATCAATCCAGACTTAGCTAAATATGCGTGGTTGATTTTCATTCCTATTGTAATTATTATAGTAACTGCGGTTTCGAACGGAGCTAATCTAACGGATGGGATAGATGGTTTGGCTGCTGGATCTTCAGCAATTATTGTACTTACACTAGCACTGTTTGCTTGGGTGTCTGGTAATATCGTTTTTTCAGATTATCTCAATGTAATGTATATACCCAATTCGGGAGAGATGACCATTTACATTGCTGCTTTTGCAGGAGCACTCGTTGGGTTCTTATGGTACAATACGTATCCAGCACAAGTTTTTATGGGAGATACAGGTAGCTTAACAATTGGCGGAATAATCGCTGTAATTGCTATTGCTATTAGAAAGGAGCTTTTGATTCCTATTGTTTGTGGAATATTTTTTATAGAAACCCTTTCTGTAATGATGCAGGTAAGTTGGTTTAAGTATACTAGGAAAAAATATGGAGAAGGAAGAAGGATATTTTTGATGTCGCCATTACATCATCATTATCAGAAAAAAGGGATTCATGAGAGTAAAATAGTCGCAAGATTTTGGATTATAGGAATTATTCTGGCAATCGTAGCGGTAATTACGCTTAAAGTAAGATAGTGTGAAGCGATTAGTTGTTTTAGGAGCAGGAGAAAGTGGTGTAGGAACGGCTATTCTGGGTAAAAAAGAAGGGTATCAGGTTTTTGTTTCTGATAAAGGAAAGATAACTGATCATTATAAAAAGGTTCTTAGAAATTTTGAAATAGAATGGGAAGAAGAAAAGCATACAGAAGATAAAATTCTAAATGCTGATGTAGTCATGAAAAGCCCTGGAATTCCTGATAAAGTGCTTTTAATAAAGAAGCTAAATGGATTAGGAATACCAGTGATTTCAGAGATTGAGTTTGCATCACAGTTTACCTCCGCTACTATTGTTGGAATTACAGGTAGTAATGGAAAAACCACCACAACGATGCTTACGCATCATTTGGTAAGTCATGGAGGTTTAGATGTAAACATGGGAGGTAATATTGGAGATAGTTTTGCGAAGCAGGTTGCAGAAAATGATGCTGAATATTATGTGTTAGAGCTAAGTAGTTTTCAGTTAGATGGAATCAAAACATTTGCGCCACATATTGCTGTGTTAACTAATATCACTCCTGATCACTTAGATCGATATGATCACAAATTTGAAAACTATATAGCTTCAAAATTCAGGATTGTAATGAATCAAAATGAGAATGATTATTTCATTTATGATTCCGATGATGAAGTGATTACAAAGTATTTGACAGAGCATCCTATTCGTTCAAAATTACTGCCTTTTTCATTAAAGGAAAAAGTAGAGAATGGAGCGTATTTAGAAGAAGATAATATAAAAATAATAATAGACAACAACGAATTAACCATGCCGACAAAAGATTTAGCATTAAAAGGAAATCACAACGTTAAAAATGCTATGGCAGCAGCCACAGTATCACAATTATTGAAAATAAGAAAGACTACTATAAGAGAGTGTCTAGAAAATTTTCATGGGGTAGAACATAGACTAGAAAATGTCTTAAAAATTAATAACGTTCAGTATGTGAACGATTCCAAAGCGACCAATGTTAACGCTACTTTTTATGCGTTAGATGCTATGAAATCTTCTACGGTTTGGATTGTAGGAGGTGTAGACAAGGGAAATGATTATACAGAGTTGTATCCCCTGGTAAACGAAAAAGTAAAAGCAATTATTTGTTTAGGTGTGGATAATAGCAAGATTATCAATGCTTTTGGTAATTGTGTAGATAATATCATAGAAACACAATCAATGAAAGATGCTGTTAACATAGCTTATAAGATAGCAGAGCGTAATGAAAATGTATTGTTGTCACCTGCTTGCGCTAGTTTTGATTTGTTTAAAAACTACGAAGATAGAGGAAGGCAATTCAAAGAAGCCGTAAGAGAATTATAACATTGTTTGACATAAAAGAAATAGAGAATAAGAATTTAGTAGAGTGACCAAAGTTTTAAAAAATATAAAGGGAGATAAAGTTATATGGGCAATTGTAGCCCTGTTGGCATTGTTTTCGTTCCTTCCTGTGTATAGTGCTAGTAGTAATTTGGCATATTTGTACGGAGATGGAAATACCTTTGTGTATCTAGTAAAGCATTTTGCACACTTGCTTTTAGGTTTTGGTATTATGTATTGGGTGCATAAAATTCCTTTCCATTATTTTAAAGGGCTTTCTATTATTATGATACCAGTAGTCATAGTATTGTTGTTGTTTACAATGGCTCAAAATAATACTATAGGAGGAGCAAATGCTAGTAGATGGATTCGGTTGCCTTTTGTCGGAGTTACTTTCCAAACATCTACATTAGCTGCGGTAGTCTTAATGGCCTATGTAGCTAGATATCTTTCTAAAATAAAGAATAAAAAAATCAGCTTTAAAGAATCCTTACTTCCATTATGGTTGCCTGTCTTTTTAGTGCTGATGTTGATATTACCAGCTAATTTCTCCACGGCGGCAATTATCTTTTCTATGGTAATTATGTTGGTGTTTTTAGGAGGGTATCCCATAAGATATATCTCGGTAATATTGGGTTCAGGGTTACTAGTGCTTACCTTTTTTATTCTAACGGCAAAGGCTTTTCCAGATGCATTTCCGAATAGGGTAGATACATGGGTAAGTAGAGCAGAAAACTTCTTTAATGATAAAGATACTCCTGAGGATTATCAGATAGAGCGCGCTAAAATTGCTATTGCGAGAGGAGGAGTGATAGGAAAGGGACCTGGTAAAAGTGTGCAAAGAAATTTTTTGCCACAATCTTCTTCAGATTTTATTTATGCGATTATTATAGAAGAGTGGGGGTTAATAGGAGGAGTTTTTCTAATGTTCCTGTATTTAATGCTGTTGTTTAGATTGGTTATTGTAGCACATAAGAGTTCGGATATATTCGGAAAACTATTGGTAGTTGGTGTAGGATTGCCTATTGTATTTCAGGCATTAATCAATATGGCTGTGGCTGTAGAGCTTTTTCCGGTGACCGGGCAAACACTTCCTTTAGTTAGTAGTGGAGGTACCTCTATATGGATGACTTGTATGGCACTCGGAATGGTATTAAGTGTGAGTAGTAAAAGAAGTGTTGATATAAATGAAGAGGAGTCTGATCCTATAAATGCAAATAAAGAAGAATTAACCACAGAAGAAAATCCTTTAGAGGTATTGAGTGAAGCAATATGATAAAGCAACCTAAGATTATATTATCAGGTGGAGGTACAGGTGGACATATTTATCCTGCAATCTCCATAGCTAATGAATTGAAAAGTAGGTATCCAGAAGCTTCTATTTTATTTGTTGGGGCTAAAGATCGTATGGAAATGCAAAAAGTTCCAGAAGCAGGATATCCTATAGAAGGTTTATGGATTAGTGGTATTCAGAGAAAACTATCATTGAGTAATTTGATGTTTCCCTTCAAGTTGATTAGTAGTCTTTGGAAATCAAAAAAGATTATTAAAAAGTTTCAGCCAGATGTGGTAATTGGTACTGGAGGTTTTGCTAGTGGGCCTTTATTAAAAATGGCAAATTCTGCAAATATTCCAACGGTACTTCAGGAACAAAATTCGTTTCCAGGAATTACTAATAAATGGTTAGCAAAAGGAGCAGATAAAATTTGCGTCGCTTACGATGATATGGATCGGTTTTTTCCGGAAGATAAGATCATCAAAACTGGAAATCCTGTTCGTCAGGATTTGTTGGAAATTGATAGTAAAAGAAATGAAGGGCTCATTACATATAATCTTGATCCAGAAAAGAAAACGATTTTGGTTATTGGAGGAAGTTTAGGAGCCAGAAGAATCAATCAACTTATAGAAAAAGAGTTGACTTTTTTTGATAAAAATGAAATTCAAGTGTTATGGCAATGTGGTAAGCTGTATTATGAGGAGTATAAAAAATATGATAGCACTAAAGGAGTTCAGGTTCATCAGTTTTTGAATACTATGGATTTGGCTTATGCTGCAGCAGATGTAATTGTTTCTAGAGCTGGAGCTAGTTCAGTATCTGAATTGTGTATCGTGGCAAAACCTACATTGTTTATACCATCTCCCAATGTAGCTGAGGATCATCAAACAAAAAACGCCAATGCAATTGTAAGTCAGAATGGTGCTAAAATGCTTCAGGAAAGTGAGCTTGATGAGAAATTTGAGAAAACGATTACACAATTATTGTCGTCAGAAGCTATGCAGATAAAGTTGACACATGCGATAAAAAAGCTTGCATTACCAGATGCTACAAAAGATATTGTAAACGAGATTGAATTATTGATAAGAAGGAATTGAGATTAAAGGGATGAATAGAGATTTAAATAGTATACATAACATCTATTTTATTGGTATTGGAGGTATCGGTATGAGTGCCCTTGCAAGATATTTTAAGTTTTTAGGTAAAAATGTAGCTGGGTATGATAAAACACCAACTCAGATAACTAAAGATCTGGAAGCATTAGGAATTCAAATTCACTTTACGGATGATGTAAGTGTGATTCCGAAACAGTATTTGGAAAAGGAAGAAACACTGGTGGTATACACGCCTGCGATACCAAATACACATACAGAATTGAATTTCTTTAAGAGCCAAAGTTTTTCTATCAAGAAGAGAGCTGAGATTTTGGGATTCATCACTAAAGATAGATATACATTAGCAGTTGCAGGAACACATGGCAAAACGACTACTACAGCAATTTTAGCACATTTATTAAAAGAAAGTGGAGCAAAAGTGACAGCTTTTTTAGGTGGAATAAGTGAAAACTATAATTCTAATCTAGTGTTAGAAGGAGATGAAGTTATTGTGGTAGAAGCTGATGAATTTGATAGGTCATTTTTGCAGTTGTATCCAGATATCGCATCGGTGACATCTATGGATGCAGATCATCTAGATATTTATAAAAAAGCAGATGCTTTAGAAGAGTCTTTTAATGAATTTGCTTCAAAAGTGAAAGACCATATTTTGGTTCGTAATGGATTACCACTTTCAGGGAATACTTTTGGAATCGATGATGACTCTGATTACTGTGCTCAAAATATTAGAATAGAAAACGGAACATATATTTTTGATTTAAAAACACCTTCTCAACTAATTAAGGATTTGCATTTAAACCTGCCAGGTAAACATAACTTGTTAAATGCTATCACAGCCTTTGCTATGGCATTGCTTTATGGCTCCCCAACCACTGCCTTAGCAAAGGCTTTATATAGTTTTAGAGGTGTACAAAGAAGATTTAGCTATCAGATCAAATCAGATTCATTAGTGTATGTGGATGATTATGCGCACCACCCAACAGAAATAGATGCGCTACATCAGGCAATTAGAGAAATGCATCCGGGAAAAGAGGTGTTAGCAATTTTTCAGCCTCACTTATATAGCAGAACACAGGATTTTGGCGTGGACTTCGCAAGGAGTTTAAGTCAGTTTGATCAACTATTATTATTGGATATTTATCCAGCTAGAGAGCTCCCGATAGAAGGAGTAACATCGAAGTGGTTGCTGGAGATGATTGATTTGGAAGATAAAAAAATAGTATCAAAAGAAAGTTTAATTGAAGAAGTTTTAAAAAGCAAAGCTGAAGTTATCACAACAATTGGCGCTGGCGATATTGGAGAAGAAGTTACAAGTATAAAAGAAGCATTGTTAAAGGTATGAAGCGGATATTGACATATGTAAAATATATTGGACTCATTGGATTGATAGCCTTTCTTTTTGCGTTTACAAGTACTAGAAACGAAAAAAGAAAAATAGAAGGAGTGGAGATAGAATTCATTGAAGAACAGAATCCTTACATAAATGAATTAACGGTTAATAAATTGTTAATACAAAATCAAGTTGGAGTGACGAACGTAGGTAAAGAAATTTTAGTTTTGAATAATGTAGAGAAGGGGCTGGATGCACACAAAATGATTGAAGATTCAGATGTGTATCTCACTGTTAGCGGACAACTTAAGGCACGAATCAAGCAGCGTACACCTATCGCTAGGGTTAACGCAGTCGTTCCTTTTTATGTCGATGTTACAGGTAATACGATGCCATTATCGGATAATTATTCGGCTCACGTTCCTCTTGTAAGCAATGTTTCAGAACGAGAAGTTTCAGAAGTTTTTCCATTATTAAGAAAAATTCAGGAAGATGAGTTTTTAAAAAAACATGTGGTAAGTGTTTATCAAAACAATATTGGTAATTATCTATTGGGATTACGGGTATATGATTTTGAAGTTGTTTTTGGAAAAATAGAAAGTTTAAATAGTAAGGTTAAAAATTTTAAGGCATTTTATCAAAAGGCATTAAAAGATAAAAGCCTAGGAAAATATAAGAAAGTAAGTTTGCAGTTTAGGAATCAAGTTGTGTGTACAATAAAATGATGCCAATATGGAAAGAGCAGAAAGTGAAATAGCGGTAGGATTAGATATAGGAACAACGAAGATTGTTGCTATGGTCGGTAGGTACAATGAGTACGGGAAGATGGAAGTATTGGGTGTAGGTAAATCCAAAAGCTTGGGTGTACATCGTGGAGTAGTTAATAATATAACGCAAACAATACAATCTATACAACAAGCTGTACAAGAAGCGGAAAGTGTTTCTGGTGTAAAAATAAATGATGTTACTGTAGGAATAGCGGGACAACATATTAGAAGCTTGCAGCACAGTGATTATATCACAAGGCCTAATGCAGATGCGGTAATTGATGAAGGTGATATAGACACATTATGTAATCAAGTGCATAAATTAGTGATGTTACCTGGTGAGGAAATATTACATGTCCTACCACAAGAATATAAAGTGGATGGTCAGGCTGAAATTAAAGAGCCTGTAGGGATGTATGGAGGGCGTTTAGAAGCAAACTTTCATGTAGTAGTGGGGCAAGTTACTTCGATCCGAAATATCGGTAGATGTGTAAAAAGTTCTGGGTTGGAACTTTCGGAGGTTACTCTAGAGCCTTTGGCTTCTGCAAATGCAGTGTTAAGTCAGGAAGAAAAGGAAGCTGGTGTTGCGTTGATAGATATCGGTGGTGGAACTACAGATCTTGCCATTTTTAAAGATGGTATCATTCGTCATACGGCAGTGATTCCGTTTGGTGGAAATGTGATTACTGAAGATATTAAAGAAGGTTGTTCTATTATAGAAAAACAAGCGGAATTACTTAAAATCAAATTTGGGTCTGCTTGGCCTGGAGAAAATAAGGATAATGAGATTGTTTCTATACCAGGATTAAGAGGAAGAGAACCAAAAGAGATTACATTAAAGAACTTATCAAAGATTATTCACGCACGCGTGGTAGAAATCATTGAACAAGTCTTTTTAGAGATTAAGAATTATGGACATGAGTCCCCAAAGAAGAAGTTAATTGCAGGGATTGTATTAACAGGTGGAGGATCACAGTTAAAACACCTAAAGCAGCTTGTAGAATATATCACAGGAATGGATACCAGAATAGGATATCCAAACGAACATTTGGCAGGAAATAGTGATCCAGAAACAACAAGCCCTATGTATGCAACAGCAGTAGGATTGGTAATGGATAGCCTTGTTCATATTAAGAAACAGAAAAAAGCAGCGGTCAGAGAAGCTGTTGTTGAAGATAAATTGAATACAGAACAAGAAACCACGACTACTATTGAAGGAGAGAGTATTGAAGAAGAAAAACCGGTGGTAGATTCAAGACCAAGAAAAAATATTCTTGAGAAGTGGACAGAGAAATTCAAGGAGTTTCTGGACAATGCCGAATAGGGCCGAGCATAAAGAAAATGTCCAGTGGATATTTTTAACTAGGTACCAAGGTCAAGGAATCGGAGAAATTAAAGAAAAATGAAGCTCGGTTTTGAGCTAAGAAAATATTAAAAATAAAAGTAAGAGAACAAGAAAATTAGCAGTTATGAGTAACAACGAGGAGTTTGAAAACATTTCTTTTGATTTACCCAAGAATCAATCAAATGTAATAAAAGTTATTGGAGTTGGTGGCGGTGGTAGTAATGCCATCAATCATATGTTCCAACAAGGAATCAAGGGAGTTGATTTCGTTATTTGTAATACGGATGCACAAGCATTAGAAAATAGCCCTATACCAAATAAGATACAATTGGGAGTATCTCTTACTGAAGGATTAGGAGCTGGTGCAAATCCAGAAATTGGAGAGCAATCAGCAGTAGAAAGCTATGAAGAGATTAAGTTAATGTTGGATACGAATACCAAAATGGTATTCATTACTGCTGGAATGGGTGGAGGTACCGGAACGGGAGCAGCTCCTATCATTGCTAAAATGGCAAAAGAATTGGATATTCTTACTGTAGGAATTGTAACAATTCCATTTCAGTTCGAAGGTAAAATGAGAAACGAGCAAGCGCAGTTAGGTGTTGAAAAATTGCGTTCTCATGTAGATTCTTTAGTGGTAATTAATAATAATAAACTTCGTGAAGTATACGGTAATTTAGGTTTCAAAGCCGGTTTTTCCAAAGCTGATGAAGTATTAGCAACTGCATCTCGAGGAATTGCAGAAGTAATTACGCATCACTATACTCAAAATATCGATTTACGAGATGCTAAAACGGTATTAAGTAATAGTGGAACTGCAATTATGGGATCTGCACATGCATCTGGTGCAAAAAGAGCTCATGATGCTATTGTAAAAGCATTAGATTCTCCATTATTAAACGATAATAAAATTACTGGTGCTAAGAATGTATTATTGTTAATTGTTTCTGGTAAAGAAGAAATTACAATCGATGAAATTGGAGAAATTAATGACCATATTCAGCAAGAAGCTGGTCATGGTGCCAATATTATCATGGGGGTTGGTGAAGATGAATCTTTAGAAGATGCCATATCAGTTACTGTAATTGCTACTGGATTTGATGTAGAACAGCAAGATGAAATTGTAAATACAGAAACCAAAAAGATCATTCATACATTAGAAGAAGAACAGCGTGCGACTACCCAGGATTTAACACCTAAGTCTACATCGCGTTCTACTCCGGTTATAAATCCGATACCTCCAAAAGAGGAAGTAAAAGAAGAACCAGCTATTATTAAGCATGAGTTGATCGAGGAGGAAGAAGAAGAAAATATAAGTGAGTCTCTGTTGCTTCCTACAACAGAATTTTTAAAGAACATAGATGTTGTAGAGCCAGAAGAGGTAAATCCTTTTTCTGTAGATAATGATTTTGTTATTATCAATGCTCAGGAAATCATTAACCAAATCGAGGTAAATGATGCGAATGAGATTGCTGCTGCTGAATCTGAAAAGGAAGATCAATTTACCTTAGCATTTGATATGCCAGTAGGTGGAAACGAAGAACCAAAAGTACAGCAGGAGAGTACGATTTTTGATACTCCAAAGCAAGAGGAAGAAAAACCGATAGTTTTTGATCTTACTGATGATATTTTAGAGGTAGAGGTAAATGAACCAATTGAGGTGGTGCCTACCAGTGAAACTACAGCAGGTGATGTTCGTAGATATAGCCTAGAAGAATATATGGAAGAGGAGAAGAGATTAACTGAAGCTAAACCATTAGCAGAAGTAATTGAGGAAGATGAGGAAGTTATTTTTGAGAAAAAAACTGTAGAGCCTACTCCAGCAGCAGAACCTGAGGAAAATGTAGATCCTATAGATCAGCCAATTTCTGAAACTCTAAAAGCTAGGGCTGCAGAGCGTAGAGCGAAAATGAAAGAGTTTAATTATAAGTTTAGAAATAACGCTTCACATATAGATGACATCGAAAAAGAACCAGCATATAAGCGTGCAGGTTTAGATGTAGACTCTCGACCAGAATCTTCAGAATTGTCTAGAACTTCATTAGGAACGGATAGTAATGATGATATTCAATTGAGAAAAAACAATTCTTTTCTTCATGATAATGTAGACTAAGAAATAGAAAATGTTTTTCAGATAAACCGATAATCTAAAATAGATTATCGGTTTATTTTTTATCTTCGCAATCCAAAAGATTAAAACCAGTAATTATGAGTTTACAGGCCAAGGTTATGACTGCCATGAAAGAAGCTATGAAAGCAAAAGATACTAATGCTTTAACTTCATTGCGAGCAATTAAATCTGCTATTTTGTTAGCACAAACAGAGAGTGGAGCAAAAGAAGATTTAAGCGAAGATCAGGAGTTAAAATTGCTTCAGAAACTTGTAAAACAAAGAAAAGATAGTGCTGCAATTTTTACCGAACAAGGAAGAGAAGATTTAGCACAGCCCGAACTTGATCAAGCCAAGGTAATTGAACAATTTTTACCGGAGCAATTAAGTGAGGAAGAAATAGAAAAAGTAATAGTTGATATTATTGCTAAAACAGGTGCAGAAGGAATGAAAGATATAGGGAAAGTAATGGGAATGGCATCTGGACAGTTAACTGGTAAAGCAGATGGAAAAACTATCTCTACAATCGTAAAGAGTAAATTGTCATAGAACAATAATAAGGCCCAGTGGCGCAACTGAATAGCGCATCAGATTTCGGCTCTGAGGGTTGGGGGTTTGAATCCCTCCTGGGTCACATCAAGCACAAAACCTGCAATTTCATTGCAGGTTTTTGTTATTTGGAAAAAACCAAAACGCTAGTTTTGTATTTGCAGCAGTGAGTATAATGAGATAGACAAAGTTAATCTCTCCTCTGTCGTATCAAATGGACAAATATGTTTCGCTAACTCTTGTACTTTTTTTGTTTGTATTGAAGTGATCTTATACTCAGATCCAATCTGTAGAAAGTTCAATTTTTATTTTGGTAATATTCTTCAAATCAATGGTGATGATGATGCCAGAATCTCCATAACAGATTAAGTGTTCATTTTTTATTTCTGCCTTACAAATGGGATTTGAAAATGTAAAAAAGATAGCCCAATTCAGGATTCCTGATAGGGAAGTGGATGCAATAAATCCTTCATTACCCATGCCACCATCTCCAAAAACAAATTGTTGATTTTGATATTCAAACGCTCCATGAAAAATATCGCATTCAACCCAGATATCATCATTATATTTTTCAAGACTTTCTAAAGTGGTATCACATGTTGGCGACCAATAGCGTTTCGTTTCACCATTATTCGGGTTATAAGTACTGTAGGCGTTTGCTATGATGATATCTCCTTCTCCCATGATGATAGCATCATATCCTGGCAAGTATCCTTGTTTCCATTTTTCTTGTATTTTCGGGTGCATCGTATATTCTAATTCGTTAAAGTCTATTTGTTCTATTTCTTTCAAAAAAGCTTTGGGTAAAAGTTCTAAAAACTGTTTGAGTTCGGCCACTTTTTCAATTACAAAATTATCGTTGTTTAAGGTGTTAAGTTCGATTTTTTCTGTTTCCATAGGCTGTAACTCTTCGTTAAAAGAACTACACAACTGATATTTAAAATGGATAACTTCATTGCCAATTTCAATACTAACTAAAGCCGTTAAAAAGTGAGGTTTTATCGTAACGTTAGACCATTGGTAATCATCAAAATCTAATTCTAGTCGCCATTGTCTATTTGCTTCCCAAGTTGCATATTCAAAATAATGTTCAATAGTTAGTGGATGATGAAATTCATTTTCTTCTAAAATCTGTTCGTATGCTGGAAAAATAGCATCTTTAATTAAAGGAAATTGTTCTCGTAGTAAGGAGTTAATTTCCTGATAAAACAAACTTTCTTTTACAAAGTCTATTGCTGTCATGATATATCGATTTAATATCCTTGATGAGGTTTATAAAAGATAGTTTCCTTCATATCATATGCTCTGATATAATACTGAAGGACTTCATCGAAAGTAGCTAATTCGATTGGATCATTAAATCTAGGAAGAATCATAAAGGAGTGATTAGTTAGATATACATGCTCACCATCAAATGTATGTGCTATCAACATACTATTTCGTATGGCATCTTTCTGTTCGTTGTTTTTCCATTCCCACAGATCAATATCATTTATAAAATTATTCTCAAAAAAATCTTTATCAGGAGATATTACATTTAGGTATTCTATTTTTTCGGAAATAACTCCATATCCATACGCTTTAATGAATTGTACATAAGATGTTGATACTTCAAAATCCATCACATTACTTATACTATCAATGTCTATGTTTATTTTTTCTCCTATAATCTCCAAATTCATAGTATATGCTATTATTTAAATTGTTTTTCTCCAATTTTTATAAAACCAATCTTTGTCTGTTGGTAATTGATGTTCTGAACAATCAAAGGTTTCATGTACCGAAAATATGTCTCCTCTATCTACAGCTTCAGCGGTCCACATATGAAGTAAATCATGTTTATATCTCACTTGTTTTAACTCTTTCTTTAAATTTTTAAAGCAATATATATGACCAAACATTCCGTTACCATAAGGACTATAGTTACTGTGTTTACAACTTAAACAGGTATTTAAATACATATGTTCAGGTAATTGATTTTGTATGGCTATCATTGCATCTTCCATCCATTCTAATTTCTTTTCAACAGTAAATTCTCCAAAGGATGTAGTTAACGTCAAGCAAGTAAGTTCGCTATCTAAACCTTTAATAGTTGTAGTTTCACCAATTTCTACATGTACTATTAGTGGCGCTGTGAATTTATCTTTTTTGATCGAATCAAAAAGTAAAATAGGAATTGTTACTGCTAACGTAAAGTTGGTCAAATCTCCCGACCCATCCTGAAACATTTCATACTCAAATTTTGTGTCATCAATCTCTTCTGCTTCCAACATTTCAAAATCTTGTCCATCGAAATTAATCCCTCTTAGCGTAAAGTTCATATAACTCCCATCAGATTTTATGACAATTTCTTCCGTACCTCTTTTGTCTTGATATATTGTTTTATATTCCCTCATTGTATTTTTTATTTTTCTATTATAAAAGGAAACCCAATATCTGTAACCTTACTTTGTGTTCCTTTTGCTATTGGATTGATTTGAAACTCAAACGTAGCTTCCTCAATACCATCTTGTAATGTAAAACCTCCTAGAATAGTAATAGCATAGGTGCCATTTGCTATTTGTATTTTTTGTCTAACTCCTAATTGAGTAGCTTCTTTTAAACGATGTACACCACCATCTTCTGTCCAATTCTTTAAATAGGGTACTGTTACCATACAAATTTCATTATGAATAACTTCGAGGATGTATCCTGTTTTTTCTAATACTAACAAACTTGTATCTTCTGTAAATACAGAAGATTCATTATCGATGTTAAAAAAAATAGTATACGGTTGATTGATTATACCACCCATCGGAATCATAACTCCTTTTTGAACTGCTACTTCAGCACTTTCATTCGTAGTAAATTCGTTCATGAGATCGTCACCCAAATGATGCTCATTTTTAAAACGTATTAAATTGGTGGGATCTGTGAGAAAAAAATAATCCCAAGTATCATTTAAACATTCCGTAAATTTTATCATAGTGTATCTTTAATTAAAACTCAGGCGTTACTTTGCCATTTTTTTGAATTCCTTTTAATATCCAGAATATTCCTGATTTTAAAATATTAACGTTTGTAACCGTTATTTCTTTTTTAATTCTGCGTATTTCATCTACTTCTAATCTTAGATAAGATACTGTATAACGTCCTTCTTCTTCTTGTTCTTGAATAATGACTGATTCTTTGGCTTTAGGCATTTGTACCTCTATCATTGATTCATCTAATTTATGAATCGCAGCTTTCGGAAAATGTCCTTTTAACTCTGTAATCAATTGGTCCATAAATTATTATTTATATCCAAAAATGGTAAAAACATCTTTTTCTTGCTCAAAAGGGATATTCAATTTATGCAGCAATTGATGTATTTCTTCTGTCTCATCTAAAATTTTTGGTGATACCAAACGACCTTGGGGTATTTGATAGGTTCCTCTTATTTCTAACCATTCGATGGTAAAAAAAATAGGTAATCCTTCTTCCCAAAAACTAGACCAGTCACCTTGATATTTTGGAGGACTTGGAAAATCATTAAATGTAAATTTAGCCTTGTCCCACTGAATTAATTTTTCGTTATAAGCAGGTGGAAAAGGTAATGTTGATATACCTTCTTGCAGTTCTAACCATTTGGTGTCATTCATTACTGAAGATAGATTTTTACTAGCTACAATTCTTGCTACTTGTTCCTTTAGTTTTATAATATTGGTATCGTTTTCTGTGAGATATTTATACTTTTCAAATAATGTCAAATTTAGATTCTCAACTGATTTATAGAGATTATGTGTTTTTTCTTTTTTCATGTACTGCATTTTCATTTCTTGAAAGATTCTATTCTCTCACCAATACCTATACTACCACTAACACCAATTATTAATACCATGCTACTTTTAGGGTTTATTACAATATTCATTTCATCTTCGTACATAAATGGAATCCAGTATTTATATAAAGTTTCCCAACTTATCTCTGCTGCAGTATATCTTCCCCAAAAAAAGTAAATGATATCATGATCTTCCCAATCAAGTCTATCTTTTACATGTTTTTCAAAAGCTGAATACTCATTTTGGTTCCAACTAGTTCCCCAATTCCATTCTTGCGCAAAAGATTTTACATTTGTAATGTTCCAATCTTCATCAGATTTTACCATCATTAAATGACGATGTTTTTCGGAAACATATGTATTCCAAAGTTGTCTAGCATAGTTTTCAGATAGCGGTTTTATTTTATTTGGAATGGTATCATCTGTATTAAAGAACTGCTGTGAGCATTCTACAAAAAATTCTTTGATATAAAACCAATCATTGAAATTGATATACTTTTTGTTTTTTTCCAGTTCTATTAATTGAGCTTGCTTATCCTTCCACTTTTCTATCGCAGATTCCACAGTTCCATGAGCTATGAGTAATTGTTTTGCCTCGACTAAACCAATATGAAGCACATCTCGAATATGTTTTATCTTTTCTATACTCATACAACCTTTAATTGACTATTCTTGATAATCTAGTATTTCATAACTCACATTTTCAGATTCCATATATGTCTTTACATTTTCCAGGTTTTTCCAGACAAAACCTCCTTCATGCCTACAAATGTAAATTCCATCACTTTCAAAAGCTACACTAATATTAGGCATCTTTCCCTTGTTGCCAGGCTTTCTGAAATCCCAAAATAGTTTATTGTCAAATTCATATTTTTTATCAAATATGTGGTTCTGTTCTAATAGTTGTTGAACTTCAGAAATTTGTTTCTGATGCAACTTTGTTATTATTTTATATTCGAATCCCATGAATTAATCTCCTAAAGCTTTTAGTGTTATTCCTTTATCTGAAAAATGAGCAATCTTTCTTCTAAAGTCCTGAATGACTTTGGTTTTTTCTTTATCCATATTTGATTCAGTAGTAAGGTTAGTAGCTATCATCTGAATAATCTTCTTTAGATGCGTTACTTTTAATTGAGTATCTCCATAAGGATCTATAAAAATTCCTGTTTGCTGGGTAAACTCTATGAATATAGATTCCAAATGTGCATATTCAGTATCATTTATTCCAAATAGATATTCATTCGTATCTAATCTATGAAAATCTAGTGCCATATTTATCGAGTAAAGACATTTCGAATTCCATCAAAAATTTTCCAACAAGTATCTTTGTCCAGACCCTTTGGATGTTCCACTTTCCAATGCCCCATACTTGCTCTTAAGGTATTATACATACTGAATAATTGATATACCAATTCTTTTGAAATGGTTTTTTTATCCGAATAATAGTGTTCTATAGCTTGTAGGGCTTCTATGAATTTTTCAATTCGTTTTTCCTCGACATCAGCACTCATTCTGAATAAGGTGTCTAATCCGTTTTGCGAATTATATTCTTTATGGATTAATTTTTTAGCTTCTTCTGGTGTCATTTTTTGATCAATTTATATACTAGTATGCTCGTTATTAGTAACCCAATAATAGATAGCAACCCGTAAACTTCTTTTGCTTGCTCATGATATACGATACCTTCTTCTGAAAAGTAGGTGCCGTTTACATCGTATGGAAGTTTGGCTTGTTCGATATACATCCATATACAGAACCCTGTAATACTTCCTAGAATGAATGTGAATATGTAACCTATAGTTTTTTTATTCATATTTTACAGCTATCTTATTTTCTCCCCATCTTTTGTTTCGTTCAATAGAAATTAGCTTTCCCTTGCTGTCATACCGATAGCTTTCTAAGATTTTTTCATTCAATGTTTCTTGTATCAAATTACCATGATCATCATAAATAAAACCTAGATCTTGATCAGAGTAACTAGATCGATGATTAATTTCAATCTTTTTAATTCTATTATAGGTATCATAATCATAAGTTAGGTAGGTGTGTTTACGCTCTTTATCACTCCATTTTTTTACTTCACTTACTTTATGGATTTGATTATGTTCGTTGTATTCTAAAATGATTTTACTCCGCTTACTTTGTATGATTTCTGATAGTAATCCTTTGTCGTTGTACTGATATTCTAATACTTTGGTTTTATTATAGACTTGATTGGAATTGATCTTTTGTATAGAGCATCTTACCAACTTATGTTCATCATATTCATATGTAGAAATGCGATACACTTTTTTAGTGCCAAAATTTCGATTCTTTTTTTCAATCAACTGTCCGTTATTATTGTATGTATATAGCGTATCATCGGTTTCTATTAAGAACCCATGTTTGTTGTATTTATAGAGGTCTTTGTCTCCAAAATGATACTCATCTCCATCGGCAATATCATTAGGGCACACTTCTTTATATCCTGTTTTCAATCCTAATTCGTTGTAGTAAACGTTCAACGAACAAAGTACGATTCCGGCATCTACATATCTCTGCGTATATAGGTAAGTGGGGAAGGTCTCTGCTGAAATTTCAATTCTTCCAATAACCTCACCACTATAAATAATTTCTTCTACTTCTTTGGGCAATCCATAAGGTGTAGACTTTTTATTTTGTAGGCTAATGATTTTTCGTAGTTCTCCCTGATGATTGTAAAAGTAAATAGAGTCGTTTTGCTTTTTTATAGCAATGCTATCGTTTTCAAAACTTATGATATCATTTTGCGCTGCACTGTTTGTAATAGAGAACAACAGCACAAAAATCAAGCTTATTTTATATAATATATTTCTTGTCATAATGATATCAGGGTTTATACATCTGTACCGTTTTGAATTCTTTTTGATCATCAAGGATTAATTCTAGGCCCATAAAATCCCATATTCCCGTAGAATTTACTTTGTGATCCTTTGGAAACAAGACGTGATAATATTCTTTGCTAAAATCATTGTATCCGAGTTTATCATCGATCTTAAACTCCAGTTGTAGTTCTTTTTTTAATTGATCAACTGAAATAGTACCGCTTCTTCCCATAGCATTGATTACCTTTTGATAATTAGTAATGGTTAACTCTCTATCTTTAATTTTCTTTTTAAGAAAATTGGAATCCAAATAATTTACATAGACTATCCCCGTTAGTAGTATTGTTGAAATGACAAATAAGATTGTTAGTAATTTAAACTTCATTTTTTTCTTTTTTGCTAGTTAACCAATCTGTTATTTTTTGAAATTCTACGAAGGAAAGTTGCGTACCTTACACTTCTCTTATGGTTTCTCCAGCTTGCACTTTTTGATACTGAATAGCAAATCGATGATCTGTTGAATTATAATTTATATATACCATTGGCAAACGGCATCTTTCGTCATAATTTTTACCTAATGAAAGCCCTAAAGAATTATGCGATTGACTTGGGTAATACATATTCCAAAATTCTATGGTTTTAAACGTATATATTAGATCTAATAAGGGTTGAAATTTTTTATTTTCAACTTCAATCCATAGTGAACACCATTTTACCATGGTTTCCCATTGTACGAGTCGATCTTCGGACTTCATTCCGTTGATGATTTCCGTATAGCGTTCCCTGATATTCATAATTACTTTTGTTTTAGCTTTTTCCAGCGATATGGATTTTCTGTTACCAAGCTAAATGATGTCAAATGAAAATCATTGGTATCTAAGTCTTCTACATCATCTACATTATCAAAAGTTAATTCTATACCACTATTCAATCGCAATAGCACTCCCAGTTCATCTGTTTTCTTTTTAAAGTCAATATGGTGTCGGTTTAGTTCAGTCATCATATACATAAGGTTTAATTTATCGATATCTTCAAAAACCCATTTGTTAAGTTGTATTTGATGACTGCTTTCTAATTTACCTTCATACCAATGATCAGAAAATATGAGATATAATTCTTTATTTTTAAAATGTAGTTCGATACCTCCATAGGTCCAAATGTTTACTTTTTCCGTTAGGAAATCAGCATCATAATCATCTGGATCTGGAAAATTATGGATAATCCATTCTTTGGTTTGTCCTAATTGTAAACAATCGAATTTTCCAGTTTTAAAAAACTCTAACAGATCTATATCTATGGGTGTTGGTAATTGCATGTCACTTAAAACATCAGTATTATTCTTTTGTACTAAGGTACGCATAGCACGTATATAGATGAAATAGTCAATCAATATTCGTTGAGTATGAATTGATATCTGCGGATTGAAATCCTATTCTAATTTATGATGTCGATCTCCCCAAATGTAAAATGGTGATCTGGGAACTCCCATAAAAACAGCTATTTCTGGTTTCTCTAACTGATCTAAAAAGGCTTCGTCTTCAATATTATTACCAGATAGATTTACTTCTTTGATACTCGACAATTTGTTTAAAACATCAACCTTTTTAAGTTCATTGGCATGTAAATTAAGAAGCTCTAAATTTTGTAAATGTTTTAATCCTTCTATATTTTCCAAATAATTTCCGGATAGATCTAATACTCTCAATTTTTGTAATGATTTTAAACTTTTTAGATGATGTAAAGAGGAATCACTAAGGTCTAGCTGTTCTAAATTTGGAGTTCCATCAAATGCATCCTCTGATATAGTGTCACCATTACATTGAATACATAATATTTTTAGTTTCGGTAAATTTTTCAAATGTATTTTAGAAGTATTTTCAATTTTTAAATGTTCTAAATTCGGAAAAATGTGCTAATGAGTAAATTTCATAATCCGGTATTACTTCTAATTTCAATGTTTTTAAAGATGGAATAGAAGGTAAGGTATTTACATCAATACTTTCTCCTACTTCTAAATATTCTAGTTGCTGTAGGGTGCTCATATTGGAAATCTTACAATCTCCTAAAAGAGTTAAACTTGTTAGTTGTTTTAGAAACGCTGTATCAATAAATTTATAGCTATCACTTCCACTAAAACTTAGTTCTTTAATGTTTTGTAACGCTTTTAGCGAAAGAGTAATAGTTTCAGTCAGTTCAGGTTCAATACTCACCCAAACAAAGAGTTTGGATAGGCTTGATAAACTCAAAATGTTTTGCAAAGCTTGTAGAGATGTTACTTCCCAAAGCCTTAAGGATTCTAACGCGGTAAAGTCCTTAATAACTTCAATATTCTCAACATTATCTTCATCAATGTCTAATCTTTTTAATTGATGTTTTAAAGGGCTTAATTTTTTAAAATCTTGTAAACCCTTTTGATGTGGATCTATCGAAAATTCTAATTGCTCTAATGCGCTAAAATGTTTTAGTACTGAACTATCTGTAAATCCAGATTGCTCAAATCGCATGGTTTTTATTTGAGAAGCTATGGGAATGAAATCTTCCAAAAAAACAGAACTATAATGAAATACTAATTTATCGACATTTGAAAAGTAAATTAGAGCATCGTTCATATGACTCACATATTGAGAAAAACTGATGCTCTGAATATAAGGAGCTAAGGATAGGAGATTGTTTAGATCGAATGTTGCTTTTTTATTTACATGACTTTCTCCTACAGTGCATTCTTTAATATGAAATGCGGAAGATATATTCAAAGGAAGTTTTTTATCAATAATTCTGGTTTTAGAATCCATTTCCAACACTTCTAAATAAGGCAATTTTGTAAGACTTGTAATACTTCCTATTTGACAGTTATTTAGGTGGATTCCACTAACTCCTTCAGCTATTGGGATAAAAATATCAATATCCTCGAATTCCATTTTGGTAAGCGACAACCAGGTAAAGTTTCTGTCGGCTTGAGGTGTATAGATGACATCTTTTTCAGACGGTTTGATCTTTACATTGGTTAAGCGCAGATCATATAGTTTAGGAAATAAATTGACCTCATAGAAATTATGAAGTGTGCAATTGGATATAAATACATGATCTAATTGAAGCGCTAATGGAAAAAACATGCTTAAATGTGTCAATTCCATGTTTAGCAGGTTTACTTGTCGTAAACAACCTTCGAAATTTTCATGATGTGTAAGAGGGTATAATTTATCTAGATCATTGATGATAACGTTATCCAATGTAAGGTTGCACAACCCTCTAAAAGAATACATAGCCACTATATTATGAACCGTACAATTGATTAGTTTAATGGTATGTAAATGTTCTGATAATGGATGTAACACATTAATATTTTCAATAACTATGTCTTGTATGACCAGTTCGCGTAGGGTTTGATCTTTTTGCCAAACCCTATAGGTATGCATCTGATCTTCCTTTTTATAATCATATTTTTCTAGAGTAATCCCTAATTGTTCTTCTATATACTGTACTGGGTTGTTCATTTGTTATTTCGAATGTAATATTGGGTTCTCTTTTAGTATCCTAAGTCATCAGACACGAATTCAGCTTTTACATTGCTGCAAATTATGGTACCATGTAATCCTTCCATACTATCAATTTCAACTTCAATCCCATCTTGATGATTCCGAAAATCGAGTTGGAGTATGGTGTTGTTTTCTTTATAATCCGTTAGTTGGTTTTCTTTTATACCACATAATGTTAGTTTCATTTTCTTGTTTACATGAATGAGCTCAATTACTAAGATGATGTCGTTATTTTGTTCTTGAAATGCTATAATCTTATCATAATGACAAGCAGGAAACATTTTTGTGATTTTAATTACTTCTAAAGCTCCTTCAATAGAAGTTAAAGGAGAAAAAAGCAACTGAGCTTTTACATTACCAACTATTGATTTTTCATACTGTACACTCATATAGACTTCTAAGACATTCTTTTCTATAGATTTTAACGTAATGATAAAAGATTGATTTTGAGAATCTCTCGCCATCAATATATCAAAGTTGTTATACGTCAAAACCTTTTCAGATTCATACGTTAAGTGATATGCATCTTGTACTTTGAAACAATCTAAAACTTTTATGTTGCTTTCTTTTGTCAATTGCTTTTTATTTTAAAATAAAGCTTTATTCTTCCTCTTTAAATTCACTTAACATTAATTGGTATGCTGCTTCTATTCGTTCTTTTTCTTCTTCATTATAAGTGTCTAAACTCACGGTTAGTTCTCTAGCTTTATCTAAAGGAATATTTTGATTGGTTTGTACAAAAGCTACACATCCTAAAAAAGAAACTCCTTTGTTTTTCAATTCTGTAACTTTTTCAGAAAGAGATTTTACATCTTTATATCTGTATGCGGCGGCTTCTTTTTTTATGTCTTCTAAATTCATAAATTAATATGTATTGGTAATGGTTAATACAAAAGCATTCCTAAATCAGTCCAATTATCATCTTCCGAAACGGTATACTCGAAATCAAAAATTCGAGAAGTATCATTTTGCATTTGATGTAGTCTTTTGGTTGCTTTTTCTAAATTATCTACATAGATATCAGTTTTAAAGCCTTTGTATTTGGTTTCAAAACCTCTATCTGCTTTTTTTATAATTACTATATGCGCTACGCATACTTCACGAAGTTTTTCTTTAAAATATGCTTCGACATCATTAAAGCGCATTGTTCGTAAATCAACTTCTTCCGACTGAATGACAAAATGATATTTACAGATGCTTCTAAACTTGTAGAAAGCATAACTAATATCTGTCCAGCAAAGTCTGCTTACTTCTGGATTAGACAAGGTATACATAGCAATATCCTTCTCAGGATAAACGATAGTATGATTGTTTTTAATGGTATCCCAATTTACTTTTAAATTGTCGTTGAGAACTTTTGTGATTTTTCCAAAACCTATCCGATGCTTTCCTTCATAAAATATAAAACATACGTTTTTACACAACTTTCCTTTAAATATCTCTTTATTGACAATAGAAATTTTGGTCATCACCCCTTTTTCTCCGGGTTGAACGGTGTCCTGATTTACATAGATTTGCTGCCCAGTAGTTATATGATCTGGATATTCATTAAATTTTATATGAGGTCGATATCCCGATGTTACTGCGGTTTTTCTGCCACCTTCATTAGGATGGAAAAACTTCAATTCTGCAATGAAATCAGTAGTAGAAAAAACAGTCGTATCTTTTATTCTAAAAGAAATGTGCTTGAAATCAAAGATTTGAAAATCATGTATAACCCAATCTTTATCTTCAACTCTCCAATTATATGCATCTAGTTTCTCTGTGATTTCATCTAATACTTCTCCGACAACAAAATTATTGACCAGATCCTCAAATTGGGTTATGATACTGAGTAATTCAGTGTCAAAAGAATGAGAAAGTATGATTCCTTGTACTAGGTTATCCGTACGGCTTTCTACTTTAATTTCTGCCATCTGTTGTTTCGCTATGTCATGAATAATAAGTTTCATTTCTTGCAGAACGTTGATGCATATGATTTTAATTTTTCTTGCATATCTTCGTGTAAGATCTCTATGCTAAAGTTTTTTGTTCCTTCTAATTTAATCATGGTTTTATCTATCGATTCATCACAGGTATAGATATAGGTTTCATAATATTCATCAGACAATTGTTCGTTTACAAACATTTCTACTTTAAAGGTTACCTTACCACTATCTGGGTTGGATACTATTTGGTGTTCAGAATAGGTCATGGCACAACCAGAACCACAAGAAATAACAAAGGAATTGTTGGTTTTTTTAGAAGATATTAAAGTAATATTCTGGTCATTATAAGAAAACATATCGGTATACATATTTTCTTTTACACTTTCTCTTCGTGTATTGATGCCTGTAAATTGATAAGCTATCTTTATGATTTGCTCTGTTCTATCTGTAGTTATATAAATCTCATCAAAAGTTGTTTGTATGGTTGCGGTATTTGGGATTGTCGGGCAGCTTTGCAATTTTTTTAATGCTAAGGTATCTGTTGAAAACCATGTTCTCAAAAATCCAAGATGTTTCTTTGAACATTGATATCCTAGTTTTAACTGAGTTAATAATTTACAGTTAAGATTACTTCTGTCTTCATTTGCTTTTCCATCCCATTCGCATTCATTTCCGATGAAGGTTGTAATATATCCCAAAGCAGCTCTTTCGGGTTCGGTAATCCTCCCAAGATATTCATCGTTTAAAACAATGGTGTTGATGTCCGTTCCTAGCGCTTCATCATACAATGTTTCTCTCCATAAAACTTTTATTTTTTGATTGGTGAATTGTTCAGAGTTGATTTTCTTGAATGAGATCAAAAATGGTTTTGTGTACGTAATTTCCGGATCTCCCGCTTCTTCTAAGATTTTTAATTCCCATTGGATTTCTAATGTATCTCCTTTAGCTAGTTGAGAAATACCATCAATAGTGTAGGATATGTCTATCGTATCCTTATTCTTCTCTGCTAAAAAATACCAGTAATCATAGTTGTCATCAAAGCTTATAAAACGAATTGTATCAGTGTAGGTTTTACCTAATTCAAGATGTTCTTTGGGCCTCAGTTTGTTAGAAAGGAGTGTAAGCTTATCTTCTTTTTTTTCTGGTTGATCATTGGTCAAGCTATCACTTTTTGTTTGTTCTTTTGTTAGCTCTGGATTAGTGATGTTTTTTTCGGAAGTTTCGGAATTGTCTTTGCAGGCATTTAGACAAATACTCAAAGCAACGATAATAGGAAAAAGTATTTGTAATTTTATGTTCATGCTTCTTTATTTATATCCATAGATTTTTAATTCAGCTTTAGATGTTTCATATTCAAATAGCTTCCCTTCTTGAAGCTTTTGTTCTAATTCTTCAATATTTTGAAATTCAGTTTTTAATGAAATTAATATCCATTCAATCTCTCTCAATTCGAAAACACCCCAATATTCTTCTATATATTTTTCTTTAATCAAATTATTAGGGTTAGGTATGGAGAATGTTCTAATTTTAGCATCTAAAAGTAGTTTCACTTTGCACTCAAATTGAAAGTGTATACCCTTCAATATAGCGAATAAAGCTTTCCATTTTGTGGCATTCATAAAGCTTGCTTTTAGAGCAATTTCTCTTCCTAATCTTTGTTGGTGTTTTTCAGCTTTCAATCTTTTCGTCATTTAAAAACTTTTGATGTTTGGAGAGAACTCATTCTTATTTCAACTTTATTTGCCCTTTAAAACAGTTTGTTTCTCCATGAATTTCATCTGTACTGTAATATTTTGTTCTGTATATAAAGGAAGTTTCATTTATCCAATAAAACTCTTTAATAATACAATGATCATCAATCATATCAAATGCAGTGAGGTATTCAAATTCTCCTTTTACTTTTCTTTGAAAAAAGTAGGAGATACATTCTTGTCCACCAAAAATTCCATTTAAACGAATAGTTTTTTGAGGTGAATGCACAAAGTAATCAGGGTTTCCAATGGTTCCTTCTGTTTCGCCAGTTTTAATCGAAAACGTTCTATCACTTGTATGTCCTCCTTCTAATACTAATATATCATATGCTGGATAATATCCAGACCATCCTTTTGAAAAGCCAATTTCCTCAGAGAAGAATTCATTTAGTATAAGCTTTTGTCCGTTACTAATGGTGATACTTTTGATTTGATCCTCTCTTTTGTAGTCCTCATTCTCAAATTGTGTTACCCATTCTACTCGATTCTTTAATATCGTTTTAATCGAATCTAAATCACCAATCTTTTTGGATTTTTCAATTGGTTTTGAAGCCTTTTTAAACAATTCATCATATTCGGTTTTAGGTATTCTTGATGAGGTAATAATGGCATCGTTTTCATTTTTTTTTAGGTATCCATCAAAAACAAATCCTTCTTTTTCATAGGTATCACTTTCATTAGATATGATATACGGATAGTTATTGTACTTTATTTTAACCCATTTCCCAGTTATTTCTATTCCATTATCGATAATAGTCATTTCTCTATCAGTATCAGCTATTTTCTGAACTATAACTCCATAGGGAATCTTAGCCACTTTTTTTGCAGATAAATTATCTTCGGAACGTACATTTAAACCGTTTTTTGCAGTGACGAAAAAATCGTTTTGTGCATTCCCGCTCACATAAGTTAATATGCATATGGTTATCGTAAATACTCTTATAAACATCATTTTATCTAGTAACATATTATTCTTTGTAAAACGAATCGATCAAGTCGAACATTTCTTGTCTGGTTGGATCTTCAGGAAATTTTTTGTCTAAAATTTCATGGAAAAATATTTTGTAATCAATAACTAGTTGGTTAAAATCTTCTTTTGTTAACTGATCAAAATCTTCTGCACTATCAGGAAATGCTCGTGACAAAATTTGATCATAAATATCTTCTTCTGGCATATGTTTTTGCCAATCGTCTCCTGTATTTTCCCAAATACTAATCAATCCTAATAGACGTAATGGATCACCTCCTGCAAATTGCCTTGTACCTTTAATAGCCCAAAAATCAAAATTCTCTTCATTCGCATGTGGAAGCACAAATATTTTATAACCTTTGGATTTTACAATGCTTAGTGCCAAATTATATGTATTCATAGCATCTGCTATTTTGCAACCTTTTTCCATTGCTAGTTATTTAATCTCGTTTACTATTAACACTGTACTTCACCTGTTTTTAGATTAATCGTTCGTGCTTTTGCATAGGATACCTCCATGTTTTCAAGATCCCAAGTTACATCTACACTAAAAAGTAATACAGAACAATTTTCGTTGTCACTACTTTTTCCAATGATAGTACCTTTAGCATCTTTTAAGACAACAGTAACTTCAGAACTTGTGCCTCCATCACCGGGCATGGTAGATGAAAAAATATTCGGTTCTTTAGTAATAACTAATTGATACTTCCCATCAGGACTGTAATACGTTCTAACTTCTTTTAAAGCTCTATATTGGTTATAGATCAGCCAAGACGCAGTAAGCAACAAAAAGATCACTAAGAATGGAAGATTTTTCTTATTTGGTTTCATAATACTCGAAAGACTCTTTAAGGTTATGTTTTTTTATAATGTCCTTTTCCCAAGAAAGGTACTCCTCTTTAAAATCATTGAAATCACTCGGAATTCCTTTTAACCAATACATATGACCATGAAGACAATCCATAGCCCAATGGTATTCTAACTCATGTCCTAAAAGCTCTACTTCGGTGCGAGATTGAGGAGTTTTTTTTAAAAAAGAAGCATCTAATTTTTCCTGAGCTTTGGCATACGTAACTTTTCCATAGTGTACCATGATATGTTTAATCAGTTCGCAGAAAGAATAATGGTTAAAGATTACGATCTCTTCCTCATCTTCAAATCGTATGTTATCTTTTGGATGTTCCGGTTTCATAATGCTGTCGCTTCTTTAAAAATGTACGCTACTACTTTTCCGTTTTGGTGTGTAATGTTTCCTATGATATTTTCATCTTTTAGTTTTAATTGTAATAGGTTTGCATATGTGTTTTCTATTTCCTTTGCAATAAAATCCACATGTATAGTATCATTAGATGCTAGTCTCCAATTATAGGTTCCTATTTTGTGATTAGATTCTTTATTACAAGAGGATATTTCCATTTCGGATATATGTATTTGTGTTTCTTCGAATTGAAGTATTAAATAGATTTCACTTCCAGTGCAAGGGTTATCATCTGGAGTTTCCTCATAGATACCACCAACTTTTGCGATCAATTTTTTATGTAAGTGATTTTTCATTTTCTGGGAAAATCCAAAAGAAAAACATAGGCCTAATAACATAGTTAAAAGGAAGTTTTTATTTTTCGTAATGATATACAATAGATTCATTTTTCTTGTTGATATTGTTTTAATATAATTCGATTTCCCAATCCTCGTATGGAGGTGCTACTTTGAAATTTGGATCACAATAGGATCGAATATAGTCTACGGCCCTTTTTTCAGCATATTTTGCGTTCAGTACATTGCCTTCTGAATCTAATTCAATGACATTAGCAAATATGGCATATGCTTGTTCTATAGCGCTTGGTTCTTCTCCGTATAATTTAAGGTAATCAATATCTTTCAATTGATAATACGTACCGCTTGCCATAAAATAAGCAAAGGTTCGTAAGGCTCCGCTAAAGGATTCACTTAACTTCATTTTTTAATTTCTTTATAGATTTTTCCATCAAATTTTAGAACCACATCTTTCTGAGAAAGAATAGAATCATTTGGATTGCATTCCCCATTTTTATCTTCGGCAAAAATTCGTTGTGTATTCTTAGTTTTAATTACTAAGTCAAAAAGCTCATTAGTTTTAGCGTTGTCAACAACCAATGAATTATCGATTATACTGAATTCAGCATGGCATGCATTAAGATTGACTTCTCCGATACTTTCGTAAATGGTATAATTATCTAATATTTTTTGGATACCAAAATCATCTTTCATGAAAAGAGATAATGTGGAGGTATTATAAGGATTTGGTTGTGATTGTGTTCTGTGTTTTAGTAGAACACCAAAAGCACTTTTTGATTCGGATAATTTATAATGCGTCGTATCTATAGAAATACCATCAATAAATACAGCATCCGAAAACCAGCCATTTGTTTTTGAACTTTCAGAGAATTTTTTAATAACCTTACCATTTTTAGGGTTTACAATAACAATATGACTATTTAATCCATAGACTTCATCACCATCATCGTATCCTTCAGCAAGCTCAGATAACACCATAATAATCTCGTTAATACCAACGGAACTAATTTTCGTTCCTTCTAAATGTACTCTAGGTTTTTCTAATTCTAATTGTTGTACTACTTTTTCAAAAAGTTCAGATTCTTGTGATGTTGTATTAATTGAGTTTGTTACTACTGGTTTAATGTTCCCATTTTTAGTTATTTCAAAAACTTCGATGGTTTCTTTCTTTTCATCCATCCAATCTATATAGGTGATGGTGATGATGTTGTTTTCAATTTTTGACTTTCTTTGAAAAGCTCCTTCAGCAGTTTCATCATAAGCGATTACTTTAGCATCTATGATGTTTCCATCTGTATCATAATTAATAAGCTGCGATTCCATTTCATTTTCTCCCTTAAAAATGACAATCACTGCTGAATAAAATTCTTCTGAAAATTCTAGTTTATAAGAAGGAGTCGCTTTATAATTGTATCCTTCTTTATAAAAATTAGGATATATTTTATCGAGTTGTAAAGCCGCTACTTCTTCTTTAGTGTAAATCTTGAAATCATCCTTATAGCTGTCAAAGGTTGTCCTATCAACAATGGGTGTTTTTCTTATAGATAAATTTTTGATAGTGCTATGGAAAGTGGTATCTGTAAATGATTTTTGTATAGTTGTTATGGGAGCTTTTTCCAGGAGTGTGTCTTTAACTCCACTCTCGGTTTTTGTTTTTTCTTTTGGTTCATCCGTACAACCTAATATTAGAAATATGAATAGTATATAAATAGTTTTCATCGTACATGGTTGTTTATTGAATTGGTTTCTTTTGCTTTTATTAAAATTTTACTCTCAGTCCCTAGAAATTATGTTTTATCATATCAGTTTTCAATACATATCCATTCTCATAATAATCTAGCTTTCCACAAATGCTTGTATTCGTGTTTTTACAATCTGTCATTGTAAATATCGCAAGTTTGTATTGCGGATACATGGATAAGTCTTCAACAACCATACCTCCAAGATCTTCTTCATTATCTATGAAATATGCTGTTCCAGAGTCTCCAAAAGTTAGGGGATTCCAATTTTTATAGTATGTATAAAAACGCAAGGAATACTGAAAACTATCTTTAAAATCTGTTTTTTGGTGATATTCTATTAAATTTTGTCTCACAACCTTTTTAATAGCCTTGTGTAAACTATCTTTTTCTTCAACCGCGTGTTTCACCAAATATAAATCTGGATATACTTTAGATTGAATAAATTCCATGTTTACAAAAAACATTCTATGGATAACAAAACTTAGGCATATGAATACAACTATCGATGATATTATGATTGCTCTTAGTTTTTTGGCAAAACACCATTTGAATAATCGATACACTAAAAACAGAGATGTCATGATTAGTGCGATCACAAATAAAATTAGTATTATTTCCATCTGATGCTTCTTTGTTGTTTTAGCGCTTTTTCGCTTTATTCTGATCTAATACTAAGGTTTCGATTTTATCTACTATTTCTTGTCTGCTTTTACTTTCAAAAGAAAATTCTGGGATTAAATTTTCTGGTACTTTTTCGGTTATTTTCTTTTTAGCATTATATTTTTCGATTAGGTGATAAACTTCTAAAATATAGCAGCCATTAATATCACCTTTTGGATACCATATCAATTCTATGTTTTTATTAGTTTGTGTATTAGAAATCGATAATAAAGTTGAACTCGAAAACTCATACAAACAATTTTCTTCATTAATATCTTGCTCATAAAACAAATTCCAATGTACTTTCCATCCTGCTGGTATTCTTAGAGGTTGTAATTTCATATCACTATTTTTTATTCCCAAACGCGCATGGAAGATCCGCAATAACCAGTGGCTATATCCAAAACATCATCGGCTCCATCCTGGATAGATAGGTTGTCAGGATTTTCTGTTTTTATTTGGTTTAATAATGCTACAACTTTGTTTTGTGTTCCACCATTATCTTTATAATTCATCAAAATATCACGAACTTCTTTCGTAAAACAATTCCCTTGTTTAATGTGTTCCAAGAGTATTTTTTTAAGTTGTTCTGTATTCATTTTTTTAGATGACATCTATTACTTTTTCTAATAAAAAGTGGGTGCCTGCCACAATTGCTGCGATAAAAAAGAGCAATACCACTCGAACTAACATAGCGTTCTTATTATTTTGTAATTTCTTTTTTAGATAAAAAACATCGAATAGGATGAAAAAGAGTGCTATAACGATACCCACAGCAAGTCCCACATAAAATAATTCTAAGTTATAGAAGATGTATAGTATATATCCTATTCCTTCTTTTGTAATTTTAAAGGGGCCGACAAGAATTCTCATATAACAAATACCTAACATTATGGATATAATTGTCCAAAAAATGTATGCTATTATTTGTTTAAATATCTTCATTAATTTATGTATAGGTAATTTTTCAATTTTTTGTAAAAACGATTTAACAATTGCACATTATTATAAGTTAATTTAAGTTATTACTTTACATACAATTGTTTGCAGTTCTTCAAAAACCTTTTTCTGAGAAGGAGCAAGAATGATATCTTTTATTTTTCCAGTTAGTATTTCGATAATATCTCTTCTTACTTTCACACTTTTTCCAAAATATGCGTGCATCATTTTGTTTGGTATAATATAATTAATTTTAACTTCATTAGTGTTTGTTAAGTAGAGTTTAATGGCATGCATTGCACTTTTTTTGACTACAATGCATTGCGCCATTTGTCCATTTGAATCTCTCCGTACTTCCCAAGAGTCGTATTCTTTGGTGATACTAAGTGCAGATATCGTCTTTATAACTTCATACAAAGCATCTAAAGAGTTGTATTCATTTTTAGGTGTAATTATTTTTTCCATTTTGAGTTTATTTTAATAATCCATTTCGATTAGGTTTCCATTTAAATCATAGTTGAATCTAAAGTTGGTATCCCCATCTTTGGGTTTTAGATTCACGTGGTATTCTGTTTTAGAAGCATCTCCATTTTTAGGAAACTTTATAAAAGCTATGTTTAGCAAAGGGTTTTTAATGTCTTTTTCGTTTTGCAATTGGATACTGGATTTTTCAACCAATTCGCCTAGTTTTGGTAGATTGATTTTGTCATCTAATTGAAACATAAAGTCTGCTGCCTTACTTCCTTCTGGTACTTCTAAGGATATTTCAGAGTTTTGTTTCCAATTGGTTTGTAATAAATTCCAATGTCCCATTTTTAAGGATTCTGGTGCTTTAGTAACTGTAACACCTACAATATTTCCAACAGCTGTATTATGGGTGATAGATAGTTCGGTGAAGTAAGCATTGTCTCCAAATTTGTTTTTTAATTCTTTTTCTATGGCAGCAAAACCTTTTTTATCAGTAGTATATTCATCTCCAGATCCACAAGAGATGATTATTGTTAGTATAGAAATGATGATGGCTGCATTGTATATAACTTTCATAGTAGTGTTATTTTAGGTTAACACTGCTAAAAGTATAGTGTAGAGTTGCGTTAAAAAATAGAGAATCTATTTTCGCTGCTTTAGAATCTATAAGTGTGGATTCTTATAAAAAATCTGTAAATGTGAGATGTTAACTTTTATTCCAGCGTAAGAATAGCTCTAGGAACTGTTCTTTTTTTCGAGTGGATACTGGTATCTTTTTTCCGTTTTTCAGATAGATAACACCTGACTTATCGTATTTGTCGATAAAATTTAAATTAACAATGAATGATTGATGTGGTCTGGTAAAATGAGTCTGTAAAAGACGTTCCTCAAACTCTTTTAAAGTTTTAGAAACCACATATTTTTTGTTATTGTCGCAATAGAAAGTGGTATATCCTTTGTCTGATTCACAAAACAAAAGTTCTTCTAGATTTATAACTTGAAAGCTATCGTGTAACGAAAGTATGATTTTGGAGTACTCATTTTTTAAAGCATCTTTGGCAATTTTTAACTGTTCCTTTTGGGTGTTGATTGGCAGTTTAGTAACTTTCTTTAGTGCTATTTCCAATTCTTCGATGTCAACTGGTTTTAAAAGATAATCCACAGCACCAAATTTTAAGGCTTGTAATGCATGTTCTTCAAACGCAGTAATAAAAATAACTCTAAATGATAAGTTTTCGGTTTGTGTTAAGAAATCGAATCCAGTGCCATCTGTAAGATTAATATCTAGAAAAACCAGTTCTGGTTTACATGCATTGGCCACAACTACTGCATCTTTCACAGATCCGCATTCTCCAATGACTTCTACAGGTGTTTCGATAAGTCGTAATAGGTTTAATAAGCCTTTTCTGATAAATTCTTTATCTTCTACTATTAGTGCTTTCATAAGTCTATTACTGTTTTATAAGGTATAACTAAAGTAACTATAGTTCCTTGCTCATTATATTTTTTTCGATCTTCTATCACTACTGAACCTTGTTTTTTGAATTCTTTGGAGAGCATCTTCAATCGTTCAGAGGTTATGGCAGTGGATATTGAATTTTTATGTTGTTTTGTACTTGGTTCTTTTGCATCGATTCCTATCCCATTATCTATAATTTTGCAAATCAGATCTTCATTTTTATATAGTATTTCTACTTCAATGATTCTTTTTTTAGGTTGATTTTCAAAAGCGTGTTCGATCGCATTTTCCACAAATGGTTGGATTAACATTGGTGGAATTTGAAATTCAGAAGGGTCAATAGTTTCTTCGACATCTACACTATATTGGTATAAAAAATTTTGTAGATTTTGAAGTGCCAAATAGTTTTCTACAGCTTTTAATTCTTCTGAAAGGGAGACTGTTTTTTCTCTGGAATTTTCTAAGATGAGTCTCATTAGTTTTGAAAACTTAGATAGATAAGTAATTGATTTTTTTTCTTCTTTATCCAAAATCATCCCCTGTAAAACGGACAATGAATTAAAAATAAAATGAGGAGTCATTTGAGATCTTAATAATTTTTGCTCGATTAAGATATTTTGATTTTTAGCATTTACGTGTCTCAATTTCAAAATGAAGATAATACTTCCCAAAACGATGGATATTAATAGAATGATGATAACTGCTATAAAGGAATTTCGTTGCGATTTCTCTAAATCGTTAGTAGTGGTTTTTACAGTTTGTGTAAGTTTGAGTTCTCTTTTTTCAGCGGATTCTAATTCGTTTTTATATTTGTATTCATACTCTATTTCTGTCATCTTCTGAATGTTTTTCCTGTTGTAAAGACTATCATCGAGTACTTTTAGTTGTTGGTTGCTGATATATGCTTTTTCGTGCTCTTCTAATTCTTTGTTTATTTTGGAAAGTAATTCATAAGCATTTCTTTCATGAATTAAGAATTTATATTTTTTGGATAATTGAGCCCCTTTTTCAGCATTAGTTAAAGCTAACTTGTATTTTTTCATATAGTAATATGTCAGAGACATACCAATGTAAGATTCAGTTAAATCATATTGCTTTTGACTAATCTTAGTTATTTTCTGTGCTTCTTGAAAATTTACTAAAGCCTTTGGATAGTTTTTAATTCCTATATAAGCATGTCCTAACCCATTAAGACTAATTGCTAACTGTTCATTATTTTTAATCGTTCTGCTAAATTCAATAACCTCTGTGAAATAAGGGATTGAGTTCGCAAACTCTTTTTTATCAATAAAGATAGCGGCTATATTATTTTTAATAGCATAAATACTTCTGGTATCACTATTACTATTTTTTATTGCCAGTGCCTGATTGTAAAAATTTAATGCCTTATCATACAATTTCTGTTGCCTATAAATGTTACCAATGTTATTAAAAGACTTGAAAATGCTGCTGTAATCTTTATTTTTTTCGGCAATTTCTAAGGATTTGTTTTGGTATTCTAGGGCAAGAGGGTAATTTCCTTGATTTTGATATACAATAGCAATTGCATTTAAACAAGTGATAATACCATATTGATTCTTGGTATTGGTATATAGCTGTAATGCTTCTTGAAAATTGGTAAGCGCTTCTTCGTTTTTTCCAGTACTGGAAAAAATACTACCAATATTATAAAGATAATTCGCTAGATTTTTTTTCTCACCAAGTTTCTGATCTATTTCTAAAGCTTTTTCAAAATATTCTAAAGCCGGTTGAAGGTTTCCTCTGTAGTTATTTAAAACTCCCATTGCATTATAACAACCTGCTAATCCTCTTAAATCACCTATCGCCTGATATAGTTCTATAGCTTTTTCATAATTTCCAATAGCTATCTCGTAATTACTTCGTTCCATATAGGAGATTCCCTTCATATAAAAACTACGAGCTTTTCCTTTTGTGGATTGTATTTCGTTAGCTAGTTTTCCGGCTAATTCAGCATATTCTAAAGATTTAGTTGGGTTGTTTCGATAGTTGTAATAGGCTAGATTATTTAGTATTCTTACACGAATTGTATCTTTTTGAAGATGAATTTTTAATTCATTTTTCAGACTATCAATAACGTTTTGTTGCGCTTGTATACTTTTCGGAATAGATACAAGCAATAAAAACAAAAAGATAATCTTGTAATAAGAATACATAAATTGTAGATCTTAGTTTTTAAAAATCCTTGAAAATAAAAATACACATAATCTAAATAGTATAGTTGATTTGCGTCTATTCAAATAGAAATGACTTTTAGGATACACTAAAAGTTGATTCCCTAACGATCAATTCTGTTTTGATTTCGATAGTTTTTTTTACAATCACATCGTTATCATTTTCGTTTTCAATTTCCTGGATGAGATATTTCGTAGCCGTTTTTCCGATAGTATTCCCTGGTTGATTTACTGTGGTAAGATTGGGTTTGATTATGGTTGCGTTTCTAGAATTGCTGAAACCAATTACAGCAATATCTTCTGGAATTTTAATATTAAACTTATTTAGAGTTTGTATGACACCGATAGCAGCACTATCCGTTATGGCAAAAATTGCATCGGGCCTTTTTTTAATGCTCAATAAAATATTGGCCATTCTTTTTCCTTGTTGTAAAGAGATGTCATCAACACTAATGATTATTTTTTCATCCACTTCAATATGATGTTCTTTTAAGGCTCTTAAATACCCTGCATATCTTTTTTCTGAAGTATATGAGAATTCTCTTTCTTTAATGATTGCAATTCTTTTCTTGCCAATATTAATGAGATGCTCTACGGCATTAAAAGCAGCTTCTTCATCATTGATGGTTATCTGAGTACAAGGAATTTTATCAGAGACTTTATCGAATAAAATAAGTGGAAGTGTATCTATAATAGGTAAAATATTTTCTATGTTTCTAGTCATCTTAGTTAAAGAAGCTAATATACCATCTACGCCAAACTGTATCATGGTATGAAACATTTCATTTTGTTTATTGACATCATCGTTGGATTCTGATATAATAACACGGTATCCTTGTAATGAAGCTTGTTCTAGAATACCTCTAACGATTGTTGCAGTAAAATAATGAGTAATGTTAGGTACAATTACACCAATGATATTTGATTTATGTTTTCTAAATCCTTTAGCAAAAATGTTAGGGATGTAGTTTTTGGATTGTGCAAGCTGTTTCACTTTGATTTTAGTTTCTTCACTTATATCAGGATGGTCATTTAGCGCTCTAGAAACTGTAGAAATAGAGAGGTTTAAAGCCTGCGCTAACATTTTCATAGTGGTGATTTCTTTTTTCATAATGTGGAATTCATAGAATCAAAATGCAAACGTTTGCGAAAACGTTTGCATACAAAAATGATAATTTTTTAGTCTTTTTTATAAGATTATAGCAATAAATTTAAATCATATTTCACATAAACACATTTATAATGAAAAAAGCTATCACTTTATTACTGTGTACATTTAACACAATAGTAGTATTCTCGCAAACAGAGATTTCAGGAACTGTTACAGATAACGCAGGTGTGCCTCTTTTAGGAGCGAACATCACTATTTTAGATAGTAATTCAGGAGCAGTATCAGATTTTGATGGAAAATTCAGTTTTTCTACAAACCTTACCGGTTCTAAGAAAATACAGGTTTCTTTTTTGGGATTTAAAACCCATACAGAATCTATTGAACTTAATGGAACACCGATAACACTTCAAATTACTTTAGAGGAAGGTAATACCCTAGATGAAGTTGTACTTACTGCCTCTTCTACGTTTAGATCACAAAAGCAGGCACCTTTATCCATTAGCTCTAAAGGAATAGAAGAAATCACAAAGTTATCAGCCAATAGCCAAGCAGATATCTTAAGGGATGTTCCAGGGATTACCGCTGAAGGTGGAGGAGGAGAAACCGCGACGAACTTATTTGTTAGAGGACTTCCCTCTGGAGGCCAATATGTATTTAATCCATTGCAGTATGATGGAATGCCTTTAATCAGCACCTTTGGTCTGAATTCTTCTGCGCATGATGTGTATGCCAGACCAGATATTGGTTTCAAAGGAGTAGAGTTTGTGCGTGGTGGTGCTGCCGTATTATATGGTGCTGGATCGGTTGCTGGTATTATAAACTATACAAGTAAAACAGGTGATACTAATGATGAAACTTTAATTAATGTTGAATATGGAAATAGGGGAAGATTAAAAACAGACTTTTATACTGGAGGAAGATTAGGCGGAGAAGATGCTAACACTTATTACGCCTTTACAGGTTTTGTAAGAAAAGATAATGGTCCTATTGAAACAGGATTAGATACCAGAGGAGTGCAGTTTAGAGCGAATATCAAAAAGAAATTTGAAAATGGTTCTTTTACAGTACATGGACAATTTATCAATGATAGAGCGCAATTCTTTTTACCATTGCCGCTGCAAGGAGGATCTAGAGAGCGTATTAGAGGAAATGACGGAGATGAAGTAGAACAACTTTTATCAGGAGAACTAGCAAATACCTCTTTTCTAACACCAGGAGGCGTTTATCAAAGTCCTATCGATGATGGTGTTTTTACTCGTGGAGGATACCTTTTAGCAGATTTTAATTATAACCTAACCGATAATTTGAAGTTTAAAGCGAAAGCAAAGTATGCTAATTATCAGCACAATTTTGCTTTGTATGTAGGAGGTAATGGTAATTTTGGAAATCCAATCACATTAGATAATTATGTGGCCGAGATCGCTCCTGGAAATACAGCTTTTAATGCTACCTATCAAGGTGGATCCGGAGAGCAGATTAATGGAACCGATTTGGTGGTAGAAAATCTGCATGTAGATCGTTTAAGACCGATGACCGATTATTCTGGAGAAGCAAACCTAATACTGAAATCAGGAGATGGAAATCATACCTTTACATTAGGGACTTTTCTTGGAAGAACTGAAGCCGAAGATGTGAATTTTCAATACAGAGTTCTTTCTGAATTTAATAACAATCCGAGATTGGTAAATTTAAGTTATACGGATGCAGGAGGAGGTAATGTGATTTATTCTGATGGAGGCTTGTATAACAGAATAGGTATGACTGCCAATAACTTTCTAACACAAAGTAGAACTGCTTTTTATTTTACAGACGAAATGGTATTTGATAAATGGCGTTTTGATGTTGGACTTCGTATCGAAAATACAAAAGGTACTTTCAGAAGAGGAGGATTAGAAGAAACACAGGTATACGAGGATCCTGAGTTAACAGCAGATTTACAAAATGTAAGTTTTGCAGATGGAAGTTTTACAACTGGGGAGATTGATGATACGGCCTGGGCAATTTCTTTGGCAGGATTATATGAGTTGACAGAGTCTACTAATCTCTATGCGAATTTTTCTAGAGGGTTTTTCTTTCCACAGCAAAGAGGTTTTGCACCTACACCAGGTATTAGGGATACGAATTATGAAGCAGAAACAATTATCCAGGGAGAGTTAGGAGCTAAATTTGGAACAGGCGCTTTTTCCGGTTCGGTAGCGGGTTACTTTGTAAACCTAAGTGATCGTATCAGAATTGATCAAGCTATATCTGGTGGACAATTAGTAGACCAAGCTAGAAGTGAACAAACAACCAGAACTTTTGGATTAGAAGCTACAGGGCAATACCGATTGATAGATGACCTTACTATTAATGCGACACTTACCTATCAGAATCATGAGATTACTAAAAATGAAACAACAGACTTAGTAAATAATACTACATCTACTATTAATGAAGGAAATGAAATCGGTAGACAACCTAACTTTTTAGGAAGCTTGGGAGTCAATTATGACAATTCAAAGATTGATGCCAATTTTACTCTAAATCATACTGGAGCTAAATTTACAGATGACTCTAATAATGTAGAATTAGATGCTATTTCTATAGTAAGAATTGGAGGAGGGTATACGTTCGAAACACAAAATACGAACTCCATAAGAGTTGGACTTTCTGTATTTAATTTGTTCGATAGCGATGGACTGACCGAAGGTAATCCTAGAGCGGGAATTGCAGGACAATCGGCAGATGGAGAATTTTTCTTTGGAAGGCCAATTCTACCACGTAGATTTTTCCTAACCGCTACCTATAGTTTTTAAACCATTTAAATAATTTATTATAGCTAAGACATCACTTGTAGCTCACTGCAAGTGATGCACTTTTATTAATCCACAAGAATTGTTATGACACCATTAGAGAAAAAAGCAATTGAAGTTTTGAACAAAAACTGGAAAGGTAACTTTAGTATACCATGCGAGAATTTATATCCTTTTCAGTGGTTTTGGGATTCCGGTTTAATTGCAATTGGCTTTGCGCATTTTGATATGTCCAAAGCGGAAAAAGAAATTTTTACATTACTAGACGCGCAGTGGGATAATGGTTTTATTCCGCATATCGTTTTTCATAGTGAAACGGATTCGTATTTTCCTGGAGCTGATTTTCATCACTCAAGTTTGCATCCACAAGCATCCAAAAAATATAAAACCACTGGGATAACACAACCGCCAGTAACAGGATTTGTATTGGAAGAATTATATAGAATTAGTTCTGATAAAGAAGCGACTCTTAATTTTATAAAGACGGTTATTGATAAAGTATATTTTAATCATGAATACTTTTATAACAATAGAGATCCTAAAGATGAAGGATTAATTTATATATACCATAATTGGGAATCGGGAACAGATAATTCTCCGATCTGGGATGATATTTGGGAGACTATGAATCCTCCAGAGTACACTTTTGAAAGAAGAGACACCACACATGTAGATGCATCACAAAGACCTTCGAAGAGAGAATATGATCACTATTTACATATTATAGAAATAGCAAAAGAACATAACTACAATGACCAAAAAATTGCAGAGCTATCACCATTTTTGGTACAAGATCCACTATTTAATGCTTTATTAATAAAATCTAATGAGTCCTTAATTAAGTTATATCATCTTATAGAGAATAATGAGGAAAAAATTAAACAATTACACAACTGGCAAAGCAAGGCGATACATTCATTCAACACAAAATTATTTGATGAAGAAATTGGGGCGTATATACATTATGATTTAAGGAATGAAAAGCCTCTTAAATATTTGTCTTCATCCTCATTCTCACCTCTGTTTGCAGGTATTCCGAATAAGCAAAGAGCTACTTCTATGATCAAATTAATGCTGGACAAATTTGGTGGTGATCATCAATATTTATGTGCTTCTTTTGATCCCACTAGTGATCGGTTTAATCCTAAGAAATATTGGAGAGGACCTGTGTGGATAAATCTAAATTGGATGCTATATCGTGGAGTATCAGAATATGAATATGAAGATGTCGCAGAGCGTATCAAAAAGGATAGTATTGAAATCATAGAAAAGAATGGATTTTATGAATATTTTGATTCTAGAAAAGAAATCCATGAAAAAGAAAATGCAGGATATGGCGGTAACAATTTTTCTTGGAGCGCGGCATTGCTTATTGATTTAATTCGTTCGTAAAGATCATCGAAATTAATAATGAGAAAATGTTAGATTTTTCAAAAGACTATATACTAGAAAATGATACGGTAAGATTGTCTCCGTTACAAAAGGAACATGTAAAGGAGCTTTCAGTGCAATCAAATGATCCTGATATTTGGACCTACTTGTTAGAAAAAGGAAGAAGTTTTAAACAGTTAGAAGTATATATTTCTCAGGCTTTAGAGAATAGAAGAATGTCAAAAGAGTACCCATTTATAGTATATGATAAAATCCAAGGTAGATCGGCAGGAACAACCAGATTATATGATTATTCCGAACAGTTAAAGGTGGTCAAATTAGGACATACATGGTATGGTAAAGATTTTAGAGGGACTATGGTAAATAAGAACTGCAAATACCTGTTATTAGAATTTATTTTTGAAGATTTAGAAGTAGAGCGTGTTGGATTTGGAGTTCATGAAGAAAATCAAGTAAGCCTATCTGCATTAAAAAGTGTAGGTTGCTCAGAGGAAGGGGCTTTACGTAATTTTATTCCTTCGTTAGCTGGCAATGGGAGAGCTAATATTGTTTTGTTGAGTATCTTGAAAAATGAATGGATGAATTCTATAAAACCTGAATTGCATAAAAAGTTAAATATAAAAGCATAAGCTTATGAATTATATAGATTACATCATTATAGTGGTTTATTTACTGGCTTTCTTAGGGATAGGATACTTTTTTAAGGAAAATAAGAATTCTAAGGATTATTTTTTGGGAGGACAATCCATGAGTTGGTTTCCTCTTAGTCTATCTACAATGGCCACACAGTTATCCGCTATTAGTTTTATCTCTGCGCCTGCATTTGTAGGTTTAAAAGAAGGAGGAGGATTACAATGGTTAACATATGAATTTGGAGTTCCGTTAGCAATGGCTTTTCTGTTGATTGCTATCATTCCTTCCTTGTATAATTCAGGTATTGTAAGCGTTTATGAGTTTCTGGAAAAACGTTTTGATGCTTCATCCAGACTGTTGATAAGTTTTGTGTTTCAAATAAGTCGTTCTGTTGCAACTGGTGTTATGGTGTATACCATGGCACTCATATTACAAGCTACCACAGGAATTGAATTTTGGATTTCTGTATTATTGATAGGAATCATTACAATGATTTATTCATTTCAAGGAGGAATGAAAGCTGTAATTTGGGGCGATGTCATACAGATGTGTATTTTGTTTTTCGGGATTATTGTTTGTTTAATTTATGGTATAAGTGAATTAGGAGGTTTCGAAAATTTCTTAACTCATGTCGATAAGGATAGACTAACTGCAGTGGATTTTTCGAAATGGGGATTTAATAATGCAGATAAAAAAGACGAATTTGGTTTTTGGCCTATGGTCATAGGAGGGATCTTTTTATATGCTTCCTATTACGGAACGGACCAAACACAATCTCAGCGATTACTATCCGCTAAAGGGATGCCTACTATAAAAAGATTGTTGCTTGCTAATGGATTGCTTCGGTTTCCAGTTACGCTTACGTATTGTTTAATGGGATTGGTCCTAGGAACTTTATTGATCCAAGATGCAGGTTTTCAAGAACTAATGGATATTGTCTATCAAGATAACATAAGTAGTTTAGAAGGGAAGCGAGCAGATCTAATGGTACCGGTTTTTATTATAAAATATCTTCCAAATGGTATTATAGGAATTTTGATTGTGGCCATCATGTCAGCCGCTATGTCATCTTTGAGTTCCACCGTAAATTCATTATCGGCAGTAACTTTAGAAGATTTTATAAAAAGGTTTAAGCCAGATATGCCAGATAAGAAATATGTTACGTATTCTAGATTACTCTCAGTTTTCTGGGGATTGGTATGTTTATTTTTTGCATTTTTTGCTGGAAACATTGAAGGTACGGTGATCGAAGTGATTAATAAGATTAGTTCCATATTCTATGGACCTATTTTGGCAGCGTTTATATTAGCAATTCTTACCAAAAAGACGCACGCAATTGGAGCTAATATTGGTATTGTGGCGGGGGTGCTTTTTAATATGTTGTTGTGGTTGTATGTGCCTGAAGTATTTTGGTTTTGGTGGAATGCGATAGGTTGTTTAGTTACTATCGTTGTTGGATATACTTTAAGCTTGATGATAAATGGAACCCAAAAAGAAGGTTTAAAGGTCGTATTCTACAAAGAAGGAAAACGTGAAGTTATCATACTTTTAGTGTATTTTGTAATTATATGTCTTGTAGCATTATCTATTGTTAAGATATTAAGCTAATTTGTTTGCTATGAAAATAGTTTTAGCACCAGATAAATTTAAAAATTCGCTAACAGCTATGGAATTTTGCTTGGCTGTGGAAAGAGGCATTAAATCAGTTAGATCGGATGTAGATATTATAAAATTACCTTTAGCTGACGGCGGAGATGGCACAATAGAGGTAGTAAACTATTATTTAAAAGGCGAAACGGTAACTATAGAAGTAAATGATCCATTTTTTAAACCGGTAAAAGCATCCTATTTATATTCAGAAACTAGCCAAACTGCATTTATCGAAATGGCAGAAGCTTCAGGAATGAAGTTATTGAAAGAAGAGCAGTTCGATTGCAAAAATGCAACTACTTATGGCACTGGCGAAATGATTTTGGATGCCATAAATAAAGGAGCGACTAAGGTGATTTTTGGGCTAGGAGGAAGTGCTACAAATGATTGCGGTATTGGTATGGCGGCTGCTCTTGGATATCAATTTTTAGATAAAAAGAATCAACCAGTCAAACCAATTGGAGCGAATCTATCTAAAATAGTATCGATCAATACAGATGAGGTAACTCCTAAATTAGAGAACGTGCAATTCCAGATTGCTTGTGATGTAACGAATCCATTGTATGGAAAAAATGGAGCTGCGTTTACATATGCAAAGCAGAAGGGTGCAAATTCACAGGATATTGAAATGTTGGATAAAGGATTGCAAGACTTTTCGGTAGTGTTACGTGCTGTTTTTAATATAGAACCACAATCTGTACAAGGAGCGGGTGCTGCTGGTGGAATGGGGATAGCGTCCAAAGTATTTTTAAATGGAACTTTAGAACCTGGTATTGAGTTAATCAAAAGACTTGCTGGATTTAATGAAAAGATACAGGATGCAGATTGGATCATTTCTGGAGAAGGGAAGTTGGATGATCAAACACTATTAGGTAAAACAATTCAGGGAGTTATTAGGGCAGCAAAAGATAAGAATATTAAAGTAGCAGTCCTTTGTGGTATAATTGAACTAAATGAATATAATATCGATAATTTCATTATTTCTTACGTAGATGAAGTCATAAAATATGCTAAAGGAATAAAAGATGCAATGAATAACGCAGAGCACTATTTAGAGAAAATTGCTAAAAAGTTTATCAGTGAGTTTTAGGAAATACAAGAAATTATACTTTTTAATATGAAGTTTTTTTTGAATTTGGGATGTGTAATCTACCGATGATTTATTAAGTGCTAAGAAATACAATTTTTACACTTACCTGTTAAGAGTAAGGCTGCAGATTCTACATTGTATTTATAAACTTCTGGAATGGAAATACTAATGGGCAAACATTCGGTTTTACCACATTCACTGCATTGGAAATGAGGGTGAATGTCAGTAGGGTTTGTGTGTGAGCAATGGCTTATAGCATACCACCTTAGTCCATCTTTTCCAATAAAGGAATGCAAAGTACCTTCAGTTTCTAAACGATCTAGAATACGATAAACAGTAGTTTTATTCATATGTCCTTTGAACCGTTCCACTAAGGATACTGTAGAGATAGCTGTATCGCATTGCTCAAAGGCTTGAAGCATTGTGTTGACCGATTTAGTTTTTCTAACTACTCCCATAAGACAAATTTATCGCAACTAAGTTGCACTAGCAAATTTTTTTTAATTACTTTTGCAACTTGGTTGCAATAAAGTGTTTTTAATTTGTTTAAATAAGCAGTTAAAAGGTCAAGTTTTTAAGGTGATTTCTGGATTTATTTAGTATATGTATCGAACTGAAAAAATAAACTATTCTGACTGGCTTGGAGTTACGGCAAGTAGTCTTTGTGCAGTACATTGTTCGTTAACCCCTTTGTTGTTTGCTACGAGACCAATTCTGGAGAGTACACTCGATAAGCATGGTCATGGAGCCGGTTTCTGGACATTACTGGATTATCTTTTTTTAGGTTTAAGTTTAATAGCGGTTTGGTATTCTGCTAGGCATACCACTCATAGAGTAATTAAATGGATTTTTTGGGCAGCATGGAGTGTTTTTACAATTGGACTTCTATCCGAGCTTTTCCATATATCATACGGAAAATGGTTGATGTATGTTGGATCTTTTACATTAATAGGAATGCATTTGTATAATCTTTTTAATGTTAAAAAAGTAAAGTATGAAAGTACTTCCAAAAAGTTGTAGCCCCTCTAGTATTGTCAATAAATACAGACAAGTTACATTTATTATAATTTTTAAATTCCTGAGTATTTAAAATTCTAAACACTCAGGAATTTAGTTTTATGGTATGTCGATTACGTTTACTCTTACCTTGTTTCGTATGATAAATCAAGCTTTGCAGATACCTTTAATTCTTTTAGATCATTTTATTCTTTGATAAATAATGAACTTTTACCTGATATTTTAATTAAATATTGACCTGATGGTAATTCCGAGAGCTCTAATCTTTCTTCTTCATCAGATGCTATTATTGATTTTCTGTTTTTTCCTGAAAGATCATACACGATTATAGATTCTCCAGATTTTACTCCAGAAATAGTTAAAAAGTCACTAGTAGGATTTGGAAAAATCGTTAAGTTTGAACTTTCAGTAAATCTTTTTTCACATTCTAATTCTAGAATTAATTTTGGAGGATTGTTATTTTCCTTTGAAGAAAAAGAAACATCGTTTCCACTTTTTTGTTTTATAACAAACGATATAGTCTTTACTGGGGTGATATTGGATAGTTTCCATTGGTAGGACTTTTTTAATTTGTAAAGCGTATTAAGAGACCCTAGTTTTGCTTTTGCATTCGGTTTATTAGTGTTAGAAAGATTTGTTTCTTTCCAATTGTTTGAATCTCCTTGATAAACTTGGATCAATCCATTTCCACTATCTGAAGATACAGTAAGCTCTAGTGTAGCGCTTTTTACCTTTTGCTTTGTAGAAGAAGGAAACGAAAACTTAAGATAGGAAACTCTTCTGCCATCTTCTACACGAAGTTCACTTTTGTTATATCGAGCAGTGCCTTGGAGATAAGCGTCTTCTGAAGCTTTTAAAACTAAAGCATTATTGCAATCTTCTTCTTCATTCTCATCTCCGTCAGTATTATCTCCGTCAGAACCATCTAATACTACAGGATAGAAAGTATCACCGATGGGAGCTTGGTTTCGTAATAATCGTGGTTCTGAATACTGATCAAAAACGAACACTTTATCATCACCGCTAAAGCGTTCTGAATTTCCTCTTCCACGGGTTACATTATTGAAAACTATATTGTTTGGTCCAGGTTTTTTATGTCCATATTTTGATCCGCCAGAGGCAAAAGCTGCCCATGATCTCCATCTTAAACTGGTAATCGTATTGTTTTCTACCAGATTATAACCCTTGTCACCATTATGAAAATTAACATCCACTTCTATCTTACATTGAGTTACTACATTATACTTAGCATTTTGCTGAATAGTAAAATGTCTAATCCTTCTTACTTTCTCGTAGGCAAAAAGGTTATAATCTCCACGGATATCATAGTATCCATTACCTCCACCACCTTTGTTGTAACAGGCGTCTATAGTATTATTTCTGCAGGTGATGTGATTTCCCCATATTTCTAGAGGATCTGAGCCAGAATTTTTAAACGTACAATTATCGATCCAGCAGTTTTTGGATTTGCGGGTCATTCGAACAAAAGAAACGTACATGTTTTTTTCTCCTGCGGGATCATTACTAAAACAACGACTGCCACAATAACGATTAAGATCTACATTGCGATCATCGAAAAGTGTTATGGATTTAGGAGGTATATATTCGAACGTTAAATCCTCTAAACCAGATTTTTGGATATCATCAAATGTGAAGACTTGCTCATCGTTGTCACGTCTTGATCTAACGGTAACTTTTAGTAATACTTCATTTTTGTTTTCACCTCTTAATATTACATTTGATTTTAGATGTATTGGATGATCTATTGAATAAGTTCCCTTTTTTAATAATATTACACTAGGCGTTCCATTGGTTTCTATGTCATCAATAGCATCTTGGATTCCTTCAGAATCTGTTGGAGTCAATAAAGTTTTTATTGGCAATGTATTTCTTAATGGAATTCCACCGTCAACACCCGCTTTTTGCCATTCTCGCATAAACGGATAATTTGGATCATTCTTAGAGTTATCGAATGTAACCGCTGGATCTCCTATAGATTTTTGGCTATAAATTTTTATAGTTGGTAGGAGTAGTATTAAGATAGCACATACCAACATAGCGTAATGGAGATTAGTTTTTTTCATGAGTTAAGTTTTTAAAAGTTTAGGTGTAGTAATTTTTGTTTCTCTTTCTGCCGTTACTTATGGTATGAGAAGAACAGTAGGATGAAACAATGGTATTCGTAAGCTGTTTTACTACTTTTTAATCAGTGTAAATAGTAGTTAACATCGGTACAGACATATTATTCAAAAACTTTTTTGAATATCAAGATGTAGAAAATAATTAATACCGTTTCTAAGATATAATGTCTGGAAAGAGTAAACTTCGGAAAATTAGAAGTCTGTAAAAATAATTCTTAAAAATAATAAGCAGAAACGAAGATGGTCTGTTAATTGGGCAGTATCGTTTATATTCTTATGATATCAATCAAGTAGAAGATTTATATCATTTTATTGGATTATAAGCATCTTGATGCGAATTACAATAAAAGTACTTTTTGATGTGAAATTTTTTGCGAGTTAAGTTCATTTTTTTTGAATTTAAGAAGGTTAGTGGGTTGGGAGGGAACCAATTTTTGATTGGGTTAAAATTACTGTATTTGCCTTTTTATCAAATACATAAAATTATCCATCACTTGTTCTTTTTTAACCTCTTGTGTTTTGTCTCTTAGAACGTAATGAAGGTATGGTGTTCTAAGTACTTATAATGAACTTATAAAATAATTATAAAGTAAAAGATGTTAATTGATGAATGTAAGACGATTGATTTAAATTCCTGAGCACAAAAGTACTCAGGAATTTATAGGAGTCCTTATAGCGCTTCTTGTATATCTATAAGCAAGGAATAAGAAGGTACATAGTTTTGAACTTTTTCAAAATTTAGAGTGGTTTTTGGTTTCTTTTGTACTAATACATTTTTGAAATAACCTTTACAACTCCCGTTTTCTGAAGTCTCCGTATAATTGGTTCCATAAATAACATCTACTCTGTGATTTCCTTCGGGGATGTTTTTTACTTTATGGAATTGAGAAGGCTTTAAATGAATAGTTCTAATTGTTTCTGATGTTTTAATGTTTACAATGTAAATAATAGCTTCAGTAAGGTCATTGGTTTTGATTTTTAGGTAATTATCTAAACCTTTATCATATTTTGATTGTTTATTAATACAGGTAGGTTCTGGGTCAGATAAAGTGTTGTTGTTTACTATCTCGTTACCAATAGTTACACTATTAAATGCTAGTATCCCACATAAAAATGGTAACAGAAGTAAGGCTTTAATTTTTTTGATGGTTAGTTGATTACTTTTTTTAATCATGATTGCATTTTTTAATTAATAAATGGAGTAAATAATCGGACCAAAGATTTTACTAATGAAAAATAACTCCTCGTTAAACTAAATCTTTAGTTCTAAAAGACAAATATAACTAAATTTTTAGTTTGAACTAATTTTTTAGTTTAAAAAAATAAACGATAATGTATTTCTGTAAATATTTTAATTGCTTATCTGAGGATAGGAGTAGTGTGAGATACAAACCTCTGATAAGCTTACAAATAAAAAATCCATACTAGAATTAGTATGGATTTTATTTGGAGATATAAAGTATTGTTGCGAAAACTCTGTATTTGGTTCTTTAATCATTCGAACTTCCATTTCGATATTTATCCATACGATCGATATCATATTTTTCGAACTTTCTTTTTAGTAACCATAATGGACGTTCTAGTGTTAGTTCCCATTCAAATATTTTTTTGAACATTGTTTTTACTTTTTCAGGGAAAACATTCACGAGATTCTTTTGTTCTGAGATATCATTGGATAGATCGTAGAGTTCTGCCAATCTATCGGGATATCGAATCAGTTTAAAATCACCTTCTCTTAATACAGCTCTCACATCTTTTTTCCAGTATAATTCTTTATGAGGTCTAGCTGTTTCCTTTTCATTTATAACAAAAGGAAGTAGATCAACGCCATCAATATCAGTAAGGTCTTTAATATTTCCTCCACCTGCTTTATAAAAGGTAGGTAGTAAATCCAAAGTACTAACAGGATAATGGTAGTGCTTTCCTTTTTTAATTTTATCTGGCCAGCTTAAAACAAAAGGTACTCTTAAACCTCCTTCTAAGTGATTAGATTTTGTCCCACTTAATGGCCTGTTATCAGAAGCATTTTTGTCGGTAGGTCCACCGTTATCATTAGAAAATACTACAATGGTATTTTGATCTAAACCAAGTTCCTTTAGTTTATCCAAAACTCTACCACAGGCTCTATCCATAGCTAGTGTCATTGCAGCAAGTTCCTTTCTTTTTCCGGTAAGATTAGGAAATTTTGCTAAGTCTTCTTTTGTTGCTTCCATTGGTGTATGTACAGCATTAAAAGATAACATCACGAAAAAGGGCTTATTTTTGTTAGCCTCAATAAAGTTTATAGTTTCATCTGCCAAAGCATCCGTTACATAGGTTTCAGGTTCTTCATAACTTCTAAAACCACGTTCTATTTTTTTGTCGTGATGAATGCCAGCTAAATTATCATATTTGAAATAGCTCCGGTCTCCACCTCTAAAACCATAGAACACATCGAATCCTCTTTTTAATGGATGATATCTATCTGCATCTCCTAGGTGCCATTTTCCAAATAATGCATTGGTATATCCAAGTCTTTTCAAATAATCTGCCATGGTTACTTGATCCAAAGGTAATCCCATGTCGTCACCTAATAAAGCAGAGTTTTCGCTCATATATCCTGGCACGTTGATTTCTTCATATCCAAATCTTTGTTGATATTTCCCAGTGATAAGACCAGCTCTAGAAGGTCCACAAGTAGCGTCGGTTACATATCCTTGAGAAAAAACAACTCCTTTTTTTGCCAGTTTATCTAAGTTTGGTGTTTTCATGACCTTACTCCCTTGAAAACCAAAATCAGCGTACCCAGCGTCATCTGCAAAAAATAATATGATGTTTGGTTTTTTTTGCGCTTCGATCAATTGTATCGATAAAATGGCAATTAAAAAAAAGAACTTGTACTTCATGTAGCAATTATTAAATTTTGAAATTTACAATGTTTTTTGGTTTTGGTGATATGTAAAATGTTAACTTAAAAAAGTTCGACATAGCTTGTGTATAAACTGAAAGCTGTTGATTTTAGTATTTTTACAATTATTGGGAGCAAAATAAAAATAACGATGATTTGTAATGAAAATACTCGCTTCAGGTATGATTTCCTCTTCCAAAGAGAAAATGAACTTAGTTGAGTCACTATGCCGAACTTTTACAGAATTATTTAATTAATAGTCTTTTAGAAATAGTACGAGTACCGTTTTGTATTTTCAAAAAGTAAATACCTTCTTTCAATCTGCTCACATCTAGAATAACTTCATTTTCTGTAATAGATTGAGGTGTTAAAACGACACTACCAATCATACTAATAACGGTTACTTTTGTATTAGTTTCATCAAAATCATCCAATTCTATTGTTACAATATCTTCAGCAGGGTTTGGATATATCTCAATATTTGATTCATTAATTCGCGATGTTGTAGATTTAACAGGAACTAGTTTCCATTGGGTTCGATTATTAATCTCAGTATTAGGTCTTAGTTCTATTACACTATTGTTTTTATTTGTTTTAGGTCTTATGTATTTCCCAGAAGCTCTATTACGTAAAAAAACAAAACTGTTATTGGAAGGTATTTCTTTCCATTGTGTCCATGCACCAGTAAATGTATTGGGTTGTTGCTCTAAAATATTTCCATCCTCTCCATTCGCTCCTTTTGGTCTAAAATATTTTTTTGTTTTAACATTTTGGAAATAGAACCAACCATTATCACCATTTACTTTTTTCCATTTCACCCAGCTACTAATATTACGTGCAGGAGATAACTTTATTTCTGAACCGTTTTGATTATTAACGGCTCTAAGCTTTTTACCTGTTGCTCTATGTACAATGAAAAACTCTCCTGTAGGATTAGGAACGTTATCTGTAGGATTCACTGTTACGCTTACGGATGCTTCAGTTTTTTCTGTTTCATCATCATAAGCGATAACTCTTATGTTTCGATTTCCTTCAGCAGCATTTGTATATGTGAATTGATATGGAGCACTTGTTTTTGTATCTAACAGTTGATTGCCATCATAGAATTCTACTTTAGAAATACTTCCATCAGCATCTGAAGCTTCCGCTCTAATGATAATTTCATCTCCGAAATCAAATTGTTGATTAGCGTTAGGACTTGTAATTGTAAGTTCTGGAGGAGTGTTGTTATCAGCGTTAGTTTTGTTCCAAACTCTAATGTAATCAACATACATAGATTCAGGTAATTCTCCTAATTGCTGTCTTGCTCTCTCTGCTAAAGTCTGTAATCTTTGATTGTTTGGATAATCGCCTTGTGGATCAAATGAGGTAAATGCATTACCACCAAAGTCTACAAATGGTACTCTCATACCTAAAGACATAATTACTCGTAACGGCAATTTACCCCAATGTGTATTTTTCAAAGTTTTTCCAACTTTTTTACCATCTACAAAGAAATGAATTTCATCACGCGTAATTTCACAACCATAGGTATGCCAACCTTTGCGAGGATCAAAACCAAGAGGATATTTGTTTAATTGCTCGTCAGGGTTTTGTTTCGGTCTTACCCATCTTCTTCCGTTACCATTTTTGAAAGCAATGTGTAAGTTAGATTCGGTATCTTCTACACCATCCTGAACTCCATTATAAAAATCGTGTTGTTGTAATTCCTGGATATCAATCTCAGTATAAATTACACCATCTTCTGCAGGGTTGTTATCAAAGAATTTGCTGTACAACCAAAAGGCTGGACATAATCCTCTTGATTTATCAATACCACCATTAAAAGGATGTGGATCTGGATTATCAATATCTGCTCCTCTAATAACGGCTTCAATATATCCTTCGAAATTTGGAGGTAATGATTGTTTAGACTGAAGACATCCTGCATTGTAGAATTTACCATTTACAGCAATGGATGTTCCATTAGGATTTACTCCATTGTATCGTGCTGTGATTTTAGCCGAACCTCTATTAAAATAATCTCCTCTGGATACATTAGAGCTATTGGTTAAATTCCAAGCTGCAATGTTGGGTAAGTTATTATTTTGTTCCCATTTTCCGGACCAATTAATACCACCGCTATTAAACTCATCAGACATGTATTCTATTAAGGTAAATACATCATCAGGATTAGTAGTAATTACTGGTTGCCCGTTTGTTGGCGGATTATTATCTGTAGAATTAATAGTAATAATTACTGATTCTTCAGCTTTTTCTCCTTGATCATCATAAGCGATGACTCTTATATTTCTGTTTCCTTGGGGAGCTCCTGTATACGTAAATTCATAAGGAATAGCCGTTTTGGATCCTAATAATTGATTACCATCATAGAATTCTACTTTGGCGATGCTTCCATCAGCGTCGGAAGCCTCTGCAGTTATGATTATTTCTTCTCCTTGCTCGAATTGCTGATTAGAAGAAGGACTTGTAATTACAAGTTCTGGAGGAGTGTTTGTATTAGAGCTTGTTTTATTCCATACTCTAACATAATCAACATACATGGATTCAGGTAATTCTCCTAATTGTTTTCTAGCTCTCTCTGCTAAGGTTTGTAATCGTTGATTGCTAGGATAATCTCCTTGCGGGTCAAATGAGGTAAATGCATTACCACCAAAATCTACAAATGGGACTCTCATACCAAGAGATAGAATTACTCGCATAGGAAGTTTCCCCCAATGGGTGTTTTTTAATGTTTTTCCTACTTTTTTTCCATCCACAAAGAAATGAATTTCGTCACGTGTAATTTCGCATCCATAGGTATGCCAGTCCTTGCGAGGATCAAAACCAAGAGGATATTTGTTTAATTGCTCATCTGGGTTTTGTTTCGGTCTTACCCATCTTCTTCCGTTACCATTTTTAAAAGCGATATGTAAGTTAGATTCTGTATCTTCTACACCATCCTGAACACCATTATAGAAATCATGTTGCTGTAATTCTTGTATATCAATTTCTGTATAAATTACACCTCCATCAGCAGGGTTGTTATCAAAGAATTTACTGTATAGCCAAAATGCAGGACACAATCCTCTTGATTTATCAACACCACCATTAAAAGGGTGTGGATCGGGATTATCAATATCGGCTCCTTTGATAACAGCTTCAATATACCCCTCGAAATTTGGAGGCAATGATTGTTTAGATTGAAGACATCCGGCATTGTAAAATTTACCATTGACAGCAATGGATGTTCCATCAGGGTTTACTCCATTATATCGTGCTGTGATTTTAGCAGAACCTCTGTTGAAATAGTCTCCTTGTGATACATTGGAGCTGTTGGTTAAATTCCATGCTGCAATGTTAGGTAGGTTATTATTTTGTTCCCATTTTCCGGACCAATTTATACCTCCAGTTTCAAATTCATCAGACATATCATTCACTAAGGTAAATACATCATTGGCATTAGTAGTTATTGCCGGTTGTTGCCCATATAATTGTAATAAAAGCAGGCATAAAAGCATTGTTGTAATAACATTTTTTTTCATATTGTTGGTTGAGTTTGCGTTAAATATTGCCGACAAAATTAACTTGGCTACAACGTTATAGTGAGTTCCCAATTAACTAGTTATTACATTATTTTACCTTTTTATAAGTGGAATGATTATGAATCATTTAAAAGGGGGGGGAAGTGAGTAGGTGTCAAATTATCTTAGAGAAAATTCAATAGGTGTAGAATTTGAAAACAGTCTGACTTCTGTATGGATCTTCTGGATATGTTACACTTTTAGGGGCTTTATCTAGATTTGGAGCATTCGGATATCTATGAGTCTCACAACAGAGCCCCATGAATTTCCCATATTGATCTCCATTTTCACGTTTTAACTTGTCCGAAATATAATATCCTGTATAAAATTGCATTCCTGGTTCTGTAGTAGAAATATCCAAAGCTCTTTTGTTTGATGGGTGAAAAAAAGTAGCCACTTTCTGAAGTAAAAAATTATTACTGAATAGATAGTAATGGTCATATCCCTTTTCTAAAAACTCCATAGCATCTTCTAATAATTTTCCTTTCCTAAAGTCTTCAGATCTTTGGTTTACCAAGATTTTGTTTCCATTAGCTATTCCAAGACTATTTAGTTCCAAAAGATGGTTAGATTGAATCTGCACTTTATGATTTAAAATATTTTCTTTAAAACCAGATAAATTAAAATAGGTATGATTTGTTAGTGATATTGGAGTAGTTTTATCTGTTTCTGCGTAGTAAGAAATACTTAATTCATTTACATTATTTAGCTCAAATTTTACTTCAATATCTAAGTTACCTGGATATCCTTGCTCTAAATGATAACTTTTTAATTTCATTGTTATGCACGAGCTATTTTTGTTACCTTCATAGGTTGATTGCCATATTTTTTTATCAAATCCTTTAAGTCCACCATGTAAATGATTTCCTCTGTCATTTTCTGGTAAGTTGTATATATTTCCTTCTAATTTGAAAGTACCTTTTTCAATTCTAGAAGCGCATCTTCCTATAGTGGCTCCGAAATAGGGGTTGTTGTTTAAATATTCTTCCGAAAAATAGTTTTTTACAGAGTCAAAACCGCAGGTTATTTCTTCTAGATTCCCTTTATGATCCGGAGTGATGATCGAGGTTATGGTTGCGCCATAGTTTGTTATTTTAATAGAAACATTGTTGTCATTTGACATTTCAAATAAATAGATTTCTTTACCTTCTTTGAAACCAATTATGTTTTTTTCGATGCGCATTTTGACTAGTTTAATTGTACTTTAAAAAAAATTGAAGGTTAATCAATCTTATTAAGATGTATGTAGGTGATACTTTTGACCTATAATAGTAGATTAACATTTGCTTTCTCAATTATATTAAGAATATTAAGCAAGTTGAATTAAAGAGTTAACTTAATGCAGTTAAAGGTTAATTTTGGAGCTTTGGAGTCTATCGGCAATAATTATCTTCGTTGGATGCATTATTGTGAATACAAACATTTCAAAAAGAAAGACCTTACAAAATCTTTATTCATGAGATTACTTCATCTTATCATTGTATTAGTATTATTTGTTAGTTGTAAACAACAAGAAGCTGTAGAAAAAGATATTCAGCAAAACACAAGGCCGAATATTTTGTTTATCGCGATAGATGATCTTCGTCCAGAACTTGGGTGTTATGGATCTGATATTGCTATTACACCACATATAGACGCTTTAGCAGCTAACGGATTACGTTTTAATAAAGCATATACCCAACAAGCTATTTGCAGTCCTTCTAGAGCTAGTCTAATGACAGGCGCCAGACCAGAGACAATTGGTGTCATAGAAAATTATGCCTATTTCAGGGATTTAAATCCTAATATCGTTACATTACCTCAGCATTTTAAAAACAACGGGTATGAAACTATTCAAATAGGTAAGATTTATCATAAACCATCATTTAGTGACGCTAAACTTTCTTGGAATAAGGAACCTGCAACGGAAAGAATGAAGTTTAAAAGAGAAATAACACCTGGAGGTTTTGCACTTTTTGAAAACCAAAAAATGTATCAGGAAAACAAAGCTGATATGATTGCAAAATACGGTAAAGATGCTGCTAGTAAAGGTTTAGGAAAAGGACCTGCATATGAAAAAGCTGATGTTCCGGATTATTTTTATGAAGATGGGTATAATGCCTTATTAGCGACAGAAACCCTTGAGGAGTTGAAGGAAAAAAATCCGGATAAGCCTTTCTTTTTGGGAGTTGGTTTTAAAAAGCCTCACTTAGACTGGTTGGCTCCCAAAAAATATTGGGATATGTATGATCCGGAAAAAATTAAACTTTCTACGCAGATCAAAGGACCGGAAAATGGAGCGGAGATGGGATTACATCCATCATTCGAATTACGAGTGAGAAGTGGTATCCCAAAGAAAGGAAAAATTAACGATTCGTTAGCCCGAGTATTAAAACATGCATATCTAAGTTCTGTTACCTATATCGATGCTCAAATAGGTAAAGTAATTCATACCTTAGAAGAACTAGGGTTAAGAGAAAATACAATTATTTTACTATGGAGTGATCATGGATGGCATTTGGGCGAGATGGGGATTTGGGGTAAAGCTACCAATTATGAAATATCCACAAGAGTTCCTATGATTATAAGTACTCCTAATATGCTAGATAGTAGTATTGGGAAATCCACCGAAGCATTGGTAGAGTTAGTAGATATGTATCCTACTCTTGTAGAGTTAGCAGGTTTAAAACCTCCCAAACATCTAGAAGGACAGAGTTTTGCTCCATTAATTGCTAATCCAAATAAAGCATGGAAAAAAGCAGCCTTTAGTCAGTTTCCTTCTCCGGCATTACGGGAATGGGCTGCCAATCCACTTTCGCAAGGTATGAGAGAAACATATTTTGGTCCTTTGATTATTGATGTAGAGGAACGAATCAAAAAACAACAAAAAGAAAAATGGGATAGAACACTTTTTGAGCAGAATCTTATGGGGTATTCGATGAGAACTCAGAAATACCGATTGATCGCCTGGAAAGATTATAAGGACAAGAACAAGGCTCCGATATTTTTAGAATTATACGATCATATAAATGATCCCCATGAAACGAAGAATATTGCTAAAGAGAATCCAGAAATTCTTTCAGTGCTCTTAAAGCAACTGGATGCAGGATGGGAAGGGAACCAAGCTAAAGATGATGAAGGATAAAAACATTGAACAAACATCTCTGATAATTTGAAATAGATCCATACATTTGAGAGTTAAATTGAAGTTTTGAGATAGAAATATTGAACTACAATTGTTTGATATTCAAAAAATCAAATGTGAAATAAACCATGATAATAAGGTAATATCCATCGAAATGATTATTGGTGAATTCCATCTGACAATTGAAGAAAAATAAAATGTAAACAGATGAAATTGAAATTATTTTTTGGTCTAATATGTATGTTTCTTTTGTTTGTATGTCTTCCAACAAGCTGTAAAAGAAAAATAAAAGATTCTGATGTAGAAAGTTCTTTAGATACTCAAAGTCAAACAAATCATCAACATCTTGATTTAATTACCGATCTGCCCGAAAATGTAAATATCCCTAAAGGGATGAAGTGGATTCCTGGGGGAGTTTTTTATCAGGGAGCAGTGGAAAGGGATCTCATAGCAATGAATCATGAAAAACCTAGACATAAAGTTGCTATACACGGTTTTTTTATGGATTCTGTAGAGGTGACTAATGCCCAATTTAAAAAGTTCGTCGAAGAAACCGGATATATAACACTTGCCGAACGACCAGTAGATTGGGAGGAATTGAAATTACAATTGCCTCCAAATACTCCAAAACCTCACGATTCTGTTTTACAACCTGGCTCCTTGGTATTTAAAAAGACAAAATCATCTGTTACAAATTTCAGGAATTATTCTCAATGGTGGTATTGGAAAATCGGAGCGAACTGGAGACATCCGTCTGGTCCCGATAGTTCTATTGATGGTAAAGACAAAAATCCAGTGGTACATATTGCTTTAGAAGATGCACAAGCGTATTGTGAATGGGCTAACAGACGTTTACCTACTGAAGCAGAATGGGAGTATGCTGCACGAGGAGGAAAAAATAACATGGTATTTTTTTGGGGAAATGATAAATCAAAGTTAACAGCGTATGCGAATACTTGGACAGGAGAGTTTCCTGTTTACAATGATCGTGCTGATCGGGCAGAACATCTAATGGAAGTAGGGAAGTATCCTTCTAATGAATATGGTTTATATGATATGGCAGGGAATGTCTGGGAATGGACAGAAGATTGGTATAATACTGAATATTACAAGAGTTTTGGCGATCAAGATCTTTCGATTAACCCAAAAGGAGCTATAAAACCTTTAAATCCTTCGAATCCCTATGCTTCTGAAAAAGTTATAAGAGGTGGATCTTTTCTATGTAGTGATTCCTATTGCGCAAGTTATAGATTATCAGCAAGAATGAATGCTGCTCCAGATTCTTCTACAGATCACATAGGATTTAGAACTGTGGTTAGTATAGATCAACTTTTGTCTGGAACAAATTAGTAAAGTTCTATGTGGATATATCATAAAACACCTTGCTACAGACATTAATAGTTCTAGTTTTATTGATATTTTTATAACGTTTTTAATTGTTTTTTAACGGTTGAATTATCAACTTCTCAAAGAAAGATAAGATAGTGCTTGCTTGAGGTAAATGAATTTCATTAGCTGTAACATTTTTGAAATAATTTTACACAATAATTAATTGCAATGTCGACTTGCTCAAAATCTTATTTAACACAAACTTATATTAACTAAAGTCGTAAGTACAGAAAAACTTTTCATAGCAAAGTGTAGAGAATATACAATTCTTAACACTGATTACTCTCCTTGTTTATAAATAATATTATTTAAAAACTTGATTTTCAAATTAATATAGATTTGAAGTAGACAATCTATGCTTTGTTTGAAGATTTGCGACACAAAATTTTGAAATGATGAATATCAAATCAATTATACAAAAAACTTGCTTTTTAATTATCTTTTTAGGACTCGCTAGCTGTTCATTTGATAATATAGAAGAATACGAATCTCAAGAAACTATTAGTCAAGATTTAGATGGAGATAAAAGTCCGCCAAATTTTAATTCAGGAAATTTTTATACACCTCCACCACCGAATATAAAAAGAGTGCGATTTGATGGTAGTACGAGTGCAGAACTAAATCTTTTTATCAATCGAAATAAAAAAGATGGGGCAATTATAGAAATTCCACAGAACACTTATACTTGGGGTAAAGTTGTACTGAAATCCAATATACATTTAGAAATTGCTGCTGGCACCATTATTAAACCAGATATGAATAGGGGAGCTGTTTTTAATATTGGTACAAGTAAAAATGGCGATCGTCTAGAAAATGTTAGTATTGTTGGTAAAGGAGGTCGATTTACTATAGATATGTGTGATGCTAGATTTACGAACCAATTTATTGCAGCAGCTAGAGTAGGGCGAGTAGACAATTTTAAATTATCTCGTTTTAATATTAAAGATCGTAGAAGTATTTTGAATTCTATTCTCATGATTCATGTTTCTGGTGCATCTGAAAGAAAACCTGGAGCTAAAAATGGTGTCATTGAAAACATAAGTCAAACTGGTTCTCATACGGGTTATGGGTTAGTTCAGACCTATAATTGTAGTAATGTATTATTTAAAAACCTTCGATGTGAAGGAGGAATTACATTACGATTAGAGACTGATGATAGGTCCATGAAAAATGATGTTAAGAACGGAACAAAAGATGGTGGTGTGGAAGATATTTTTGCAGATGGTATCCATAATAGCAGAGGTTTGTCTTCTTTGATGTTGTCTCCTCATTTTGCTCAGAATGGTAAAGTAAAGGCCAGAAGAATTACCAGTACAAGTTCTGGTTTTACTATTAGATATGACGAAGGAACATTAGCTATTTTTGATTCGCAAAGAGCATTTCCTCTTACAGATGCAGGAAGAACTCAGTTTCAAGATTTTGTAAAAGCTCAATTTGCAGGATTTACAGGTAGAGCTTTTAGAGAAAATGCTTTCAAACGTAATAACGGAACACAATGGGCTGTAAACTTATCACCAGAAATTTTAGATCATCCTAATAGATCAGGATATATCACGAGCCAAATAGGAGATTTAAAAGCTGGAAAGTTTGATAATCCAACTGCGAGTAAAGTGGTAGCTAATTATGGAACAAAAGCTAAGCTAAAACAAAAACATTTAAAGTTTATTCCTTGTAATCAGTGGAATAAGATGACAGATCCTGGAGCAAGCTTTGGACTATTTAAAGGATTTGAATACATAGGTCCTTCTGCTGGAATAAGTATAGGTGATGGAGTAAGAATAACTGCACAGAAGTGGAATAATTTTCCAGATGGATTTATTCAGAATGTGAATGATAATACGCAACCTAAATGTGCTGATAGCCCAAGTAGTATTCAGGGAGCTACAGGAAACTATCCAGATTGTAATTAAATAAGAGTTTATGTAAATAACAAAAGAGGCTTTCTAAAAAATTAGACAGCCTCTTTTTTCTTAATGGAATATTCTTAACTATATCAAAAGTACTTTTATGAAACTTTAATAGTAAAAATAAGTTTAAGATGCTGATGACTTTCTTTGCAGTTTACTATGAATTTCTTCTAAGGTCATATTTTTGGTTTCTGGTAAAAATTTATAGAGAATAATTAAACCTACACATACGATAGCGGCATAAAATATGAAGATAGTACTAGCTCCCATATTGCTTAGTTGCCACGGGAAAAAGAATTGTACTAATGCACTTACGGTACTAGATACTAAAGCAAATAATGGTATCGCAATTCCGCGCAAATGTATTGGGAAAATCTCTGAAAACAATACCCACATAATAGGGCCAATCGAAAAATTGAAGGCAGCTACAAAACTTAAAATACCTAATAATATTAACAGTATGTTTAAGTGTGCAGATTCTTTTAATAAACTACCAGAATTATCTCGGGCGGCAGCCACACCTATAATTTCTTTAATAGCTTCTTTGAATTCGATATCACTAGTATATTCTTTCCCAATTAATACTTGTAACTTTTCTGCTTCCGGAATGTTACCCATTTTAGCTACAGACTCTTCTGTAATTGTATATGTTGCCTGATTAAAACCGTAAGCACACATTCCTAAACTTATGATGATCCAGCAGAGACCACCAATAACTAAAGGACGTCTTCCAATTCTATCAATTAACACTAATGAAAAAATGGTAGCTAATAATCCTATAACACCTAGCCATATAGCACTTGCAAATGCTCCGTCGGTTCCTAATCCAAGCTGCTCGAACATCGTAGATGCATAGGTCATAATCGCATTGATACCTGTGGACTGTTGCACTATTGCCAAAGTAAGACCAATGATTAGGATAACCCTCATAGGTTTGCCAAAAATCTCTGATAATTGAGACCCTATAGATCTATTTGTATTAGAGATTGCAACACTTTCTTTCATTTCTATAACATGATTTTCGATTTCTTCTGCATGGTATACTTTCAATAAGGCTTTTTTTGCTTCTTCGATTCTGTTTTTATAGATTAACCAAGCAGGACTTTTAGGAATTTTAAATAATAATATAAACCACAAGATGGCCGGGATAATCTCAATTCCTAACATCCAACGCCATCCGGTTTGGTTCAACTGTATTACCTGTACCCATTCCGCACCTGAAGACATTTGTTGTAAAATCCAATAATTGATAAAATAGGCAGCAGAGAATCCTATTCCAATATTGATTTGTAACATAGAAACCAATTTACCTCTCTGATCTGCTGGTGCAATTTCTCCCATATACATGGATGCCAGTGTTATAGAACTAAAGGCTAAACCTCCTAAAAATCGAGCAGCAAAAAGGGTAGTAAAAGAAGTTGCTAAAGCCGATCCAATAGCTGAGATGATATAAAGCAAGGCGATTATTTGTAAGGTGGTTTTTCTTCCATACCTATTACTACACCATGCTGATAAGGGTAATGCAATTAGGACTCCTAACCCAGGACCAAAACCTATGGCGCCTACTTCCCATTCATTTAAATTAAATTCTGAAGTAATAAACTTAAATCCTCCTGAGATAAGTGCTGCATCCAAACCAAACACAAATCCTCCTAATGCAACGATAGTCGCATAGATATAAGCATTTCTTTTTTGCTTATTCATAATTATCTTTTGTAAAAAGGTTTATTTATTCTCGTTTTTGCCAAACGCGAACGTAATCTATTTTATAATCCACAATTCCATCCTCTTTCTGATCCGCTGGACTGTTTGCTTCTAATTCTTCTTTACTTTTAGGATATCCATGCCAATGAAAAATCTCCATATCTAACCACAAATGTATAGGAACCGTTGCTACATATCCATTGTAGTTTTTATCAACTTCTCTATTGGCTATAGCCCAATCAGTTACTTGTGCTGCACTGACTTTAGAAATTAACTTTCCGTCAACATAATAGGTAATTCCTTTTTCATTCCATTCAAAACCATAGACATGAAAATCTTCAGCCATTCTAAAACCAAGATCTTTACGTTCTGTATAGGTAGGTTTTCCCTTTAGATGTTTCCAATCACGAATAGACCACCATAATTCGCTATCCAGATGTTGTTTTTCTGGTCCAATTCCATCACCAAAGGATTCGAAAAAATCCATTTCTATTTTATTACCTGTAGACCAAAATGCGCTGGTAACCTGAGTATCTGCTGATTTACTCCGAATTTCAATATATCCGTATTTAAATTCTCGTCTACCGATAAAACAAGCGGTGGTAATATTTTCATAAGGCATGGGATCACCAAAAAAAGGAACTCGTATTTCATCACTAAATGGGAAGTTAGGTTCCCATCGTATTTCAAGGTTTAAAATACCATCTTCTAAACGGTAATTTCGACCAGAAAACTGCGAAGGAGCTCTCCCTTTCCAAACCTTTTTGTTGGGTTTGTCGGGGTGTTTGTAAAATGGTTTCCCATCTTTGAATTTACCTACGATATACCATTTTTCTTCGTCAATTTCTGTGTCATTAAATTCATCACTTACCTCAGTATTTAATGACCAATTTCCCTTATTTTCTAGATCAGATAATGGAAATACAGTTTGATTTTGAGCATAAACACCAGAAGTTAGACCTACCCAAAAAGCAATAAATACTATTTGTTTCATAGATCTTATTTGCTTTCTGAGATATGTAAAAGCAACACTCCCTTAGAAGAGAGTTTAAAACTCTTATCTAATTCCTGACCATTAAGCATGTTTTTTATGCTGAAAGAAGTATTGTTGTCATTACTAATTTTTAAATCTGAAGTGGTTTTTCCTAAATTGATAATCGTCATGATATATCCTTCTCCCTTTGGATTTTCTGTAACTCTCCATGTACAGCTTTTGTTAATAGAGCCATTATCTTCGGAAAGTTTGATTTTGGATGTGTTATCTGTAACCGAAATCATGGCTAATTTTTTAAAACTACCAAGATTGTTTTCTTTTGCGTAGATCAGTTTTCCAGAACTAGATGATAATTGCTTATTACGTAACTGCCCATATTCGTTTTTTGATAAACTGTTTGAACTGTCTATAATAATGGTTCCTCCTTTATCTAAATAACTTTGTAGCGCATCAAATTCATTGTCGGTTACAAATTCAGTCTTGTAGACTGCGATAACATCCCAATTAGAGTGATCTTGTTTTGTAATGATCTTTTCTGTAGCAAAACCAATTGCTAATCCTTCAAAGTATAAAGATTCATATAATTCAGAATGTTCCGTCATATGGTGCTTTTTATTGATGGCCGATGTTTCGGAATGGAATAATCGCAAGGGTCTTCTTTGATCTCTTAATGCTAGTATTTCTTCAGAAAAACTATTTAGATCATACATCACCTGAGAAACTTCATTTACCACATGCGGCTGCATATTTGCAGAACCTGCATAGGAACCTGCTAATGCTGGATCAAAAAAGTTTAGTTCACCTTCTAATCGATCTTCTGGAGAACCATCTGCATCTCGTGCCCAAAACCAGGACATACTAGCATCCATTCCATGTAATGTGGCCAACCAAAAACTACTTCGCACATAATCAATTGGTGTATCTAATTCTCTCCATCCCGAGGTGGATAAAAAATGTCCTTCAGAATTGATATGAATTTTGTTTGGAGAAACAGATTCTTGGAAATCATATGAATGTGCTAACTCACTCCAGTAGTAGGCATATTTTTCTTCCCATTTTTCTGGTTTTTTAGATCGGTAATTTCTTCCTCCAGTAATTTTAGCGTCGTCACCGATCATAGAAGTTAATTCTGTTAAGGCCTCGTAATCGATTCCATGAGAACGATAATCATCTACAAACAGTTTTGCCATGATTTTTATATGCGTATCAGCCTCAGGATTTGTAGATCGTAATTCATTTTGTAAAAAAGTAAACCACTCAATTCCTCTATCCATATTATATCTACACCAATCATACCATAATGGAGTACCACGTTTTGCCTTATCCATAGGGATTTCGACTGTAATTTTTTCAAAACTTTTGAAATTACTTTCCCAATTCGTATTTAGTGTTTTGATGTCATTCTTATATTTTTCGGAAAGCCAACTTCTAAATTTATTTAGCGTATAGCTAGAAATAGAATTCATTTCTAGGAATTTGTATGTCCAATGTCCCTTTTCGGAAAACCAATGAGGTTCGTTAGATAAAATATATCCTAGGTCGGTTACTTTTTTACCTTTAGTAACTTCTCCGGTTTTTTTTATGACTTTACTCCAAACTTCTCTTAACAGCGGATTGTCAACATCAAATCCTGTAAATAATGATCTACCTTTTTCAATTTCTGGTTCTTTTTTCTTCATCCAATCAGGAACTCCCATGTTCCAGAGTAGTAGGAAACCAATGTTTGTATCTGGAACTTCAGTGATATAGCTCAATAACTTTTCATCAAAAGTTCCATCTTCATTAAGCATATAGGGGTTACTTGGTCTATCCTTATTTACTTCGTATAAATGACTCCCAGTATGATAAATTGCTCCTAAATGATCATTGTAAATATTGGTATCTGTCAATGGCGCTCCAACAGTTTTAGAAAAGTAATCATGCAAAAAAATGGGTCTACCTTTATTTACTAATCTGTTGTCTTCTACTGTAATATTTTGCCAATCTATTTTTTGAGCTGCCTTTCTTGTTATAGTACCATCTAAAAGGTCATTCAAATTTTTAATTCCAATATCTAATATTTCAATTACCTTTTTTCTTTCAAAATCAGGCAATTCATCGGCTAGTTTTACTTTGTCGGTTTCATATTTTTCATAATACCCAAAAAGTTTTTCTACCGCATCATTATTAGTTTCATCCCAATTAGCAAACTTTAGAAATTCTTTAGCAAACCACAAAGTTGTTTCTTCTCGAGTAACATCTATTGCTTGGCTTTTGGCTTTATCCATTAACTTTTCGAGTATTTCTATTTTACTCAATGCTTCTTTTTCATAAGTGATTTCTTCTTGCTTACAATTGGAAAAAGAGATTAGTAAAATAAAGAGCGCGTATTTTGTTAAGGCTTTAGGTATTGTTGGTATAAGTATTCTGAAATATGGCACTTTATAGTTGTTTGGCTGTTATGGGAAATAATTTTCTATAGGAAAATATAATTTCTAACAAGTTTAATTTATTTTCTATTGTTAAAAATAATGACAGAAACATAAAACGTAACAACCATCCTGTCTCTGCCATTATTACAACTCTAGATTACTAACAAAAACAATAAACTTTTAATTTAAAAGATTTGGGTTTTCGTCTACAATTACCTGTGGTAAAGGAGAAAAGTAATTATCTGTACCTAAGCTTCCGCTAATTGTATTCACTTCTTGAAGCAGTGTTCCATCACTTGTCGTAGAAGTAGATGGAGTTCTGTTGGATAAAGCCTGTTCCACACGTTGCATCCTTACCAAATCATTCCATCTTAGATATTCTCCAGTGAATTCCCATTTTCTTTCGGTAAAGGCTAATTCTGCTAGATCTCCTGTAGTAATATCAACATAGGTTAATCCTAGTATTTCATTTCCTTCTAGATCCAATTGTGGAACAGGACTTGTGACTGGTGTGTTAAATGGTAATCCAGCTGCGCGTCTTCTCACCATATTCAGAGCTTCCCAAGAATCTGTTGTTATATTTCCTGATCTTCCTGAGGCTTCTGCATAGGTTAAAAGGATCTCTGCGTATCGCATATAAAAATCGTTTCGTTCTGTAAAGTGCCAAGCTCCCGTCATTGGCAAATCTCCTGCAGGACCTGTTATTTTTGCCAAAATAGGGCTTTTCTGAAGCGTAAGATTCTTCCAATCTATATCCATTCTATAGGTAGCATCTTTTCTAGCTCCCTCAGGAAAATCTTCGAAAAATTTGATTTCTCCATAAGTTTCATCCCATCCTCTAAAAGGTGCTTCTCCCGGATAACCAACTCGATTAAATTTTAAGTTTCTAATTCTTGCACTGCTATTATAGGCAATGGTAAATAGAGATTCTGTATTAAATCTATTTTCTAATTTCCACAGATCCTGAAAGTTTTCTACTAAATCAAATCCATGCGCACTACTATCGTCAATAACTTTTTTGGCCATTTCTGTAGCTAGCACATATTTTGATGAGTCATTTAATGGAAAACCAGCCCAATCCAAATAGAATCTTGCTAACAATCCTCTTGCAGAGCCTTTGTTTACTCTTGTTGCTCCGCTGATACCTGCAGATGCAAGTGCTGCATTAATCATCGGTAATCTAGATTCAGCTTCTAGTAAATCTTCTTCAATTTGCATGAAAACCTCTAAGCGCGAAGAGGCGCTTACATTTGCTTGTGGAAGTCTTGATAAAGCTAGCGGAAGCTTTTCATGCGTTCTGGCAAGGTGATAATATGCCATCCCCCTTAGAAAATAAACTTCACCTAATAATCGTGAAAGTTCATCTTGATCTACAGTGTCAAAACCTTGTAAAGCGTCTACTCTGGATAAGATAATATTAGTATTATTAATAATATTATACATTCCTCTCCAGTTATTTAATAATCTAGCATTGGTAGCACTTACGTTACGTTGGTCAAACTCTCTAAAGTCTCCTTTATTTAATCCAGAATGTGTCGTAATATCATCACCAGCCCAACTTGGCGAGTAAAAGGTTGTAAAAACTGCTGCTGTTCTTACTAAGCCATATAGGCCAAAAACACTGGTTTCTAATTCACTTAAGTTTGCAAAAGATTCTGGTGGAACATTAAACTCTGTAAGATCAGGATCTAAATCTGCACAAGAATTTGTCATTCCTATAGATATCATTAGTAGCGTTGCTATAAAGAATCTTGTATAGTGATTTGTTCTTTTATCTTTTTTCATTTTCATTTTTTTAAAATTAAAAATCAAATTTTACTCCTAATGTGTATGATCTAGGAGTTGGTATTGCTCCAATGTTAATACCAGATCCAACATCGGTATTTGCTGAAGATGGGTTACCAGGTCTTGATGTTACTTCTGGATCGTAACCACTATAATCTGTTATGATTGCCAGGTTTTGTCCGCCAACATAAAATTTAGTTCTTACTCCAAATAAATCTTGTATCGTATATCCTATGGTAAGATTGCTTAATCTAATATAATCCCCATCTTCTACAAACTGACTGGAATTTAGTAACGGATTACTTCCTAATCTTGGGATATCGGTTTCATTATCAGGTGTCCATGCATTAAGAGCATTAAAAGATAAGTTATCTCTAAAAGCTCCTCGCTGACCATTAATAGCTCCCTCTACTAGATTGAATACTTTAAAACCATGTGCTCCTTGGATAAAGACATTTACATCCCAGTTTTTATATGTAAATGTATTATTAAGACCCCAAGTTGTTTTAGGAATACCACTTCCTAGTGGTTGTAAAACGGGTCTGTTATTTTCATCTAAAACATATCTGGCATCACCAGGACGGAATAGAGGAGTACCATTAGGTCTGGTCGGGATATCATCTGTGCTTTTCCAGGTGCCTAAAAATACAAATCCGTAGAACTGTCCTAAAGGTAATCCTTCTCTTATCACGTTAATAGGGTTAGTAGTACCATCTATAGATTGAATGTTTCCTACAATCTGCTCTTGGCCATCATTTAGGGCAATAACTTCGTTTTCTACGTGAGAAAGTGCTAGGCTAGAGTTCCAGATAAAATCTTTTCGAGCGATGATATCTCCAGATAAGGTAATATCAAATCCTTCGTTTCTTACTTCACCAACATTGCTGGAAAAATTAATATTAGAATTAGGAAGTTGACTTACCAATAGAAGATCTCTAGTATTTTTTATAAAGTAATCAAAGGACAATGAAAATCTATTGGATAAACCTACATCAAGACCTGCATTCCATTGTTCGGTAGTTTCCCAAGTAATATTTGGATTTGCAGCTCTTGAAAATCTATTTCCGATTACCGCAGTAACACCATCGAAGGTCACCGCAGGAAATACATTCACAACACCTGCCTGATTGGCAAGTGGAGAAATAAACTGACTTCCTACTTCACCCCAACTTACTCTAAGTTTTAGATTATTAAACTTACTATCCTCTATCAGTTTGTTAAAACCATAGGCTAAAGATACAGATGGAAAATATCCGGTTCTATTATCTCTTAGAAATCTAGAGGATTGATCTACTCTTAGAGAAGCAGTTAAGTATAAATCATCACTATAACTATAAGTTGCTCTACCCAAAAAGGATTGGATAGCCGTCTGTCCCCCTCCGTTACTAAATCGTTGATCATCTGGATTCCCTTCATCTCCACCTACAAAGAAACCAGGTATCGTTACATCAACTGTGCTGTAAGAGTTGCTTTCAGAACGAGATCCTTGGAATTCATATACAGCAGTAGCATCTATAGCATGATTTCCAAAATCATTTTTGTAATTAAGGATGTTGCTAACTTGGTGATTAGTGATTCTTGTGTTATTGAAGTTTACTGTAGTGTGTCCAACGGCATCCGTTGTAGAATTATCTCCATCAACGATAAAAGATTGTAAGGTATTGGTAATAGTTGCTAATCCCACTACCATATTGTAGGTGAAATGATCAGAGATTTTGTATTTGAAATCAATATTAGCGTTTAGTCGGTCAGAAATAAATTCTCGATTGCTTCTATTTAGAGCAGCAATCGGATTTGGTCTGTTGTTCGCAAAAGAATTTAGAGATTCTATATTGTACCCTCCATTAATACCATCATTACCGCTAAAAATAGGAGTCGTAGGATCATAAGTGATTGCTCTGGTTAATAAACTACCAGTAACTCTGTCAAAAGAATTCGGATTGTTTATGTCTGTTTCCCTGCTACCAAAAAGATTTACTCCTAGGGATACTCTATCAGAAATATTAGTTTTAATATTAGATCTTAATGAATATCTTTCATAGTCATTAGTGATCACAACTCCATCTTGATCTACATAATTACCAGACAAAAAATAATTGAATTTATCAGATCCACCGCTAACAGATAGTTGTGTATTTGTTCCAAAAGCTTCTCTTAGAATTGCATCTTCGTAATCAATTGGATTTGCAGCAAAATTAGCTACTTCTGCATCTGTAAAAATTGGATCATTTCCATTAAGTGCACGCTGCTCATTTTTGAAACGTGCAAATTGTTCAGAATTCAGTCTGTCTATGGATCTCGAAACTTTGGATAATGTCGTAAATGTTTCTAGACTTATTTTAGTTTTACCTTTCCCTTTTTTGGTCGTTACTAAAATTACCCCGTTAGATCCACGAGAACCATAAATTGCTAGCGCAGAAGCATCTTTTAAAACATTAATGGAGGCAATATCTGCAGGATTAATACTTTGTAAATTTCCTCCAAAAACACCATCAATTACTACTAGGGGAGCATTGTTTCCAGTCACGGAATTTACTCCTCGTACCCTAACTTTTATTTGAGAGCCTGGAATCCCACTAGATTTTTGAATCGATACTCCAGAAACTCTACCTTGTAGTGCTTCTTCTGGACGAGAAAGCGGTTGATTTTCAAAAGATTCTGATTTTAAAGTAGAAAATGATCCTGATAAATCCTTTCTTCTGGCAGAACCATAACCTACCACAACTACATCATCTAATACTTCAGAATCCGATTTTAGTTTTATCGAGATGATTTTTTGTTCTCCAACAAGAATTCTCTGAGTTTCATATCCTAAATAAGAAATAATTAAGACATCACTAATAGATGCCGAAATACTAAATTTACCATCAAAATCAGATACCACTCCTTTATCTGTACCTTCAATCAAAATATTCACTCCTGGCACAGGAATATCTCCTTCATCTACTATCGACCCCTCAATTAATTCTTGAGAATACGTTGTTAACATCCCCAAAAAAAGTATAAAAAATAAACTAGCAAAAGCATTTTTAGCTGATGCGTTAGATGTAATGTTCATAATATATGTATTACTTTATCAAAATGAGTTATTGTGTTTTTATATTATTTTCCCTAAAAAAGTAAAGAATACGGATAAAGATATATTTGGCCTGATATGATCTTTATTTTACTATAATTTTACTTTTTCTAAACACAAGACAAGATTAAATCATTAATCGAACATATGATTAGCATTTTTTAACCCACATATACATTATTTTAACCTTGTTCATATTTTTGCAATTTTAGATAGTGATTTGTGAGTTATTTGTATGATTTTTAACAAAAAAATATTGATATAATTAAACTTTTAATTTTAATCAGTTCGTAACTTTGTAGCTTACTTATTATTTGAAAAAGTCATATTTCTTTCTCTTTACGTGTAACCCCCAAACAATCAACGTATTCATAATTTATTTTAGTCATGAAACTTACTTATAAAGAAAATGATCTTATGCCAGATAAATCTTTTCTAATCAGAAGAGATACGATTCCTTGTTTAGAGCCAGATTGGCATTTTCATAAAGAGTTAGAACTTATTTATTTTCTTAAGAGTTCTGGAACAAGGTATGTTGGCAACTCAATACATCATTTTAACCCAGGAGATTTATACTTAATAGGAAGTAATCTTCCTCATCTATTTAAGAATGGAAGCGAATATTATTCTGAAGAATTAGAAACCGACAGTGTAGATGTAATTGTAGTAAAATTCGAAGCTGACTTTTTGGGAAGTGATTTTATGGAATTAACTGAAATGAAAAAGATTAAATCTCTTTTATATCAGTCTAATAGAGGACTTAAATTTTCAGTAGAGGAAAACAGTAAAGTTCAAAATCTTTTTTTGGATTTGGTAGCGAGTGATGGTGTATTTCGAATAACTAAGATTCTAGAAATATTAAATGTTTTGTCGGAAAAAGAAAATCATCAGTTTTTATGCGGAGAAACACAGGCGGCCTTTTTCCGAAGAGAAGAAAAACAAAAAATTGCTAAAATCATTTCTTATCTGACGACAAACTATCATAAAAAGATTGAATTACAGGAAATAGCTTCCATTGCGCATATGGCTCCTAATTCATTTTGTAGATATTTTAAAAAACAAACGCATAAATCGTTTTCCCAATATCTAAATGAAATAAGAATTATCAATGCCTGTAAATTATTAATAGAAGGAAAACTTCAAATTACTACCATTTGTTACCAATCAGGATTTAATACAATTACAAATTTTAATAGACAGTTTAAAAATATCATGGGAGTAACTCCCTCAGAATACCAAAAGCAGTATCATACTTTTTAATATTCTTGAAACAGTATTGATATTTAGTTTGATTGCTTATAATCAGCAGGTTATAGTTGTTTGGTGTGGATTAGGTTTTTGAAATTGAATTTTACCAAAAGTTGAAATGTTCAACAGGGTAAAATAATGTATGTGAAGGATAAGATCAACCTGTTCGGATTGTTTGATATCCATTTAATTTGTTAAAATTTAAAACAATACTCAAAATATCACAATGGGATTTCGGGTATCCTAATTTTTAAGCACTAAATTCAAATTAAACAATCTACAACAATTAGTATAGTGAAGATTAAATCAATAGAAAGTTTTGTTCTCGTTGATACTCTAAAAGAAAGCTTTTCTTTTTCGCAATGGGAGTATTCAGAAAGGCGTATATGCATAGTAAAAATTACCTCTGATTCCGGTCATGTAGGTTGGGGAGAAGGGTATGGACCAGCAAATGTTCTGAAAGCAGGTATCGATTATCTAGCCCCTTATCTAATAGGAAAAAATCCTTTAGAAACGGAAACCTTATGGGATCTAATGTATCGAAGAACTTTAGATTACGCCAGAAAAGGAATTTTTGTTGCTGCAATTAGTGCTATTGATGTTGCTTTGTGGGATCTTAAAGGTAAAATTTTAGAACTACCAGTATATACGTTGTTAGGTGGAAAGAAGAGAGATTTTATTACGCCATATGCAACAGGCTTGTATTTTACAAATAACAATAATCTAACGGAGTCACTTTCAATAGAAGCAAAGCAATACGCAGATCTTGGGTATAAAGCGATTAAAATGAAAGTAGGATTTACTATTGAAAAAGATATAGAACATGTTAAGGCAATCAGAGAAGCCATTGGCCCAGATATAGCTTTAATGATGGATGCTAATCATGCTTATAATCTAAAGGAAGCAATACAGTTGGCACTGGCGGTGGAGCAATATAATATAAGTTGGTTTGAAGAACCACTTTCTCCAGAATATTATGGGCAGTTTGAGGAATTAAGAAGAAGAACTTCAATCCCCATAGCTGCAGGAGAATGTGAATATTTACGTTATGGTTTTCAAACGCTTTTAGACGCTAAAGCAATTGATGTCTTACAACCAGATATTTGTGCAGCGGGAGGACTTACCGAAGCGAAGAGAATTGCCACATTAGCATCTGTTTATGGAATTGAAATCGTTCCACATACATGGGGAAGTGGAATTGCTTTTGCAGCAGCCTTGCATTTTATAATGAATTTAGATATTATCCCTGGTCGTTTACGAGAACCAAGATTTTATATAGAGCATGATCGAACAGAAAACTTATTAAGAGAAGAATTAACGAATAATTCTATAATTTTCGATGATGGAATCATAAAACAAGATGAGAATATTGTTGGTTTAGGCTTTACAATTAATGAAGAAGTAATTGAAAAATATACAATAGAAAAGACACATGGACTTTGGACATAAAAAATTATATATCAACGGAGAACTGATTAATGCTACAGATAATAAGAGTTTTGATGTAGTTTCTCCTTTAGATGAAACTACTGTAGCTACCTTAAGTTGGGCCACAAAAGCAGATACACTAAAAACCATAGAGGCAGCTCAAAAAGGATTTATGTATTGGTCTAAATTATCAGTCGAAGATCGCGAAGAGTGGATTTTAAAATTACGTGATAAGATTCTAGAAAAATCAGAGATTCTTAGAGAGATGATGATGTATGAAATGGGTAAAAGTTGGAAAGGTTCTGAGGAAGATATTACGAGTATCACGAACTCTTTAGCATTCTACTCAGAAGAGATCAAGAATAAAATTGATATTCCAATCGCTGATAAAGAAGGGACTCACGCACATAAAGTAATTCATCAACCCGTAGGAGTAGTAGTAGCTTTTTTAGCGTATAATTTCCCATTATTGAATTTAGGGTTTAAACTCGGTCCGGCATTAGCTGCTGGATGTAGTATTATTTTAAAACCTTCAGAGTTTTCACCACTCTCAGCATACATGATTGGAGAAATTTGTGAAGAAATTGATTTCCCAAAAGGGGTTATCAATGTCATATGTGGTGATGTAGAGGATGTTGGGATTCCATTGTGCGAGAGTACTATTCCAAAATTAATTACGATGATTGGTTCTACGGAAACAGCTCAGAAATTAATGGAACAGAGTAGTAAAACATCAATAAAGCGTTTCAGTATGGAGTGTGGCGGTAATGCTCCTTTTGTAGTGTTTGCAGATGCTGATATTGATAAAGCTGTGTCCGATGGAGTAGCTTTAAAATTTGGAAATAGTGGCCAGGTATGTGTAGCACCCAATAGATTTTATATTGAAGATTCCGTTTTTGAAAAATTTGTAGAAAAATTTGTTCAGCAAGTTAAAGAAATAGGAATTGGTTATGGTAAAGATAAAGAGGCTGTAGTTTTAATGGGGCCTTTAGCGAATAAGAAGTCTCTAAAAAAGGTAGGCGATATAGTAAAAGAAGCACAAGAAGAAGGTGGCGAATTATTATACGGAGGCGATAGAGTAGAAAGAAATGGGTATTATTATGAACCTACCGTAATTGCTTTTGAGAATAATGAAGCAAAAATATTGCAACAAGAAATTTTCGGACCAGTAGCATTTATTACTTCTTTTTCTTCGATCAAAGAGAGTATTGCATTAGCAAATAGTGTGGATGTAGGTCTTGCTTCCTATGTATACTCATCGAATGAGAATACACTTCGTCAATTCACAGAAGAATTGGAATTTGGAGAGGTTCACCTCAATGGATTCAAATATGATATCTACCTTCCTCATGGAGGAATAAAAAATAGTGGAATCGGGGTTGATTGTTCTGTATTTGCACTCGATGATTATTTGATTAGAAAGAGAGTCACCAAACAATTGTAAAAATGAATTTACCAAAACAATTTGTGAGTTGTGATTGGGGTACCTCTAATTTTAGAATAAGATTGGTGGATTCAGAAGATTTAATAATAATCCAAGAGCACAAAACTAATGTAGGAGTAAGCAAATTGTATCAACAATCTCTGAACCAGAAGGAAGTATCACAAGAAGATTTTTTTAGAAATTATCTATTAGAACAGTTGGATGTATTTACTGAACTACCTAAAGATCATATATTGATCATAGCTTCTGGAATGATAACTTCCTCCATAGGTATGAAAGAGTTGCCATATGCATCGGTTCCGCAACCATTTAATGGAGTAGATGTCAATTGTTCTTTGTTTTCATTGGATGAAAAGATCCAAACATTATTAATATCTGGAATTCGAACAGAATCGGATATCATGAGAGGAGAAGAAACTCAGGCAATTGGAATTATAGATCATGTATCAGATGCGTCTGAAGGGGTAATTATCATGCCAGGAACACATTCTAAGCATATTAGATTTTCTGGAGATGAAATTGTCGATTTTTCCACTTATATGAGTGGAGAACTTTTTGAAATCTTAAGTACTACAGGTTTATTATCCTTATCCGTAAAAAACGGAGAATGGGATCCAAAGTTCTCTGGGATTTTTCTAGAAGGAGTACAAAAAGGAATAAACGATGAATTTATGAAAACACTTTTTTCAATTAGAGGGAATGATATTTTGAAGAGGACTTCAAAGGAAATGAATTTTTATTTTCTTTCTGGATTAGTTATCGGTAGTGAGCTTTCTTACCTAAAGAAAAATAATCAAAAAATCTTTTTGGGAGCTTCAGGAATGCTGCGAGAACTTTATTTGCTAGCGTTGGTTTCCAATTTGCCACCTGAGAGATTTACTTGTTTTAGACCAGAAATTATAGATAATGCACTATTAAAAGGTCAAAAAAAAATAGCACAGTCTTATGCTTAATCAAAAATTTTCTTGGGAAAGATTTGAAAGTACACCTGTCGTTGGGATTCTTCGCGGTTACTCTTTAGATACTGTTATGAATATTATGCCTGTATATAAAGAAAATGGATTTTCTACTGTAGAAATAACTATGAATTCTCCCAATGCAGTCGATATAATTAGAGAGTTGCTGAATAGTTTTCCCGAATTGAATATTGGAGCAGGTACAGTCTGTACTATGAAAGAACTAGAAGAAGCTTTACAAGTAGGAGCACAGTTTATTGTTACTCCTATTACAAATGAAGAAGTGATTACCACTTGTGTGGCTAAAAAAATACCTGTGTTCCCTGGAGCCTTTACACCAACAGAAATTTATAAAGCATGGAGTTTAGGAGCGGATATGGTAAAAGTATTTCCTGCTACTCAGCTTGGAACTCAGTTTATAAAAGATATAAAAGGACCTTTGAATGAAATCAAATTAGTACCTACTGGAGGTGTTTCTAAGAATAATATAGCAGATTTCTTTGCAATAGGATGTCAAGGTGTAGGGATGGGAAGTTCTCTTTTTGATAAGAAGGCTATTGCTCATAATGATTTGAAGTTTTTAGCACGGCATTTTAAGGAAATTAAAAGGATGATAAAACAATAATAGTATGAATTCTAATCTATATAAGATCTTAATTTGTTTTGGGATCATTGCATGGAATACTTCATGTAAAAAAAGCGTACAGGTTGAGATTAAGAATCAAAATATTACAGAATCATCCAAAAGTGATCGGCCTAATATTGTATTAATTTTATGTGATGATCTTGGATATGCAGATGTAGGATTCAATGGTTCTGAGGATATTAAAACACCAGAATTAGATGCTTTGGCAGGCAATGGAATCATTTTTTCTTCTGCTTATGTAGCACATCCTTTTTGCGGTCCTAGTAGAGCAGCATTAATGACAGGAAGATATCCACATCAAATAGGTTCTCAGTACAATTTACCAAGATCACATAATAATGCAGGGAAAGGGATTTCATTGCAAGAAACTTTTATTAGTAAAGTACTTCAGCAAGCGGGATATTATACAGGAGCTATTGGTAAATGGCATCTTGGAACTGTAAATAAATATCATCCTAACAATAGGGGTTTTGATGACTTTTATGGTTTTTTAGGAGGAGGACATAACTATTTTCCAGAGCAATTTAAAGCAGCATATCAAGAACAGAAGAATGCTGGTAATACAGAAATTTGGGATTATATTACTCCCTTAGAATATAATGGAACCGAAGTTGATGAAAATGAGTACATCACGGATGCATTATCACGAGAAGCATCAAAATTTATAAATAATGCTTCAGAGAAAGAATCCCCTTTCTTTCTGTATCTTTCTTATAATGCTCCGCACACTCCTTTAGAAGCTAAAGAAGAAGATTTGAAAGTATATGCTCATATCAAAGATGAAAAAAGAAAGACCTATGCTGCCATGGTACATGCCGTGGATAGAGGAGTAGGACAGCTAATAAATACTTTAGAAAAAACTGGACAATTAGAAAATACCCTTATTGTATTCCTAAGTGATAATGGAGGCAGGACAGATCAAGGTGGAAACAATTTTCCGTTAAGAGGAAGAAAAGGAAACACTGCAGAAGGGGGAATCCGTGTTCCTATGTTTTTTCATTGGCCAAAACAAATATCAAAAGGGAAAACTTTTGATTATCCTGTATCTGCTTTAGACTTTTATCCTACGTTCGCAGGATTAGCCGAGGTAGAATTGCCTGATCACAAAATAGTGGACGGAAAAGATATATGGAGTGATCTTATCGTAGGGGAAAATCCTAGAAAAGGAGTACCTATTCTTACACTTAGACATCGAAAAACAAGTAATGAGGTAGGAGTTCGTTTAGATCATTGGAAAGCATATAAACCTGAACGTGCTCCCTGGAAATTGTATGATATCGAAAAGGATATTGGAGAAGAGAATGATATCAGTAATCAACATCCTGATATACTAAAGGAATTGATTGAAAAATCAAATGAATGGGCAAAAACACATACAGTTCCAGAATGGTTTCATAATGAGGAAACGGAAGAGAATTGGTATAAAATGAAAATGCCAAAGTTTGAAGAAACTTTTCAACTGAATTAACAGCTAATTACTAGTAGATTAAACCAATTTAATAAAGTATAAACCTTACAATGATGAATATTGATTTGGAAATAGAGAAAAGAAATGAATTAAAATCTGTGGAAAGCCCATTTAACAAAATGAGAGCGTTAGAAGTTACGGATTGTGAATGGACGGACGGTTTCTGGGGAAGTAAGTTTGATAAATTGTATGAGACAATGCTACCGTATATGGGAGAGGTATTATGTGGAGATATTGGTCATGCATTGAATAACTTTAAAATAGCGGCAGGAGAAAAAACAGGGAAACATCAAGGAATGTTCTGGCATGATGGAGATTTCTATAAGTTTTTAGAGGCAGAAGCATATGTTTATGCTAAAACTAAAGATCCTAAGCTATTAGAAAAATTGGATGAATATATTCGGATCATCGGCAATGCACAAGAAGAAGATGGATATATTCATACGTATGTGCAAACTACTGATGGAGTTGATCGATTCGAAAATAGAAAATATCATGAGATGTACAATATAGGTCATCTTTTGATCAGTGCTTGTGTTCATTATAAAGCAACCGAACAAAGAAGTTTATTAGATATAGCTATAAAACAAGCGGATCTGTTATGTACCATTTTTATGCCAGAAACAAAACATTATGGGCGTTTTGGGTTTAACCAAACGCAAATAATGGGATTAGTAGAACTGTATCGGATTACCATGGATAAAAAATACCTGAGCTTAGCAGAACGCTTTATTGACAATAGAGGAAAATATGAAGTAGAACATCATGCTACTACCGAAGGGTATCCAATTGGCGATATGGTACAAGAAAGAACACCCTTAAGAGAGGCTACAGAAGCTGTGGGTCATGCTGTTCTTGCATTATATTACTATGCTGGAGCTGCAGATGTATATGCAGAAACTGGAGAAAAAGCTTTAGTCGATGCATTAGACAGATTATGGGAAAATGTGACGGGTAAAAAAATGTATGTTACTGGGGCTGTTGGTCAAGCGCATTATGGAGCTTCTACTAATCTAGATATGATCGAAGAAGGTTTTATAGATGAATATATGATGCCTAATATGACTGCATATAATGAAACCTGTGCCAATCTCTGTAACGCCATGTTCAGTTATCGAATGCTACAAATTCATGGAGCATCGAAATACGCTGATATTATCGAGTTAGTTTTATATAATAGCGCGTTATCAGGGATAGGCATAGAAGGTAAAGATTATTTTTATGCAAATCCGCTTCGTATGATTCATAATACTAGAGATTATCAAGCACATGAGAATATCACAGAAACTCCCTATAGAAAACCATACTTAGATTGTTTTTGTTGTCCTCCAAATTTAGTAAGAACACTGGCCAAACTTTCTGGATGGGCTTATAGTCTTACAGATAATGGAGTATCGGTAAATTTATTCGGAGGAAATCATTTAGATACTGCAATGATCGATGGATCCAAGATTAAACTAAAACAAGATACAGAGTACCCATGGAAAGGTATTGTAAAAATTACTGTCGAGGAATGCAAGACAACTGATTTTGAAATAAAAATTAGAATTCCGATTTGGGCAACTGGAAGTACCTTAAAAGTTAATGGTGAAACGGTGACCATAGATGTTGTTCCTGGAAAATATGCAGTAGTAAATCGCGCATGGAAAGCAGGTGATGTGATCGTTTTAGATATGCCAATGGAAATCACTTTTGTAGAAGGTCATCCGCGTATAGAAGAAGTTCGTAATCAAATAGCGATAAAAAGAGGTCCGATCGTTTATTGTATAGAATCTCCTGATCTGCCTGAGAATACCAGTATTTTGGATGTTTATATAAAAGGAAGTGAAGATTTTAAAGCAAATCATAGAGAAGATTTCTTGGGGGGAGTGACGACTATAGAAGGTGAAATTTTGATTCGCTCAGATAAATCAACAGATATTTATAATGTAGTAAAACGACCAAATTGGAGTGCATATAAAACACAACTTGTTCCCTATTTTGCTTGGAGTAACAGAGGACAGGCAGAAATGACTGTATTTATGCCAGTAGTTTGGGGTTAGAGTATAGAATAAAGTTCAAGCTATTCTAAATATTAAAGTGAACTATAGGGGTTTGGTTCATGAGATTTGAAAAGTCTACAATGTAATTGTAGGCTTTTTTTAGTAGAACAATTAGATTCCCATCAAAAAATCATAATTCTATTCTATATTTGTTATATACAAAAATTAGATTACCATTTTTGAACGGAAATCTTTTGCATCTAACTAAAGGTGGTTGTAGTAACAAATCTCAATTGTAATGACTCATAAAAATAATACTCATTTTCTAATAGTATTTCTATTCCTAGTAACACTCATAACAGCACAAGAAAAAGCGGTTCCTGTATTTAAAGATGGAGAAGCACAAATTGTCGAAGCTTTTAATAATCCTGGAAAATGGATTCGTCATGATCTATGGGTACCAACAGAATTTGATACCGATGGTGATGGAGTGTTGGATAGAATGCATGTCTCCGTAACACGTCCATATCAAACAGAAGAAGAAGGATTAAAGTTACCCGTCATTTATGTTTCTAGTCCTTATTTTGCAGGTGTCGCGGCAAATGCAGATGGATTGTTTTGGGATGTACACCATGAACTTGGATCGCAACCAAAACCAAGAACGCATGTAGAAGTGATACGAAGAGGACAAAGACCAATCATTTCCAATTCACATATTCATAAATGGGTTCCAAGGGGATATATTGTAGTACATTCTTCTTCTCCAGGAACAGGATTATCGCAAGGAGCTCCAACTGTTGGCGGGGATAATGAATCCTTAGCTCCAAAAGCTGTGATTGATTGGTTATGTGGTCGCATTGATGGATTTTCAGAACCAGTAGGAGGAGACAAAGTGAAGGCGTATTGGTCTACAGGGAAAGTTGGAATGACCGGTACTTCGTATAACGGAACTATTCCTTTAGCCGCTGCTACTACAGGAGTAAAAGGTCTAGAAGCTATTATTCCTATCGCGCCTAATACTTCGTATTATCACTATTACAGATCTAACGGTTTAGTGCGTTCTCCTGGTGGGTATCTAGGAGAAGATATCGATGTGTTATATGATTTTATTCATAGTGGAGATGAATCGAAACGTCCTTATAATAACAAGACAGTTCGAGATACGGAAATGAAAAATGGGATGGATAGAATTACTGGTGATTACAATGATTTCTGGTCAGGTCGAGATTATTTAAATGATATAAAACCTATGAAAGCTGCACTATTAATGTCACATGGTTTTAACGACTGGAATGTCATGCCAGAACATAGTTATAGAATCTATAAGAAAGCAAAAGAAATGGGGATTCCTTCTCAGATCTATTATCATCAGAATGGACATGGTGGTCCACCACCAATGACCTTGATGAATAGATGGTTTACTCGATATTTACATGGAGTAGAAAATAATGTTGAAAAAGATGCACGTGCCTGGATTGTTAGAGAAAATGATCCACAGGATAAACCAACAGCTTATAAAGAATATCCTAATCCTGATGCTACAGATGTCACTCTTTTTCCAAATAAAGGAGGACGAGAAATAGGAGCGTTAGGTAACAGTAAACCAATCAAACAGGGAAAAGAAAAATTAATGGATGACTATACCTTTTCTGGAGATTCTTTAGCAGCATTACCATCATCTAATCACCGTTTATTGTATACAACACCCATACTAAAAGAGGATATTCATATATCTGGAACTTGTAAGATGAGCATAAAATTGGCTAGTAGTAAACCTGCTGCTAATCTTTCTGTTTGGTTGGTTTCCTTGCCTTGGAAAAAGAAAACAAGAAAGATTACCAATAACATCATTACTCGTGGTTGGGCAGATCCACAAAACTATAAGTCCTTAACGGAAAGTGAACCTCTAAAGCCAGGAGCTTTTTACGAGTTGTCTTTTGAACTACAACCAGATGATCAAATCATTAAAAAAGGACAACAAATCGGACTGATGATTTTTTCAAGTGATAGTCAATTCACTTTATTACCCAAGCCTGGAACAGAACTTACTATTGATCTTGATGAGACCTCTGTTATCATTCCTATTGTTGGAGGTACTAAAGCATTTGAAAAGGCGGTAAAATAAGTTAAGTAAGGATTGATTCGAATGAATCCATCTAATAATGTTAGTTTGGGACAATATTAGAAGGGTTTGATACTAAGGGAAATGTTGTTTTGATATATCTACCTTGCTAAAACCTTTACTCTGGTATTTTCTTTAATATGCTAATAAAGAGAGGTGTGTTTTTGAAAAAATCTCTCACATATCAATTACGTCTTTTTTTATCCTAGATACGTCATAAATATATTTTTGTTTGCATCTACATTTGCAAAGCTTATTTAGATCAAATAAAAATAAAATGTTATTCGATACTCAAACGAACCTGACCGTTGATCAAAAAGTTGATCATTTTTTCGATGCTCAATCGAAATATACTTACGAAAATTATATTCATAAGGCTTTACAATACGTAATGTCTTTCTTAGATAGAGATCATTTTTATCCAGGAGAAATATGTGATTTTCAGGAGAAAAAACACCTGTTATCCTCTGATACTAATGAAACACTTTCTATTGCAGAAGCATTAGAAGAAATCAAGGAATTGTATTTAGATCATACCATTGCTTTTCATCATCCAAGTTATGTAGCACATTTAAATTGTCCTGTCTTGCTTCCTGCTTTAGTAGGAGATTTGATAGCTTCTTCAGTAAATACTGCTGTAGAAACTTGGGATCAGAGTATTTCTGCCACCTATATAGAGCAGGAAATGATTCGATGGATTTGTAATAAAATGAATTTACCTTCCACATCAGATGGAGTGTTTACCAGTGGCGGTACACAGTCTAATTTTATGGCGTTATTGATCGCTAGAGATGATTATGCTTTTAGGCATTTTGGTCTAAATCTAAAAGAGAATGGCTGGTCTGATGAGGTATCTAAGTTTCGATTTTTTTGTTCGGATAAAGCACATTTTAGCATTAAAAAGAATGCTGCATTAATGGGAATGGGATATGACGCAGTAATTCCAGTGAGTACTGATGAGAAAATGAAGATGAAACCAGAAGCATTAGTGCAGGCAATTGAAAAGGAAAAACAATTAGGAAATATACCAGTAGCAGTTGTAGCAACAGTAGGAACTACCGATTTTGGAAGTTTCGACCCGATTGATATCATTGCCAAAATTGCCAAAGAATATGACATATGGTTTCATGTAGATGGAGCCTATGGTGGTAGTTATGTGTTAACCGAAACGCATCGCCAGCTTCTAAAGGGAATAGAACATGCAGATTCTGTGACTATAGATTTTCATAAAACCATGTTTCAGCCAGTTTGTTCCAGTGCCTTTTTAGTAAAGGATACGAAATATTTTAAATATGTTTCTTACTACGCAGATTATCTAAATCCATTAGAGCATAGAGATTTGGAATGTCCAAATCTGATAGAAAAATCTATTCAAACAACAAGAAGATTTGATGCGCTGAAACTTTGGTTTACCCTAAAGATGACAGGAGAGAAAAACATTGGAGCTTTTCTAGAAAAAGTACATTATCTGGCACTCGATCTCTATTACAGTATTAAGGATGACCCATATTTTGAACTTGTACATAAACCAGAATTAAGCACATTAGTATTTAGATTTAACGATCCTGAAATTGAATCTGATAGTGTGCTAGATATCATCAATTTATATATCAAAAACACCTTGTTCAAATCAGGTCAAGCATCTGTAGTAAGTACAAAATTTGACCAGAAAATCTATTTGAAGTTTACATTATTAAACCCGAAAAGTACCATTGATGATCTGTTGTATATCATTAGAATGATTAAAGAAACAGGACTGAATTACCTCGCAGAAAAGTCATCATTAATTGAAAAGTAACATGAAGAACGAAGAAAAGATATTTGATTTTATAGCCGTTGGAGTAGGTCCTATGAATTTAGGATTGGCTTGTTTAACGAATCCAATTGCCGAACTAGATGGACTATTTCTGGATAAAAAAGATAAGTTTGATTGGCATCCAGGAATGATGCTTCAGGATACTACATTGCAGATTCCTTTTATGGCAGATTTGGTAACCTTAGCAGATCCAACCAATCCTTTTAGTTTTCTAAACTATATCAAAGAGCAAGGTAGAATCTATTCATTTTATATTCGAGAAAACTTTTTATTGTTACGAAAAGAATACAATCAATATTGTCAATGGGCAATTGGGAAATTATCGAATGTTCAGTTTTCAACAAAAGTATTAGAAATTGCTTATAGTGAACAAGAAAGATGTTATACCGTATTTTCTAAATGTACGAAGACAAACAATCGAAAAGTTTTCAAAACGAAAAGACTTGTATTGGGTACAGGTACTAGCCCTTATATTCCTAATTGTTGCAAAGCATTAAAAAATGAAGCGATTCATTCTAGTGCATATCTTCCGAATAAGGAAAAGTTACAGTCCAAAAAATCCATAACAGTCGTAGGAAGTGGACAAAGTGCGGCAGAGATTTTTTACGATTTATTACAAGAAATAGACGATAAAGGGTATGAATTAAATTGGATTACAAGATCGCCTAGATTTTTCCCTTTGGAATATTCCAAATTAACCTTAGAAATGACTTCTCCAGAGTATGTAGATTATTTCTATAATCTATCAGGTGCTAAGCGTAATCAATTGATTAAAAATCAAAAACACTTATATAAAGGAATCAATCAGGATCTTATTGCAGCTATTTTTGATATGATCTATACCAAAAGAGTTATAGGAGGTAATATCAACATCAATCTACGTACTAATTCTGAGTTAAAACATGTTGTTTATGATGATACATTAAACAAATTTTATGTAGAAATACATCAACACGAACAGGATAAGTACTATAAGCATACCACGGAAGGATTAGTGCTAGCGACAGGATATCAGTATCAGCAACCACAATTTATTGAGGGTATTAAGGATCGAATTCGATGGGATGAACAAGGAAGATATGATGTACATCGTAATTATGCAATTGATCACGAAGGGAACGAAATCTTTGTGCAAAATGCGGAGTTACACACCCATGGTTTTGTTACTCCAGATTTAGGTATGGCTGCGTATCGCAATTCTTATATTATCAAAGAACTTACAGGGACAGACTATTACCCAATTGAAAAAAGAATTGCATTCCAACAATTTGAGGTTACAGAAGAAGAAGAAATTACGGAAGAAACATCCGTATTGTAGAAAAGGATATTTAAATGAGGAACTTTTTGATCGTAATGACATTGGTAGCTGTGGTAAGTGATTATTTACTACATCCGTTTTATCCACAGTTTTTTGAAGCTCGGTTTGGCGTTAAAAATCCAGAGCTGGTAGGATATTATTTTGCAGCGATTTGTTTTATGGTGATGATTGCATTTCCGTTCTGGGCATATGTTTCAAAAAAAATAGCAGAGCTTCGTATTCTCGTATATACCCAATGTATTGCTGGAATTTTAGCACTCTGTTGTTATATCACTGATTCTTACATCAATTTCTGGATCATCTCGCTAGTGATGGTACTGTTTAAAGGAAGTTATTTATTAGTCTATCCGTATATCCTTAAAATTATTTCTAAAAAAGAGCATCCAACTACGATTGGGATATTATCAGTAGTTGTGCATCTTGGAGGTATATTAGGAGCAGTTATCGGTGGTGCCACAGTAGATTTTATAGATGCGAGTTATATATTTTTAATCATGGCTCTTGGGGATTTTGTCCAAATGGGCATGAGTGCTTTTCTTTTAAAAAGTAAAAAATATAATACCACTAAAATTTCTGAACCAGAAAATACTAATACAGAAACTAAAAAGAAGGTGATTCCAAAAGGATTTATATTAAAAATAGGAATCATTACGATGATTCTTTACTTCAGCGATTTTTTGATAAGACCTTTTTTTGTAGCCTATTGGGAAAATATATCTGGATATAGTTCCAAACTTATTTCGGGAGTGATGTATGCGATTCCTGGATTTGTTGCATTAACGGCATTATGGATCAATACAAAAAGAAAACAATCTGATAGTCAGTTTGGAGCGATAATTCCAATACTAGTATTGGGGATTCTAGGGCTGTTGCTACAAGGAATCCCTGATACGACTACCACAATTTTCGGTAGAATTATTTATGGCTGGGCTATTTTTCAAGGTGTTGTGAAATTTGATGTATTGCTTTTTGAACTTAGTACACCAGATTCTTATGCCATGGATTATAGTAAAGTTCACTTTTTTCAAAATTTGGGAGTATTACTGTCTTCTTTTTCTGTAGGTCTATTAGTAGAATATAACGGATTACAAATTCCATTTATAGTAGCGCTTGGTGGTTTTGTGATTACCTTATTATTGTACTATTTCATTTTCAAAACAGGTGTAAAACGGACTTCTGAATTACTCCTAAAATCATAAGATATTCTAAATGGAAAAATTAGAAAACCATATTCAGTATTCATATCACAGTGTCTACTCAAAATTCTTTTCAAATTTTGGTACTATCGATATAAGACCTTTTCGGTTATCCGAAGATTCAGAAATTTTGTATGAATGGGTAAATATGGATTATGCATTCTTTTGGGGAATGAAAGGATATAATTTGCAGCAGGTACGACAAGAATATGCTCAATTGATGGAACCAGAACATTATGATGTATTTGTTGGCGTTTTTGAGGGGAAACCAGTTTTTGTATTAGAACGATACAATCCTAAAGAAGATATCATACATACCTTATATCCATCAAAACATGGAGATTGTGGGATTCATATTATTGTAGCTCCTCCGCATGTTAAGATTCCAAATTTTACTTGGTATTTGTTCACTGCCATCATGGAGTTTGTATTTAAAGATCCAGTTGTTGACAGAATACTAGTAGAACCCGATATCCGCAATAAAAAGATGTTTGCCCTATGCCAGCGCATAGGTTTTCAGTTAGATAAAATTATTGAGCTCCCAAACAAAACTGCACAACTTGCATTTTTAACAAGGGAATCATTTGAAAAAATGAAGTCAATTTCAAAAATAAATAAGAGAAGTGCTATGAATACATTAGACAATGCCGTTTCACCCCAACAATCAATAGCTCACTTACAACCAGAAGTATGGAATAAAGTGAATACTCTTTTTGTAACGAAAGCCATTACAGAATTTAGCCATGAACTGCTGATACAACCTGTTGTTTTAGAACAGTTAGAAAATGGCTGGAATAGTTATATATTGAAAACAGACAATCCTACCATACAATACCAGTTTAATGCAAAACCACTCGCATTAAATCACCTTTGGATTCGTTCAGAGTCCATTAAAAAATATGATGAGAGCGAATCTGTTAGTATCGACGGAATTCTGTTTATTAAAGAATTTAGAAAACAATTGGGTATAAAAGATACTCAAATGCCAGTATATCTTGAAGAAATCATAAGTACGCTGTACGGAAGCGCATTTAAATTTTTAAAAGGAAATCCAACTTCAGAGGAGCTTGCTACCTCAGATTTTCAAACTATCGAACAGTCTATGACCGAGGGACATCCTGGTTTTGTCGCTAATAATGGGCGTATTGGATTTGATAGTAGTGATTACAGGTCGTATGCTCCTGAAGCTGGAAATTCTTTTTCATTACTTTGGCTAGCAGGTCATAAAAGTAGAGCAGTGTATGCTGCCATAGATTCGTTACCCTACGAAACTTTGATACAACAAGAGCTAGATGCGGATACCATCCGAGTATTTAAAGAAACTATAGAAAATAGAGGTTTTGATCCAGATGAATACTTCTTTATACCAATGCATCCATGGCAATGGTTTAATAAGTTAGCCAATATATTTTCGCCTGAAATTGCTACTGGAAATTTGATTTGTTTAGGATATGGACCAGATCAATATCTAGCACAACAGTCTATAAGAACTTTATTTAATAATACGAATCCCAAAAAGTTCTATACCAAAACAGCACTTTCCATTTTAAATATGGGGTTCATGAGAGGACTTCCTTTATATTATTTAGGTACAGCTCCTAAAATGGCAGTTTGGTTAGAAGAGCTGTTATATCAAGATTCATATATTAAGGAAACAGGCTTTAGAATGCTAAGTGAAATTGGTTCTGTAAGTTATGTAAACCCTTATTTCGAAGAATTTGGACCTCACAATGATTACAATAAAATGTTAGCATCGCTTTGGCGAGAAAGTCCTGCGGCAAATATTACAGAAAAGCAACAAGCCATGACCATGGCAGCTTTCCTACATGTTGATCATATAGGGGAAGCATTACTTCCAAAGATTATTCAAAAGTCTGGATTGTCAATCGGAGGATGGCTAGAAAAGTATTTGAAAGCGTATTTAAGTCCATTACTACATTGTTTTTATCATTTCGATTTAGTGTTCATGCCGCATGGAGAGAATATTATCATGGTTTTAGAAGATCATATTCCTGTAAAGGTATTTTTAAAAGATATTACAGAAGAAGCCTGCATTTTAAACCCAGATGTAATACTGCCAGATCATTTGAAACGTATGTACGCTCCAGTACCTGAAGATGTGAAACTGTTATCTGTTTTTACAGATATATTCGATGGTTTTTTCAGGTTCATGTCACAAATATTAGAAGCGCATGCTGATTTCGAGGAAACAGAATTTTGGAAAGTTGTTGCTCAAGTAATTCAAGAATATCAAGATCGTTATCCAGAAAAAGAAGCAAAGTTTCAGCAATATGACTTGTTCGCTCCAGAATTTCATTTGTCCTGCTTGAATAGACTACAACTAAACAATCATAAACAGATGATCGATTTAGATGATCCTGTTGCTTTACTTCAGTTTGCAGGTAAGTTAGAAAATCCAATTGCAGCCTATAGAAAAGATTTAGTCAATGTTATCTCATAATTCACTTTATATTATGGAAAATATAGGAGCCATTCAAAATATCGTGTTCTCTAGGACGATAGAAAATTTTGGAACTATACATCTACGTCATTTAGATTTTGATAGCGACATCAATACGATCCATCTATGGGTGACAAATCCGTATGCCAAATATTGGGGAATGTTAGATAGCACATTAGCTGAAGTTCGGTCTGAATATGAAACACTAGTTTCCAGAAAGGACTATGATGTGTTTGTAGGTGTCTATAATGGAGTTCCCATCTTTTTAATGGAAAAATACAAAGCATCTACCGATCGAGTTGCAGAACATTATGCTGTTAAAGACACAGATTATGGGATGCACATTTTGGTTGCGCCCTCAGAAGAAAGGATTACAGGATTTACCTGGAATGTTTTTAGTACGGTGCTTGAGTATTTTTTTCAATTACCCGAAGTGGAAAGAGTAGTTGTGGAACCAGATGTTAGAAATGAAAAGATTCATAAGCTGAATAAAAAAGCAGGGTTTGTTTATCAAAAAGAAATAGAGCTTCCAGAAAAAACGGCAGCCTTAGCTTTTTGCGAACTAGAAGATTATAAAATAGCAAAGAAAGCTTTGCACGAAAATAATAATCCAATGACCAACTTAGATACCAACCAACTAGAAACCTCAGATACTCACCTTAATCCAACTACTTGGGCCAAAGTAAATAGATCTTTAGTGGCTAAAGCCATTAGTGAATTTACCCATGAATTACTTTTAAAACCAGAACAACAAACAAACCATAGCCAGTTTAATACGTATCGACTGAAAGCTGATAATCCATCTATTGTTTATGAATTTAAAGCCAAAATATACGCACTAGATCATTGGGATGTGGATGCACAATCTATCATTAAGAAAGTTGATCATAAACAAATGCCTATTGATGCATTAAAATTTGTAGTAGACTTTGTATATACCTTGGAAATACCAAAACACTTGCTACCAGTATACTTAGAAGAAATTTCTAGTACACTTTCTAGTGCTGCTTATAAAGAAGTGAATAGTACTTTTTCTGCTAAAGAATTGGTCAATAATTCTTTTCAAGTTATCGAACATGCGATGACAGAAGGCCACCCTTGTTTTGTAGCTAATAATGGTAGAATAGGTTTTGATCATCAGGATTATCTACAGTATTCTCCAGAAGCAGATACACCTTTTAAAATCTATTGGGTAGCGGGACATAAGAGTAAAACTACTTTTACCTCAGTAGATTCATACGAGTATAAAACTTTTATAAAAGAAGAACTTGGAATACAATTAATTGCAAAATTTAATACCAAATTAGAGTCTTTAGGATTAGATACAAGCTCTTATGTTTTTATTCCTGTGCATCCATGGCAATGGAATAATAAGATATTTCAAGTATTTGCGGCAGATATAGCAAATCAAAATTTGGTGTTTTTAGGAGAAGGTGAGGATTATTTTTCTGCACAACAATCTATCAGAACATTGTATAATAAAAGTAATCCTAAAAAGATGTATACCAAAACGGCCTTGTCTATCCTAAATATGGGGTTTATGCGTGGACTTTCGCCTTCTTATATGCAAAGCACGCCGCATATAACCACTTGGATAACTGATTTGTTGGAGAAAGACCAATATTTAGAAAAACAAGGTTTCACAATGCTAGGTGAAGTAGCTACCGTAGGTTTTCAAAATACCTATTATGAATTATTGGGCAAAACAAATGCCCATAATAAAATGTTATCTGCTTTATGGCGAGAAAGTCCGCATAGCAAAATACACGAGGATCAACAATTAATGACTATGGCAGCGTTACTTCATAAGGATTCGCTTGGCAACTCTTTAATTGTTGCATTGATCAATGCTGCTTCTTGTGAAGTTAACCTTTGGGTCAGAAAATATTTAAGTGCTTATCTGTCTCCTTTATTACACTGTTTTTATAAGTATGGGTTCGTTTTTATGCCTCATGGCGAAAACATTATTGTGGTATTAGAAAATTATCTTCCTGTAAAAATTTTGATGAAAGATATCACAGAAGAAGTTATTGTTTTTAACCCAGAATTGGAATTGCCTAATAAGGTAAAACGATTGTATACCGAGACTTCTGATAAGATGAAAATCTTAAGCATTTTTACAGATGTCTTTGATTGCTTTTTTAGGTTTTTGACTCCTATTTTGGAAAAAGAGTTATCATTTCGAGAAGAAGATTTTTGGAAAGAAGTTGCATTATGTATTCATTCTTATCAGCAGGAACATCCAGAATTACAATCCAAGTTTGATAGGTATGATCTTTTTGTACCAGAATTTGATAGGTGTTGTCTCAATAGATTACAGCTTAAAAACACGCAACAAATGCTAAATCTTGCAGATCCAATGGCAAGTTTAATCTTAGAAGGAACCTTAGAAAATCCCATAGCTCAGTTTAAGAACATAGATCACTTAAGGGACAAAGAAGAAGTTGCTATAGTGTAACCCATTTTAATGTATTTAAAATTTTAACAGAAATCCAAACAAACTAACATGGAACTACAAAAAAAGACATCACACGCGACACTAAAAAACAATAGGATTTTAGCTATTGATTTTGGGAGAGGATTTAGTGTAATTGCCATGATAATGGTACATACCTTATGGATTCATGCTCAACAAAATGTTCAGTCAGATACTTTGTTAGGACATTTTATTCATTTTGTAGGAAGAGGTACACCAGTTTTTCTAATAACGATGGGTGTATCTTTTATGATCTCTAGAAATCAGAGTATGCAAAGTGCAGTGAAACGTGGAATATTAATTCTTGGAGTAGCTTATTTAATGAATTTTCTAAAGTTTCTCGTTCCCATTTTGATTGGACTTATGCCAGATAGTTTTATAGCTGCATATGGTTGGGAAAATCCTCTAGATATTGAAAAATATGTGTATCTCTTGCTAACAGGTGATATCTTACAATTAGCAGGAATATCCTTATTGATATTGGCATTTGTAAGAGCTTATCTTAAAAATAAATTTTTGATTTTAGGATTGGCCATTATAATCGCCTTTTTGTCTGTAGAATTAAGAGAGTTTCAATCAGGAATAGTAGGATTAAGCTATATTACTCAATTGTTGTGGAGTGATGGATACTGGGTGTATTTCTCTGTATTTCCTTGGATTTCATTTATACTATTAGGGATGTTTTTTGGACGATGGTATATAGAAATGGACTACGATCAAAATAAGTTATTTAAGAGAATGTTTATAGGCGGTATCATATGCGTACTCGTTGGAGGGCCTTTAGTGTTTATAGGTGAAAAGTATCATTTCAATGATTTTTTCCATTTAGGACCAGGAGGAGTTATTTACCTTGCAGGTTGGAACTTTGCGGTATTATCTTTATTTCATTGGTTGCTTGCAAAAACTAAAAATAATTGGGTATATAGAACCTTTTATTATTGTAGTAAGCATGTTACCTCGTTATATGTGATTCAATGGGTTTTAATTTGTTGGGGGATGATATTTTTTGGGTTTCAAAGTATGAATGAATTGGATACAATTCTATTAATGCCATTGTTTATGGGACTAACATTTATGATGCACTTCATTTTTATCAAATTGAAAGAAAATTTTACATCTAATAGGTATTTCTTTAAACGAAAATTATCCGTAGAAAGTTAGTAATTTAAGAAGAGTGTAAGGATAGAATGATAGTTAAGATAAATTATTTTCAGAAGATAATTTTGTTCTATATTTTTTTGGTGTTATGCCTTCTATTTTTTTGAAAGCAGCTGTAAAATGAGTAGAGTTTTTATACCCTACTAATTCTGAAATTTCATAGATCGGTTTTTTGCTATGAAGTAGTAATTGTCGGGCTTTATTCATTCTTAATTCCGTAGCATATTCAAAGATTGTTTTGCCAAACAGTTCTTTAAATTCTTTTTTAAGAATGAAATCATTAATACCCACTCGTCTAGATAAGTCATGAATAGAGTATTGCTTAGACAGATCGGAGCTGATCAAATGTTGAATATTATAAAGCTTTTTAACAATATGATCGGTAGCAGTAATGTGATTAGTTTTAGATTGCTTAGAAGTGTCTTCCAGTTTTAAGGCAACAAGTTCTAGTACCTTGGATTCAAGGAATAACCGCTTTAATAATCCGTTTCTTTTGTCTATTAAAATTTCGGTAAGAATGTTCTGAGTTTTGGAGCATAATGGTTTTAAAAAATTCTCTTTTAGTTTTAATAAGGAGTGTGTTTCCAGAATATTGTATTCTTCATCTAATCGATGTCTTTTGATAAACTCTTTACTCATTCTTACCTTAACTTCTTTTAATCGTTTCCTTTTGTGATAGGAAATACTTCCTTTTATACGTTCTAAATACAATAGATAACATTCTTGACTTTCATAAATTAGATCTTTTGATATACCGTCGATTCTGATGATTTGTTCCCCTTCAATCAAAAAAGACATTTCTAAAAAGTCTCTAGAAGTAGCACCTTCGATGCGCAAGTCTTTTTCAAATAAAACATCAAAAATCGTGATAGATAATCCTTCAAACTTATGTTTTAGAAAATACCCAACACCATAGTCCTTTAAAAACTGAAATTTTTTAGAGCTAATTCCGCAGCGATCATAGGTGTTTATAAGCTCAGAAACAGTATATAAAGTATTCGTTTTTTGAGCATTGTCCATCTCTTTATAAGTCAAATTATTTTTACGTCTTTTTTTATCCATAATGCGTCATTTTTCTCTTCCCTTAGATCCTAATTTTGCATTTTAAATTTATTTAGACTAATTATAAATAGTTATTGTTTGGGTCGCTAAAATAGATAAAAAATCGTTACAGTCAGTGGTTATTTTAAAAAGAAAAATTAATGTCTTTTTAATGCTTTTGGTTACACTTTGTTGTCAAAGTCAAGCATTACTTAAAGGAGTGGTGGTGGATGAAAAATCCCAACCAATACCCGAAGCTTCTATACGTGTTTTGGAACTAAATAATATTGGTACTACCACTAATTTTGATGGGAAATTTAATCTTTCGATTCCAGAGGGTAATTATACTTTACAGACTAGTTTTATTGGTTTTGAAACAAACTTTTTAGAGGTAAGAGCTGATGCTAATAAAGAAAGATTTATTCGTATTGTTCTAAAGGAAAACATTGAAGAGCTTAACGATGTCATTGTTAAGTCTAAAACTGCGGGTCAGAAAGCAAAAGAAAAGGCTTTTGAAGTAGAAGTGATTGAAATTAAGGAGCTTAAAAACACTAGCGCGGATATCAATTCGATTTTAACTACGATCCCTGGTGTTAATGTGCGACAACGTGGTGGTTTAGGCTCTGCTTTTGATTTTTCGTTAAATGGTTTATCCGGAAAACAGGTAAAATTCTTTATAGATGGAATTCCCATTGAAAATTTCGGAAGTTCTTTATCATTAAATAATTTTTCTGCCACTCTGATAGAAAGAGCAGAAATATATAAAGGTGTTGTTCCTATTCATCTGGGAACTGACGCTTTAGGTGGTGCAGTAAATATTATAACCAATAGAAGAAGAAAGGATTACCTTGATGTATCGTATGATGTTGGTTCTTTCAATACCCATCGAGCAACAATTAATGCCCAACATTACAGTAAAAAAGGATGGATGTTTCAGCTGTCCTCTTTTTATAACCATTCTGATAATAATTACACGATTGATGATATTGAAGTAAGAGACGAATTAGGTAATGATACAGGAATTAGACGTGATGACGTAGAACGATTTCATGATGCCTATAATTCTCAGATGATTACGGTTAAGACCGGAATGTTAGAAAAATCATTCGCAGATCGATTGATCCTTGGATTTACGGCTTCAGCTAACGAAAATGAAATACAGCATCCTATAGATCCACAAAACCCATTTGGAGAAGTGTTTTCGGAAAATGATATTGTTTCTGGGTCTATTGAATATGAAAAAAACAGTCTTCTTAAAGATAGGTTGAGGTTAAAAATCTACGGATCCATTACAAGAAATAGAGAGAAAGTGGTAGATACTTCATCTAGGAAGTATGATTGGTTTGGAAATTTTATTGAACGTGGTGATCAAACCTTAGGAGAATTTGAAGCAAGTAAAACCTTATTCGAATTTAAAGATAATTTGCATTTGATAAACGCTTTAGCTAGTTATAATTTAAGTGATAATCATTCAGTAAGTATTAATTACACTAAGAATTATATTCGACGCAAAGGAGAAGATGAAGCACGAACGGGAAGGATAGCATTTCAAGACCCGCATATTGTAAATAAAAATATTATTGGACTTTCTTATGATTTAAGTGTATTAGACAATAGATGGAAAACCGCCATTTTTTCTAAAGGATATCTCCTGAATTCAGAAGGGATTATAGAGGATCTTTTCGCCAGTACTGAGGAAGAACGCTTTACCAAAATTGAAAATACTTTTGAAGAGTTAGGATACGGTTTAGCAACGACTTTTAAGATTATACCTGATTTTCAGCTCAAAGGATCCTTTGAAAGAACATTTAGAATTCCTGAAGGATATGAAGTTTTTGGTGATGGATTTTTGCTGAAATCAAATCCAACATTATTACCAGAAGAAAGTTACAATGTCAATCTAGGCGCTCTTTTTAATACAGAAATAAATAAACTCAAGCTCCAGCTGGATAGTAATATCTTTTTTAGAGATGCTAAAAATTTTATTGCCATAAGATCTGAAGGTATCTTCTCTAGATATTATAATACTGCGGATGCCCGAAGTACGGGAATTGAAGGAGAAGTTAGAATGCTGTATAATAATTCTTTCTTTTTAGATCTCAATGCTACTTACCAAAACATCATTGATAGGAATGCTGGAGAAAATGCAGGTGTTGATTTTTTAAAAAATCAACGTATCGCCAACATCCCTTATCTATTCGGCAATGCTCGAATAGGAGGTAGATTCAAAAACGTATTGGCTGCAAAAGATCAATTCAATATTTCTTGGAATACTTACTACGTGCATGAATACCCACTTACTTCTTTTGTAGAAGGGAATCCGGAAGATAGGGATATCATTCCAGAGCAATTGTCACATAATCTAGAGTTGGGATATTCTTTCAAAGAGGGAAGGTATAACCTATCAGTGTTAACGCGAAATATAACAGATGCTAAGGTTTATGATAATTTCGAAATTCAACAACCTGGAAGAGCCTTTTATGTAAAACTTAGGTACTATATATCAAACTAAAATAATTTTTAAACATCAAAATCATATACAATGAAAACAATAAAATGGATACAAAGTGCAATGCTAGTCGTAGCAATTGCTATGATTGCTACTTCTTGTAGTAGTGATGATAATGGAGGTACGATTACTGATCCAGATCCGGATCCAGTAGCTGTATCAAAATATGTAGTGGGATTTGAAGCATTTCCTGTAGGTGATGAGAGTCCTGTAGATTATATTTTGGAATTACCTTCTTTAGAGTCTTTAACTACTGGAGAAATTTCTGTAGAAGGACAAGGAATCCCTTTAAGAGGATGGAGATTTTTTCATGGAGCTGGTAATACTGTTTTTACAGCAGGATATTCTGATGATGATAAATGTATTGCATATCAGCTAGATGAAAATGGAGATTTGGTAGAAAAAGCAAATTTTGCTTTTCAGTCAACACTAGATAATTATGCTGCCATTGATGATAATACATTAATTGCTGTAGAACTTACCTATGGCGGACTTTCAGATAAGCGTTTTCACATCGTAAATGCAGAGACAGGACTTTTAGAAGAAATAAAAGAGCATCCAATAGATATTGATATGGGTGATGGAACTGCAACAAATCCAGGATCTATTCCTTGGGTTACAGGAATGGTGCTTAGAGATGGGAAGTTATTTGTTTCATACCATAAATGGTTAGCAGATGGATCATTTATTACTCCAGATGTGGATCGTGCTTATGTTGCGGTATATAGCTATCCAGCATTCGAATTAGAAAAAATAATCGAGGATGATAGAACAAGCCCAATCGGTGTTAATGGTCATAGTACAGGAATCGAGCAAACAGAAAATGGAGATATCTATTCTTTTTCAACTTCTGCATTGAGTGCTGGTTTTACAGCAGCTTCAAAACCTTCTGGTATTTTAAGAATTAAAAATGGAGAAACAGAATTCGATTCGGATTATTTCTTCAACGTAGAAGAAGCTCTTAATGGAGGAAAGATATTCTGGATGGACTATGTAGGTAATGGAAAGGCCATTGCAAGAATTATTCTGGATGATACCAATGGAGCCGGAGAATGGGGAGCGTTTTTTAAGAAAGATGTTTTCAAAATGGTAGTTATTGATTTGGTAAATCAGACAGTAACTGATGTAGCTGGAGTACCAACACATGGTCATCGTTATACTTCTCCAATGTTTGTAGAAGATGGAAAAGCGTATATCAGCAGCTCTACCGATACAGAGACGTATGTATATATAGTGGATCCAGAAACGGCTACCGCTACGCAAGGAGCAAAAGTTTTAGGTCTTGGACTTAAAGGAATATTTAAAATAAGTAACTAATTAACTCAACTGTGATTCGTACTGGGTACTAAGAAATGTATGTGCATTAATGCTAAGACAACTATCCGAATAATAGTGTTTTTAGGTTTCGATAGATGGTCTTTGAAAGTAACTATGTTTTGTTTGCAAACCTTTTTAAAAACCCCAATAACTAGTTATCATTTTTTAGCTATCCAGTATGATTTCATTCATCTATAAATGACTAGTAAAAAGAAAAATAACAGGCGAAAGAGAATATTACAAATCCATAAAATACTTGGACTAACAACAGGTTTGGTGCTTTTTGTTGTTTCTATTACCGGTTGTTTATGGGTTTTTAAAGAAGAAATAGAAAGCTTTTATGATGATTATAAATATGTAGACGTTCAGGATCAGAGTTTTTTAGTAGCATCAGAGATCAAAAAGATAGCTGAAAAAATTATACCGAATAGAACTATCCATGGAGTTGTATACGGCCAACCAGGTGAAGCAATAGAGGTGGTGTTTTACGAATCAGAACCAGAAGTATTTTATCAGAGTGTGTATTTGAATCCTTATTCAGGAGCATTTATCAAAAGAGTAGATAATGATGCAGGTTTTTTTGGCTTTGTCCTAAAAGGTCACTTACGATTATGGTTACCAGATGCGATCGGCTCTAGAGTAGTATCCTATTCCGTTTTACTATTTCTAGTTATTATTATCAGCGGACTTATCCTTTGGTGGCCAAGAAACAAGAAAAATTGGCGACAGAGATTACGATTTGATTGGAATAAAAATACTAGATGGAAGCGTAAGAATTTTGATCTACATACCGTTGTAGGCTTTTATGTATCCTCCTTTGGATTGATACTGGCATTTACTGGATGTGTCATGGCATTTAATTGGTTTTATTTCATTGCTTATAAGGCTTCGGGAGGTTCTAATGATCCAAGGTTTGTGATCCCAGAAAGTGAGCAAGTCATAGCATCAACCATAGCATCTAGCTACCCTTATGATCAATTGATTCCAATACTAAAGGAAAAGTATCAGAATGCTCATAGTTTCGAACTACATTATCCAGAAAATGATACTACTTCTGTTTTGGTAGAGGTAAGTAATTCTAAGGGATTGTATTACAATATGGATTATCTATTCTTTGATCAGTATACGCTTAAAGAAATAGAAACTCCAAGTATTTATGGGAAATATAAAAATGCCAGTTTTGCTGATAAGGTAATTCGTATGAATTATGACATTCATATTGGGGCAATTGGTGGACTAGCAGGTAAAATCATTGCGTTTTTGTCCAGTTTACTTTGTGCCTCTTTACCAGTAAGTGGAGTGTTGTTATGGTATGGTAGAAAATATAAAAAGAGAAAGAAGCATAATGCCTCTTTGGTCATTACATAAGATTCTTAGATACATAAATACAAGAATATTCTATTTTAGAAAATATCTATAAAGAATCTACATGCGGATATTGCTGATCATATTCGGTTTTTAAACGGATCATCTTTTTAAAAAATAATGCATTTTCCTTGTGTGTACGATTGTTTCTGAAATGGACAAATTTCCCCTGTGCGTGTATGCTAATACCGTTAGTTTTGTAAAGATAAAATTGATAATAAGGAATAACCCAAGTGTAATTTTGTAAACCTTTGGTAATAGCTATCAAAATTCCATACGGACGTAATTCGATATTGCCGTAATTAAGATCAGAAACTGAATTAAGGATCTTTCTCAAGTTAGGGCTAACTTCTTCTATGATCATTCGTTTAGATCCAATGCCGCCCATTTTGATTGATTGTAATATAGAAAAGGGTTTTCCAACCAGATCATTAATGAGCTCCTTATTTTTTTTATTTTTATAGGTAGTTTCTAATAACATTTGTGATTATTCCTTATGCTGGTAATTAGTAATGGTTTATACTGTTGGAACACCTTTCAGGCGTTTTTCAATTTTCTTTTTCTTTACGGTTAACAGCTTCATAATATCCATCAATTTAGCATCCTTTGTTTTTTTATAAATTTCGTTGATTGCCAAAATCAATGTCTTTGCTTCTCTAGAGGCTTTTACTCTATCACTGGTAGTCATATTACTCATCTTTCTACCTTCAAATTCCAATGCTTTCTCTATTAATTCCATATTTTTCTTATAAAGATAAAAAATGTTTAACTTTTTATAAAAATTATTAAACAAGATTAACGTTTGTTTATTAACTAGTTTTGTTTTGTTTTAGAAAGACGGATGGATAATACTTAAAATACGCTGGATAGTATCTTTAAATTTATCTAAATAAATAGGTAGTATTTCAGGAATACTTTAAATTAGAATCCTAACAATATTTTGCAAGAAAAGTAAAATGAAAGTTCCAAGTAATATAGGTTTGGTTTTGTCTGGAGGAGGTTTCAGAGGTTTAGCGCACATAGGTGCTATTAAAGCAATTGAAGAGGCTGGTATATTTCCTAATTTTGTTTCTGGAACTAGTGCAGGAGCAATAGTAGGAGCATTGTATGCTGCAGGAAATTCAGTTCCTGGGATCAAAGACTTTTTTAACAAAACACCGGTTTTTAAACTCAATAGATTCACAAGAAGAAAACCTGGGTTTTTGGATTCAGAGAAATATTATGATGACCTTATAAATCATTTTGTAGATAATACATTCGAAAGTTTAGAAAAGAAACTTTTTGTAACAGCTACAGATTTGGTAGAAGGGCGGGTAAGTGTATTTAGTACTGGAGAATTGATAAAGCCAATACTTGCATCGGCAGCTTTTCCAGGTGTTTTTTCTCCCGTTATGATAGATGGACATCTGTATTCTGATGGAGGGATTTTGGATAATTTTCCGATAGCACCTATTATGGATATGTGTGATATGATCATAGGTATTGATGTTTCTCCAATTCGAAAGCCTAAGATTACGGATTTTAAGCATGCGCATAATGTCATGCAAAGAGCTTATTACTTGCGTGCAATGCCTAATTCGGAAGCAAAGTTGACAAAATGCGATATTATTATACATCCAAAGAAAGTAAGTAATCATGGAGTATTCAATACAAGTAATTTAGATCAGGTTTTTGAAATCGGATATGAAGAAGCTAAAAAACAACTAGATCGTTATTTTGAGAATCAAAAATTATACTAATCATTGTGATTGAGGAATTAAATAATAGTTATTCGCACCTTTTTGAAAAGGAGCTGTTAGAAGAAATCAATAAGGTAGCTATAGCCAAAGAAGTTCATGAGGGCACAGAACTGATACGATCTGGGAGCTATATCAAATCAATGCCGTTAATCATTCATGGAGCTATTAAAATTTTGAGAGAAGATCAAGATGGAGATGAGTTACTTTTATATTTTTTAGAAAAGGGAGATACTTGCGCAATGACATTATCTTGTTGCATTGGACATCACAGGAGCGAAATTAAAGCAATTGCCGAAATGGACTCCAAGTTGGTGATGATCCCAGTAGAAAAAATGGAAGAGTGGACAACGAAGTATAAGTCCTGGAGGAATTTTGTGTTCGAGAGTTATCATAAGAGATTAATGGAAGCTATTGAAACGATTGATAGCATTGCATTTTTAAAAATGGATGAACGATTACTAAAGTATCTAAAAGATAAAACTAAGATTAGTAATGATCCTCTTATAAGTACTACGCATCAACAGATTGCTTATGATCTTCATTCTTCTCGTGTTGTTATTTCCAGACTATTAAAAAAAATGGAAAAAGAAGGTATTATCAAATTGAATCGAAATAGTATTGAAATTTTAGAGGCTTAAATCGTGTAACTTTTGTTACTTGATACTAATGAAGAGATCCCTATTTTAGCCAAATACGGTTCAAGAAGTTTTAATAACGATTATGATAAGAATATTAAGTTTTCTATTGCTATTGTATGTTTCTACATCTTGTGCACAACAAAATGCAAGCAATACAGGAGAAGATTCTAATCCTATACACTCGGAAAAAGTTGTGGTTATAGATATATCTGTAATACAAAAAGAAGTGCTAGGAAAAAATGTACAGTTTATAGATATCCGTACTCCCAAAGAGTATCAAGAGGGTTTTATAGATGATGCTGTAAATATTAGTTTTTCGGATAAAGAAAATTTCGCATCTAAATTTGAAAACTTAAATAAGAACGAGCCGGTTTATATCTATTGTTATTCTGGCTGGCGAAGTCACCGGGCGGCTAAATTATTGGCTACTTTGGGTTTTGAAAAAGTTTATGATTTTAAAGGAGGGTATAAGGCTTGGACCGAAAACACAAAAAGATAATCTTAGCTTGATAGTGAAGGAATTATTACCTTAGTAAAAAACCAACAGATTGATTTCAGAAGCGATAGATAGGTGTTTTCCGAGACTGGCCACAATGCCAGAATTAAAAGCAGAACTCGTTAAAATCAGTCAGCTTCATAGATTCGAAGCTGGTACCGTTATCTTAAAACAAGGATCATACATAAAAGTGATCCCATTACTTATTTCTGGTTTAGCTAAAGTGTTTAAAGAAGAACCAGAAGAAGGCAATGAAGTTTTACTGTACTATATTAAACCCGGAGAAAGCTGTGTGATGTCTGTTACTACATTAGTCAAAAACCAAACTAGCCAGGTAAAAGCAGTCATCGAAGAGGATTCCGAAGTAGTCATCATTCCGGCGGAGCAAGCACTTGCAATTGCCAAGAAGTATCCGAAATGGAATGAATTTATTTATGATCTTTTTAATTTGAAGTTCGAAGAATTATTACAAGTGATTGAGATACTTACTTTTTCCAAAAAGGATAAACGATTGCTGGAGTACTTAAAGAAAGAGGCGAAATTAAAAGACCGCAGGATATTGCATACTACGCATCAACAAATCGCTTATGATTTAGGATCCTCGAGAGAGGTAATATCCAGATTACTCAAAAAACTAGAACAAGAAGGTTTTATTCACCTAAAACAAGGAGCAATAGAAATAGTTGATAACACTTAATTAAGAAGGATCTTTTTGTAGAATCAATGTCGACATAGATCTAAGGTCGTGCACATTTGTGGACTTTAATGGCTCTAAGAAAGACAACGAGTGTTTTTTCATAAGATTTGACAATATTTCCCTAGTTAGTAAAAAACGATAAGATTCATCGCCTAAAAGGTAGACTCCATCGTTTACGGGAGTTATTTTATCTTCTATTCCAATATTAGAAGTCATACGAATAAATAGTGTTCCAAAAGGTTTCAGTACTCTTATGAGCTCAGAGAACATAGCTTCGAAATGTGTCATATCAGATGCAAAATGAAGAACAGCACTGCAAATGATATGATCGAAGTAATCATTTTTAAACTTTAGTTGTTCTAAAGCGCAAACCTCCATTTTTCTACTCCATTTTGGATACACACTTTTTATATAATCAATCGATTCTATTTCTTTATCTACGGCGTATAAATTGTATTCATTATTGTAAAACCAATGCAAGTTTCTTCCGCTTCCACATCCTGCATCTAATATCTTATCGGTTTTATGATATCGTTCTTTAAGTATTTGATCCAATAAGTAAATATCAATATTTCCTAAGGTGGTTTGTAATTTTTGGACAGCCATTATAAAATAGTTTGTGTTGTAACAATTGTCACAGCTTTTGTGTTTCTGCTTTTCTAAGTTTGTAATGTAAATATGAATAAAAAAATAGAAATATAATCATAACTAGAGAATACATGAAGTTACATAAGGGAGTAAAACTTTTGATAGTTTGTGTTTTATGTATAAGCATTATTACAATAGTTACACTTCTAATAGAATTTCTAAACGCTCATTAAAATATAATACTATGAAAAAGAATATGGGAAATACAGATAGGATCGTAAGGTTTATAGTTGCAATAGCAATTGCATTACTGTATTATTTTGGAATACTTCAAGGTACATTAGCCTATGTTTTATTAGCATTTGGCGGAATACTTTTAGTAACTGGTTTTGTAAGTATTTGTCCGTTATATTCAATCGTTGGACTTAATACTTGCAAGGTGAAGAACTAAGCTTAACGTTCTGATTATTAACTTAGAAATCTGACTTTTCTCTGGGAAGTCAGATTTCTTTTTATATAGAAGTATTAGTTTTTATATAGAAATTAGTGTAAGTTGATTGTATTAAAAGCACTCAAAAACTGCATTCATGAAATTGGATTATAAGGATTTTGTATATGTTATTATTCAAGGGATATTGTTTGTATGCTATCTCTTAAATCCTAAAGTGATCAATTTCGATTGTGCATCTTTATTATATATGTTAGGACTTTTATTACTTGGTATTGGGATGGTTATTATTGTATATGCCTTATTTCAGCTTCGAGAAAGTTTATCTCCTTTTCCTTCGCCCAGAGCAGATGCAAAATTTATTCAAACAGGGCTTTACAAATTTATTAGACATCCAATTTATACAGGAATATTATGTGTGGTATTTGGTTATGCGGTATTTACTTGTTCTTCATTTAAAGTAATAATATCTTTTAGTATCTACATACTTTTTCATTTTAAAGCAAAGTATGAAGAAAAGAAATTAACCATCTTTTTTTCTGAATATGCAGATTATCAAAAGACTACAGGGAGATTTTTGCCGAAAATATCCACATTTTTAGCTGAAAAATAGTGTAATGTAACAATAGTTACTGACTTTCCTTTTTTAAATCCAGTAGTTTGTAGAGAAAATAAAATTGCATGAATTGGATACAACAACCTTGGCCATGGTATGTTGCAGGACCATTAATTGCACTAGTGATGATTTTATTGCTAATGCTTGATAAAAAAATGGGAATGTCATCTAACCTTCGAACACTCTGCGCTATTTGCGGAGCTGGAAAGACAACGAGTTTTTTTAGATTTAATTGGAAAGCGCAGCGATGGAATCTAGTTGTTGCTTTGGGAATGGTATTGGGAGGTTTTATTGGAGAAAATTTACTTTCTGAAGATCCAACGGTCCATATAGCGTCTAATGCAATTACAGAAGACTTAAAAGAAATGGGTTTTAGTGATGTTGATAATGCTTACGCACCAGATAAATTATATGCTGATAATGTATTCAATGATCCAATAATATTACTAATTCTGATAATAGGTGGTTTATTGGTTGGTTTTGGAGCTAGATATGCTGGAGGATGTACCTCTGGTCATGCGATTTCGGGATTAAGCGATTTGCAGTTACCTTCTTTAATAGCCGTTATAGGATTCTTTATAGGTGGTTTACTAATGGTTCATCTTATATTCCCATTAATATTTTAGATATGAGAACAGTAATTTATTTAGGTGTCGGAATTTTATTTGGGATTGTTCTTTTTAAATCAGAAGCAGCCTCATGGTTTAGAATTTACGAAATGTTCCAGTTTGGATCTTTTCATATGTATGGAATTATTGGTTCTGCAGTTGTCATCGGTAGTGTTTTTATCCAATTCGCGAAAAAAGGAAAGGTAACATCCTTCTCTGGAAATAAAATCAACATGATTCCAAAAGAAAGAGGATTTTATAGATATCTATTAGGAGGAATAATTTTTGGCTTGGGTTGGGCTTTAGCTGGAGCTTGTCCAGGTCCTTTATTTGTTTTGGCTGGAGCTGGTTATGTACCTATTGTCATTGTAATAATAGCATCAATATTAGGGACATTTTTGTACGGATTGTTAAGAGATAAATTACCACATTAATTTAGAGTAATTGATAAGAAGAAAATATTAAAGTCGTTGCTATGAAAGAGAAGGGCTGAATTTTAAATTAATTTTTAAGATTCAGCCCTTTAAATGATCATTCTGTTTGATACGTATATCTCTTATTTCCGGTAATAATATTTCCTTCATAATCGTAAAATTGTGTTATATAATTTACGAATCGATTGTATTGTGGAGTAGCACTATTTCGGGATCGATTCCTTATGTTTTGTAATGTTCTCATGATGATTAGATTTTTGATTGATAATTGATTTTATAATTACCTATAACGCCTTTTGGCATTCCAGATATTTCCTTTTGTACTTTTTAATTTGTTCGAAATTTGATTGTTGTCTAAAGTTCTCATGATGTTGATTTTTTTGATTGATGAATAATTGATTTGATTGTTTATCTGTAGCGTCTTTTAGCATTCCAGATATTTCCTTTTGTACTTTTTAATTTGTTCGAAATTTGATTGCTGTCTAAAGTTCTCATGATGTTGATTTTTTTTGATTGATGAATAATTGATTTGATTGTTTATCTGTAACGTCTTTTAGCATTCCAGATGTTTCCTTTTGTACTCTTTAATTTGTTCGAAATTTGATTGCTGTCTAAAGTTCTCATGATGTTGATTTTTTTTGATTGATGAATAATTGATTTGATTGTTTATCTGTAGCGTCTTTTAGCATTCCAGATGTTTCCTTTAGTATTTTTTAATTTGTTCGAAATTTGATTGCTGTCTAAAGTTCTCATGATGTTGATTTTTTTTGATTGATGAATAATTGATTTGATTGTTTACCTGTAACGTCTTTTAGCATTCCAGATGTTTCCTTTAGTGTTTTTTAATTTTTTCGAAATTTGATTGTTGTCTAAAGTTCTCATAATTGATATTGTTTTGAATTGTTATATACTTACTAGACAACGAAACTTCATTTTTGTTACAGTACTATGTATAAAAAGGTACTATTTTAACACTTTTTAACCAAAATACAGGTCTTTTCAGACGTTTTTTAGAAATAAATTAGATGTTTCTTTGAAAAAAGAGCTACTTTTCCTCAATAACAATAATTATATATGAAATAAGCCATAACAATAAGATGATACCCACAGATATGATTAGATGGCGATTCCATCTGACCATAAAAAACAATAAAATTATAGACAGATGAAAGATAATTTTAGTAATATAATTAATTCAACCACTCCTGTTCTGATCGACTTTTATGCAGATTGGTGTGGTCCATGTAAAATGTTAGCTCCTATATTAAAGGAAGTAAAGGAGGAATTAGGAGATTCTATTAAAATTGTAAAAATAGATGTGGACAAAAACCAAACTTTAGCAGCAAAATATCAGGTGAGAGGAGTTCCAACAATGTTACTCTTTAAAGATGGTAAGCAACTTTGGAGACAATCTGGAGTATTGCAAAAGCAAAATATTATTTCAATAGTCAATTCTTATACATAATACTAGTAGTGATATGATTAAGCATTATAATATTATTGTAAAAGGTAAAGTACAAGGAGTTTGGTATCGCAAAAGCACTTTGGAAAAAGCGCAAGAATTAGGAATAAAAGGAATTGTAAAAAATTTACCTAATGGAGATGTGTATATTGAAGCCGAAGGAGATGAAGGTCAGTTATCACAGTTGTTGGCATGGTGTGCGGATGGTCCGGAATTTGCAAAAGTTACCAATGTGAATAAAGAGGAGGCACCAGTACTTTCTTTTAAAGAGTTTCAAATACAATATTAAAGCAAGCTGTGTCTTAGTTGTTTTTGGATTGTAACTTTTGTTACTGAAATCAAAGTTCTCCTTTTATACATTTACCGTTCTAAAAACTAATTCTTCATATAGTGTATGAAAGGAATCATTTACTCGACATATGATAAGGTAAGCGGTTTTCTTTAGTAAATTTGTATTATGGATAAATATGTGAATGTATTTATTGATGCGTTTAAAAATAGTCTTCAATGGACTTGGAACTCAATTCTTTTTGAAGTTCCTTGGTATACCAACTATTTCTGGGGATTAATAGCTATTTCATTATTAGTTTGGAGTTTGGAATTGTTATTTCCATGGAGGAAAGACCAAGAAGTTTTTAGAAAAGATTTTTGGTTGGATGGATTCTATATGTTTTTCAACTTTTTTGTGTTTTCTATTGTAATAAGTGGGGTTTATGAATTGTTGAGTTTATTTTTTAACAACTTAGGAATATCACATCAAAGTCTCACGATTTTGAATATATCAGACTTACCGAAATGGTTGCAGTTGCTCGTATTTTTTATTATTCTAGACTTTGTACAATGGTTTACACATGTATTATTACATAAGTTTTCTTTCTTTTGGCGATTTCATAAAATACATCATTCTGTAAAGGAAATGGGGTTTGCCGCACATCTTAGATACCATTGGATGGAAAACATATTATACAAACCTCTTAAAACTATTGGAGTCATGATTTTAGGAGGGTTTGAACCAGAACAAGCTTATATAGTGCACTTTTTGGCAATTGCTATAGGACATTTTAATCACGCGAATATTAAGATTACTTGGGGACCACTTAAGTATATTTTAAATAATCCAGTGATGCATTTATATCATCATGCGTATGTGTTGCCTAAAAATTCTTTTGGAGTAAATTTTGGAATTAGTTTAAGTCTTTGGGATTATATCTTTAAGACAAATTATATTCCAGAGGATAGCGGAACTGTTAAGATAGGTTTTCCGGGAGACGAAAATGTACCTAAAAGTTTTTTAGGACAGTTACTATATGGTTTTAAATACCCCAAAAAATAGGGTTTATCCTACTATAAGATGAAAGAAAAAGTACAGAAAAAAGCTTCTTCAAATACTGTTTATGGATTAGGTATTATTGGTGCTTTGATCTATTATATTAGTCATGCAACAAGTTTTTGGATGGGTTTATTAGGTGTGGTGAAAGCAATAGTATGGCCTGCTTTTCTTGTATATGAATTACTGAAATTTCTTGGTGCTTCATAAATGGGAGTAATAGCTTGTGGTATCTTTAATTAATTATAAATTTGAAAAATTTTTGATATTTATTTCTGAGAAAAATGAGAATTGAACAAATGTATACCGGTTGCCTTGCACAAGGAGCATATTATATAGAAAGTAATGGAGAAGTGGCAATAATTGATCCACTGAGAGAAATAAAACCATATATAGACAAATCAAAGGCTGATAATGCCGAGATCAAATATATTTTCGAAACACATTTTCATGCGGATTTTGTGAGTGGACATCTTACACTTTCTAAGGAATCTAAGGCTCCAATTGTATATGGACCCAATGCGCATACTTCTTTTGATGCAATCATTGCAGAAGATGGTCAGGAATTCAAAATAGGAGATGTAACTATTGTGTCCTTGCACACTCCAGGACATACCTTAGAGAGTACTACCTATTTATTAAAAGATCCAGAAGGAAAAGATCATGCTATTTTTAGTGGAGACACCTTGTTTTTGGGTGATGTAGGGAGACCTGATCTGGCGCAAAAAGCAGCAAATATGACCCAAGAACAGTTGGCAGAGATGTTATTTGATAGCTTGCGTACCAAAATAATGCCACTAGGAGATGATGTTATTGTGTACCCAGCTCATGGCGCAGGTTCAGCATGTGGTAAAAACATGAGTTCGGAAACTGTAGGAACCTTAGGAGTGCAGAAGCAAACCAATTATGCGTTGAGATCTGATATGACCAAAGAAGAGTTTGTAAAAGAAGTTACAGATGGTTTATTACCGCCTCCATCTTATTTTCCACTTAATGTGAAAATGAATAAAGAAGGATATGATGATATACAGGTAGTATTAAACCGCGGAACCCAAAAGTTAGATCCAGATACTTTTGAGCAAATAGCAAATGAGACTGGAGCAGTAATTCTAGACGTAAGGCATCAGAATGATTTTGTTAAAGGGCATATTCCTAGATCAATTTTTATCGGTATAGATGGTGGTTTTGCACCATGGGTGGGAGCATTGATAGGAGATGTGAAACAACCCATACTCTTAGTTACTCCAGAAGGTAGAGAAGAGGAAACGGTCACTAGATTATCCAGAGTTGGCTTTGATCATACATTAGGATGTTTAGAAGGCGGTTTTGAAACTTGGGTACAAGCCGGAAAAGAAACCGATCAATTAGATTCTATTACTGCAGATACATTTAAAAATAAACTTACCGAAAACACACCTGTTTTCGATGTACGTAAACAATCTGAGTTTTCTGGGGGACATATACCAAAAGCTTCAAATACTCCTTTGAGTATGATTAATGATTACTTAATGGATTTTCCAAAAGATGAAACCTTTTATGTGCATTGCGCAGGTGGTTATCGTTCGGTGATTGCAGCGTCTATTTTAAAAAGTAGAGGGATTCATAATCTGGTAGATGTGGCAGGTGGGTATAAATCCATCAAAGAAGTAGGAATTAATACCACCAAATAGTTAGATTTAAAGACCTTATTTGTAGGTTTTCTTTCATACTATTCGTTAAGGTTTAGCGTTTTAGTTACTGATTTAACAGATTTTTTATTTCAAAACCTTTATTATTGTAACTTAATAAACCTACTTTTAGCTTTTTGAATCTTTATTTTTTATACATTATTTCCCTTCAGGAACAACCTGAACCTGGGATACCGAAATTTTTGGCTGTAATACTAGCCATGACTATTGTTGCTATATGTCTTTATTATATCTCAAGATATCTCGAAACCGTATATGCAAATAAATATAAGAAGCCTTTCTTCGTACATTTTTACATTACTCCTAAAAAATTACCCAAGCACTTGGTGCCCTTTTTGGCTACTAACTCATTGTATAATAGACTAGATAAACAGAAAAAAAATTTTTTTGAACATCGTGTAGTTCGGTTTTTAGAAACGACAAAGTTTGTAGGAAGAGAAGGGGTGATTGTAGATGATGAAAAACGTATGCAAATTACGTTATTGGTGATTCAGATGACTTTTGGGATGCGTAATTATTTACTAGAATACGTAGAGACTATTATCTTATATCCATCTTCGTATTATTCTATTCTAAACAAAACAGAGAACAAAGGAGAATTTAATCCAAGATCTAAAGCTTTAGTGCTGTCTTGGGAGCATTTTAATCTTGGAAATTTAGATCAGGATGATGGTATCAATTTAGGAATTCATGAAATAACGCATGCGATTCATTATTGTTCCCTAAAAAGTAATAATATAAGTTCAGAAATATTTCATGATACTTTTCTGGAGTTGGAAGATCATTTATCCTCAGTTACGTTAAGGAATAAGATTATAGATAGTAAATTACTAAGAGAATATGCATTTACGGATAAATTTGAGTTTATCGCTGTGTTGGTTGAGGTCTTTATGGAATCTCCTGATAAGTTAAGAGATCAATTTCCTGATATCTATCTATATGTAAGCAGGATGCTCAATTTCCGTTATTTTGAAACTCAGATTAATTAATTTATATGTTACTTTTTAAGTGACCTATCAGTTAAATGTAAAAAAAAGAAGAAATCAGGGTAACATTTTGCGCTATATTGACACTTATGTTTAACGATAAAAAGTATCTTAGTACGTATAACAAATTAAAAAAATAAAAAATGGAAGAATTTCAGCAAGTAGCTCCAGTAGTAAGTTCTCTTACTGACGAAAAAAGAGTGGCTTTTTACAAAAAGACATATACGCATCTAGCGATGGCAGTATTATTATTTGTAATTGTAGAATGGGTGTTTTTTCAGATAGAGCCATTAGTGAATTTTGCCTTTTCTATGACACAGGGATGGAGATGGTTATTAATGTTAGGAGGGTTTATGCTGGCAACTAATTACGCGGAAAGAATGGCGCATAAAACTCATGATATTAATAAGCAATACTTAGGTCTTGTATTATACGTGGTTGCAGAAGCGTTTATTTTTATTCCTTTAATTGGGATAGCTATGATGATTGCTGAGAGTGGTGGTGCTAATATATTAAATCAAGCAGCTATTCTTACGTTAGCATTGTTTACTGGTTTGTCTGGTGTCGTACTCCTGACAAAAAAAGATTTCTCTTTTCTTAGATCTATGTTAACAATAGGTTTTTTTATTGCCCTTGGTTTAATTGTAGCGGGAATGTTATTTGGTTTTAATCTTGGTTTATGGTTTAGTGTTGGGATGGTAGTTTTAGCTTCGGGATCAATTTTATACCAAACCTCTAATATGGTTCATAAATACTCAGAAGATCAATATGTAGGTGCTTCATTAGGTTTGTTTGCATCATTAATGTTATTATTCTGGTATATTCTAAGTATCTTATCTAATGACTAACAGCTAAGATTAGATAAAATAAAACATTAAAAAGCGGGAGTTTATATAAAAACTCCCGCTTTTTATTATAGCGAAATTTTGTTCTTTTTCTAGTAGAAACCTTTAAGACTCTTGTTTAGTAGTAACAATGTGGTTTAAGATAGTTTTTGCATGTATTCTAGAGTTTTCAATAAACCAAACATGTGTATCCATTCCACCGCAAATCACTCCGGCCAAATAAAGACCATTGATGTTAGACTCCATAGTCTTTTCATCATACTGCGGATACTTCTTTTTGTCATCCGAAAGTTCAATACCGATGTTTTCTAAAAACTCAAAATTTGGCATGTATCCAGTTAATGCCAATACATAATCATTTTCTATTGAGATTTCTCCATCAGGTATTGTAATGATCAGTTTATCCGAATGTATTTCTTTTATATTCGCGTTGTAAAAGGCTTGAATGCTTCCTTCTTTGATTCGGTTTTCGATATCAGGTCGTACCCAATATTTCACACGTTTTCCAATTTCTGGAGATCGAACTATCATGGTAACATCTGCCCCTTTGCGATAACATTCCAAAGCGGCATCCACTGCAGAATTACTAGCACCAATAACTGCTAATTTTTGCTTTGCAAAAAAATGAGGGTCCTTATAATAGTGAGATACTTTGGGTAGTTCTTCACCAGGAACATTGATCTTATTTGGAATATCATAAAATCCTGTGGCAACTATAATGTAATTAGCTGTATACGTATCCTTTTCCGTTTGGATATGGAAAAGATTTCCTTCTTTTTTAGCAGAATATACTTTTTCGAATAAGTTTATAGTAAGATTATTAGAAGTAACAATTCTTCGATAATATTCTAGAGCTTCATTTCTTTTTGGCTTTGCTTCATTGCTTATAAAAGGAATATTATCAATTTCCAATTTTTCTGAAGAAGAGAAAAATTGCATATTAACAGGGTAGTTAAAAAGAGAATTAACAATTGGACCTTTTTCTATAATGAGGTAATCTACACCCTTTTTCTGAGCTTCTAGACCACAAGCAATACCTATTGGACCACCACCGATTATAATAAGCTCAATGTGTTTCATTACCCGATGATCTCTTTTAGTCCTTTTACAGTTTCAATAGGGTTTTCACTCTTAAAAACGTAGCTACCAGCAACCAATACATCTGCTCCAGCATCAACTAATTGCTTTGCGTTTTTGTTAGTAACTCCACCATCAATTTCGATCATAGTACTGGCGTTATTACGAACAATTATTTCTTTAAGCTGTTGTACCTTTTTATAAGTGTTTTCTATAAAAGATTGACCTCCAAAACCTGGATTTACACTCATAATACAAACTAAATCAATATCGTTGATCGTATCTTCTAATAAACTTACATTGGTATGTGGATTGATCGCAACTCCTGCTTTCATACCTTCTGCCTTTATTGCCTGCAATGTTCTATGAAGGTGTGTACAAGCTTCGTAATGAACGGTTAAAATATTACTACCCAAATCTGCAAACGTTTTAATATACCTGTCTGGATCTACGATCATTAAATGAACATCAATAGTTTTTGTTGCATGTTTTACGATATCTCTTAGTACCGGCATACCAAAGGAAATGTTAGGTACAAAAACCCCATCCATGATGTCTATATGAAACCAATCAGCATCACTGTTGTTTATCATTTCAACGTCTCTTTGTAGATTAGCAAAATCCGCAGCTAATACAGAAGGGGCAATTAATTTAGAAGCCATATTTAGTAAAATTTGCTGCAAAAATACTATTTAAGTTTAAAACTATGAGAGCTTCATAAATTTATTCGCGATGTAAGATATATTTTTAAAGTTTTTTGGATTATAACTCTTTTCAGATTCTAGAAAACGTTCCAGTTCTAAATAATCTTTCTCTTTATTTACGACGGTATAGGAATTCTCAAAAGTTTTAAAACATCGAACCTCTGTAGACCGATCAAATATTTTAATAATATCAAAATGTCTAATATCACGAACTATCTTTTGATATAAATTTTTAATAGTTGTTACTTCTCCTTCGATAATTTGAAAGAAATTTTGTTCAGAATACATCAAAATTCCTGTAATTCCTAAGTCATTATTTTTCAGTTTTGTAGTATTTAATAATTCGTTTATTTCATGATCAGAAAGCTCGGAGCAAGTGCTAACATAAGATATGGTATGGTAAATAGGTTTTTTCATATAACTTAAAGTTATAATTTTGAAAGGGAATTTTCCTGCAAAAAAATGGATTTAACAGTTGTTTTTAACAGTCGTTTAGTAAGACATGAATTTTCACTCTACTAAATAATTATCTAGGAAAGTTTCATGAACTTTTTAGTAAGATAGGATACACTTTTATAATTATCTGGATTATAAGACTTTTCTCCTTCTAAGAAATTCTGAAGTTCATTATGACTGTAAGATTCTCCAAAAACCTTAAAATCTGAGTGGTATTTTGAAAAGCAAGGGTTGATAATCTGTCGATCAAAAATTTTAATAACATTATAATGGCGTTCATCCTTTTCTATCTTAGAAAATAGCTCATGTATATAAGTCTTCTCACCTTCTAGAATTTGCATGAAATTACCATCCGAATATAAAAGTATACCGGTAATGCCTAGATCATTGTTTTTTTGTTTAACGAGTTGGAAAAGGTCTTCCATTTCTAAGGTAGTCAATGATGGATCTGCAGTACTTACATAACTAATGGTTTGCCACATAATTTCCTTTATATACATTTAAAGGTACAGTTTTTTTAGAAAATTTGGGAAGTAATAAGATTTAATAATCATAATATTACTGTTAATTGTGGTTCAACAGTAATGTGTAAAAGTACAGATATTGTACAAGAAAAAACCTCCGGTAATCAGCCGGAGGTCATTCATCAATCAAAAAACGAACAGTTATGTTATAAACTGTTTGTAACCGCAATTTAGGAAATTAAAAGTTATCCTAAATAAGTTTTTAATATTTTACTACGAGATGTATGTTTTAATCTACGAATAGCTTTCTCTTTAATCTGTCTTACACGCTCACGAGTTAAGTCAAAAGTTTCACCGATTTCTTCTAAAGTCATAGGATGTTGATCTCCAAGACCGAAGTATAAGCGGATTACATCAGCTTCTCTTGGTGTTAGTGTTTCTAAAGCACGTTCAATTTCTGTACGAAGTGATTCATGCAATAGAGATCTATCAGGATTCGGAGATTCTCCAGAATTTAATACATCATACAAGTTAGAATCTTCACCTTCTACTAAAGGAGCGTCCATACTTACGTGACGACCAGAATTTTTCATTGATTCCTTTACGTCATTGATCGTCATGTCTAATTCTTTAGCGATCTCTTCTGCACTTGGCGGTCTTTCGTGAGATTGCTCTAAGAAAGCATATGTTTTATTTATCTTATTGATCGAACCAATTTTGTTTAATGGTAATCGAACGATACGTGATTGCTCTGCTAATGCTTGTAATATAGATTGACGAATCCACCATACAGCATAAGAAATAAATTTAAATCCTCTAGTTTCATCAAAACGCTTAGCAGCTTTGATTAAACCTAAGTTTCCTTCATTAATCAAATCAGGTAATGTCAATCCTTGGTTTTGATATTGTTTTGCAACAGATACCACAAATCGAAGATTGGCTTTTGTTAATTTTTCAAGGGCTCTTTCATCTCCAGCTTTAATGCGCTGAGCTAATTCTACCTCTTCATCTGCAGTAATAAGATCTACCTTACCTATTTCCTGCAAATACTTATCCAGCGATGCAGTTTCACGATTCGTTACCTGCTTCGTAATTTTAAGTTGTCTCATCTATGTTATCCTTGAAATTTAATATTGTGAATATTTAGGGCTTCTCTTTTATTAATTATACGTAAGGTGTTACGAAAATGTTACAAAAAAGTAAAATTATTTTTTTACAAGCACTATTGCTACCTTAAATATAGTTAATACATTAGTCTTAATATGAGCTAAAAGTTTACGGGCTTATTCGAATTCTAGTACGTTTTTAGCTATAATTAATGAACGTAAGGCTTCAATTTTTTTCTGCATTTTATTAAAAAATAAATTTCTTTCCTTCTCGCCAGCGGTACTTAATAATTTAGAACCCTCCATTTGTATATTAAGAAATTCTTCGGCTTGATCACAAGTGATCACATCGTTGGTCCTATAATAAGAAAGAATGGTAAAAGGGACATAGAGCGATCTTTCGGTAGGTGTTTTTACCAATACACGGTTGTTCATGAGTAACAATTCATTATAGTAGAACTTAAAATTATCTTTTTGTTCAATTATTTTTCTAGAAATTTGATGTAATAACTGTTGCAGGTCATCACAGATTTGTAAAGCATCTTTAGAAGTAAGAGAATCGGATTCGAAATAAAAGTGTATCTGTTTTAATGTACTATTAATAGTAGTGATGTCCCAAATTTCGATAGAGTTAAGATCATTATACATTTTTCCTAATCTTTTAGCAGCCTCAATTAAGGATAGAGAAGGATTAAATCCAGTGAATTTTACATCACCAAGTTCAGAATCCATAATTTTTAACCATACATACATCTTAAATTTAGAAAGTAGATTATCATCAGAAGTATAGAATATTGGTAAATCTTTGGCTGAATAAATCATCTCGACATTCGGATTGTTGATGAGCGGAGATAAAGATTTATAGGAGTTTTCATAGTATGCCAGTAAGCTTTTCATATCCTGAACTGGAGCTGTTTTTTTTACTGCCACAATATGCTCATCTTCACTGGAAAACAACTGATCAATAGATAAGCTGAAGTATTTGGCCAGTGTTACTCCTTCTTCAAGAGATAACTTACTTTTTTTACTAATTCTTCTATGAGCAGCATCATAGCTTATGTCTAAAGCTGTTGCTACTTCATCGATGAGCGAAGTTTTAGAGCAGATTTGTTTTTTAATAAGCTCTAAAAAAATTTCTTGTATCATTCCTTATTTTTTTATGATTGATGATAGTGCGATGGAAAAATAAGATAGAAAAATAATTCAATTTTGTGATTTTCGCAAAAAGTATAAAGTCTTCTTGTGATTTTTAATTTTTTCGCAAATACAAAATTGGGAGATATTAATTTGCGAAAATCACAAAAAAATAAAATCCTTTTCGCGCTTATCACTTTTTGTCTTGTACTTATCACAATAGTTTTGACTTAAGAAATTTTAAAAACAAGAAAAATGAGAATTAGTATTTTGACCTTAATGGTATTGGTAATAAGCAGAATTACTTTCGGACAAGACAATAAGGTAGTAGCACCAATTGGTTTTTTTAATAGTACAAATACGGATGTTTATGGTTTGTCGATTGGTTTGGCACAAAAGAAAGTAGAGCCAGACACGAGCACAACAAAATCAAATGGGTTGAGAATTGAACCTTTCGGTAAAGGTTTTTCGATATTTTTTACTCCCAAAATCGGACTACCTGATAAAGAAAGTGAATTTGAAAATTATTTCAATCGGCAACCTACGGAGATCGTAAATGGAATAAATGTTTCTGGTGGAACTGTATCATTTATGGATATTAATGGGATTTCTGTTTCTGGCGGAGTTCAAGCTTTAAGAAGAATGAATGGGATTTCTATAACAGGATTCGGTAATTATTCTTACAAAGTAAATGGAATTCAATTAGCTGTTTATGGCAGTTCTACTTATGTTTTACGAGGTGTTCTCTTTGGAATGCTTGGTAGTTTTGTTGTGGATGGAAAAGGAATTCAAATATCAGGATTTAATGACTTTAAGACATTTAAGGGATTGCAAATAGGTGCTTGGAACGATATTGACTCCAAAAGTGAAAGTTTTGAAGGGGTTCAAATAGGAATTCTTAATAATACAAAAACACTAAAAGGTATTCAAATTGGGCTTTGGAATAAAAACGAAAGACGCTCTTTGCCTTTTATCAATTGGCAATTTTCTAAAAAGAAAAATAAATCAAAAACATCTTAGTAATGATGAATATCACTAGCAACTTAAGCATCGAAGGGGACTATGGTTTCGAAGCTTTTTACGTACTTACTGGAAACTTGGTTGGTCTTATTCCGGTAAAAGAAAAATTGTACACTCGCATTAAAGTGTTGGATAAAGAGACATTAAAAATTTGTTTAATGAAATCTGAAACACTAAAAGTGTCAAAATATATTAAAGGATCACTAAAAGATGGGATTTTTAGTGTTTCCTCTTCTAATAAGATTACTTCTGTATTATCATTTATTAAACATTGGCGGACACAGAAAATAAATGCGAATTCTAAAAAAGAACAACTATTGGTGTTCTTATCTAAAACAGGAAATGTTCAACTAGGGGTTTTTAAGGATATTACTTCTAGAAAAAAGAAGTAGTATGTTGAATGATCTAAAAAGGAGCACTTAGTTTATACCCTATAAACTCTTCGTATTAATTCTAGTTAATTCACTATATGTTGGAATGTGAGAAGGTATGCCTTCTCATATATCCAAAGGACTGTTGTATGTCTAATTTTTAAAGAAATAATTATGCAAAAAATAAAATTTTCTAAAGATGAAGGTTCTGAATTTTATAAAGAACTTACCGAGAAGATTCGAGAATATTTTGAGTCTAATCGTATAGAGAAATTCGGAAATACTAAGATGATTTTTAAAATCATTCTATATTTTATGATGGTAGTCTTGTTGTATGTTCTGATGATAACGTCATCAAATATAATCGGTTTTTACTTGTTGTATTTAGGTCTGGGAATATCAGTTTTGTTAACAGCATTTAATGTATCTCATGATGCAGCGCATGGAGTGGCAGTAAAAAGTAAATTCTGGAATAAAATTTTGTTTCAGTTAAGCTTTAATTTACAAGGCAATAATGCATATGTATGGGGCAAAAATCATAATGAATCCCATCATTTGTATACTAATATTGAAGGAAGTGATATCGATGTGTTAAACAATCCTCTTGTTAGGATGACAACAAGTCAAAAGGTACGTTGGTATCATAGATTTCAATATTTATATGTGCCATTTTTATATTTGTTTTATTCTCTTAATTGGTTTTTGTTTAGAGAGTTTTTAATGATATTTAATCGCTCGAGTAGGACAATTAAGGTTGCAATTCCGGTATGGGAAATCGTAAAGCTTTTGTTCTTTAAAGTATTTTATGTGGGTTACATGATTGTTATTCCTGGCTTGTTATTGCCATTTGGTTGGGAGCATATTGTAGTAGCTTTTATGCTCAATCACTTTCTAATTTCTATCATATTTACTGCGGTTTTAGGAGTATCTCATTTATCGGATTTTGTAGCACATCCCGAAGCTGATAAAGAAGGTAATTTGTCGATGAGTTGGCCAAAGTTGCAGATGTGTACTTCGGTTGATTATAATGTGGATAGTAATTTTTTAAACTGGGTTTTAGGAGGATTTAATGCACATGCTTTACATCATTTATTACCAAATATATGTCATGTACATTATATAAAATTGGCTCCGATATTTAGAGAATTAGCAAATAAACATGGTATTACGTACATGGAGATGCCATATCGCGATGCCCTAAAATCACATTTTAGGTTTCTAAAGAAAATGGGAACACAGGAATCACCAAAACCTTTGCAATATGAAATCTAAGCATTTATATATTAAAGATCATGTAGAGCTTTTTGGTGCTATTCAGGAAGAGATCTATAAAAAAATTAATTTCTGTAATCGAAGATTTCAGAAAAAGATGTTCTTAAAGGGATTCATTTATTTTTCCTTTACACTAATTTCATATAGTTTTATTTATCAAATATCACAACCGCAATTGTTGGTATTGGCTTATGTTGTTTTTGGGTTAGTTTCTATGTTATTCGCATTTAACTTTGCGCACGATTTTTCGCATAACACAATTTTTAAGAAAAAGGAGTTAAATCATAAATGTTTCATTGCTCTTTATACGATGGTAGGAGCTCATGCAGAAGCATGGAAAGATAGGCATGTAACATCCCATCATCATGCTCCTAATGTTGAAGGTTATGATACAGATTTAGAAATTACGAACTTAATAAGAGTAGTTCCTGATTCGAAGATGAAATGGTTTCACCGTTTCCAATATTTGTATGCTCCTTTTTTGTATACAACGTATTCATTGTTTTGGGTGTTTATTAAAGATTTTAAGGTGTTTTTTAGCGACTTTGGTAATCACAAAAAGCATTCTTTAGCATACAAGTTTTCTTTCTGGTGTCAAAAAATAGTTTATCTAAGCTATTTGGTGTTATTGCCTATGATATTTATTGACCTAAAATGGTATTGGGTAATTGTAGCATTTATAAGTATGCATATGGTACAATCGTTATTTTTATTGTTTACCTTTTTTATGACACATCACATAAAGGGTCTGGCATATCCAGAAAAAGATACTTCTGGAAAGATAAAAACATCATGGTTCATGAATCAGGTGCAAAGTTCAAATGATTTTTATCCTTTTAGTAGGTTTGCAAATTTTATTTTTGGAGGGTTTAACAATCATATAGCACATCATCTATTTCCACACATTCATCATGTTTATTATCCGGAACTTAATAAGATTCTATATAAGGTTTTAAAGAATCATCATATCATTCCGAATCAGACTTCTTATTTAGGTGGAGTAGTAGCTCATTTATCACATCTAAAAAGATTAGGGATGGAATAATAAATTTTTGCAAACAATAAAATAAGATTGAAGCACCTTCATTTTTTTGAAGGTGTTTTTTTATGAACATACCCGAATTGTGATTATCACAAGTATAAAATTTTATACTCGTGATTTTGACAATTGTAGTTCTTAGATAGAAAGTATGTTTGATTCACTAAACAAGTTAAATATTTTATTATGGAAAGATTGATGAAAGTGGCTATTGTGTTACTAATTTCAAAGATGTCCTTTGGACAGGAAAATGATGCGTCTGATAAGGGGAAATTTAGATTCAGATCTATCGAGGCTGGTTTTGGTTTTTATGAATCAACTTACAAAGAAAGAATCAATTCTTCTGGCCATAGTGGAATTGATTTAAGTGTAAGAACATCCTTTTCATTAAAAAGGAATATTTTTTCCTTGGATTTAAAATTAGGAGAAGAAGTGAGCTTTTTTGGAGGTGGAGATAGTTTTTATACGGTTAATATTTTGTATGGAAGACAATGGGATTTAGCAGCTTGGTTTGCAATAGAAACTCATTCGGGATTAGGAGTATTTGCTAATAGTAGATATGATGTTAGTGGTGATTTTGGAAGGGATACTAAAACAGAGGAAAGTCTAGGAGTTCCTATTGATCTAAAATTTATGTTGTATCCCAAAGGGTTTACTATCGGACTTAATCCGGGAGTTAATTTTAATTCTATTGGTAATACTTTTTACGGGAATCTCATTTTTCAATATAATTTCAACTAATCCATAGTATTCTATGATAGATAATCCTTATAGACTAGTTCTAAAAAGTCTGTTGCTGTTTTTTAGCACTGATCACTTTGCTCTTGTGATTATCGCAAAACCAAAATTTCATACTCGTGATTTTGACAACTAAGACTGTGGAATTGCTATTATGTTTACATCACTAAACAATAAATTTTTAATATGATGAAAAAGTTGGTCAGTGTTACAATTCTATTCTTATGTGTTTCAAAATATAGTTATAGTCAGAATTTAGATAACGATCAAAAACAAAGAAGAGAGAAGAAACCAATTGCCTTTACCAATGGTTTTAGCTCTATTGCCAGTGATGAAAGTAATGAGCTGGATATTTACGGAGGTATTATGTTTGAACGAAAAAACGGATGGGGATATGGATTTGATTTTACAAGATCTGCCTACACCGCAGAAAGTACAAAAGGTATCCCTCCAATAGATGAGATAGAAAACTTTGAAGGAACAGAATTACCTGAAGGAATTGAAAAAAGATTTCCTTATAGCGGTGAGAGGGATAATAGGTTGTATGCTTTGTCTCCTAATTTATTTAAGTCTTTTGTTCTTAACAAGAAAAGCTCTTTTAAGATATTTGCCATGCTAGGTCCTTCTATTATCTATAGCGAAGACTATGAGTATGCTGTTGAATATTCTCCAGGATCTACTTGTGGTTTTGGAGGTTTTTGTTTTCCCGGTTCATCGGGACCATCTTTGGATTATAGGAGAGTACAAGAAAGTAAGAAAATCATTCTTGGGGGATTTTCTAAGATATCTTTGCGATATACATTTAATAGTGTAGTAGGTCTCGAACTTTCTACTTATGGTAATCTCAATGGGGTTAAAAGTGTATATGGCTTTCAGTTTGGTGTTGTCTTAGGAAGACTTTTCTAATAGAAAAAACAAACCATCTTTAATACCTATTAAAGATGGTTTGTTTTTTGTTGTTATTGTATCACAAAACGACCGTAGGCTCCTTGTATTTTAGCAATATAAGTTCCACTACTTAAGTTATTAGTGTTAATCGTACCATTGGTACTATTAAACTCTTCTTTTAGGATTGTTCTACCTCTAAGATCAAAGACTTGTACTAAACCGATCGCTGTCTTAGAAATGATTTGGATCGGTTGGTTTTGTGAAGGAACAGGGTATAATAAAATACCCTTACTAGCCAGAGTGGTTTCATCTACTCCTAAGGTAGCATCACATTCTAGGTCACCATAGATATTAACTTCTACAATACTTGCAAAACCAGATCCTGTATTGGTACCATTGGAAGTAAACTTGATATATCTTCCTGTTACATTGTTAAGAGCAAATAACTGCTCTGTATTTTCAGCACCACTTTCGATGGTACTATCTTGTCCTGTTAATACATTGGTAAAAGGACCATTTTGATCATCGGCAACAGCAATATCGAAATTAATCGTTCTTTCATCAGCTTTTAAAACATGAATTCCTATTTGACTAAGTGTTCTTATACAAGATACATCAAATGTTATCGAAACTTCAGGTTCGGTATTTGCATCTCCTGACCAGTACTCTGATGCGGTTACATTATCATCCCAAGCAAATTGAGGTCCAACATTAGGTTTTCCTTGTTCAGTTCCAACAGCAGTAGCATCTACTATGGTGATTTCTTCTGAAAAAAGATTAGACTGTATAATATTTACCGTAGTGGTTAAATCACTTCCTCCAGGAGTCTCATTAATGGTTAAGGTTGCGGTACGCTGTGCAGCAGTATTATTCTCTGTATAGTCAACTGTAATTATCGCAGAGTTGCTTCCCGAAACATTATCAACTGTTATCCAAGCGGAGTTTTCGGTGATGGTCCAGTTAACATTAGCATTGATTTCAAACGAAATGTTTCCACCACTTCGATTTGCATTCAATGTTGTTGGAGTAGCTGTTAGTCTTGGAGTATCCATTCCAGTTCCACCAAAACCAATACTCACGCCTACATCGGCAGTTGTGTATGGAATACGAGATCCACCTGAATTGAATTCTTCTGCACCTGCATCAAGACTTCCAGAACGAGTACCTCCTAAGATGTCCGTAGTAACAAAAGGGTAGTTACCAACTGCTGCGTCGATCGCAGGACTGTTAGAACCTAATTCATAATAAAGAGGGCCATTTTCTAAAAGTCCAGATGTTACTACTTGGTTACTATTAGTGCCTGTTGAAAGATCCCAGGAACCATTTTGTGTTATATTTCCTTGATATACGGATGTTCCTGTTGGGGCTGTTTGCTCGTCAACTGCACTTTCAGCAGTGTTAATCATGATATTATTTGCAATAATTAAGTTTTCTGGTGCTAAACTCAAGTTACCTCCAACATTGGTTCCGATTCTAAAACCATAATCACAGTTTACAAAAGTATTATTTACTATAGTAGCATCAATAACCTGATAATATCCATTAAGGGCTGTATTAGGTCTTCCATTACTAACATTAATAGCTCCAGCTGTACTAGTGTTGCTACCATCTGGTTTTTCAGAATTTACTCCGTCAATATAGTTGTTATATACTCTATGTCCTTCCCCAATTACACGAATACCGCCTGAAAAAAGATTGTTTTGCGCAAAAAAGAAGTTGTTGTATACTTCACAGTTATCACCATGGCGTAATGTTAACGTTCCTTGATAGTCTCTAAAAGTATTATTGTAATATTTGTTTTCACCACTTTTGTTTGAAATAATTTCTACTTCTCCAGACCAGTTGTAAAATAGATTGTCATAAACTTCGGTATTAGAAGGATGTAAAGAGGTGCTACTATTTCCTATTCTAATAGCATCTTGATCATTATCCTGATTAACCTCTCTAATTGGGGTGCGGTCAGCAAAATAATTATGATGAATTTTTGTAAAATCAGGCTCTGCAAATTCAGTAGAAGTAGCATTTCTATTGTCGTTGATTATACTACCAATACCATGTTTTCCGATAAATGAACTGAAGCTAATTTCGTTATATTGTCCATACACTACAATCCATTTGAAAGTTAAGGTTTCTTGTGATGTAGTTCCATTATAACTATCTACTTTTATATTTGTAACTGTACAATGATCACATTCATTGTTACTGCTATCTCTAAACTCAATTATAGGTTCTATTGTACTTCCGCTAGTGCTTAAGTTTGATGGATTTTGAAAAACTACTCCTTCAAAAACAACGTAGGAGCCACCCATACTTACTCTAGAATTACCTTCGAAAAAAACTGAACCTGGAGTTTGTGCTTTGATAGTAACTGGATTTGTTTCCGTGCCATTCTTATTGATATTTATGACCACATTGGACCAAGTCCCATTAGCTAGTGTAATGGTAGATCCTGCGGATGCATTAGTGATAGCGCTTTGTAATTCAGAATTGTTAGAAACTGTTTGTGCAAATATTGGGGTATTTGCAAAAGTCAGCAATACACAAATGACGATTGTGCTTGTTAAGATTTTAATGTTCATGATTTAGGGTCTTCAATTAAATTGGTCAACCAATTTGGTCAACCAGACAAATATACTATTCATTTTTGTAAAACCAAAAAACGCTTTCAAAAATAATGAAAGCGTTTATTATTAGGTGTTTAGAGAAATGTTATAGTCTACTTCTCTTTTTTGTCATTGTTTCTAGGTTTTCTATCACCTCTTGGTTTATCACCATCTTTTCTTGGAGGTCTAGGTAATAAAGCTTTTCTGGAAACTTTTTCTTTTCGAGTTCTAGAATCAATACCAAAGTATTTTACATCCATTACATCACCCATATTTACCACGTCACTTACATTTTCAGTACGTTCCCAAGCTAATTCAGAAACGTGGAGTAGTACTTCATTTCCTGGAGCTTCCATATATTCTACAACGGCTCCGAAGTCAAGCATTTTTACAACTTTCACTTCATAGACACTTCCTACTTCTGGTTTGAAGGTAATAGCATTTATTTTTGCTAGAACTTTTTCAATTCCTTCTTGATCTGTACCAAGGATTTCTACAATACCTTCTTCAGTAACAGGATCTTCATTAATTACAATAGTTGTATTTGTTTCCTTCTGAAGTTCTTGAATAACCTTACCTCCAGGTCCGATAAGAGCACCAATATATTCTCCAGGAATGGTTCTGGTAACCATTTTTGGAGCGTGTCCTTTTACATCTGCATTTGGAGTAGAAATTGTATCGGTTATTTTTTCGAGAATGTGTAAACGTCCATCACGAGCTTGTTTTAATGCATTTACTAAAATCTCATAGCTTAATCCTTTAATTTTAATATCCATCTGGCAAGCAGTGATACCATCTGCAGTACCAGTAACTTTAAAATCCATGTCTCCTAAGTGATCTTCATCACCTAGAATATCTGATAATACTGCATAATTACCTGTGTCTGGATCGGAAATTAATCCCATCGCAATACCTGAAACTGGCTTTTTTAGTTGAACTCCAGCATCCATTAGTGCCATGGTTCCAGAACATACTGTTGCCATAGAAGAAGATCCGTTAGATTCTAGAATTTCAGAAACTACACGAACTGTATATGGACAGTCATCAGGAATCATTCCTTTAAGCGCACGTTGCGCTAAATTACCATGTCCGACCTCTCTTCTTGAAGTTCCCCGAATTGGTCTTGCTTCTCCTGTAGAGAAAGGAGGGAAGTTGTAATGTAGATAAAATGTTTCTTCTCCTTCGTAAGAAGGCATATCTATCTGATTAGCTTCTCTAGAAGTTCCTAAAGTTACAGTTGCTAAAGCCTGTGTTTCACCCCTTGTAAATATAGAAGATCCGTGTGTAGATGGTAGATAGTCTACTTCACACCAAATTGGTCTAATTTCGGTTGTCTTTCTTCCATCAAGTCGTAATCCTTCGTTTAGTGTCAAATCACGAACTGCTGCTTTTTCGGCTTTTCCGTAATATTTAGAAACTAAGTCTCCTATGTCTTCTAATTCTTCTTCGGAAAAAGTAGCTAATATTTCTTCTTTGATTTCTGCAAATGCAGCACCTCTTTCTTTCTTAGAAGAACCTTGTTTTGCTACAGCATATACTTTATCATATGCCATATCATGAATTTTCTGAGCTAGATCTTCATCATTTCTTTCTGGCTCGTATTCTCTAACTTCCTTCTTTCCGAATGCCTCTGCTAATTTTCTTTGAGCAATACATTGCGCCTTAATAGCTTCATGTGCAAACTTGATAGCTTCAGTCATTTCCTCTTCGGAAATTTCATCCATTTCTCCTTCAACCATCATAACAGAATCTTCGGATGCTCCGATGACCATATCAATATCAGATTCGTCTAATTGAGCTCTTGTAGGATTTACAATAAACTCTCCATTAATTCTTCCTACTCTTACTTCAGAAATTGGGCATTCAAATGGAAAATCAGATAATTGTATAGCTGCAGACGCTGCCAATGCCGCCATTGCATCTGGCATAACATTCTCGTCATGAGACATTAACTGTATCATTACCTGAGTTTCAGAGTGATAATCCTTAGGGAATAGTGGACGTAGTACACGGTCTACTAATCTCATTGTTAATACCTCTCCATCACTTGGTCTCGCTTCTCTCTTGAAGAATCCACCAGGATATCTACCTGCAGCTGCAAATTTTTCTCTATAGTCTACAGTTAATGGAAGAAAATCTACATCTGCAGCTTTATAGTTAGAAACTACAGTACACAATAGCATACACTTTCCTGATTGTACAACAACAGAACCATGTGCCTGTTTTGCTAATTTTCCAGTCTCTAGACTAATTTCTCTTCCATCACCTAGGTCAATGACCTCTCTATACACTTTTGGAATCATATTCTTTTTTTGATTCTAATCTCGATATATAATACTCTTGCATTTGTTATATCAAGATTTCATTAAACATTGGTTTCCGTCTTACTCGGACGGACAAGGTTGTGTTGTTGTAGTTGTTGTGCGACCAATGAAAAACTAAGGCATTCATTTTAATCTTCTCTGGATCAAAATGTTTTATTAAATTTTATCAAAAAGAAAATAAGAGTATAATTAAAAAGAGAGGCATACAGCCTCTCTTTTTTGATTATTTTCTTAATCCTAATTCTTTTACGATTGCACGATATCTCATGATATCTTTCTTTTTAAGATAGTCTAAAAGATCTCTACGCTTACCTACTAATTTTACTAGTGAACGCTCAGTGTTAAAATCTTTACGATTCTTTTTTAAATGTTCAGTTAAGTGTGAAATTCTGTGTGTAAACAATGCAATCTGTCCTTCAGCAGAACCCGTATCGTTTTTACCTTTACCGTGTTTTGCGAAGATTTCTTCTTTAATTTCTTTTGTTAAATACATTCCAATATTATTTAAATGATTTTTATGTATAAATAGCATTCTGCTATTAGCGTGCAAATATAATACTTTTTCGACAAGAAACTCTTTTTATGAAAAAAAACGTCCTTAATTAAACCTTTTTTAAATAGGTAAGTCCTAGAGAAGTAACATTAAAAATTAAGATAATGAAGAACAACATTTTAAAATTTGGATTTATTGCATTCTTTTCTGTGGTTTTAGTGGGGTGTAATAGCGAAGAAGTAGCAGATCAATTATCATTTGATGCTATAGATACTACGGAAGCTTCCTTAACAGCGAGTATTGATGACGGTTCTGAGGTAATAAGTGATCTTACATTGCAAGGTTTCGAGGATGAAGAGAACTTAGGAAAAAGAAGTAATAATCGTTTTTTGCCTGATTGTGCTACAATAACTGTGGTTTTAACTGATACTTCTAAGGAGGTAACAATTGATTTTGGAACAGAAGGTTGTGAGGTGAGAAGTGGGCATATTGTAAAAGGAAAGATACTGATGTCTTATCAGCTTGATGTAGATGCTATGTCATTGGTTATTAATTATGGTCTAGAAGATTTCTTTATAGACGATATGCAATTTGAAGGTTCTAGAACAATTACAAGATTAAAATCAAACACTAATGGGAATCCACAGTATTCAATGGGTTTAGATCTTACAGTAACTTTTGCTGATGGTACACAAGCATCAAGAACAGGTAGTAAGACTAGAGAATGGATAGAAGGTGCCTTTAATGGTAATTGGGGTGATAATGTGTTTTTAGTTACGGGATCTTGGCAAACAAATCTTGCAAATGGTAATATGCATAGTACAACGATCACTACGCCTATAAGAAGAGAAGCTAGTTGTAGATTTTTAGTTAGTGGGGTAGTAGAGTTGGTGAGAACTAATTACAGTGGTACTTTAGATTATGGAGATGGTTCTTGCGATAATAAAGCAGTGTTTACAAATTCAGATGGAGAACAAAGAGAAATTGTGTTGTAATTATTTGGTTTTAACAAAGAAAAAGCGTCCTTATTTCAAGGACGCTTTTTTGTTTGTCTAAAAATCTTATCTCCAATTAGAAGACAAAGGTCTGTTTAGGATAAGATCAAGATATAGGTTTATTTTTTCTTTTAGATTTTGTCTAGGACTTATAAAGTCTAAGAACCCATGTTCTTTAAGGAATTCTGCCGTTTGGAAACCTTCAGGAAGTTCTTTTCCTGTGGTATCGCGAACAACTCTTGGACCAGCAAATCCTATCAAAGCTCCGGGTTCTGCAATATTAATGTCTCCGAGCATTGCAAAAGAGGCAGTCGTTCCTCCTGTAGTAGGATCTGTACATAAAGAAATGTAAGGAATTCCTGCATCTGCCAGTTGAGCAAGTTTAGCAGAAGTTTTTGCTAACTGCATAAGTGATAATGCTGCTTCCATCATTCGAGCACCTCCAGATTTAGAGATGATCATAAATGGTATGTTATGTTTTAAAGAATGATCTGCAGCTCTTGCTATTTTTTCTCCAACAACACTTCCCATAGATCCACCGATGAATGAAAAATCCATACAAGCAATTACAATGTCATTACCATTTGATTTTCCTACTGCAGTTCTAACAGCGTCTTTTAAGTTTGTTTTCTCTTGAGCATCTTTTAGACGTTCAGTATACTTCTTTTTGTCTTCGAATTTAAGAGGGTCCTTAGAGGAAAGGTTTTTGTCTAATTCTTTAAATTTATTATCATCAAAAAGAATTTCGAAATATTCTTTACTACCGATTCTTACGTGATATCCGTCTTCGGGACTTACATAAAAGTTCTTTTCTAGTTGTTCTGCATCAACTATTTTCCCAGTTGGAGATTTATACCAAAGTCCTTTTGGAACGTCTTTTTTGTCCTCAGTAGCGGTTTGTATACCTTTTTGAGTTCTCTTAAACCAAGCCATAAATTATTTGTATTAAAAAAGCTGAAACTCTTTTTATTCAGAGTTTCAGCTTGGTTGTCTATTAGTTATAATGTATTTACATTATTTAAATCCTCGAACGCCTTTTTAAGACGGGTTTTAAAGGTAACTTCACCTTCTCTTAACCATTTTCTAGGGTCGTAATATTTCTTATTAGGTTCATCGGCCCCTTCTGGATTTCCAATTTGCGTTTTAAGATAATCAATCTTACCAGTCATGTAATCTCTAATCCCTTCATTAAAAGCAAACTGTAAATCTGTATCAATATTCATTTTAATTACTCCGTATCCAATCGCTTCCCTAATTTCATCTAGAGTAGAACCGCTTCCTCCGTGGAACACGAAGTCAATGTGGTTATGTTCTACACCATATTTTTCAGAAATAAACTCCTGAGAGTTTTTCAGAATTTTTGGAGTTAATTTTACATTCCCTGGTTTATACACACCATGAACATTACCAAAAGCAGCTGCTACAGTAAATTTATCACTTACTTTGCTTAACTCTTCATAAGCATAAGCAACTTCTTCAGGTTGCGTATATAATTTAGAATCATCTACATCACTATTGTCCACACCATCTTCTTCACCTCCGGTAATACCTAATTCTATTTCTAGAGTCATACCCATTTTGCTCATACGAGCAAGATATTCTTTACAGATTTCGATGTTTTCTTCAATAGGCTCCTCTGATAAATCAATCATATGAGAGCTATACAAAGGTTTTCCTGTTTCCTTGTAAAAAGCTTCTCCTGCTTCTAACAATCCGTCTATCCAAGGAAGTAATTTTTTTGCACAGTGGTCAGTATGCAAAATTACAGGTACCCCATAAGCTTCAGCCATTAGGTGTACATGTCGAGCTCCTGCAGTAGCACCTGCAATTGCAGCTTTCTGGTCTTCATTAGAAAGTCCTTTTCCTGCATTAAATTGAGCTCCTCCATTAGAGAATTGAATAATTACCGGTGAGTTTAATTCTGCTGCAGTTTCTAATACAGCATTGATAGAATTGGATCCAATTACATTTACCGCTGGTAAGGCGTAAGCATTTTCTTTTGCATGATTAAAGATAGCCTGTACTTCGTCTCCTGTTGCAACTCCTGGTTTGATGTTGTGACTCATAATTTACTTTTAGTTAATAAGCCTACAAAAATAATAAAATAATACGGAATGAATTTTAATTTTAAAGACGAAAAGTGTGATTGTTTTTTAGAAAGGATAATTAATCCCCACATTGTAAACACCTTCAGAAAAATTATAACCTTTAAACCATCTTTGATCTTCTAAGCGAGCAGGGTTGAATGTTTTAAAACCAAGATCTAATCTAACTACAAAAAAATCAAAATCATAACGTAATCCTAAACCACTTCCAACAGCTATTTCCTGAATATCATCTAATCTTGAAAAAACGGCATCTTCTTCCTCCACACTATCTAAAACGTTCCAAATATTACCGGCATCTACAAAGAAAGCTCCATTAAGTGAGCCTAAAATATTGTATCTAAACTCTGCGTTTAGTGCAATTTTCATATTGGCTTCGTTAAATTCATTCCTACCGCCACTACTTCCAGGTCCTAAATCGTAGGGAAGCCAAGCACGGTTGTCATTTGGACCGCCACCAAAGAAACTTCGAGCAAAAGGAATACTATTAGCATTTCCATAAGGTAGTGCGATCCCACCAAAGGCTCTAAAGGCTAAAACACTTTTTCCACCGAGATCCCAATGTTTTATATAATCCAATTCTGTTTTTACATATTGTGAGAATTCTACTCCAAAGATCTCGAAACGATCGTTAGAGTTTTTGTTTAATCCTGTTAGGTTAGAAACTGTATTTAAAACGTTTCCAGCTAATTCTATTTTTGCTCTGAAAATAGAAAAATCCTCATCATAAAGATTTTCTCTATTATTTTTTAAATAGGTATAGCTAGAAGCAAAAATAAGGTTGTCTTCTGTAAGTCGTTCTTTTCGCTCGTTGATATTTCTGATTTCTTGTAATTGTTCTGAAGTAAGATCAGGATCAGGAGTTTCGCTGAGCGATTCTATTATAAAGCTATTGGCACCAGATGGAATTGATAATCTAGTCTCATTCTCGTTTTCAGGATCAAAAAATGGTGAATTTGAATCTAATACATCATTAGCAATATTATTTAATCTGCTGAAAGAGTTGGAGTATACGTTGAAATAGTTTCCTGTATTTAGATTTCTAACGTATTGAATATCAACTAAATCAATCTGATTTGTAAGTTTTGTATTGGGTTTCCATTCATAGTTGAATATTCCGGAAGCATTTTGTTTGTCTAAGCCAATGTTTTGTTGGGTGTTGATACCGAAAATAAGATTGGTAGTCGGAGACATGTATTTAGGGATGATTCTCCTCGTTTGAAGTGGGAAAATAATTTTCGGAAATGATAATTTAAGATCGACCCCAATTTCGGAAATGTCAAAAAATTGCCCATTTGGATCTACGGGATCTTTAGAGGATCCAACACTACCTCTTCCTGAGATTTCAAAAATTTCAGCTCCACCAAAAACATTTCGTATTAAGAATGAACCACTAAAACCAATTCCGAATACCTGAATATTAGACGTGGATACGTCGAATTCTACATTAGTACTGTATTTTTTTCTGGGTGTTAATAATACATTGGCAATAAGGTCGGTTCCTTTTGGATCATCTGGATCTACAATGTATCGGATGTTTGGATATTTAAAAGTTTTTAAATTATTAATCTGATTATATGTAAGGGTTCGGTCTTTATCTCTAAAAATTTCTCCTGGTGTTATCAGTATAGAGTTGGCAATAGCTTTGCGAGTATATCTCAACTTGTCATAACTATAAATGTTATATCCATTGTATGAGGCACTGTCTTTTGGAGTTTCATTTCTGTTTTGATAGGAGTAATCCGTAAATACATTTACTTTGCTAATCTTATGTACCTGAAAAGGTACTCTTTTTGTTTCTTCATCTTCCGTAACTTGTCTGTCCTTAATAAGTAGATTTAGGTGTATTTTTTGATCTGTATTTACAGTATCGGCGTCAAATTTTATGTATTCTTTTTCGAAATGATATAGCCCAGAATTTCTGTATAAGCTGGTTAAGCGTTCTCTTTCGGATTCGATATCTAAGGTTCTATATTGTTTTCCAACAACGATTGCAGATTTGTCTTGATTTAGTTTGTAAATAGAATCAGCTACTTTAGAGTCGATTTTAGTATTTAATGTGTCTATAAAGTAAGGTTTGTGAGGTCTTACATAATAAGAAGCGGATGCTCTTTGATCTTCTTTATAATCGATGCTGTAGTCTGTTTTTACATTAAACCAACCATTATTCCAGTAATAGGACTGCAATCTTTTAACAGATCTTTTTGCTTTTGCACTATCAACTACAACTGGAGCTTCTCCAGCTTTTTTTAACCAATTATTAATTCCAGAATAGGCTACACCTAATCGATTAACCTGTTTTTTAGATAAAAAATTAACTAATTTTTGTTCTCTTTTAGGATTCTTATATAGCCAGTTTTGATAAGAGGAATCAGGATTTACCTTTGCCATATTATAGAGGTGAAGTCTAAAAGGAGTCCATGCAAGTTTTGAATTCGGTTTTTGGTATAGCTGATTGTAAAGTTTAGTATCATTACTTTTAATACTATCTACAAAAATTTCATTTTTAACCAATAAAGAATCTTCTTCAGATACTCTTTTAATTGCGTTACAGGAAATTAAAAAAATTGTAGATACTACAACAAATACTATTTTTGTGAACAGGTGTTTCAATCTAGATTCATTATTGTGTCAAAAATACATTATTTGTATGGTTAGCAAAAACCAAAAGAAATTAATAAATAGTTTACATCAAAAAAAGTACCGAAAACAACATGGATTGTTTGTTGCAGAAGGTAAAAAAGTGATTCAGGAGTTTTTAGATGCTGATTTAGAGCTTCATTCTCTTTTTTCCATGGATGAGTCTTTTTTTAATACACCCAAAGAAAAAACGTTTATTGTAAGTGAGGCTGAGTTAAAAGGAATTACTTTTCTTAAGACACCACAGTTTGCTTTAGCGCTTTTTTATATCCCTAATGCTAAGTTGATTGATACCAATAATTTGATTGTAGCTTTGGATGATGTTCGTGATCCCGGTAACCTTGGAACCATTATCCGTTTATGCGATTGGTTTGGGATCACTAATTTGGTATGTTCTGATCAAACTGTAGATTGTTATAATCCAAAGGTTATTCAGGCTACTATGGGGTCTATCACACGTGTTAATATAACGTATACTAACCTTTTTGACTTTTTGAGTTTGCATAAAGATACAGTATCAGTGTATGGAACGTTTATGGATGGTGAGGTTATTTACAAAGAATCGTTGTCTAAAAAAGGAATTATTGTAATGGGCAATGAAGCTAATGGTATTTCTGGTGAGATAGCATCACTGGTTTCAAAAAGAATAGCGATACCAAGATTTGGTGAAACCCAAATAACCGAAAGCTTGAATGTGGCCACCGCTACTGCAATAATTCTTAATGAATTTAAACGTTCTTAATTTTTTATTGAAATGTAAAGTTGATAAAAACTCCTCTGGAAGACATTTTATCAATAGCCGATGTATAAGGACTATTAGGATCAGTATCAGCTACTAATTCATCTGTCATAGCAAACACACCGCGTATCGAAGGTGTGAATTTGAAATAAAACAAGTAAAAGTCAACCCCAAATCCAAGTTCAAAATAATTGGTGTTTGTTTTTGTTCTAAACTGTCCTACACTATTGTCATCTGGATTACTCTCATTACTGGATAAATTTATAGAAGTAGATACTCCACCAACAATAAATGGTTTAAAATTATTAAGTCTCTTGGTGGAAACTTTTAATAGTAATGGTATATGAACATAGGTAGAAGTTACTTCTCTGAATCTTTGATTTTCATCGAAAAAAGGCCCCGTAAAAGTTAGGTCTCTCCTTACAAATGATACTTGGGGCTCTAATCTAAGATCTAGGTAGTCGTTGATTCTTAAATTCCCTAATAGACCTACATTAAAACCAATGGATTTAGCCACTTCTACATCATTGTCCAGTATTGGATCTTCACCTTCTGGAGTAGCTTTATAGTCAAAATTAAAGTCATAGGTGTTAAATCCAAGAATATATCCCCAACTTAATCTTGGCTTATCATAGTTTTGTAAATTTCTAACACGTTCTTTAGAAAATAACTGTGCACTCATATCTTGAGTACAAACGATCACAGCTATGGCAATAAAAATTCTTTTCATATTATTTTGTTGCTGTATAAATTGTAGCGACACCAAAAGTTTGTGGATGATCCTCGACTTCTATAAACCCAATTTTTCTCAAAATATTGTTGAAAGCATTTCCATAAGGAAAAGCTGCAGCACTTTCACTAAGATAAGAATACGCAGATCTATCTTTCGAAAAGATCTTTCCAATTAATGGTAGTATTGAGCTGGTATATAGTTTGTAACCTTGTTTATAAGGGGTTTTGGTAGGTACTGAGGTTTCCAGAACAACAAATATTCCTTTTGGTTTTAATACTCGATATATTTCTGATAATCCTTGTTCTAAATCTTCAAAATTTCTTACACCAAAAGCAACAGTGATAGCATCAAAATAATTATCCCCGTATGGTAAACTCTCACCGTCACCTTTCACCATTGTGATAATCTGGTCTAGTTTTTTTGCTTTGATTTTATCTTTTCCTACTTCCAACATCCCTGCAGAGATATCTAAGCCAACAATCTCGGTAGCTCCCGTTTCTGCTAGGTTAATTGCTAAATCTCCCGTTCCTGTGGCTACGTCTAGAATGTTTTTTGGTTGCGTTTTAGAAACTATTTTGACAACTTTTTTACGCCATTTCACATCGATCCCGAAAGAAATGACTCTGTTTAGGCCATCGTAATTACCAGAAATAGTATCAAACATTTCTGTAACCTGTTCTTTCTTGGTAGTAGTTTTATCCTTGTATGGCGTTATCTTTTCTGACATTCAAAAAAATTTAGGCAAATATACATTTTTGATAGGTATCGTAGGAAAAGAATGTCATTTAGTTACAGTAATGCGAAATGTTTTTTAATATCACTCTTATTGGGTAGCAATGAATTGTGAATGATTTTACTTTTTAAGATTAATGTTTAAAATGAGAAATCCAACAACCCTTCCTAATTTTATGACATTAAAAGTACTTAAGAAAGAATTGTTGGATTGTCTTTTAGGTTCTATTGGAAAGCTTATATTTTTGAGTTGTAAACTTTTTTTCTGATACCATTTTCAAAAAGAACAATAATAATTTGGTCGGTAGAATCTAGCGGAACTTCTTGTCCTAATAAATTATGGGCTTTTACGATTTTTTGATTTACTTCAGGAAGTTGAATGTCCTCTACTGATAATAAAGGGTCATCTGCCGTGCTTACAATTGCTCCATAGTCTCCGGAGGATAATGTCGGCATACTAAAAGAGTTTTCTGTTCCAGTATCTATACTGTATTTTAAAACTAAAGTTTCTGAAAAACCTATGATCTCTGAAGTTTCTGGACTGTAAGTTAAACTTTCTACAGCATCAAATCCTGGAAATGTAGCGGTATAGTCATAAGTGCTAATGACGCTGCCATCTGTCTGGTTTAATTCTACCAAAGAATGAATATAGTTATTAGGATCTGTGAAATCTCTTCTAGAAACATATAACCTATTATTTGCAATGACTACATCCTGATAATCCCCTGAAGTTAGCGATGGTAATGTAAACGATCCTTGATTACCTGTTTCTATGTTGTACTTCAAAATTAGATTATCGGAAATACCGAAAATTTCTGAGGTTTCTGAATTGTAAGTCAAACTTTCCACAGAATTGAACCCTGGAAATGTTGCAGTATAATCATATGCGTTAATAACGCTACCATCGGTTTGGTTTAATTCTACTAGAGAATGAATATAGTTGTTTGGATCTGTAAAATCTCTTCGAGAAACAAATAGTCTATTGTTGGCAATGATCACATCCTGATAATCTCCTGAAGCTAATGATGGAAGGGTAAAAGAGTCTTCTGTACCGCTTTCCAGATTGTATTTTAAAATCAAATCGCCAGAAATTCCGAAAACTTCTTTTGTTACTTGATTATAAGTTAAACTTTCTACTGCGTTAAACCCTGAGAATGTAGCGGTATAATCATAGGTGTCTAAAATAGTCCCGTTGGTTTCATTCAATTCTATAAGAGAATGTACGTAGTTGTTTGGGTCTGTAAAATCCCTTCTCGTGATTTGTAGGTTTTGACTTAAAAGGGTGTTTGTTGTGATAAATAATAATAGTAAAATAGTAGTTGTTTTTTGCATGTTTTAGGGTTTATTGTGAATATTAAGGTTGATTATTAATATCAGTAATCATGAAATTGTTACCCAATATTAATGTTTTTTGTTTTAAAATTATTAGGACTACTTTAGGTGCTGATATTATATTACTATTTGTAAAAGTTTTACATATATGTATTACCGTTATATTCCGGAAGATAGAAATTAGTTGATCTAATTTTTTTCTTTTAAAGTAATCGCTTGGTTCAAAACAGATGAATCTTTTTAATTAATATGTAAACATTCAGGACATGTTTTTTGCGGAGGTTATCTAATAATTTTACCAGTTTATTAAATTCCATTATCTTTGTAGACTTTTATTTTTTAGTAGAAATTTTTCACCTTTAAAAATAGGGTTTCTGCTGAAGTTTAATTTTATCTTTTGATGATAAATAATAAAAAACACCGATGAAAATTATTATTGCCGGAGCAGGCGAGGTAGGGTTTCATTTGGCGAAATTACTTTCATTTGAGTCTCAGGATATTACACTCATAGATCCTGATAAAGAATGTTTAAATTATGCGGATAGTCACTTGGATATACGTGTAATAAAGGGAGATGCAACTTCAATAAGTATTCTTAAAGATGCCAGAGTAGAAAATGTTGATATGGTAATAAGTGTTACCTCTAGTGAGACCACTAATATTACTGTATGTGTTTTAGCAAAACAATTAGGAGCAAAACGCACGATCGCCAGAATATCAAATACTGAGTTTATTGAAAATAAGGAAGAAGTAGGTTTTATTAAGTTTGGAATAGATGAATTAATTTCTCCAGAAGCATTAGCTGCTAGTGAAATTGAACTATTACTTAATCAGTCTGCTTTTAGTGATAGTTATGAGTTTGAAGATGGAGCATTAACCATGGTGGGGACTACACTTTCTGAGTCAGCTCTTTTTGTAGATAAGACGGTTAGGGAAGCAGCAGAGATTTTTCCAGAATTACATTTTATGCCAATTGCTATTCAGCGATCAGGAACTCAATATACTATTATACCTAGAGGAGATACTAAGTTTAAGGAAGGGGATCAGGTATATTTCGTGACTTCAAAAGGAGGTGTGGAAGAACTCTATAAGTTAACCGGTAAGGTTAAGGAGCAGATCAAGAAAGTGATGATTCTAGGAGGAAGTAAAATAGGTCATAAGACAACTTGTGATTTATGTGATCATAAATTTAGAGTTAAACTCATAGAAAGTGATAAGGACAAAGCTTTCGATCTAGCAGATGATCTTCCAAATGCTTTGATTATCAATGGTGACGGACGTAATGTAGAGTTGTTAGAAGAGGAGAATATAGATGATATGGACGCTTTTATTGCTGTAACTGGTAATTCAGAGACGAATATTATGTCTTGCTTAGTAGCAAAATCGAAAGGTGTTCGGAAGACGATAGCTTTAGTAGAAAATATGGATTATTTTCAATTATCACATTCTATAGGTATCGACACATTAATTAATAAAAAACTCTTAGCAGCTAACAATATATTCAGGTTTATTAGAAAAGGAGAAGTAGTAGCGATGACAAAACTGAATAACATGAATGCGGAGTTGCTAGAGTTTGTGGTAAAACCTACATCTGAGGTAAGTGATAATCTAATTAGAGATCTTGATTTTCCAAGATCTGCAATTATAGCAGGTGTTATTAGAGATGGAGAAGGAATGATTCCTCTGGGAGGTTTTTATATAAAAGCAGGAGATAGAGTAGTAGTGTGTTGTTTGCCAAAATCTATTAAGAAAATAGAAAAACTTTTCCTCTAAGATGTCTAAGCTCAACTTTAAAATTATTACTCATATTATGGGGCTTTTATTGCTCTGTAATGGAGGTTTTATGCTGATAGCAACTATCATTAGCTTTATCTATAAAGATGGCGTTACGATGCAAATCATGTTAGCAGCATTATCTACCATGTTTGTAGGAATAATTTTAATGTTTCTTACTCGTGAGCATCAAAAATCGATTAATAAAAGAGAAGGTTATATAGTCGTTACTTTTGGATGGATTTTCATGTCCTTAAGTGGTACGTTGCCTTATTTGTTTTCTGATGCCATTCCCTCGTTTACCAATGCATTTTTTGAGACCATGTCTGGTTATACTACCACTGGTGCTTCTATACTTAATGAAATAGAAATTGTGCCAAAAGGAGTGCTTTTTTGGCGTAGTCTTACCCATTGGATAGGTGGTATGGGAATTATTGTGTTAGCGGTAGCAATCTTACCATTATTAGGAATTGGAGGTATGCAGTTATTCGCTGCAGAGGCTCCTGGACCTAGTGCCGATAAGTTACATCCTAGAATTACAGATACAGCAAAAAGACTTTGGCTTATCTATTTTGGATATACAGCGGCAGAAACCATATTGCTTAAAGTAGCTGGGATGGATTTCTTCGATGCTATAAATCATGCGTTAAGTACTTTATCTACAGGAGGTTTTTCAACTAAAAATGCTAGTGTAGCTTATTGGAATGATCAACCACTAATTCAATATATTATTATTGTATTTATGTTTTTAGCTGGAATGAATTTTATTTTAAGCTATTTCGGTTTTAAAGGGAAGTTTGGTAAATTCTTAAAAGATGAAGAGTTTAAGTGGTATGTAATTTTTATGGTTGTGTTTACCGCAGTTTCTGCTATTATTATTTATTTGAAAGCGGATCCTGCAAATTCGGTTATAGATCACCCGATGGTGTTAGGAGAAGCTGAGAGTGCTTTTAGGCATGCATTATTTCAGGTTTTGGCGGTTGTAACTACAACGGGATTTGTCTCGGCTGATTTTACAGTCTGGACACCTTTCTTAAAAATAATATTTTTTGGTTTAATGTTCTTAGGTGGATCTGCTGGGTCTACAGCAGGAGGTATGAAAATAGTAAGACATTTAATTACTATTCGTAATGGTATTTTAGAATTTAAAAGAACATTGCATCCAAGAGCAGTATTGCCCGTACGTTATAATACTAGGGCTGTTTCTAAAGAGATTGTATATAATATACTTGCGTTTTTTATATTGTATATGTTATCTTTTATAATTGGTTCTTTGGTTTTAGGAATGCTAGGGTTGGATTTTGAAACCGCGATTGGAGGAGCAGCTTCCTCACTTGGAAATGTTGGACCAGCTTTAGGAAAACTTAGTCCTGTGAATAATTTTGATGTACTGCCAGCATTTGGAAAATGGTGGTGTTCCTTCTTAATGCTTATTGGGCGTTTAGAATTGTTTACTGTTCTTATACTGCTTACTCCTTTCTTTTGGAGAAATAGATAAATTGTGTGTTAAAACGCAGCTTCCCAGGGGCCTACAGCATAAGGATTGATATGCCAAAGCTCCGCAACTTTTTTAATGGTGTCTTTTACTTTGCCTTGTACACTCTGTAAATAAATAGGTTCTATAAAAAAGATATCAAGTATTGCTTCGTAATAGGATGTTGAATTATCGATATCCGAAGGGGTGTAATTTAGAATCTCATCATCTGAATGAGGGCTTTGAAAATTTTCTTTGAAAATTTGAAGCACATTTTTTTGAACAATACGTTCTTTTTCTAGGATGTCCATAAATACAAATACGGGTTTTAAGATTGTTATTTATGTCCAAACTACAATTATTTCTTTCTTCAGTGTTTTCCCCAAAACATTTTAGAATATCACCACTTATAACTCCAAAAACGGGAATTTATTTTGAAAAAAATAAAAACCGATGATTTTTACGGAATCATCGGTTTTTTAATAAAAGATATATGATTTTGATAAATTAGCTAACAGCTTTTTTGATTCTGTCTACAGCTTCAGTAATTTGCTCTGTACTTGCCGCATAAGATATTCTGATGCAGTTTCCGTTTCCAAAAGCATCTCCCGTAACAGTAGCAACATTTGCTTTTTCTAATAAGAACATAGAAAAGTCTGAAGCATTATTAATGGTTGTTCCATCGATTGTTTTTCCGAAATAATAAGAAATATCTGGGAACACATAGAAAGCTCCTTCAGGTTCATTGCATTCAAAACCGGGTATCGCTGCCAATAAATCTAAAATTAGTTTTCTACGGTTTTTAAACTCATCAACCATATATTGGATATTACTTACCGGAGCTTCTAAAGCAGTAATAACTGCTCTTTGGGCAATACAATTAGCTCCACTAGTTACCTGACCTTGCATTTTGTTACATGCTCTAGCAATAGCTTGTGGTGCTCCAATATAACCTATTCTCCATCCGGTCATCGCAAATGCTTTGGCAACGCCGTTTACCGTAACAGTTCTATCGTACATATCTTCAAATTGAGCCATAGAAGCATGATCTCCTACATAGTTGATGTGCTCATAGATTTCATCACTAACTACGATAATGTCTGGATATTTTTGTAAAACATCTGCCAATGCTCTTAATTCATCCTTGCTGTATATAGATCCGCTAGGATTACAAGGAGAACTGTACCATATCATTTTAGTCTTAGGTGTAATGGCGTTTTCCAGTTGCTCAGCAGTCATTTTAAAATCATTCTCTATAGAAGTTTTTACCTCCACAGGGACTCCTTCTGCAAGTTTTACAATATCACTGTAGCTTACCCAATAAGGACAAGGAAGTATAACTTCATCACCAGAGTTTAGGTATACCTGTGCAACATTGTACAAAGATTGTTTTGCACCCGTAGATACTACAATCTGAGAACGATCATATGTTAGATTGTTATCTCTTTTGAATTTTGTGATGATTGCGTCTTTTAATTCTACATATCCATCTACCGGTGTATATGAATTGTAGTTATCGTTAACAGCTTGAATGGCTGCGTCTTTTATAAAATCTGGAGTATTAAAGTCTGGCTCCCCCAAACTTAAACCGATAATATCTTTACCTTCTGCTCTTAATTCTCTAGCCTTAGCTGCCATTGCTAAGGTTGCAGAGGCCTTTAATTTGTTGATTTTGTCTGATAATTGAATACTCATTTCCGATACTTGTGTGCTCATTTTGGTAATTGATAAATAAAAGTTATGATCGCATAGCAGGTTTCATTCCCATCTGTTTTAGATGTTTAAAATGGGCGATAATCGCTTTGCGAGTAGTCTTGTACTCATTATACGGTAAATTAAACTCCTGTGCTGTTTGTTTTACAATCTTAGAAATTTTGGTATAATGAATGTGACTAATATGTGGAAAAATGTGGTGTTCCACTTGATGATTTAATCCTCCGGTAAACCAGTTTATTATTCTGTTTTTGGTTGAAAAATTTACAGTGGTAAATAATTGATGTATTGCCCATGTATTTTTCATAGTACCAGTAGTGTCAGGTAAAGGCATTTGAGCTTCTTCTACCATATGTGCCAACTGGAATATGATACTTAATATCAAACCAGCTACATAATGCATTACGAAAAAACCGATGAGGATTTTCCACCATGCGATGGACATAATCACCATTGGTACTACGATCCAAATTAGAAGGTAAATAATTTTTGTTATAACAATAGTGCTCCACTGTTTAATTGGACTAGGTAATTTACCATAAGCTAATTTTCGAGCTAAATATCTTTTAGTTTGTTTAAAATCCGTTGTTAATGCCCAATTAAAAGTGAGTAAGCCATATAAAAAAACAGAGTAGTAATGCTGAAATTTATGAAACTTCATCCATTTAGCATGTTTTGTAAAACGGATAATTCTACCAGCATCCATATCTTCATCATGACCGTGAATATTGGTATAAGTGTGATGTAAAACATTATGTTGTACCTGCCAGTTATATACATTTCCAGCAAGAATATACATGCTACTTCCCATTAGTTTGTTGATCCACTTTTTAGAAGAATACGATCCGTGGTTTCCATCATGCATAACATTCATACCAACTCCTGCCATACCAATACCCATTATAACGGTAAGCAAAAGCATCCACCATTGTGATATATCAAGGGTGAGTATTAGAAAATATGGGGTCAAGAATATAGAAAACATAATAATAGTTTTCAAATGTAGCTTCCAGTTTCCCGTTCGTTTAATATTATTTTCTTTGAAATATTGATTCACTCGCTTATTCAGAGTTCTGAAAAATTTTGCTGAATCAACTCTGCTAAATTTCACATTAGGTGTAGTCATGGGTTTCATATTTATGACTTAACGGTATTCGTCATACTTTATTCGGTAAAGTTAGGTATTTATATTTTTTTAACTTCTTAAAAAGTAGTAAAATATATCCAAGTTTAGATGTATTTTTGCGCTTTAAAAATTAGTCCATGGATATTCTACATAAATATTTCCCCAATCTAACTGATGATCAAAAAGAAAAATTTGAAAGGCTTGGTGATTTGTATAAAGATTGGAACGCTAAGATTAATGTAATATCCAGAAAAGATATTGATTTATTATATGAACGCCATGTTCTGCATTCCCTGGGTATAGCAAAAGTCGAACAATTTAAACCTGGTGCTAAAGTTTTGGATGTTGGAACTGGAGGAGGATTTCCAGGTGTGCCTTTGGCTATTTTATTTCCAGAAACTGAATTTTACTTAGTAGATGTGATTGCAAAGAAGATTCGTGTTGTAAATGAAGTAATAAAAGCATTGGGGTTGACTAATGTAAAAGCGGAACAAAGAAGAGCAGGAACCTTCGATGAACGTTTTGATTTTATCATAAGCAGGGCTGTAACTAATATGCCAGATTTTGTGAAATGGATTAGAAAGAATATCACTAAAAAGTCTAATCATCAATTGTCTAATGGAATATTGTATTTAAAAGGAGGTGATCTTACCGAAGAACTTTCTGCATTTCCAAAAGCTAATCAATACGATTTGTCAGATTATTTTGAAGAGGAGTTTTTTGAAACTAAAAAAGTGGTGTACATGCCATTAAAATATAAGTTATAATAAAAAGAGTAAACTTGGAGAGTTCCTTATCAATTAGTAATTGCTAAAAACTACCGAGAAAACATACTTAACCACTTAAGAATATGAGAAAAACGCTGAGTATACTTCTAATTATTTTTTGTTCATTAACTGTTTTAGGCCAAAAAATCAAAACAGCTTCTGGAGATATTTCTGTACTTGCGGGAGAAAAAGAACTGTCAGTTACTTTTGGGTATGATAATATCAAAGTGCATGGCTATGAAACAGAAGAAGAGTTTATAGAAGATAAGATGCGAATACGAGAAAGACATAAACCTGGATCTGGCGCTGGCGAAAGGTTCAAAGGTTCTTGGTTTGCTGATAGAGATACTGTATATGCACCAATGTTTATCGAAAACTTGAATTATGCAATACCTAAAAAAAGAAAAATCAAAGTTTCAGAAAATAATCCTGAGGCAAAATATAATTTACATGTAGAAACATTATGGGTTTATCCTGGGTATAATGTAGGTTTTTCACAGCCTTGTAAAATAGAAGTGGCACTTAAAATATATGAAATAGCCAATCCTGAGAACGTTGTCTGGGAGTCCAAATCACCTTTGCGTATTGAGGCTAAGTTAGCTCCGTATAAGAGAGAAATTAGAATAGGTGCTGCTTATGGTGCTTTAGCTATGAAACTGTCTTGGTTTTTAAGGAAAAAAGCAAAGTGAGGTTTCTTGTTTTTGTAAAGTCAAAGAAAATAAAAATTCATTTTTTTAATAGAAAATAAACAATAACTAATTCTGAGGGTCAATCTTTTAAATTCACTCTCATTTTTACAAGATATTTTTCGAAACCTGCTTTTTCATACGCCTTAATGGCTCGAGGATTTTGATCATATACATCTAAGTGGAGTTCATAGATGTTTTTTGATCGAAACCAATCAGATAAGTGTTTTATTATATTTTGACTTACTCCCATTCCTCGATAATCTTCCTTAACAAACATAAATCCTATATATCCCATCGCCGTTTCTTTAAAAAACACTTTTCGGTCTCTTATCTGTCCATAACCACTACCTACTATTTCTCCATTAATTTCTGCTACAGCTACCTCTGTATGATCGGCTTTAATGTATTCAGAAAGGTCATAGTAGTTTATTTTTTTTGAAGTTATCAAAGTTGGATCCATTGGGATTTCTGTTTTTATAATTTCTTGCTCAAAATCTAACAGAATAGGCAGATCTTCAATTTTTGCTGTTCTAATTTTTATATTCATTGTAAAAAGGTATAAAAAAAACAAAAGCGCCATTTGGCGCTTTTGTTTTTTAAGAATACTATAACTATTCTCCTAAAAATGGGTATCTATAGTCTGCTGGCGAAACAAATGTTTCTTTTATCGTACGAGGAGATACCCAACGTAATAGGTTTAGGTATGATCCTGCTTTATCATTAGTACCCGAAGCTCTTGCTCCTCCAAATGGTTGTTGTCCTACCACAGCACCAGTTGGTTTGTCATTGATATAGAAGTTTCCAGCAGCATTTTCTAACGCTTTAGTGGCTTCTGCAGCTGCATATCTATCTGTAGAGAAAATAGCACCTGTTAAAGCATATTCACTAGTTTGATCAACTAATTTTAAAGTTTCTTCCCATTGATTGTCATCGTATACATAGATTGTAATCACAGGTCCAAAAAGTTCAGTACACATAGTGGTGTATTTTGGATCTTCTGTAAGAATTACCGTTGGTTCTATAAAGTATCCTTTTGACTTGTCATACCCACCACCAGCAATAATTGTAGCATTATCATCTTCTTTAGCTTGATCAATATACTTAGCAAGTTTATCGAATGATCCTTCATGAATTACAGCAGTAATGAAATTACTCATATCCTCAGGAGATCCCATTTTGAAGGATTTGATGTCTGCCAATAAGAATTTTTCTACATCACTCCACAAGCTTTTTGGTATATAAGCTCTGGAAGCAGCACTACATTTTTGTCCTTGGAATTCGAAAGCTCCTCTAGAAATACCAGTTGCTACTTGTTTTGCATTCGCACTTGGATGTGCAACAATAAAATCTTTACCTCCAGTTTCACCTACAATTCTAGGGTAGGTTTTATAGTTGTGGATATTGGTTCCAATTTTAGCCCAAATGTCTTTAAATACATGAGTACTTCCCGTAAAGTGGATACCAGCAAAATCTGGACTTGCTAATACTGTATCTGTTATCATCACAGGATCACCATATACTACATTGATTACTCCATCAGGAACTCCTGCTTCTTTGAAAATATCAACAATTACTTTTGCAGAATATATTTGACTATCACTTGGTTTCCATACAACAGTGTTTCCCATTAACGCAGCACTCGCAGGTAGATTTCCTGATATTGCAGTAAAGTTAAAAGGGGTAATAGCATATACGAAACCTTCTAACGGTCTATACTCTAATCTATTCCAAGCTCCAGAAGTAGAGTCTGGTTGATCTTCATAGATCTGAGTCATAAATTCTACATTAAATCTCAAGAAATCTATAAATTCACAAGCTGCATCGATTTCAGCCTGAAAAATATTTTTTGATTGCGCTAACATCGTCGCTGCATTAATCTTTGCTCTGTAAGGACCAGCAATTAATTCTGCAGCTCGTAAGAATACAGCGGCACGTTGTTCCCAAGCAAGATTTGCCCATTTTGTGCGAGCTTCTAACGCTGTGTCGATAGCTTTTTGTATATGCTGTTTTTCAGCTTTATGATATGTTCCTAAAACATGTTTATGGTCGTGAGGAGGTGACATTGTTTCTGTGTCTCCAGTTCTGATTTCTTCTCCGTTTATATAAAGAGGTACATCAATAGTAGTATTATACATTGATTTATAGGTTGCCAGAACTTCTTCTCTTTCTGGGGTTCCGGGAGCATATGACTTTACAGGCTCATTGATAGCTGTTGGAACTTGAAAAAAACCTTTTCCCATGATCTGATATATTTAGTTTGTAAGATGAGTACGTTTACTTAAAGCGGCAAAGATAGGAAATTAAAAAGGGCAATATTGATTTTAACCTTTTATAAACATGAGTAAAGTATTGTATGTATTTTTTTCGTAAGTTGTACAAAATTTATCCGACCCAAAAGACCTATGTGTACAGTAACTTTGATCCCCACCCAAGAAAACGGTTTTATATTAACCTCTAATAGAGATGAGGCAATTAATCGAAAAACACTGGTTCCAGAGTTTTATCAGATTAATAAGACTAGAATGCTTTTTCCTAAAGATGCGGTGGCTGGTGGTACTTGGATTGGTATCAGTGATAAAAATACGATGATTTGTTTGCTTAATGGAGGTTTTAAAATCCATGAAAGACTTATTTCTTACAGGCAAAGTCGAGGAGTAGTGGTTAAGGACTTATTGGAAGCGGATGATTTGGAACAAGCAATAGAATCATATGATTACAAAGGAATAGAACCATTTACCATCGTTGCAGCAAATTGGAGTTCGGATTTGAAGTTTTATGAATTAGTTTGGGATGGAAAACAAAAACATTTTAAACAGTTAGAAAAACAAACGCATATTTGGTCATCTTCAACTTTGTATACTTCAGAAATGAAAAGTACAAGAGAAAATTGGTTTGATGTATTTGAGCAAGAAAATACGTTGACTTCCCAATCTCTTTTGAATTTTCATAAAAATGCTGGAATAGGTGATAAAAATATCGATTTACAAATCGACAGAGGCTTTCTTAAAACTCGAAGCATTACTCAGGTAGTAAAGGATAATGAAGAAGAGCTTTCTATGCGATACGAAGATCTTCAAAATTCCAAAGTTCATACCATAGCTTTTGGTGCTATTACTGCTTAGTTAAATAGTATCTTATTGTAATATAAAAGAATTAAGGTTATTAATATTAAAATGTGAAATCTGTGATGGATTACACGGGTAAAATAATTTCATTAGCATTTCCAGATACGTTTGTAAGATTTTCTGCGGAGGAAACAAAATCTACGAGTGTTTTGCAATTCTTTGGATTTGGAAAAAATGGTGTCATTAAGGCAGGGCATGCTGCTTTCGTATTGATTGAAAATAAAACTGGAAATGCCGAGTACTACGATTTTGGTAGATATATTACGCCTCATGGAAAAGGTAGGGTGCGTAGTGCAATTACAGACGTGGAATTAGAAATTCCATTTAAAGCTACGTTCTCTGATGATGGTGCTTTGACTAATCTAGATGAGTTTCTTATTTGGTTAGAGGCGCATCCCGAGAAAACGCATGGAACGGGAAGATTGGTCGCTTCTGTTTGCGATTATATTAATTATGAAAAAGCTAAGTCTTACGTAGTTGATATGCAGGATCGAGGAAGTATTCCGTATTCAACTTTTAGAAAAGAAGGTAGTAACTGCTCTAGAATTGTTACCGATACCATTCTGAATAGCACGGATAAATCTCGTATCAGGACACCTTTACTCAGAAATAAATTATTTACACCTAGTCCTTTAGGAAATGTAGAAAAAGGATCTTTGAAGAATCGGATATTTCAGGTAGAGAATGGAATTTTAATGGAGTATCCAAATTCCGTTTTAAAAGAAAATCTTACGAACTATTTTGATAAAAGAACTCCTGATATGGAATATTCTACTAATATAGAGTTGCCAAATTCTTTAAAAAATGCTCAGTATCTTTCTGGAATCGGGAGTAGTGCTTATTTTACGATAAAGAAGTCATCAGAAGTTTCAATGTTTGAAATTAGTAGATATACCGAATGTGGAATTGAGGATTTTAGAGGTGTATTCAAACCGAGAACTGTTTTTAATCTTGCCAAAAAATATAAGTTTGTATACGATTCTAATTGTAAGTATTGTCACGTACAACAAGAAGGGAATAAAATACGTTTTGATTTAGTTAAGAAACTTAGTTTAGAGCAAAAGGGGCACTTAGTTTAAAACTAGGAATGATGACTTTAAACTTTCTTGTAGAAGTGAAGTTTACCATGTTGTAGTGTCCTTTCATCGCTCCGAAAGGAGAACTTAAAAGGCATCCGCTATTATAAGTATGAGACTCTCCTGGTTTTAAGACTGGTTTTTTGCCTATAACACCTTCGCCTTCTACAATTTCAGTATTACTCAATGCATCTTTTATTTTCCAAAATCTGGAAGTAAGTTGAACCGAATCTTTACTTTGATTTTCTATGGTGATGCGATAACCAAAGGCAAAATGAATCTTGTAGTTCTTAAAGAACGTTCCTTCAAAGGTAGTATCTACCGAAATTTTTATACCTCTTGTTATTTGCTCAACCATTGTTAAAAAATAAATATAGATCCTATTATTGCAACCAAAGAACCGATACTTGCTAAGATAAAAAATAATATGTTTACTAACAGAAATTTAACAATAGTTTTGGCTCTTTTTTGCTGATAAAAGTTACGCATAGCCTTATACAGATAAAAAAGAAAAACAAACATAGCGATGCTAGAAGCGATTTCGCTATTTGTAATTTGATCTAGTAATATAGCTATCCCCATGAGAATAAAAAACATGGTTTGAGTATGAAAAGTAAATACCAGATGTTCCATGTAGTTAAAGGAGCGTCTAACGTAGATCAACCAAATGGTTAAAGCGAAAAAAGGAAGAAAGAAAAAAATGATAAATGGAAGTTTGTTAAATACAAATTTCAAAAGTTCCATTGGATTTTCATTAAGATCTCCGGTTCTAATACTTCTTCTATATAGGTATTTTGTGTATCCGCTTTTATTATGTTGTAAGCTGTCTAGTGCCAAACTAGCTGATAACTGCCCTGTTTTTTTATAATGAGACTTATAGGTTTTCCAACGGCTGTTCACAGCTTTAAACATATCCATGGTGTCTAATTGAGCTTCATTAAAGTATACAAAATCTTCTTGTTCTTTGTTTTGAGCAATAGAATCGATTTTGTTGCTTTCATCAGCCAATGAAGGGCTCGATATTTTGACTTGAAATGCTTCTTTTTTATCTCTTTCCTCATGGTCTTCAAGGATTAAAGTGTCAAAATCGATAAACAATCCACTAATGATAAAAAATATGATGGAGACGCTTAAATAAAACCTAAATGGATTGGCGTATTTTATTCGCTTTCCTTCTACATATTCTTTGGTAACGACTCCCGGTTTGAAAAGTAATCCTACGATGGTGTGTCTTAATCGAGAATCATAAGAAAAAATACTGGCAAAGAATTCATTAAAAAAATCTTTAAACGAAATTTTTTTGGTAGTGTTTATTTGACCGCAATTATGACAATAACGATCTATAACGTCCAGAGGAACACCACAGTTTAAACATTCGTTACCTCTATATTTTTTAAGAAATCTCCCCTTTTCTTTCATGGTTAGCAGATGGTTTGCATAATGAGACTAAAGTAGTTGTATTTCGTTACAAAATAAAACAATTTGCCATGTCTTTAAAACAAGGGGTATGGCTACAATATTTAAGTTCGAAATACGCAAACGATAGAATAAAAATGTAGGAAAAAATGATTATAACGTTTTAGTTAAATTTTGATAGTGTTTTTAAGCAATGTTTTTAGGTTTTTATCGAAAAAAATAATTTTAACTTTATCGATTTAGGGAGATTTAAGTGTTTGAAAATCATTGTTTTGTGTTGTATTTAAGCTTATGAAGAAGTAGTGTTTGGAGAAGATGAATGGTACTTTTGAGTAGTTGAATTACGGTTTAACAATAATACTTTTTTAACAACTTAATAAACCTTTCATATGATTAAATCTAACCTAGTCTTTAGCATAGCTTTATGGTTATTTATTTTTTTTAGAGTTACTATTGGAAATGCTCAATATAATGCAGATGCACCATGGATGTCTGAAATTGTTCAAAAATCAACATCCGATACTAAAAACACATTAAAATTTAATGACTTGGTCAATGCGTTTGATCGATATTGGGAGAATAAAGATTTTGATGTAAAAGGAAACGGACATAAGCCTTTTAAAAGATGGCAGGAGTTTCATAAGAACACAGTAATGCCAAATGGTACACTACCAACATCTGATTTTTTGTGGGATGTATGGGAAGAAAAACAAAATAAGAAGGCGTATAGCAATAAAATGACGGCAAGTTGGCTTCCGATTGGGCCTTTTGATCATGATCCTACAAATTCTTGGTCGCCAGGTCAAGGGAGAATAAATGTTGGGATCATTGATCCTAATCAATCTAATGTCATGTACGTGGGAGCGCCTTCTGGAGGAATTTGGAAATCTATAGATAATGGAGAAAATTGGGAGCCTTTATCTGATGATTTGCCTCAAATTGGAGTTTCTGGTATCGCAATTAACTATAATAATTCTAATGTAATTTATATATCCACTGGCGATGATGATGCTAGTGATTCTTATGGGATAGGTGTGTTGAAATCCACTGATGGTGGAGTTACTTGGAATAAAACTGGTCTTGAAGCTTCTGATCAATACGAAATTGGGAATGATATTTATATAGATCCTGATAATTCTAATAAATTATGGGTGGCAACTAGCAGAGGTGTTTATAAAACAGAAGATGCTGGGGTAAATTGGGTAAAAACATTAGTAGGGAATATTAAGGATATAAAGATAAAACCTGGTGATTCCAATACTATCTATGCAGCAACTTCTAATACTTTTTATAAATCTACTGATGGAGGTAATAGTTTTTATGTAGTACAAAGTGGATTACCCACCAATTCTTCGCGACTTGTAATAGATGTTACTCCTGCAGATCCGAATTATGTATATGTGTTAAGTGCTGCCATTGGAAACTCTTTCCAGGGTTTGTATAAGTCAACTGATGCTGGTTCAAGCTTTCATAAAACTCAGGAAACTGAAAATATTTTAGAAAGTACGCAGGCATGGTATGATTTGGCATTAGCAGTTTCGGATCAGGATCCAGATATGGTTTTTGTAGGGTGTCTTAATGTATGGAAATCGATTGATGGAGGAGATAATTTTATAAGAGTAAATAGGTGGAATAATCCAACGGAGCCTACTTATACACATGCAGATATACATTTTTTACGTTTTTATAATGGCCGACTTTTGTGTGGAAGTGATGGAGGGATTTATGAGTCTGTAAATAACGGGATATCGTTTACAGATTTGACAAAAGGTCTTCAAATTGGCCAGTTTTATAAAATATCAGTTGCAGAGAATAGTTCCTCTGATCATTTGGTTGGTGGTTTACAAGATAATGGAGGCTATGCTTTAGATGGTTCTCAATGGAATATTTATCATGGAGCAGATGGTATGGATTGTGCTGTTCAGGGTAATGATTCAAATACATATTATGGATTTATTCAATACGGAATTAGCTTGTATAAAACAGAAGATCGAGGTAAAACTCGTAGATATTCTGGAGGAGGACCTGAAAGAGGAAATTGGGTAACGCCTTTAGTATCGGATCGTAATGGAAATATTTATGCAGGATTTAAAAGCTTCTATAAATTAGACAATGTTTCTTTTAGAAAACAAACTGATTTTGATTTTGGAGGTAGTAATATAGATCATATAGAGTTAGATCCTACAGATATGAATATAATCTACGCTGCTGATTTTAGAGATTTATATAGAAGTAAAGATCGCGGTGTGAACTGGGAGAAGATATATTCATTTCCTTCTTCAATTACTTCTATCGAAGTTCATAATGATAATAATCAAATTGTTTATGTATCAACATCAGGATCTATTAGCGGAAAAGTTTTTAGATCAGAAAACCAAGGAGTTAGTTTTCAAGATATTTCTGGGGATTTACCACCAGATGCCAAATTCGTAGTGAGACATCACAAAGGAACAGAATCTATTTATTTAGGAACTTACTTAGGAGTATATTTAAAAAATGGAGAAGAACCGTGGCAAGATTATTCTTCCAATCTTCCTAATGTAGCTGTAAGAGATTTAGAGGTAAATCTAAAGGATAATGTGTTATTAGCAGCAACCTATGGTAGAGGAGTTTGGAAAGTTCCGTTAGCTATAGAAATTCCATTAGATGAAATAGCGCCGTCTAAGCCATTAGAAGTTGTGGCATCAGAAATTGATCAGGTTTCGCTAACATTAACTTGGAATGCGTCTATGGATAATATTGCAGTTACTAGTTATGAGATTTATGAAGGAGATGAGTTTGTGAAATCGGTAAATGGTACAACTACAAATATTACAGGACTATCTGCGAATACCAGTTATGAATTTAGAATTATAGCATTAGACAGAAAAGGAAATAAATCTATTCCAAGCGATGTTACTTTCGTTACGACAGAAATGGTTTCCGAAATTACTGTAAACTTTTATAAACCATGGGGTTGGAGTGATCAGGTTCAGGTTTACTTTTTTAGTGCTTCTTTAAATACAACACTTTCTGGAACTAATGAATGGCCAGGGCAATCCATGAGTTTGTTTCCAACAACAAATTGGTATTCTTATACAGTGCAGTTGCCTGCTGGTGTTCATGAAAATGATATACGTATGGTGTTTAATGCCGATGGTAATCAAACAGATGATTTGATGCGTTCATCAGATGGTTGGTATCATGAAGGTGTTTGGAGTGCTGAGTGTCCGATAGATTGTGATGGTTTAAATGCAACAGTTATAGATATTTATTTTAATACGCCTACCTACAGCTGGAATGGGCCTTCGAATATTTATGTGTTTGATAGAAATCGAAATATTACTTTAGAAAATACCGTAGCTTGGCCTGGTCAAGCGATGGCCACTATATCAGGAACTCCATGGAAGAAATGGTCATTCATCGTTCCTAATGAAGTGTCTCCTGATGATATAGGTATTGTATTTAATGATGGTAATGGAATGCAGACGGTAGATTTAGCAAGAAATAGGACAGGATGGTTTACAGCTGGATATATCGATAATGGAAAATATGTTGGTTTCTGGAGTGATTCTTGTCCGTCATCATGTGATCAGATACCGTCAATTGATGAGGTAGAAGAATCAATTTCGACAATAGCATCTACTTCGGAACATACCGTAAAGGCGATGATTATACCTAACCCGATTAAAGAGGATTCATTTTTAAGGCTAGACTTGCCAAGTAATGGAGTCTTAGAAGTTAACCTAATAAACATATTAGGGCAAAAAAGATCAATATTTAAGGGCAATGCTATTTCTGGAAGAATGGATATTCAGCTAAATCATTTAGATAATGAACGAAAAGGAATATACTTTTACGAAATCAAACTCAATGGAACTAGACTGCATACCATAAAAGCAGTTGTGCAATAAATTTTGCAAAGAGTTTAAAAAGGGTAAAGTTTCTATTACTTTACCCTTTTTTTTAGTTTGTAATATTCCTTGAATTTCCCATTCCTTTTCCAATCGCACGATCATAACGAGCACCAGGAGCACGATAATAAGGTATAACTACGTATTCATTTTCAGTTTCATCGAAATTACCGCTAATAAAACCAGGGTCAATGGTTCCGTCAGGACGTACCAGTACATATTTGTAATTGTTGAACCCCTGTTTAAATAATTTTTTACCTGTGTAAATTCCGTTCTCTTGATCATATGTTAAGCGAGTAGACTCATCGGTTATATAATTATTGAAATTTCCGAAAAGATGAATTTCGCCACCATCTAAAGGCTCATAGCACTGCAACGCAAAATGCATCCACACGTAATCCGCTTCTGTATTGCTGTTTTCTGCTCTTAGATTTCTAACAACAAAACTACCGTTGATATCAGGATAATAAGTATAAATTCTATTACCACGTACCACATCTGTATAGAGGTAATTGTGGTAAATATCTCGTAAATCGATTCCTCTGATGTTGGCTGTAGGAGATCGTACTTCTTTATTGTCAAAGAAAAGAAATTCATTACCTGCCCAGAAGCTAGATTCAGTATCATATTTGTATACTAGATTATTGGCAACGGTAAATTGTGGAATTAAATCTGTTATCGCATTTTTCAAATCATTATTCTGAATCACTAAGGTTTTTACGTTGCGTTTAGGATTCTTCAGAATTTCATTTGGTGAGCTTATTTCGAATTGTACAGATTGTCGTGTATCGATAAATTTTAAATCTCTGGATCTTTTGGTATACACTTTAACGTTAGTCAGATTTTCATAAACAATGAATTTTCTGGAAAACACAATTTCGCCGTCGTCATCATAAATTTCGATCATATAATTCCCGCTTACTTTTAACCCTCTAGTGTCTTCATTGGGTATTCTTAAGGTATAATGACTATACATCTGTAAGGTGTTAAAAGAATTTTCGTAGTTGACTATTCTAATATCATCAAATCCGTTTAAGTATTCATTTTTGTATAAGGGAGAAGGGGTCCAGTCAAAATTATAATAGGTGATTTTGTAATAATAATCCACTTCGTCTCCATTGATATCATCAAACCTAATGGTTAATGGATCACCGAGTTTTAAAATTGGTGTGCCCGAAAATTCTTCACTACCAAAAAGTTGAATCGTTTTTATATGGTCTGGAGGCGCAACCTCTTCTGTGGTTTCTTGAGCGACAATAATTGATGGAAAGGAGCTGAAAATTCCTAAAATCAAAAAGAATTGTTTAAGTTTTTGTGACATTAATAGAATTGTTAATTGTGTAAAGATAAACAAAATGTGTGCCTAAAGATAAGTGTAGATTTTTTAGGGGTTAAATCTCTTATTTAGAAACATTATAAATAAAATCTTATAACATCACCAGCTTTCACTTACGTGTTTTAATTAGTAAATTTGCACGATTTTTTTAGTTAATTAACATAGACTACTAATATGTCAAAAGACATTCGTATCAGAAAGGGCTTAGACATTAAGCTGGTTGGTGAAGCAGAGAAGGTTACTTCTGAGGCTACCAAGAGCAATGTTTACGCAATTAAGCCTGACGATTTCCACGGTATTGTACCCAAAGTTATTGCCAAACAAGGTACAGAAGTAAAAGCCGGCGAACCCCTTTTCCACTCAAAAACTAATGAAAATATGCTTTTTCCTTCTCCGGTAAGTGGTGAAGTTGTGGAAATTGTTCGCGGTGCTAAACGAAAAATATTAACGTTCAAGATTTTAGCGGATAAAGAACAACAATTTGCCGATTATGGTGCAAAAGATGTAAAATCAATGAGTGGAGAAGATATCAAATCTCACTTATTAGCTTCTGGTTGTTGGCCGTTTATAAAGCAACGTCCGTATGATGTAATTGCTAATCCAGAAGTTGCTCCAAAAGCAATATTTATTTCTGCATATGCAACTGCACCATTGGCTGCAGATCTTGAATATGTTTTAACAGGTAAGGAAAAAGAACTACAAGCGGCTGTTACGGCATTGAGCAAGTTAACAGAAGGTGATGTCCATGTTTCTATTGGAAAAAATGGAAGTTCTCCTTTTACTGGTTTAGATAATATCACCATTCACAATGTAAGTGGCCCACATCCTGCTGGAAATGTTGGGGTACAGATCGCTAAAGTAGATCCAATTAACAAAGGAGAAGTTGTATGGGTAGTAAATCCTCAAGACTTAGTGATTATTGGAGAGTTGTTGTTAACGGGGAAATTTAATGCTGAGCGTATTATTGCGCTAGCAGGATCTTCTGTTAAAAGCCCTAAGTATTTTAAAACAAAAATAGGTGCAGAAGTATCTTCAGTAGTATATGATTCTGGTGTAAATGATAATAATATACGAGTGATCAGTGGTAATGTTCTTACCGGAGATAATGTAAAACCTGATGGTCATTTAGGTTTTTATCATGATATGATCACTGTAATTCCGGAAGGAAATGATTATGAGTTTTTTGGATGGAATAAGCCAATTTTTAATAAAATTTCTCCTTCTAGAGCATTGACTTTTTCTTGGTTATTCCCAAATAAAAAGTATGATTTAAATACGAATACGAATGGAGAGCATAGAGCGTTTGTAGTTACTGGTAACTACGAAAGTGTTTTTCCAATGGATATTTATCCGTTACAAATCTTAAAAGCTTGTGCTGTAAATGATTTGGATGCTATGGAACAGTTAGGAATGTATGAAGTAGCTCCTGAAGATTTTGCGTTGACTGAGTTCATATGTGTGTCTAAACAACCACATCAGCAAATCATCAGAGAAGGATTAGATTTAATGTTAAAAGAAATAGGATAGAGTCATGAGTTTAAAAAGTAAATTACATAACTTAAAACTTAAGTATAAAGGGACAAAGATGGCACCTGCATTTAATGCAATCCATACTTTTTTGTATTTACCGGACGAAACTACACATTCTGGAGCTCATGTAAGAGCTGCTGATGATCTAAAACGTACGATGAATACAGTGATTATGTCACTAGTTCCATGTTTGATATTTGGTATGTTCAATGCAGGATATCAGCATTATTTAGCACTTGGAGAAATAGAAGCGGCTTCTAATGGTTTTTTTAGTGCTGCTTTTTGGTCTTTGGATAATTTAGTTATTGGATTGTGGAAGATTTTACCGTTAGTAGTAATTTCCTATGGAGTTGGATTGGCAGTAGAATTTTTATTTGCGGTAATCAAAGGACATGAAGTAGAAGAAGGGTATTTGGTAACAGGTATGTTAGTTCCATTGATCGTACCAGTGGATACTCCATTATGGATGTTAGCAGTTGCAGTAATTTTTGGAGTAGTTATTGGTAAAGAAGTGTTTGGTGGTACGGGAATGAATATCTTAAATCCCGCTTTAACGATTAGAGCATTTTTATTCTTTGCGTATCCAACATGGATGTCAGGTGATAAAGTATGGGTACATGGAGCAGTAGAAAGAGCAAATGAAATTGCTGGTGGAGCCCAATTAGATGCAATATCAGGAGAGACAATTCTTGGAGGACTAGCTCAAGGAAAAAATATCATAGGGTCAGGTGATGCTACATACTCAGTTATGGATGCTTTTTACGGATTCATTCCTGGTTCTGTAGGAGAAACATCTGCATTGTTGATCTTATTAGGAGCAGCGTTTTTGATCTTTACTAAAATTGGAAGTTGGAGAATCATGTTAAGTGCAGTTATCGGAACTTTAGTGATGGGATTAATATTCAACGGAGTTACAAATGCAGGTTGGATTTCGGAATCAAGTAAGTTTTATGCTTTAATGAATCTAGAATTCTGGAAACACCTTATTGTAGGTGGAATTGCATTTGGTATAGTGTTTATGGCTACAGATCCAGTAACAGCTTCACAAACGAATAAAGGAAAATGGATTTATGGATTCTTGATTGGATTTATCTCGATATTGATAAGAGTATTTAATCCAGCATATCCAGAAGGAGTATTCTTAGCAATATTATTAATGAATGTTTTCGCTCCAACTATTGATCACTATGTGGTTCAAGGAAATGTGAAGAAGAGAATGAAACGTCTAAAATTAAAAACAGCTTAACGATGGCGATTAATACAGATAAAAATTCATATACGATCATCTTTGCGATTGCAATGGTGGTTGTAGTAGGCGCCTTATTAGCAGGAATATCTTCAGTTTTAAAACCTAATATCACTGCTAATAAAATTACAGAGAAGCAGCAAAATATTTTGTTTGCTATGGGAGTTACTGATACCGAAGATCCTAATGAGTTTGTTCCTGCAGAAAAAGCGGAAGAACTTTTTAATAAGTATGTAGGTGATGAAAAATATATCATTGTAGGTGATGTTGCAGAGAAGACTGAAGATGCTTTTAACATCGAGGTGAAAAAGGAGAATGATAAATTAAAGCAAGACCCTAATTACAAACGTAAAATGCCTTTATTCATCGGTAAAAAAGATGGAGAGGAGTTTTATATTGTTCCAATGAGAGGAAATGGTCTTTGGGATGCGATCTGGGGATATGTGTCTTTAGATAAAGAGTTTAAGAAGGTAAAAGGAGCATTTTTTGATCATAAAGGAGAAACTCCTGGATTAGGTGCTAATATTAAAGAAGCATATTTTAGAGATGACTTTATTGGAGAAAGCATATTAGATGCTGCTGGAAACTATAAAGGGATTACGGTAAAGAAAGGTAATGGAGATCCTAAGAATGTGAGAAAAGATGATAATGCTGTGGATGCTATGGCGGGAGCTACGATCACTGGTGATGGTGTTACAGCTATGGTAAAGAAAGGGATTAAAATGTATCAACCTTATTTCGCAACTTTAAAAAAATAACAAATGGCTGAAGTAACAGAAGAAAAAGTTGAAGTTAAAGCAAAAGAGCCTAAAGAGCCATTGTTTTCGAAGAAGAATAAAAAGCTATTAACAGATCCACTTGCAGATAATAATCCTATTACAATTCAGGTATTAGGTATTTGTTCTGCATTAGCAATTACTGCGCAGTTAAAGCCATCTATCGTAATGGCAATTTCGGTAGTATTTGTTTTAGGAATCGGTAATGTGGTAATCTCATTGATGAGAAATATCATTCCTTCTAAGATTAGAATTATCGTACAATTGGTAGTTGTTGCTACCTTAGTAATTGTGGTTGATCAAGTACTAAAAGCATTTGCATATACGCTCAGTAAAGAACTTTCGGTATTTATTGGTTTGATTATTACCAACTGTATTATCATGGGACGTTTTGAAGCATTTGCTTTGGGTAATGGTCCTTGGAAATCTTTCCTAGATGGTATTGGTAATGCAGCAGGATACGGAGTATTGTTGATCATCGTTGCTTTCTTTAGAGAGTTATTAGGATCAGGAACGTTATTCGGAGCTAAAGTATTAGGAGATCCGATTGAAAAGACTGGAGTCTACGCTTTTGGATATGAGAATAATGGTTTTATGGTGTTAGCACCAATGGCATTGATCACGGTGGGAATCATTATCTGGATCCAAAGAAGTAGAAATAAAGCATTAATTGAAGATCATTAAAATAAAGAAACATGGAATATTTAGAGTTATTTTTAAAATCGATCTTTATAGATAATATGGTATTCGCATTCTTTTTAGGAATGTGTTCATACCTTGCGGTTTCCAAAAAAGTATCTACTGCGGTAGGTCTTGGAGCAGCCGTTATATTTGTTTTGGCAATTACAGTGCCTTTAAACTTTTTATTAGATAAGTATATTCTTAGAGAAGGTGCTTTGGTTTGGTTAGGTCCTGAATATGCAGATTACGACCTAAGTTTCTTAACATTTATTTTATTCATTGCTACTATAGCAACTATGGTACAATTGGTAGAGATTATTGTAGAGAAGTTTTCTCCGTCCTTATACAATTCATTAGGTATATTTTTACCACTTATCGCGGTAAACTGTGCGATTCTTGGAGGATCATTATTTATGCAACAAAAAGAATTTGCAACGATTTCACATGCTGCGGTTTATGGAATAGGATCCGGGATAGGATGGTTCTTAGCAATTTTAGCGATTGCCGCTATTAGAGAAAAGATCAGATATTCTAATGTACCTGCTCCGTTAAGAGGATTAGGAATAACCTTTATACTTACTGGTTTAATGGCGATTGGTTTCATGAGTTTTGGAGGAATGTTAACAGGTGGAGAAGAAGAAGAGGCCAAAAAGAAAGAAACTGTGCAAGTGAAAGAAGAGACTGCTAAAGAAGTAGCAGAAAATACTAACGTTTCAATACTTAAATAATATGATATTTTTAGCATCTACAGTTGGAACAATCGTTATCACCATTATTTCATTTTTGGTGTTAACATTGGTTTTAGTTGGGATTTTATTGTTTGCAAAAGACAAATTATTACCATCAGGACCTGTAAAGATTACCATTAATGGAGAAAAGGAGATAGAAGTAGCTTCTGGAGGTACTTTATTATCTACTTTGGGTAATGAAAAAATATTTTTACCATCTGCTTGTGGTGGTGGTGGAACCTGTATACAATGTGAATGCCACGTATTAGAAGGTGGAGGAGAAGCATTACCTACAGAAACGCCACACTTTTCTCGTAAAGAGTTACAGCATGGAGCGCGTTTAGCTTGTCAGGTAAAAGTAAAACAAGATATGAATATCGAAATACCAGAAGAGGTATTTGGTATTAAGAAATGGGAAGCAGAAGTAGTACGTAACTATAACGTGGCTTCTTTTATCAAGGAATTTGTGGTTCGTATTCCAGAAGATATGGGATATAAAGCAGGAGGATATATTCAGATAGAAATTCCACCTTGTGAAATTAAATATTCTGATATTGATATTACTGCGCATCCAGAGGAGCATGAAACTCCAGACAAATTCAAAGCGGAATGGGATAAGTTTGGTTTATGGCCATTAGTGATGAAGAATGGAGAAACTGTAGAAAGAGCTTATTCTATGGCCTCTTACCCGGCAGAAGGAAGAGATATTATGCTAAATGTTCGTATTGCTACTCCGCCTTGGGATAGAAGTAAGAATGCTTGGATGGATGTTAATCCAGGTGTGGCATCTTCTTATATTTTCGCACAGAAACCAGGAGATAAAGTGACTATCTCTGGTCCTTACGGAGAATTCTTTATCAATGAATCTGAAGCAGAAATGCTTTACGTAGGTGGTGGTGCAGGAATGGCGCCAATGCGTTCTCACCTGTATCATTTATTCAAAACCTTAGAAACTGGTCGTAAAGTTACCTATTGGTACGGAGGACGTTCTAAGAGAGAATTATTCTATTTAGATCATTTCCAGCAGTTAGAAGATAAGTTTCCTAACTTTAAATTCTATTTAGCTTTATCTGAGCCTTTAGAAGAGGATAATTGGAAAGTAAAGAAAGATATCAATGATACGGAAGGTGATGGATTTGTAGGGTTTATTCACAATTGTGTGATCGATAATTATCTGAATCACCATGATGCACCAGAGGATATAGAATTATATTTCTGTGGTCCACCGTTAATGAACAAAGCAGTTCAAAAAATGGGAGAAGATTTTGGTATTCCTGATGAGAATATCAGATTCGATGACTTTGGAGGATAGGACATCTAGTGTCTATAATATACTTTTAAAAACCGATACAAAAATGTATCGGTTTTTTATTTGCCTTGATTTTATATTCGATATAGAACTCCAAAAAACACACTATCCAATCCTATAGAAGTAACAAATCGATCGTTTTCGAAAGAAGATATACTGTTGTTATCCAGGCTTACTGTATTCCCTTTGGTTTTTTCATATCCGATTCTACCGACTTTAGATGTTAAGGATAACCTTTTGTTTAGAAATATGTTAATTCCTGGACTTAAACCAATAGCAAGGCTTTCAGTTTTTCTTTCTCCTGTAGCAACTAAAACTTGGTTGTTGTAAGATTTATTATCTCCAGATAATTTAGTATAAGAGGTGGAGATTTCTGAAAAAAGTGTAATTCTCTTCTGTGGTGTGAAAAAGTATTTGCTAGATATACCTACTATATAACCAGATTCTTCATTTCTAAATGACGTTGGTGATTCGGAGTATTGATTAAGATATCCTAAATTGGCTCCTAGCATAAAATGATCAGATATAAAATATCCAATTTCCGGAACTATAGCTAGGTTACTGCTTTTTTGTTCATTACTAAAAGAATCTATGTCACTATTAAATTCTGAAGAGCTATTCCTTTTTGAGTAATTTATAGATCCAGCGATTGTAAAATCTCCTTTGTTGAACCCATATGTTGTTTCATCTTGAGCAATAGTATTTGAGTACCCTAGTAAAGCTACTAGGATTGATAAAATAAAAGTTTTCATTAGTCTGAAATTTAAGATTAAAATTATATTCAAATACCGGTATTGTTGCTTCTAATGACGTTTCACTTAAAATGGTGTTTGTTAATAAAATCCCAAATTTGATGGTTGTTGTTTTTTTATGTTTATTTCTGCAACGGATAGTAAATATTGGTGTTCTTTCTTAATTAGAGTGTTCTTAAATTAGTCGGTTTCGTATGAAAAAATATGTTTTTGTTGGATTGGTAATAGTTGTTTTAATTCTTTTGATTAGAACCACTTCTAAAGGTAGACATCTAACAAATCATGTAAAGGGAACAATAACAGAAATGGTTTCCTCTCCTAATTATATCAATAAAGAAGGTGATTCGATTCTTACCCGAGTAGCGTTGCCTGATGGTTACAAAAGGAAAGAATATTCTAAAGGTTCTTTCCAGGACTATTTACGGAATTACCCATTGAAAACTTACGGATCGCCAATTATAAATTATGATGACAGTAAGTATTTTGCTCAGCATTGGCATGACGCTATTTTAGAAGTTCCAGTTCCAAAAAATGGATTGCAACAATGTGCTGATGCACTGATGCGATTAAGAGCTGAATATTTATGGGAGAAGAATCGGAAAGACGAAATTGGTTTTAATTTTACTTCTGGGCACTATTGTTCATGGAAAAAATATGCTGAAGGGTATAGACCAAAAATAAATGGCAATAAAGTTAGCTTTCATAAAACAGCTGCTGCAAACTATTCTGAAGCAAGTTTTTACAAATATTTGAATTTGATTTTCACCTATGCTGGCACCTTATCTTTAAGTACAGAACTTCCAAAAGTTGATATAAAGGATTTAAAAATAGGAGATATGTTAGTAAAACCTGGAACTCCTGGTCATATAGAGATTATTGTTGATCATGCTGTTGATGAAAATGGGAAATCACTCTTCTTGTTAGCTCAAGGAAATACTCCAGCTCAAAATGTATGTTTACTTAAAAATTTTGAAGATACCAAGATCTCTCCATGGTATAGGTTTACAGAAAATGAATCCGTATATACTCCAAGTTATTATTTTGAAAATCCAATTTTTATTAGGTTTAAGTAATTCTTAGGTTTACTCACTCAAAAGATAACTTCCCTCATTTTTGGTTTTAGTTATCACTACTTATTAGGAGGTTTGTTTTAAATACAAAATAAACCAATCATGAAAAAATCATTTGTACTTGTTGTTTTTTTATTAAGTTTTAAGGTGTTCTTTTCTCAAGAAATCCCTGTCGTTCAGATAGATGATTCTCTACAGTTAAAGCTTTCGACCTTAAAAGTCGAAGTTAAAATTATTGGAAATTTCGCCACTACTACATACGATATGCAATTTTATAATGAATTGGATAGAACGTTAGAAGGAGAATTAAGATTCCCATTAGGAGAAGGGCAAACTGTTTCTGGCTTTGCCATGGATGTAAATGGGGAGATGCGAGATGCAGTTATTGTCGAAAAAGAGAAGGCAAGAGTTGCATTTGAGAATACAGTTAGGCAAAATATTGATCCAGGTCTTTTAGAGAAAACACAAGGAAATAATTATAAAGCCAGAATCTATCCCATTTTGCCTAAACAAAATAAACGAATTACGATTACATATGAGCAAGAACTATTAGATAGAAATCATGTAAAACAATATGAATTACCACTAAACTTCACAAAACCACTTGATGAATTTATAGTAGATTTTGAAGTGTTTAAAGATATAACACCAATTACTGATTCTGATGAATTGACTTTTGTGAAAAAAGATGGGAAATTTAAAGGATCATTACATAAAAAAAGTTACCTAGCTTCTACGTCGATTTTTTTAGAAATTCCAAAGCAAACTGATGCTGAGCACGTAACTACATATCATGATTTTTTCTATTTAAACAAACAGTTAGAGCCTAGTATGAGGTTAAAGAAAAAACCCAAAAGTATAACAATACTGTGGGATGCATCACTCTCTAATAAGTATAGAAAACTGAAAAAAGAGTTAGAGTTATTACAACTATATTTTAATTATTTACAAGATATTAATGTTCAATTTATTCCTTTTGGTCAATCTGTTGTTAGCAATAGAAATTATAAAATTGTTAATGGTGAATGGACAGTTTTGAAAGAAGAAATTGAAAAAGTATGTTATGACGGAGGGACTTCATTAAGTTTTTTAGACGATCTAAATATAAAGTCTGACGAGATTTTACTTTTTACAGATGGATTAGTCAATCTTGGTGGATTCACAAAGAAAATTAAAAAGAGTATTTATACCGTGAATTCTTCTGTTTCTGGAGATCATACATATTTGAATAGGGTTGCTACAAATACCGGAGGGAACTATATGAATCTTAATAGATTTGGTTCCAAAGATGCTTTGCAAATTCTACAGCAAGAAACCTATCAGTTTTTGGGAATAAAGAAAAATGAAAAGGTAGAAGAAATCTATCCTAAAAAAAATACAAATGTGCTATCTGATTTTTCATTATCTGGAAGATTTAAAGAAAATACAGTCATTACACTACTATTTGGTTATGGAAATAAAGTTACTAATATGATTAAAATTCCTGTGATAAAGCAAACTGGTGATAGGACTGTAAAGAGGCTTTGGGCAAAGCAAAAATTAAAGTTTCTAATGGCTGACAAGAAAGAAAACAGGAAACAAATTATAACACTTGCAAAACAACATGATCTGATCACCGAATATACTTCGATGTTAATACTAGATAGGATTGAGGATTATGTTAGATATCGAATAGAACCTCCAAAAGAATTACGAGAAGCTTATAAAGAACGTGTAGCAAACATCGAAGAAGACGAACGATATAAAAAAGAAGAAATAGAAGAGAGAAGGAGAGAGTTATTTGAAAATTATGAAGATTTACATGAATGGTACGCTACAACATTTCCAAGAATAAAAGAAAAAGTAAAACCTCAAAAAAATTCAAGAAATACAAATAATGATCAAAATGCACAACAACATGCTAATACTGATACTTCTCGAGAACCAGAAAGTAATACAAATAATGCAGTTGTAGATACTAATAGAAATAGATTGGATACTACCAAAAGAATAGTCTCTGGTACAGTAACCGACCAAGAAGGTCTTCCGCTTCCTGGAGTAAATGTTTGGGTAGAAGGAACACAAAGAGGGACTCAAACAGATTTTGATGGAAATTTTAAAATTAATGCCGAAACTGAGCAAGAATTAAATATATCATACATAGGTTTTACATCTAAAAAAGTTGTCGCTACCAATTCTAGTGGTTTGCAAATAAAATTGAATGAAGATGAATCACTTTTAGAAGAAGTAGTTGTGATGGGATATGGTACACAACAGAAAAAATCAATTACTGCCTCAGTTGTTAGTGTGAAAAGTGAGTCGTTTTCGGAGGCTGTTGCAGGAGTTGTAACGGGCGTTGAAGTCGATCAAACAGAATCAGTAGTTATTAGAGGTCTGGCATCTATAAATAATAGTAGTTCAGAACCCTTGTATATCGTAGATGGAGTTCCTGTAAATGGAAATCCAACCAAAGATTTGTTACCAGATGATATCGAATCCGTCCAGGTTTTGAAAGAAGCCAACGCTTCTGCAATCTATGGGTCTCAAGGACATAATGGTGTTATTGTTATTACTACAAAGGATGGAAAAGAAAATAATACTGAAAAAATCGATGAGCTCAATCAAAAAATCTCTGAGAAAATTGACTTGAAATCATGGAATCCAGATACTCCATATCTTAAGATCTTAGAAAAAGAAAAAACGGTCGAGCAAGCTTATGCTAAATATTTAGAAATTAGAGAGCAATATCAGAACACTCCAGCATTTTATTTAGATGTCGCAGGTTTTTTTGATAATAAAAAGGAAAAGACTAAAGCTATTCAGATAGTAACGAACCTTATAGAAGTTGACCTAGATAATCATGAACTGATGAGAGCGTTAGCTTATAAATTGGAATATTTTGAACAGCATGAACTTGCGGTTGTTGTATATGAGAAAATATTAGAATTAAGACCAGAAGAACCACAATCTTATAGAGATTTGGGATTAGCATATGAAGCTATAGGTGAGTATCAAAGAAGTTTTGACTTATTGTATAAAGTATATAATGGTGAGCTATTGGAAAAAGATGAGGATGAACGTTTTTTGGGTATTGAACAGCTAGCATACGTAGAAATTTGTAGATTAGTTTCTAAATATCATAAAAAACTTAAATTATCTAAATTGGAGAGGAATTTGTTTAAAGATATTCCTGTGGATATTCGAGTTGTTATCGATTGGAATCATAATGATACAGATATTGATTTATGGGTTATTGATCCAAATGAGGAGAAAGGTTATTTTAGTAATAAAGAAACTGAAATTGGAGGTAGATTATCTGATGATATGACCGAAGGTTATGGACCAGAGGAATATATGCTTAAAAATGCTATAGAAGGTAATTATAAAGTGATGATTGATTATTATACAGATACTGTACAGAAAATATCAGGACCAACGATTTTGAAAGTCACCTTATTTACCAATTATGGGAAGAAAAATGAATCTAAGAAAGTTAGTATTGTTAGACTAGGTAAGGAAGAAGAAGAAATAGAGATTGGCAACTTAAAATTTTAAAACAAATAGCTTAATAAGTATCTTTGCGACCCTATGTCCAGAATTTTAACGAAACAAGAATTGCATAATCTAGCAATGAATATTGTTGGAGAAGATTTAGAGAAGAAAGGTTATGAATTTATCGCTATTAATAGCAAATTAGGTAAGCATCCGCAGTTTGTATGTATCGATAAATCTAATCAGCGTTATTTTGTAATCGTCAAAGCGATTGCGTATCCAGATAATCCACATAATTATGATATGATTTGGATGGAAGCTTTTAAGAAACATGCCAGAGAACAAGAAGCTAAAGTATTTTATGCTGGAGTGGGATTGCAAAACTCGGAGAACCCAAACAAGCCTGTGTTTTTGAATGAAGAATATGTGTTAGAATATGCCGGACTACAAATAATAGAAACACATCTCAATTAATTTTTTTAGAATGAGAAACCTTCTTTTTTTATTTCTTTTTGTAAGTGTATTTTCTTGTAAACAAACTCCAAAAAATCATTTAAACTATACCAATGGAAACGCTTTTGGAACATCATTTTCTGTTCAGTTTATAGCTCCTAAAGAAATTGATCTTTCTGCATCTTATGATAGTATCGTTGCTGTTATCAATACCTCTATGTCAACCTATCAAAAGGATTCTGATATATCTAAAATTAATAGTGGAGATACTACGATAGTTATTGATAGTCACTTTAAGAAAGTATTTCAAGCATCAAAAAAGATATACAAACAAACAGATGGTGTTTTTGACCCTACTATAGGCGTTTTAGTAAATGCTTGGGACTTTGGTCCAGAAGGTAAAGTAATAGCACTAGATAGTATTAAAATAGATAGTTTGTTGGTTTCCGTAGGGTTAAATAAGGTTAGTTTACAAAATGATAAAATTGTAAAACAATACCCTAATACATTTATTGATTTTAATGCTTTGGCAAAAGGATATGCAGTAGATGTTTTTGCCGAGTTTTTAGAAACTAAAAATATAGAAAACTATTTAGTTGAAATCGGTGGTGAAATTAGAGGTAAAGGAAGTAATTTGATCAAAGAAAAGCCTTGGAGAATAGGAGTAGAAGATCCTAATTTTGATGATACTCAGTCTTATAGTAAAGTAATAACTTTACAAGAAGGAGCTATGGCAACTTCTGGAAGCTATCGTAAGTTTAAAATCGACAAAAATGGGAATCGATATGCTCATATAATTAATACTAAAACAGGCTATCCTTCTAAATCAAACGTGTTTAGTGTTTCTGTTCTTGCAAAAAGTTGTATGGAAGCTGACGCATATGCCACAGCATTCATGTCTATGGGATTAGAAAAATCAAAAGATTTTTTAAGCGCACATCCCGAAATAAAAGTGTACTTCATTTACGAAAATGATCAGAAAGAAATAACAACCCTTGCTGTTAATGGTTTTGGAGGTAAAGAGAAATAGAATTAATACTTACACCTTTATTATTTCATGGAAATGATACTGTTATGTTTTTAGGCTCATAGGTGATCATAAAATAAAAAGTTAGTCTTTTCGTTATGTTGCTCACACAACTAACTCAACTAATGAACCTGAAATTTTTATTTTTCATATGCATAGGAAGTATGTATATGGCTTCTTCTCAAACTACTAAGCAAGGCGGTTTTTTATATGGATGGGATCAATATACTTCAGACACTTATACGGGACTTGGTTCTAGAAATGTGAATTGGAATTCTGATGGAATGAATTCAATTGTTCATGCTCCAGAAATCGGAATTCATCCACGAGTGTATTTTGGTCCTTCGGAAATACCAGAAATTAAAAATAGATTAGAAAACACACAAAGTGGACAAGCAATTACATCCGTATTAAGAGCCTATTCTATCTTACTGCATCTTGGTTATCAAGGGTATAATCAAAATGCAGTCTATGCTAAAGATGCTTTTGGCAATAGGTATATTGATAACGCAGGTGCTTGGAGTGCTTCGCCATATTTTCAGAAATTAAAAGATAAAGATCCGACTGTTTGGCAAGGTGTGGATACAAAGAGAAAACATCGTGTTGCTGCTTTAATGTCTATAGAAGCTTTTTTATGTCTTATTTTTCAAAATGAAAGTACTGATCCAGTGATAGCAAAGACCTATCAGGAACGGGCAAATGAACTTGCTGATGCTATGCATTTTTGGGCAACTTTAGCATTAGAAGATGATTCAGTTAATCCCAACGGGCAAAATTTCAATAATTTTGGAGGCACTCATATGGCTTTGTGCTATGACCTCAATTACGAGGCACTTTCAGAAACGGAAAGAGAGGATATGAGAATGGCGTTAAATAAGATTATACCGGATACTCCAAGACACGGAAAAAACTTAGCCTGTTTTGCAAATACTAGTAATTGGAGTACCTTAAATAGTTTCGAGATCATAATAAATCTAGCAATCGAAGGAGAAAATGGGTATAAACCCAATTTAACAAAGGATTGGATGCGATCATTGCATAATTTTATTAATTACGGATGGTACCCATCTGGAGCGGGATATGAAGGGTTAGGGAAAAATTATCAATTTGTTACTACTTTAATCGCTGCAGCTAAAAGAGGATATAGCTTATTACCTCATCCTCATGTTAGAGCTTATGGTGAAAATTATCTTACTGCAATAATGCAGCCTTTTGGAGAAGGATTTACTAGCTATGATGTTTGGGGCGGTTCTGGAGCGCATCCAGTTTTAGGTAAATATAAATTTAATTCTTCCGATGCTGTTGGCCTTAAATATGCCTTTCCAGAGAACGATAAAATAGATTTCGTATGGAGAAATTATATCGACGGTTGGTCTAATAATGATTCCAGAGGATATGTATACGCACAAATACCTCCTGATGATAGTTATAATAACTATTTGATTCCTGCTGCAGTATTTGCTATGGATTATGCAACCGATAGTTGGCAATCACAAGCTAATCAGGTAATCACTGAAGACTATTTAGCATTAGATAGAGGACTTGCGGTTTTTAAGAGTAGTTCAGATAAAGGTGCATTGTCAGTACAATTTCATGCAAGACAAGATATGGGCGGTCATACTCATGGAGACCGATTGGATTTTACATTAAGCGGATTAGGACGAATTTGGATCCGAAAGACATATGGAGGTAGTCAGTTTCAGCCTTCTAAGTATCATTCTATGGTATTGGTAAATGATCAAGGAGTCCCGGTTACAGATAGAGATGGTGATAAAAGTAGACAGCCTGCAACAATTTTGGACTATAATTTTTCTTCTGAAATATCTACCATAACAGCTGATGCCACCCATGCATATTCGTGGGAGTGGCATTGGAATGATAGATTAGCGAGTCAGGATCATCAATGGTTGGATACTGATGGATGGAAAAAGGTGACTGAAACTTTTAATGATTTTTTAAAAGTACCGAAGACAGAGCCTCATTTTAATATTCCCATATATGATTATGAACATTGGCATAAGCCTGAAAATCTCGAGCGAATTGTAAAGAAGGAGGTAAATCCAATGCAAAAAGTAGTGAGGACTATTGGATTGCTTAGAGAAAAACACCCTTTGTTACTTGTTGTAGATGACGTGCAAAAAGATGAGAATGAACAAAATTATAAATGGACTGCTCAAATCGCTAGAGGTTTAGAATTGGAGCGATATGAAGTGAATTTGGATAATGAAGATTATAAAAATGATATAATACTTAAAGAACCTTCAGCAGATGGAAACAGAAGGTTGCTTGTTCGTGTTTTGGAAAATACTAATTATGATGGTACTACCAATCCTGGCTATATAGAAGTGTTAGATTATGTTGATATTTTTACAGGAATCCCATTTACTCCAAATCCTAATTGGGAGCGGAAACGACTAGTTGTAGAAAGTAATAGTGTTTCTCCTGATTTTAAAGTACTGTTATTTCCTTTTAGGGAAGGAGATCAGTTGCCAATTACAAATTGGAATACAGATAAAAGCTTGTTAACAATCACTTTTTCAGATGAAGTAAGAAATATTAAATTTTACAAGAATGACGAAGGAAACACAGCAATAGAACTTGTAGATGATACATTAGGTGTCGAAGAAAATGATGTTGCAGTCAACTTAGTTGTCTATCCTAATCCATCTAGCAAAATATTAAGGATAGATACTTCTGAGACTATTTATGGAATAGAAGTGTATTCTTCTATTGGAAGTTTGTTAAAAACTATTCATAAAAAAGATTCAGCTGATTTTAAAGAAATAGACTTATCTGGAATGGTATCGGGTATTTATTTTTTTAAGGTGTATCTGGATAACAAAAAGAGTGTACTTAAAAAAATTGTAATTGAATAACATTATAGTCATTTAACTGTACCACCAGTTTACTAACTCAGAGGGCAGGTTCCCTAGTTTTGGTTTTCTTTTTACAGGTGCTCCAATTAGTTTTAAGGTGTATTGCAAAAGGGATAGTATAATTAGCAACATAGCTACTTGTTAATTCGTCTTTTGTAGAGAAGCTTACTTTTTATGTAACAATGGAACAAAAATTGATACAGATAAAGTGGGGTATTAACTAACTAATTAATTCATCAATATGGGGCAACATGATGAAAACACTATTTTTCAAGGTATACGAAATGGAGATCCGGAAGTCTTAAAAAGTTTTTATAAAAGAAACTTTAATATTATTCTCAGTTATATTACTCGGAATTCTGGAAATGAGAATGATGCCGAAGACATCTTTCAGGATGCTTTAATTTCCTTATATCAGTTTCTAAAAAAGGAAGATACATTACATTTACGTTGTTCGATTCATACCTATTTTTATAGTATCTGTAGAAATTTATGGATTAGTAAATTACGCAGAGCTGGGAAAGTTTCTTGTTGTGGGAAAATCAATGAAATTGCATTAGAGTTGGAACCTTCCATTCTAGAAGATACAGAGGCAAAAGAACAAGAGCAATTATACCGAAAGCATTTGTTAAGTCTTAATTGTAAGTGTAAGAATATACTTTTTTTGTTTTTTGAAGGAAAGAGTATGAAAGAAATATCTAAACTTACTAATTATTCTGAAGGGTACGTTCGAAAAAGAAAATTCGAATGTAAAGAATATTTAATTCAATTGATTGAGAATGATCCTTTGTATAATGAATTGATGTTGCCGAATAGAAGAAATATAAGAAAAAATGTTTCTTAGAAACTGCGATACTATTTAGAACAAACTGGCAGTATTTCTCCAGGAGCAAGGCAGTATTTAGCCACTTCTTCTTTAGTAAGTCTATTTGTGTAGTCAACTTCTTCTACTTTAAAACCTATGGATCTTAGTTTATCGAAATAATCTTTACCGTATACTCTTACATGATCGTATTGCCCAAAAATCTTTGCACGTTCTTTTGGATCGGTAATACTATTATCTTCGAAGGTAATATCTCTACTTAGGTCTTGAGGTATTTGTAAAATAGCCATTCCACCAGGTTTAAGTACTCTCAATAATTCTTGCATAGCTTTGGTATCATCAGGAATATGTTCTAATACATGATTACAAAAGATAATATCATATTCATTTGAAGCAAAAGGAAGATCACAAATATCTGCCTTAACATCTGCAAGTGGTGAGTTTAAGTCTGTGGTTGTATATTCAAGGTTTTTTAATCTTCTAAACCTTTTATAAAATGCTTGTTCTGGAGCAAAATGTAAAACTTTATGTTTTTTAGTGAAAAAATCGGTCTCATTTTTAAGATATAACCATAATAATCTATGGCGTTCTAACGATAGTGTTGATGGAGAAAGTACATTTTCTCTTTGGTTGCCATATCCATAAGGAAGAAACTTCGAAAAGCTTTTATCGTCAATTGGATCCGTAAAAGTGTTTCCTTTTAAGAAAAAAGAAATGACAGGTCGAACCAAATAGCTAAGACGAATTAATATTGGTCTAGGAATGGTGTTTAATATGAATTTGAAGAGTTTTTTCATCACTGAAAAAAACTAAACTACTAATAATTCTTGTCTAAAAGCATCTTCCTCATCAGATTTAATGCCTAAAGCCTGGTAGATATATTTAAATGTAGAAAGTATTTCTGGTTTACCGTCTATAATAGCAACATCATGCTCAAAATGTGCACTTGGTTTTCCATCAGCGGTTAGGATTGTCCAACCATCTCGTAATTGTTTAATACGCTGTGTTCCCATATTAATCATGGGTTCTATGGCAACTACCATTCCTTCTACAAACTTTTTGCCTCTTCCTCGTCTTCCATAATTTGGCATTTCAGGATCTTCATGCATTTTACGACCTAATCCATGTCCTACCAATTCTCTTACGACACCATAACCAGCTTCTTCTGTATATTTTTGAATGGCATATCCAACATCGCCCACTCGTTTTCCAACCCTTAGCTCTGCGATACCTTTATACAAAGATTCTTTGGTGATTTTTAGAAGTTGTGCTACTTCCGGAGCAATTTCTCCAACTGGAAATGTATAGGCATGATCTCCATAAAAATCATTCTTAATAGCTCCACAATCAATCGAAATGATATCGCCTTCCTCAAGTGGAGTATTATTAGGAATACCATGAACTACTTGCGCATTCGGACTCATACAAAGCGTATTCGGAAAATCATACAATCCCAAAAAACCTGGAATCGCACCATGATCTCTTATAAACTCTTCCGCTAATTTATCTAATTGTAATGTAGTAACTCCTGGTTTTACTTCTGTTGCAAGCATTCCAAGGGTTTTAGATACAATTAATGCACTTTCGCGCATTAGTTCAATTTCTTCACGTGATTTAGTTATGATCATAGTATCCTTTGTTATGGGAAGGCAAATTTACAAAGAATATTAAGATTCAACCGATGGATCTAACTTTAATATGATTTGGTAAAATTTTCTGATATCTGTGGGTGTTAATATCAAGGATTTGCTACTAAAATTATAAGAATTAAGATATGATGTATATTTTTTTTAAAAAAAAGTATCCTTGAAATCCCTTGTGTTTAAAGGCTTTTTTTGAAAAAAAGGAAAAGAAAAACATAAAAAAACAAAAAAGTACGCAGCGTTTTTGAGTTTTCAGGTTTTAGTAATAGAAAACCCATTGTAAAATTCATTAAAAAAAGTAAACCATGAAAAAATTATTGATTTGTATTGTAGTTTTAGGATTAATCGCGAGTTGTGCTGTAGAGGATATGGATGATACTATAGCTATTCAGAATTCTGATAAAGAAAATTTTGAAATGTATAATAGCTTAGATGGAGCTATGGATAATTTTGACTTAATTTCAGAACAAGCTTTTAATGAAGTTCAAGCTTCTTCTAAGAGTTCTTCTAGCAGTTGCGAATCATTAGAATTATTGATTGCCTATAACGAAAACCCTATACCTGGGTTTGCAAACTATGATTACTATAGCAAGATGGTCTTAAATTATACCGAAGAACAATGTCAGTTTGATGATTGGACCGGAAGATTAGAATATTATGTAGCAGGAGTGTTTCAGGAAAAGTGGAAAGACTCAACTGTTTTTAAGAATGTAAGAGGAGATGAAGGTTATAGTTTTGACGGATATAGAGTGGCAGAACAAAATGCGGATTTAAGTACAGAAACAACAAAAGTTTTCGATGTAATTATCGATGGTGTTATTACCGAGCCTGATGGTGATTCATATCGTTATACAGCAAATAGGAATTTTACATTCGAGAATAGATTTACTGCAGATGAAGTAATTACTTTAGAAGAATCTTCTTTGGTAGAAGGGATTACACAAACTTATTTTATGAAATCTGAATCGGTAAGTGGTAACCCACTGGTGTATAAAGTAGCATGTTTTGATCGCCCTATTTTCTTAAAATATCCAGTACAAGGATCATTGGATTTCTCTAGTAGTTTTGGAGTTAACTTTAATATAGATTTTGGAGATGGGTCTTGTGATAAAGAAGTGGTGCTCAATGGAGATAATGGAGAATCTATTGTTTTTGATTTATAATAGATAGTTTAGTTAAATTTAAGAACTGCTTGAGATTATTTTCAAGCAGTTTTTTTATGCGCTTTTTTTAGAAAGCTACTTAGTTTTATATATTCTGGTATGAAGGTTTTATTATGATTTTTATTTCTCTATTCTTCAGAATTAATAAAATGTTGTCTTTTAGAGTTTGATATCTTACAGGGAACTTATGTTGTCTAAGTGGTTTAGTTTAATACGCGCCCATCAGTACTTATTTGATGTGTTAGCTGTTAATGTTATCAAATGGAATACTGTCTGCTAATATCTTCTAACAATACGTTTTTCTTTTATAGATAGTAAGAAATGATCTTCGTTTTATTTCAAATTGATATGATGTTATTTAAAGCTTTTAAGGGCAGATTATAGATCACAACCTTTTCCTTCTATTAGGAATATGCCGTCTTTTTTAGATAACTTTAATTTCAAAGAAGTCGTTAGTTCTTTTAAGATATTTGCGATGTTGTCGTCGGTAAAAGTACCGGAATATCTACAGTTAAGAATGTCGCGATTTTTGAGTATGATTTTAGCATCATAATTGTCTCCTAAGTCTTGAATAACTGAATTCACAAGAGCATTATCATAATTAAGTTCTTTAGTTTTCCAGGCGAATTGATTTGGAGCTTTTTTGAGTGTTGTGATTCCATTATTATTCGCTTTGAGGCTTTCTCCAGGAGTTAAATCTTTTATTTGTTTGGTTTTATTGTGTACAACTTTTGCAGTACCCTGGATCAAAGTCATTATATCAGCTTTAGTATTAGAATGAATAGCAAATGAATTACCAGTAACTTGTATTTTACAATGTTTTCCGAAAATGATAAATGGTTGATTTTCGTTGTCTTTTACATTAAAAAATACAATTCCATTAATATCCGCTCTACGAAATCCTTGTTTGGTGGCGGTGAAGTTTACTTTACTATTTTTTCTAACTACAATAGTGCTCGAATCTGGTAGTTGATTGTATTTAGTTTTTTCTGTGGATGCGTATTTGCTCGATGCAGTGTAGGTAATTGTAATTACTCCTTTTTCGATAATTTCATCTTCTGCTCTAAGCGTGGTAACGTCTACTTTATTCGGGATTTGATTTTCTTTGTTCGTTTGAATGGGCTGTACTAGTGTATCAACTGTAATTTCTTTTTCATTCTTATTATATACACTGTCTACTGGTTTTGAAACGAGATTTTTGTTTTCTGTAGGAGTAGAAATTTCAGTAGTTACCTCTTTTTCCTTAGTAGTCTTAATATTTTTAAAATAATAGAGCGTAAATACCCCAATAGACATTAAGAGAATAATACCTATGGCGTACCAGTAGAATAGTTTTTTATCATCGGATTTATTCTGAACAGCATCGAAAATTTGGTTAAAATTATCCCTAGAAGATATAATGGTATCATCCTTAAATTTTGACTGTAAAAGTTCTTCAAAAAGATCTTTATCTTGTTTCATTTTATTCCTATTTCTGCCGAATAACTAATATTTTTTTATTCCTTTAGCTCTCATGTTCTCTAAAAGCTTTTTTCTTGCTCTTGTATAATTAGACCTAGAGGTACTCTCTTTAATCTTTAAAATCTTTCCAATTTCTTTATGTGAATATCCTTCTATAGCATAAAGGTTTAATACATATTTATATTGTTCTGGTAAATCATTAATAAGGTTTCTAAGTTTTTCTGTAGATAGCTGTTTGGCTAATTCTTGTTGTTCGATTTCATTTAATTCATGGGGTTCTCGTTCTTCTATCAGTTCTGCATTATCTACAAGTACTGTTTTTTTCATTTTATGCCAGTGATCAATAGCGCAATTAATTACAATTCTTTCGATCCAACTTCCTAATGTTCCTTGATCCTTATATTTTTTTATGCTTTTAAATACTTTAATAAAAGCTTCCTGAACAATATCTTCTGCGTCTGATCTGTTTTTACAATAGCGCAGACTTACCGCGAGCATTCTCGGCATAAAAGTATTGTATATTTTTTCCATGGCATACCGGTCGTTCTTTTTACAAGCTTTTACCAGTTTGCCTTGCTCTTGTTTATTCATGAATAAGGGTTAGTGCTTACTCTCATAAAATACAACTGAGAATTCAGGAATACGCTGCGTGTAATTCTATAAATATTGCTAAAATTACTTTAAAGATACTAAAATGAGTATTGAATTAATAAATGCTTTTTCATTTATCTTATGAAAACAGCATTTGATCTTTATTCAGATATGACTTGTCGAAAAAATAAATTCTAGCGAGGAATACTGATTAATTTTGGAGTATAACTTAAAATAATATAGTCATGAAGTATTTATACCCCTTTTTTCAGTTCAGTTTTAAAATGTGTGCTAACTTTATCAATGAGCTTGCTCAAGGATCAGCGTATGCGCTAAGAAGATAAATACATTAATTAATAAAATAAACAGATATGTATTTTATCTTTATAACAATGAGTCATAAATAAAGATGAGTCTGTGATTGAGAACTCATCTTTATTTTATGGATTTGTTTTTATTTTACCAACAATGTCTTTTGAGTCATTGCCTTTGGTTGTTCTATACCTATTAAGTCTAAGATAGTCGGAGCAATATCGCCTAGTACTCCATCCTTTACTTTTATTTCTTCCTTATCTATCATGATCATTGGTACTGGATTAGTGGTATGCGCAGTATGTGGAGATCCATCTGGATTAATCATAGTTTCACAATTACCATGATCGGCAATTAAAATGGTAGTATATCCATTTTCTAAACCATTTGTAACTACATCTTTTACGCACTCATCTACCGCCTCGCAAGCTTTTATTGCCGCATCCATTACTCCTGTATGTCCAACCATATCACCATTCGCAAAATTTAAACATACAAAATCGGTATCTCCTTTTTGTAGTTCAGGAACAAGGGCATCCCTTAGTTCATAAGCACTCATTTCTGGTTTTAGGTCGTAAGTGGCAACTTTCGGAGAATTTCTAAGAATTCTGGATTCTCCCTCAAATGGTTCTTCCTGGCCTCCAGAAAAGAAAAATGTAACATGTGGATATTTTTCTGTTTCAGCAATACGAATTTGTTTCTTACCAGCTTTAGATAATACTTCTCCTAAAGTTTCAGTAATATTATCTTTATCATAGATTACTTTAATATCATTAAAATTTTCATCATAGTTTGTCATAGTTACATAGTATAACGGTAACTTTTTGGTATCGTAATCTGGCATATCTGATTGCGATAACATCTCAGTGAGTTCTCGTCCTCTATCTGTTCTAAAATTAAAGAATAGGACAACATCATTCTCTTTAATAGTTGCTACAGGAGTGTCTCCTTCTACTAAAGCGATTGGTTTTATGAACTCATCTGTAATGTCCTCGTCATAATTTTTCTGGATACTTTCTATGATGTTAGAAGAGGTCGTTCCTATACCATTAACAATAAGATCGTAAGCTAGTTTTACGCGTTCCCACCTTTTATCTCTATCCATGGCATAATATCTACCTACTACAGAAGCTAATTTACCCGTAGTCTTAGTCATATATTCTTGAATATCTTGTATATGACCAATTCCTGATTTTGGATCCACGTCTCTACCATCTGTAAATGCATGCAAGAATACATTTTCAAAGCCCTTAGAATGTGCTACATCCAATAAACCTTTTATATGATTAATATGAGAATGTACACCACCATCACTAACCAATCCTAACAAATGAACATTTTTACCATTTTCTTTTGCATAGTTTAATGCATCTATAAGAGCAGATTCATCTTTGAGTGTATTATTTTGTATGGCCATATTTATTTTAGCCAAATCTTGATATACAATTCTTCCAGCACCTAAATTCATATGTCCTACTTCGCTGTTTCCCATTTGACCATCCGGTAGCCCTACATGAAGACCATCGGTTCGTAAAGCAGCATTAGGGTATTTAGTATATAAGCTATCTATAAATGGAGTTTTAGCATTGTCAATGGCAGAAACTTTTGGGTCTGGTGAAGTTCCCCATCCATCAAGAATCATTAGGATTACTTTTTTGTTCATTTTTCTTTAGATGATTTTGGTGTATGTTTTACTAGAATTTCATATTCTCTTAATCCAGAATAGGAAGCTAAAGTACAATATAGAATAGAAGTGCCCAAAAACAGATACTGCTTAGATCTTAATTTTAAATATGGATTATGTACGTTTTTAGTTTTTTTTTGAGGAACTATTAATAGATTCTTTTCAATGGTGCTTAAAATAAGTAATTCATATAATTCATGGGGTTTAGCTAATGATAATTTAATTCTTATTCGGTTAAAAAAAAGAAACTTACAATACACATAATCTTCCACAGTTTTGATGAAGGTTATTTTATTTCTTATTTAAATATGTATTATTAAAGAGTTAATTTTTTAAAATATTATTAGAATTTTAAGTGAATTATTAAATAATTATCTGTAAATTAAAAACGTTTTATAAATCAAGATGCCGTTTAGGGTCTCTAAAGTTTAATTCATATACTAACTATAATAATTCGCAACATTATGAAAAAATCAATTATGACAGTATTGATGATCCTTTTCATCAGTTCTGTAAACTTCGCTTCAGAAGACTTACAGGTTTTAGATATTTATGATTATGAACTCGTAGATAATAACATAGATCCTTTTTTTAAGGCAGTTATTAAAGGTGATTTAGAAACTGTGGCAAAAATGATAGAAGATGGAAGTGATGTAAATCTAAGAATAGGTGGAAAAACACCATTAATGTATGCAGCTCGCTATAATCGAGCAGATGTGATAAGATTATTGGTTGGAAAAGGAGCTGTGGTAGGAGCAAAAGATAATCAGGGTAATACAGCAATGAAGCTCGCTGAATTAGCAAATGCTAAAGAAGCTATGGAGGTTTTAAAGGAAATGTCCTAAGTGCGCTACTGACAAAGACGGTTTAAATCGGACAAAAAACTTCGATTAGTTCTCGCTAATCGAAGTTTTTTATTGTATGCTATACTCTTCAATAGCTTCTTGTATTTTTTCGATGCGGTTATCAGGATCAGGATGCGTACTTTGAAATTCTGGAGTTCGATTAGGGCCAGCAGCTTTTTTTAGTATTTCCATAACCCCAACCATTTCCTGTGGGTTATAACCAGATTTAATCATAAATAACACTCCTAATTTATCACTTTCTAACTCATCATCCCTTCCATTTCCCAGTAAAATATTCTGTCCAATTCCACTAACTAATCCACCAGCGTCTGCACCAACTGAAGCTCCGGTAGAAATGGTTTTCCAGAATTCATGTTCTGCAATACGTTCTGCAGAATGTCTTCCTAAAACATGACCAATCTCATGCCCTAAGACCCCAGCCAACTGATCTTCATTTTGTAATTTTGAATATAAAGCATAAGTGATAAATATTTGACCACCTGGTAATGCAAACGCATTAATCGTATTCGGATCTGCTAATAGATGAAATTCGTATCGATAAGGAGATTCTCTAGCCATAGTATTGTCAACTAGTTTATTTCCGACATTGTCAACATAATTTTGTAATCTCTCATCTGGATATAGACCACCATGTTGTCTTGCCATTTCTGGTCCGCTTTGAAGTCCAATAGCTATTTCTTGGTCGGTTGTCATATTTATATTTTGGACTCTATTGGTATATTCATTAAGTGTTTTGTTGTTACACTTTTTTATGAAAGCAAAGGCTACAATAGCCAGACCTATGAGTATTCTAATTTTTAAACCACCGCGTCTCATGGAGTTATATATTGGTTAGTATATGGCTGTTTTCTAATGTATAAAGTTACTAAATATAAAAGTTGCTTACCAATTAATGTTTTTATTCATCTTTGGTAAGCAACTACTAGAGGTTTTGTGATTAAGCTATTGAGCTTGTGTAGTGCTAACTAGCATAGCGGATGCATGGTTATCGATAAAAAAGTTGTGTATAGTAGTATCTACCATTTTCATCTTTAATAGCAGCAATACCTGTATAGGTATAATTACCTTCAATATTGTCTTTGTGGCCAGAACTGTTAAGCCATCCATCTACAACGCTCTGAGCATTTTGATAAAATCTAGCCACATTTTCAGCGCTGGCGGTAGCATTTTCTTGATCATTTAGAGCATCACTTCTTTGAGCAAAATCATCATGATTAATTTGCTCTACTGAAATCATGTATCTGGTATGATCAATTGCTAATTGCTCCGCCGTATTATTTTTAGATAAAGGAGATAATCCCTGATTTTGTCTATGTTGATTTACTAATGTTAAGATAGCATCTGCAATATTCAATTCATTAACAAGTTCTGAGTTTTGCTCACTTAGATTGTCAACATCATCTTCAGAAGAACATGAGGTAACGAATGCAATAGCTAATACTACATATAAATATTTTAAAAAGGTATTCATAAGATTGAGGGCTTTGTTTTATATAACTAGTATATCATAAATTTAGTATGTGTTACAATAATTTTGGATTGATGTCAAGAATGTTTTCATTCAAATATTTTTGAATGAATTTAGAAGTGAAATTAGTACTACCCATTAAAACGGCTTTTTGAAGTTCGGTTTTAATGTCTAATTTTCGAAATTCTTTAAGCATAGGAACAGAACTGGGAGCATAAGAATAATGCCATGGTTCATATTTAAATCCTTTTCTTCCTTTTTTATTGGTATATACTAAATAAAAACCATAATCATTAGCGTTATGGTCCATCCAAGTTTTAAATCTAGAAAAAGGACCTCCATTATGAAAATGTTTTTCTAAAAGAACATCTCTAGGTTGTTTTACACTACCATCTACGATATCTAAATCAGTACCCCAATGATGTCTAGAAGTACCAGGAATCGTAGAGTATTGAATTATTTTTTCAATAGCTTTAATAGGAGAGAGGCCACTTGCTAGGTATCGTTCGTATTTTCGTTCCCAAATTCTATTTTGGTGTGCGTAATCTCTATAACTAGAAACAACTTTTAGCTTTATACCTTGCTGTAAGGCTGCACTTTTCATTTTAGAAAATGCTTGGTTGGCCTTTTTTCTGAGTTTATATCCTTCGCCAACAAGTACAGGATTTCCTTTACCCATCAGATCTTTCTTGGAGATGCTAGATTGTAAATCAGCAAAGGAAACTGATGATAAGCCTATAACTCCAAGTGCACTTACTTCAATGAATTTTTTTCTTTTCATGATGTCTAACTGTTTAAATTACCAGAAGTTATTAAAGTTGATAAAGCTTTAACTAGATACAATTAAGATAAGATCCCGTCAACAATGCCGTAGTCCAAAGATTCTTGAGCATCCATCCAATAGTCACGATTAAAATCTTTCAGTACTTTTTCAATATCTTGTCCGCAGTTGTCTGCTAAAATTTGAGCACTCAGCTCTTTAGTTTTTAAAATTTCAGTTGCCTGAATTTCTATATTAGAAGCTTGTCCCCTTGCTCCACCACTAGGTTGATGTATCATAACTTTAGCGTTTGGTTGAATAAACCTGCGACCTTTTTCGCCAACACTTAGAAGTATAGACCCCATCGATGCGGCTAATCCTGTGCATATGGTGGATACAGGACTTTTTAGGGCTTTTATAGTATCATACATGGCAAAGCCCGATGTAACATACCCACCTGGACTGTTAATATATAGTTTGATTTCTTCATCATTGATCATGTCTAAATACATCAATCTATCTATGACGTGCTTTGCAGATTTATCATCTACTTGCCCCCATAAGAAAACGCTACGTTCTTCTAAAAACTTCTTATCTATAATATCCTGGATTTTTCCTGATTTTTCTTTCATAAAAAATAATATCTGTTTTAAACTTTAGCTAAAATTAAAACTATTTAGAAGAAATTACGAAATAATAATCAACAAATTCGGTCTATAAAATAGAGAAGTTCTTTTTTTAACAAGATTTATGAAATTATATAGTTTTAGAACAAGTTTGGGTCGAATATTCCTCATCCTTATGGAACTGGAAAATAATTACTATGTGTATTAAGGATAAGAATATTATCTGTTTAAGTACAGATAACCAGCTCTATCTTTAATACCTTCGACATTAAGAACATAATAATAAGTACCTACTGGAAGCTCTTCTCCTTTGGCTACAGTAGCTCGACCTTGTGAAATGCCATTAAATGCTTCTTCAGATTGTTGAACTTCGTGATATCCTTTTTTATTGTAAACAAGAACTCCCCAACGGTTATAGATAAAAAGTTCATTATCTGGAAATTGAGCTAAACCTTGAATAACAAAAGTATCGTTAAATCCATCACCGTTTGGTGAAACAGCTGTAAAGATTTCTAAGTCGCCATCAAGGATAACACTAGAAGTTCCAAAAGTTAGTACTGTGTAATTATCCGGTACGATAATCTCTGATGTAATTTCTCCATTATCAAGATCTCCTGTGAAACCTGCATTACCAAGATTAACCCACTGTCTTAAATTCGGCTCCCATCCTACAACCCTAAGGTCTTCTAAATCTTCTACCAAAGTAGGTATATTGCTGTTAGCATCCCAAGTTAGTGTAACTCTTGTTTCTTGATCACCATCTACGTCCCAAAATTCGAAAATACTTATACCAAATAGTAAGTCACCAAATTCATTAGTGTCGAAACTTTCAGAAAAGAAGTTTGGGAAATTAGGATTTTCAAAATAGTATGCTGCTTTTGCTGTATTAGTAGCAGCAAAACTTTCGATACGTGCAGGTCTTAAACGAAAATCATCACCAATCGGAAAAGTAAAATCTAACTCTCCAGTGATAGAAGCGTAACCATCTACATAGCGATCGTTATTTTCTCCTAGGTAAGGAGCGTCGTTTAAATAGTCCAAAGAAACATTTTTTTGGTCTCTAGGAGTAATTACTCTACCATTTGTAAATTCTTGGAAATTTGTAACTCCCATAGCAACCTCGAGAAATAAATCATCTTGTACATCAACCTCAACATCATTAAAGACAGGTCTATTTGTTCCAGATACTGTTAAACTGTTTTGATTATAAAAACCAGTAAATCCAGCATTTTGATCAAAAGTGCCATCATTTTCTAAATCCATATGGAAACCCACTTGACCTTGATCATGTATTTGCACATTTCCGAAATTGTGAAAAGATTGTTGTGCTTGAGCTAAAAAACTAGCAAATAAAAGAGCAACTATGTAGAATTTTTGTAGGGGCATCAAATTCAAAATATTGTTTTTACGGGTTAACCGTAAAATTGTTACTGCGAATATAAAAAAATTATTCATACATAATAATTTTTTGCTAAAAAATTTTCCCAAAAGTATCGTTGAAATGCAAATTATAGTCGACGAATGGTTTTTATGACACGATTAGCTGTTTTGGCCTACTTTTAATCTTACAAAAAGTTTAAAAGCATATTATCCTAACAAACTAAAATTTAGTCTGTGTGATAGATAAATTGATCATAAATTGGTAATAAAAAATGAAGAATTCTGGAGTGTTTAAAGCCCTGAATTGTATTTTTTAGTGAATATGTTACATTGATGACGATGTTTATGCATAGTGTTTTGGTGATCTCAATTTTTTAGTTAATAAGGGTTCTATAATGTTTACGTTTTATTTTTTAATTTAATAGTTAATAGTTAGTAAATCGGAATTGCTAGTTAGGATTTACTCTATAGGTTATTTTTCTATTAGTTATCACGGTAGCTCCTCCTACGATCGTTCCATTTCCAAATTCCGAGGTTGAGTTTGATAAAGTTGCTGTTGAGGTTACTAAGCTTCCTATTGGGATTGCTGAGGATAAAGGTATAATGATATTAAATCTATTTGTGGTATCCGTACTTCCATCAGCATCATTGTAAAGCGATACGTTTGTGTCAGAGTCAGAACCACCTCCTTCAACTCCAGAACCAAGATATATCTGTCCTTCACCATAATCCTGAGTAAGCCCAAGTTGATTATCTCCAGCAGTAGCCGTACCTTGATTAATATCGGTTAAAAAGACTTCTATGGTAGCTCCAGGTCTAGACCATCCAACTATCCTAAGGTTTGTTCCAGATATTGTTACAGACTGCAAAATGGGGAAGTTAAGACTTCCGTTAGGCCCTGCATCCACATCACCTGCATCATTAAGAGTAACTCCATCATTGGCTATATCGATACCTAGCGCATCTGAAACAGTTCCATTTGCAAAAATAGAATTTTGCGATATAAGATTTCCAGAAGTTGTGCCACCTGATACAATTATTCCAGCACCAGCATTATTAGTAATAATATTATTAGTTACGGAAGAATTGCTTTGTACTAAATTGATTCCACTGAGATCGGTACATCCGCCTCCACTATTACTACCGGATGTAGTAATTGTATTTTCAGAAATAACTACATTTCCTTGGTTATCAAAAATTCCAGTAGCTGCAGAGCCATCAATAAGATTGTTTCTAATGATAACACCGCTTCCGTTTGCAATTCTTACGTTATATTCACAGGCTCTAAACCCATTATTCGTAATATGATTATTTTGTATTATGGATGAAGTTCCTCCATTAACAGAAATTCCGAAATCTGTATTGGAAGCAATATAATTACCGTCAACAGTAACCGTTCCTCCACTTATTTCTATTCCATCATCTTGATAACTTCCAACACCTACTGTACCAACAACTCCTAAAGCATTTACCCCTAATAAATTTTGAGTAACCAAATTTCCTGATCCGGAATCCTGACGAATACCTCTTAGGTTTCCACCATAAATTGATAAATTTCTAATCACTAGATTCGAGGCTTGTAATTGGATAATTTCTCCTCCATCTCTTCTTACTTGAATTTCAGGCAGATTATAGTTTGGTAAAGTAGTGGCAGATACACCAACGTTTGTGCCACCTGATCCAACGGTTCCAGCATTTGTATCACCAGAATAAGCCGTTTGAGTTCTTCCATCAATATGTGTCGCATCGTCGGTAATAATATCAAGTGGATTTGCATTAGGCAAGTTGATATCAAAGAATCCCGTGGCAAAGTTTGCATCTGCTGTTCTACCTAATGGATCACCAGTAGGAGGTATCATAAAGATAGATACGTCTTCACCTGCAGCAGGATCGAATATGCTATTCGTTTCAATATCTAATCCTGTTTCATCTAAATTATTAGCATTTACTACAAACTGACCAAGAGAACCTTGTCCTGTAGCATTGGTATTTACAATAGTATTAAAATTGAAACCAAAATCTACATCTACAGCACCTTCATTAGCTATTGTAATTGTAGATACAGTTTGCGCACCGATAAGGGTTCCGGCAGCAACATCTTGATTAGCAGGATTAGCTCCACCCACTTCATTGGTTACAGGACTTAGAGTGCTGGACGCAAATGTTGATTTAAAAGTTTGAACAGGTAAACAATTGGCACATGCGGTTCCTCCTCCTCTTGTTGAGTTTACAGTATTATTAACTACACGTAATGAATAGGTTCCGTTAGCCATTCCTCCAATATTGTAATCTCCGTTAGCGTCTGTAATGTCAGAATCAACAAAAGTACCAGTATTATCATATAATTCTACTAATACACCTTCGATACCAACACCGGAAGAAGTCGCTAAATCCCTTCCTGCTCCACCTGGGTAATTGATGTCTTCGAAAACAGTTCCGGTTATTAGGTTACTAGGTACTTTTAGTAATACAGAATTAAGTATAACAAAGTCTCCAGCGGTCTGGACATTCGTAGTTGCGGTCGTTTCACCTTGTGCGATAAGTGATGAAATGTCATAAGTGTCTAAATCAAAACCAAACAAAGAAGAATCATTAATTACTGGACTGGCAGTATCATCATAAATGGTAGAATTAAATACATTTGCTAGAGTAGGTGAGTTATTACCATCTCCTGTTAAATTTGTAGTCCCCGCACCGGTGGTCACGGATATAATTTCATTTCCAGTTCTCGTCGGGTCTCCTTCCCAGGATAGTACAGAAGTTTTGGATCCAGACGATCCAATGGCAAAGAAACCATCAAGAGTGTAACTCGAAGTTACTACCGCTCCTGTTCCTCCTCCCTGTGCGTCGAAACCATTATACATATTAATACTTACAGCCGGTAAGGTAGGATTGGTATAGAAAATATATAGAGACCAACCTCCAAATACAACCGATCCACAGTATGTAGTGCTATTATCAATTGCTAAATCGGTAAATGTATAAGTTGCAGTAGAAGGATCTGGTAAACTAGTAACTATAGAGGTTACATCACTAACCATCCCATAGTAAAAGCCAAATGCTGTGTTTACTACATCTGCAGTAACAGATTGCCCTTGAAATGTAACTACATCATCAGCAGCTAAACCGGAGTGTCCCCAAGTTAAATAGGCTCTTTCTATTGTAGATCCAGCTAAAATTGGAGTTGTTAAAGTATTGGAAGAAGAGGTTGTTATCGAACAAGGATCTACACCTTCATCTGCTGTTCGCAATGTGCCTGCTGTAAGGGCATAGTCATAATAACCATTAAAATCTTCAAAAATAGTAAGAGGAACATCATCTCCAACGGCAGCATCTCCATCATCCAAGATAGTTCCAACTCCATTTATTAATCCTACTAAAGGGGAAGTAGAATTACTTAAATTCACAAAGAATGTTTCTGTGTTTTCTCCGAAAATGTTATTGATTATAGGTACTGTAATTGTTTGAACTTCTCCGGAAGTTCCAGAAAAGTTTAACGTTCCTGTTGTATTTACAAAGTCAGAATCAGCATAAGCAGTATCATCTAGTGTGGTATAGCTTACAGAAAATCCACCAGGTACATTTGCACCTGTGTGAGTAGCAGTAAACGTAGCAGTGCCAGCATTTTCATTAACAGTAACATTATTAACTGTTACAAAACTTGAAGAAGAACTACACGAAATAGTAGCTTGCCAACCATTTCCGGTAACAGAACCATCGGAGTCAAAGATAAAAGTTAAACATCCTGAAGGATCCGTTGATACTATCGAGGTTGGAATGTTGCCATTATCATATGTGTCAATCAGTGTGGTAGTGGTTGTACCTTCATATACTTGTAAAAAGTCAAAACCATCTTCGACATCAAAAGAAGTGAAGTTTAAAACTATCGAACTTCCTGGAGTATCTGGACAAAGAGTGTAGGTGATCGTTTCGTTATTACTATATTGTCCGGTTACAGAGCCACTATCTACAAAAATCCCACTACAGGTATTATCGGTTACTGTATCTGTTATAATAAAAGGTGCTTCATCATCAATAATGGTACCTAAACCTTGATTGTCTGTAATTGTTACTAAGGAATTACTAGAACTAATAAGATTTATAAAATAAGTTTCTGTTCCTTCTACATCAATATCATTAATAATTGGAACAACAATAGTTTCAGTTTCTCCACTGGTCCCTGAAAAGGAAAGGGTAGGGTTAGGTGATCCTGTTCCTGTAAAATCACCAGGAGAAACAGCTGTGTTATTAGCAGTCGCATATTCTATGGTAAATCCTCCAGAAATATTTCCTCCACCTGAATGTGTAACTGTAAACGTTGCTGTTCCAGCTGCTTCGTTAACAGAAATATCATTAATACTTATGTTAGCATCATCATCATCAGTAATAGTTCCAATTCCTTGGGCATCTGATAGTGTAACTGATCCAACACTTGGGTTGCTTAGTGTTACTAAAAAGTTTTCTGAATTTGGTTCTACAATATTATCATCAATAATAGGAATTGTAATCGTTTCAGTTTCTCCATCAGTACCGGAAAAGCTTAGAGTAGGGTTTGGAGTTATAGTAGCAGTGTAATCACTAGGTGCAGTGGCGGTGTTGTTTGAAGTAGCATATTCAACATTAAATCCACCAGAAACTGAGCCTGTTAGAGTAACAGTGAATGTTATATTTCCAGCATTTTCATTAACTGATACATCGTTAATACTAATTCCTGCATCATTATCTTCAATTGTTCCTAAACCTTGATTGTCGGTGATTGAAACAAAGCCACTACTAGGATTACTTAAATTGACGAAATAAGTTTCTGTACCCTCAATATCTGTATCTTCTAAGATAGGTACAGTTATGGTTTCGGTCTCTCCTAAACTTCCAGAAAATGTTAAAGAACCACCTGTTGCAGTATAATCATTATCCGCAATCGTAGCAGTATTATTTGCAGTGGTAAAATCTATGGTATACCCACCTGGTAAAGAACCTCCTGAAGAAGTTACAGTAAAAGTGGCTGTTCCGTCTGCTTCACTCACCGAAATATTATCAATCGTTATGGATATTGCGTCACTGGCATTGATTGTTCCAATTCCTTGAGAGTCTGTTATGGATACAGAACCATCACTTGGGTTACTTAAATTAACAGAAAAAGTTTCTGCAGCTTCAGCTATGGTATCATCCAAAATAGGAATAGAAATGGTTTGAGTTCCTAAACTGGTTCCAGTAAATGTAATAGTACCTGAGGTACTACCATTAAAATCTGCTGCTACTGTAGATATATTGGTAGTACTATAATCAATAGTAAAACTTCCTGCAGTAGTTCCTCCAGAATGAGTAACTGTAAGATCAAGGGTTCCTGCATCTTCATTAACAGCTAAGTCGTTAATGGAGATTTCTGGGGTAGACCCGGTTGCAGTAATAAGAACATTATCAATAAAAACAGTTTCACTACCTCCCCAGTTTCCACTATTAGAAAAGAAAAGTAAGGATGAACTTGCGTTTATATATGCTGCAGGGATATTAAAACTTAGACTTCCAGTAGCTGCTCCACCAGTAGGGGTTGCTACCGCTAAATCATAAAAACCGGTTGCTGTATTGAGAAAGAATGCTCCAACACTTTCATTTCCACTACTTCTATTATAATCAAACGTAAGTACTGCAGCTGAATAAGCGGATAAGTCTACATCTCTTAAAATATACAGGTTTAAGTCGGCATCAAAATTCCGAAACCTTAATTGATTACTATTTATTAGTATTCTTCCTCCTGCAGGATTTGTTCCGCCAAAATCATTTTCTACCCAATCACCATTCCAGTTTTGAGTTCCATCATTTCCAGAGTAGTTAGCTGGGTTGAAATCATCCAAAAAGGTATCTTGACCAAACAAATGGATGTTTGGCAATGCTATTAAAAGCACTAAGAACAGGTAATATGTTTTGTGTGTTAAATTCATTAAACCTTCTATAACTTAATTACCTTACAACGAAAACTACATTAATTAGTGAGTTAAAGTCAGAAGGAGTACCTATAATGTCATACGTCATAACTCCATTAGCGTCTATTGCTACGTTAGCAAAAACTGTAGGATCATAAAACGTTACATAATAGTATAATTCATTTGCTAGATATGTCGGTATTGCTCCTGGTGAACCTGCACTTGATGCAGAGGTAGCAGCATTTGCTAACGTAAATTGATCTATATACTGTTGATATAAATTGATACTTTCATCTCCTGGCGCAGCTGGATTTGCTGATAATACACTCGCATCGATTGCGATAGATGGAGGATAGAATATTCTTGCAGCTTTAGACGTAATAGGAGCTATATCCTGAATAACGTCTTCTACTGTTGCCTCTGTATTACCATCTCCATCAACATCTACAGGAGTGTCAGAATTAACTTCTGATGCTGTCTGATCATCAGTATTATCCAAGTAAGTTGATAGATCGATCACTGGAGTAGGAGTTGGGTCCCCTGTTAAGCTTAAAATATTTCCAGTTAATGAAAGATCTTGATCATCAGTTGCAGGATCTCCTGCAGGTCCCTGCGGTCCGGTAACTCCGTCAGTCTGTATAACGACACCAACTACAATTTGTGAACCTCTTGCAGCACCATCATCAGCAATAGTTCTAAAGGTCACTCTATCGGTTTCTACTAACGATAACGGTGTGATATTAACTATACTCGATGTAGCTGATGTCACGGTAATTGTTCTACCTGTTGCAACACCATTTACATATAACTCTATAGTTCCTGTTGCTGCGGTTCTACTTGAGAAAGAAAGCTTAGTAGCTACTGACTCATATCCCACAACTACACCAGATTGACTGGTGGCACCGTTACCAAATGAGAATTGGAATCCTGAACCTGTCCCTACATTTAATCCTCCACTTTCTTCGGCCCAGATAACATCTAAACCACCACCACTAGGAACACTTCCTGTAGGTCCTTGTATACCTTGTGCACCGGTAGGTCCTTGTGCGCCTTGTGGTCCCTGATTACCTTGAGGTCCCTGAAGTCCTTGTGGTCCTTGTGCACCTGTTACCCCTTGGTCACCTTGTGGTCCTTGTGCTCCCGTTACACCTTGAATACCTTGTGGTCCTTGTGCACCTGTTACACCTTGGTCACCTTGTGGTCCTTGTGCACCTGTTACACCTTGGTCACCTTGTGGTCCTTGTGCACCTGTTACACCTTGATCACCTTGTGGTCCTTGTGCTCCCGTTACACCTTGGTCACCTTGTGGACCTTGTACTCCCGTTACACCTTGGTCACCTTGTGGTCCTTGCGCACCTGTTACACCTTGAATACCTTGTGGTCCTTGTGCACCTGTTACACCTTGAATACCTTGTGGTCCTTGTGCTCCCGTTACACCTTGAATACCTTGTGGTCCTTGCGCACCTGTTACACCTTGATCACCTTGCGGTCCTTGTGCACCTGTTACACCTTGATCACCTTGCGGTCCTTGAGCTCCTGTTACACCTTGAATACCTTGTGGTCCTTGTGCACCTGTTACACCTTGGTCACCTTGTGGTCCTTGTGCACCCGTTACACCTTGGTCACCTTGCGGTCCTTGAGCTCCTGTTACACCTTGAATACCTTGCGGTCCTTGAGCTCCTGTTACACCTTGAATACCTTGCGGTCCTTGAGCTCCTGTTACACCTTGAATACCTTGCGGTCCTGTTACACCTTGCGGTCCTTGCGCACCTGTTACACCTTGATCACCTTGTGGTCCTTGAGCTCCCGTTACACCTTGAATACCTTGTGGTCCTTGTGCACCCGTTACACCTTGGTCACCTTGTGGT